>DAOSXX010000004.1:0-123179 GCA_035380685.1 Methanothrix sp. | reverse complement strand
ACTTCGGGCTACTCCGACTATTCGTGGTCTGTCGTCAGCGGTCCGGCCACCATCATATCGGGATCGGCCACCAGTGCCATCACATGGAATGCCGGAGGGCCAGGATCGGTCAACTTCAGCGTTTCGGTGACCGACGGCAACGGTTGCTCCAACACCTGTTACAGGACGGTTGAGGTTTACAGCCTTCCCGACTGCACCATAACCGCTTTACCGGGTGTCTGTTCTTATTCTGAGGAGAACGGTGCCAATACGACTTCGGGATACGTCAGCTACTCATGGTCTGTCGTCAGCGGTCCGGCCACCATCACATCGGGATCGGCCACCAGTGCCATAACATGGAATGCCGGGGGGCCGGGAACGGTCAATTTCAGCGTTTCGGTGACCGGCGCGGGCGGTTGCACCGACATCTGCTACAAAGAGGTCACAGTCCATCAGAGCCCGACGGTCGACGCCGGTCCTGACAGGTACCTTTACGGCTTCGACGCCTCGGTGGATCTGAGCCCCACCGTCACCGGTGGAACTCCGAAATACTCCTACACCTGGACGGACCAGGGCATAATTATCAACAAGGACGGAGATGAGAACTTGTCCGTCAGCTCCCCCGGCACCTACGTGATCGCCGTCACCGACGAGAACGGCTGCTATGACAGCGACAGCGTCAACGTCACAGAGGTGGTGCCGGATATAATGGTCACCAAGACCGCCTCTCCGAAGGCAGGAGGTCCGTGTACCAACGTGACCTTCACCATCACGGTGACGAACACTGGCAAGGTCCCCCTGGACCTCGAGGTGATCGACACAATCCCCACCGGCATGAGCTACGTCTCAGCCAATCCGGCGCCCGACAGCGTCGTCGAGAACGCCAATGGTACCTGGACCGTCGTCTGGGAGAGCCATCTGACCGTTTTGGGCCCCGGCAACTCCACTCAGATCCTCCTCGTCGCCCACATAGACGAGGACATCGTGGCCCCCAGCTCGACAGATGGCATGCTGACGGTCCTCGGATCTTCAGAAGATGAGGTGCTCCGGATCCAGCAGGCTGGCTCGGTTACGCCGGAGAAGCTTCAGGAGCTCGAATGGATGAGGGTCCGGCTAGAGGTCGAGCTGAAGAAGATGATCGAGCTGAGGAGTCGCTTCGACAAAGACGCTGCGGATCTGAAGGTCGAGACTCCACTGGTTGCTGTGGGCGCGGGCTATTCGATCCTCAACTACACCAACCCCATCACAGGAGAGAGCCTTGTTCTCTTCGAGGACGGCGAGGGGAACCTGGAGTTCTCGGAGTACATCAACCCGGAACTGAACGCGGTCCTCACATCGGAGTACGGGCCCGGTGGCGTTCTCGTCTCCGACAGCTACCTCTCCAGAGACGGGATGGAAGGGCTCAGGATAGACTATAATTTGCCCTCTGCAGGCTACAAGGTCTATACGGTGACAAGCTACGAGACCGGCGATACCCTGATCGATACCTTCGACCCCAGGGGCAACCTCGTCAACAGAGAGTACAGGAGAACCCCAGGGATAGCCAGGGAGGTCGTCTTCACGGTCCAAAACTGCGTCACCGCCATCGGCACCTATGAGGCGGGCCAAGTCTCGGACTCTGACTGCGCCGACGTGACCATCACCTATCGGTCGGACCTCAAGCTGACGAAGACGCCATCGCCGACGATGGCGACCGTCGGAACGAACGTCCTCTACACCTACCTCGTGGAGAACACCGGGGCCACCACTATAACCAACCTGACCCTCTTCGACGACAAGATCAACAAGTTCGTGAGCCTGAACAGGACCGTCCTCAAACCCGGCGAGTTTGCCGAGGGGACGGCGCTGTACACCGTCCTCTCCGGAGATCTGCCGGGACCGATCCTCAACAACGCCACGGTGACAGGAACCGACCCCCAGGGCGGCGAGGTGAAGGACATCGACACCGCCACGGTACCCCTCTACTACTCGGAGATCGTCCTGGTCAAGACCCCCGACAAGACCGTCGTCGGCGTGGGAGACGTCGTCACCTACACCTACGTCGTGACGAACGTCGGCACCACCACCATCAGCAACCTGACCCTCTTCGACGACAAGATCGACCGGTACCTCAACCTCAGCAAGACCGTCCTCGCTCCGAACGAGACCGCCACGGCGACGGGAGAATACACCGCCCAATCTTCAGACCTGCCGGGACCGATCCTCAACAACGCCACCGTCGAGGGTACGGACGAGATGGACGCACCCATCTCAGCCGAGGACGACGCCTCGGTGGACATAAGCGAGAACGTAACGACGGTGGAAAAGGTCGCCAACAGGACGGTCGTCGGGCGCGGCGAGGAGGTGGCCTATACCATCAAGGTCTGTAACTCGAGTGAGATATTTACCGTCAACGATACCTTCAACAGAGACGTCGAGCTCGTCAGTGCCGATCCCTGGCCCACATCTCTGGGCGATCGCTGGCAGAGTTGGGACGGCTTGACCATTCCGGCCAATAACAACTGTCTCTACATCACCCTGGTAGTGAGGATACCAAAGCAGGACTTCACCTTCGACATGGAACATGGCGTTGAGGGCGAGGGGTTCGTCAACGTGGCCAACGACTACAACACGGCACCGCCCGACTATCTCCTAGTCAACAGCGTCGAAGTCACTAATAAAACCGGGTCATTTTTGAACGGTGCAACCGAGACCGTGCTCGTCCGCGACCTCGGAACTGAGCTTGCGACCCGGGAGCACGGCAGCGGCAGCTACGAGAGCGAGGAGGTTGTCCACATGAGGACCGAGAACAAGTCGATCTCCATGGAGAAAGACATGGCCGCCACCTACAAGACGACGACCCTAGGCCTCTACAACAACAGGACTGTGACCTACTCCTCGAAATGGACTGAGGAGGCTAAGGCGAAGAACCGGGCCACAGGGGCCTCGTTGACCGAGTCCTACCGGTACGCCGACTACATCGACCGGGTGAGCAGGTTCGACCTGGACGAGAACGGCTCGGTCATGGAGTTTGAGACGGAGTTCTCGGGGATGGGCCACGTGGGCGCCCTCAAGAAGTCCGACCCCAACGACACCGCCCGGGATACGCCGATCTTCGAGCTGGACGAGAACTACGTCGGAACCTTTAGAGTATACGATAAGGTGGACGAGTATGGCGAGAACGTCGAGTACGAGGCCTCATCCTCAGGCGATGGGTTTGTCGCCTCCGACCGGCGGGTCGGCGATAGCCAGCGAAGCTACGAGCATGGCTCCGGCTCCTACGACTACGAGGGACAGATCAGTGCCATTACAAACTACATGGCCAAAGACATAAGCCTCGTCAGCGGTCCCACGAGCCAGGGGCTCACCGACGACGTTTCGGTCAACTCATCGCTGAAGTGGAAGGAGGGGATGTATTCCAAGAACAAGGGGGTCAGCTACATCGGCGAGGAGTACACCTCCATCGACCGGCTGGATAAGGAGTCGATCTTCAGGGGGTTGAACGACCTCTCCACCGAGGCGGACTTCTCGGGGACGGCCCGGTATCGGATTATCCTCGCCGACGCCTCCGATAACGGTACCGGCACAGAGGCGATGATCGACTTCGACGATATCTACTCCGGCGACTACTCCGTGGCGAGAAAGCTGGTCCTGACCGGCGTTCCCAAGTACGATCGGCCCCACCTCTCGGTGGCCAAGACCGGCAGCGCCCGCACTGATTCGAGCCTCGTAGATTACACCATCACCGTCACCAACGACGGCAACGTAGTATTGGACACCATATCGATCGAGGACACCCTCCCCCAGGGGACGGAGTTTCTGAGCGCCTCCCTGAGGCCAAACCCAGCCGAGACAACCTCTGAGAGGGTCATGTGGGATATACTGAGCCTGCCGGTGGGAGACGTCCTCACCATCGACCTCGTCCTCAACGTCACCGATTACCAAGGCCACCTGGTGAACGTGGTGAAGGCGACCGCCCAACACGGCGAGAACCTGACCCTTTCCGCCACCAACTTCTCGATCCTGGACCCAAGCTGGCTTTCCTGCTGCCCGAGCGAGATCTTCGCCAGCAAGACCGCTGCCGTTGATCCTGTCCTGCAGAACGTCGTCACCTACAAGCTCTCGGTCCAGAACCAGGCAGAAAAGCCCGTGGTGGCCCGGATCGACGACGAGATCCCCGGCGGGATGAAGCTCCTAGGGTCGTCGGCGATGCCGTCTGAATACGACGAGTCGACCGGCCATATATCCTGGGTAGTCACCGACCTTGCGCCCGGCGAGCTGAGGAGCATCGACTACCTGGTGGAGGCGAGGTACGACGGTCGTTACGTAAACGTGGCGAGGGTAGATCCCTACACCATCGACGGCCAGGAGCTTGACCAGGTCACTGTCAGCTCTGTGGTGTCGATCGGCCCCTTCGAGGGAGAGGTGCCGGAGGTGCCGCCGGGATGGGTGCCACCGGACTGGGACCTCGAATACTACAGCTACGGCTGCATCTCTGGGATGAGCTGTGAGGAGATCTCTTAGCCGGCGAGATTCGCCGGCGGATCTCCCCCTCTTCTATTTTATCGACGCCAAGGCATGAAAAAAGAGGCTTTTATCTTGGTGGAATCTCTGAGAGAACGAAGAGCTGACCAGTGAGATTATCCCAGAAGCCGCTGTCCACAGTGACGGTTTTTCGGCAAGCAGGACAGAGATGGCGACCTACTCTGACCATTCCAAGATTATCTTTACGGCGAGTGTTGAAGCCGTTGTGAACCATATGCGTCCCCCAGTCGGGACACAATGGTGGTAGTGACCTACGAAATACCCCATCGGCAGTGAACTCGAACTCGTTGGGGGAATCAATGAAGATATTCGAAAGCCTTTCACGATACGGATAATTTTTTATCGAATACCCCGCAGCTCTGCTGTGGGGTGCGCCGCTGCCAGTTTGACCAGGTTAAGGTGTATGTGAGTCATTGGAAAAGTAGATATTGCCCGTCGATGGGATGGATATGGGGGGACGTAAGGTAGATTGATATATTATTTTTGATTTTTTTTTCATGAGAAACAGCACACCTCGCAGCTTGCCGCGCTGTTTAACTTCTGATGAAAAACATCGAGTTTACCGTCTCGTCGCCAGCGTCAAATTCCCGTGGGGCATCACGATCGTCCTCGCGTCCTGCCCCTGCCTCTTTCGCGCCATGGCGAGAGCCTCTTCGAGGCTTTTTGCATGCCGGAAGAAGCACATCTCCGCCAGCTCGGGCCTCATGGAGGAGACGAGGATCAGGTCCTTTTCAAGGGACTCCCTCGCGATCAGGGCTGCCTTGTGGCCGCCGAACTCGTACTCCCTTCCGAACCGCTCGACGCAATCCTCGGCGCATTTTGCCTCCCTAGCCCACCGCTCGAAGACGGGATGACCGAGCCCCTCGGCGCACTCGGCGAGAAGGATAAGGCTGCCACCGGGGAGGACCGCCTCCTTGGCGTTTTCCATCGCCTTCTGAGCCTGGAAGAGGTTGATGTCTTTGGGACGGCCCCCGGCGCAGGTGACGACGATCTCGGCCGGCTTGACGACTTTGCGGTACATCTCGTCGACGACCTTGGCGCCGACCCTATGGGCTTTGACGTGGTCTCCTGCCACGGCCCGGACGATCTCCTTTCGGCTGTTGAGGACTACGTTTAAAATGAAGTCGAGGCCCGCGATCTTTGCCGCCTCCTCCATGTCCAGCCGGACGGGGCCGTCGAGCCGCCCGGACTTCGACCGGGGGTCGACCATCATGGCGTGGTTTTTGTTGACCGAATTTTCCGAGCTGACGCCGGGAAGGATCGCCTTGGCGCCGCCGCTGTAGCCGGCGTAGTAGTGGTACTCGATGTTTCCGGTCCCGATCTTGAGGTCGCTGGCCGCCACCTCCTCCAGTATCTCGACGGGAGTTCCCCGGCTCGTCTCGCCAAGGCCGACGCACCGATCTTTGTCGTGCTGGATGTGGGGGAGGTCAGCAGAGCCTCCGAGGAGCCTTTTCTCTTCCTCGGAGGTCATCCTCCGATGGGTCCCCAGGCCGAAGACGACGAGGATCTCGGATACACCGATCTCTTCGAGCCTTTTCACCAGGGGCGGCAGCATCTTGGAGGTGGGCGCAGGCCGGGTTACGTCGCTTGCCATGATGGCAGCCCTTTTCCGTCCATCGAAATCCTGGAGGGCGGGGCCGATGGGATCGTCGAGAGACTTCTCGATCTCGGCCGCCTCGTCTTCGGCTCCGGATAGCTCGTTTGGCAAAACCAGCTCGAACCTCTCGTCCCCCTCGACTTCCAGGTTTACGGAACCTGCGCCGTATCCGAGCTTCATTTCGATCAGGCCCTCCAGACCTTGGCCCGGCTGTTGACGTCGCTGAATACCTCGAAGATGGGCTTTGCAGTGGTGTAGGTGAAGAAGTCGGCTCCGACGGCGTTGCAGGTCTCTCTGATCCTCCCGTCGTGCTCTTTCATCTTTGATCTGTACTCGTCTCTCACCTTCGGCGTAACCCTCGTCATCACCGCTTCCTTCGACTCCATGTCGATGAACCGAAGGTCCCCCTCGAAGTCGAGGTCCGCCTCCGCTGGGTCCAGGACCTGGATCAGGATCAGGTCGTGGACCGAGAGCTTGTAGATACCGGCGACGAGGCTCTCAACGTCGTCGAGAAAGTCCGAGATCACCACCACCAGGCTCGTCGACCTGATGGTGAGGTCGAACTGCTCCGCCGTCCTTTTGAAGTCCGTCCCCCCTGAGGGAGCCGTCCGGTCGAGGTCCTCCATCGCCCGGAATAGATTTCTCCTCCCACCTCTCGTCTCACCGGGCTCCAGCATCTCCCCGAACTTGGATATCGAGAACTTCTCGTTCTCTTTTATCGCCATGTAGGCGAACCCCATCGAGACCATCGAGGCGAAGGCGAACTTCTCGCCGAAGGCCATGCTGGAGCTTGCGTCTAAAAGCAGGTGGACGGCAAGGCTCCTCTCCTCCTCGTGCTCCCGGACGTAGAGCTTCTCGGTCCTTGCGTAGACCTTCCAGTCGACGAACTTGAAGTCGTCCCCTTTCCGGTACTCCCGGTAGCCGACGGGGCTGATCCCTCGGCCCACCTTCACCGACCTCCGAGCCCCGGTGTAGGCGGTCGATACCCTCTTTCTTACAAGAAGGGTGAAACGGTCAAGCTCAGCGAGAAACTCGGTATCCATCTGCGGGCCTCAGATCGACTTCAGAATGTCTGATATCACCTGGTCGGTGGTGACGCCCCTTCTCTCGGAGTCGAAGGTGAGGATGATCCTGTGCCTCAAGATGGGGCGGGCCATCGTCTCCAGGTCTTCACGGCTGACGTAGTCTCTGCCGTTGAGGAGCGCCCGGGCCTTGGAGGCGAGGATAAGGCCGATGGAGGCCCGTGGGCTCACGCCGTACTCGACCCCCTCCCAGCTCCGAGTGGAGATGACGGCCTTTATCGCCGCCCTCTTCAGGTCGTCGGATATGGGAACGTCCCTGGTCAGCTGCTGGAGGGACAATAGCTCCCTTCGGGTGATCACCCTCTCCACCTTCGGCTCTGCATGGCCCGTGTACCTCTCCATGATCTCGTACTCCTCCTCCTGGTTAGGGTAGTCGATGAAGACCTTCAAGAGGAAACGGTCGAGCTGGGCCTCGGGCAGGGGAAACGTCCCCTCCATCTCGATGGGGTTTTGGGTCGCGAGGACGAAGAAGGGCTCCTCCAGCCTGTAGGTGTTCTTGCCCACAGTGACCTGCTTCTCCTGCATCGCCTCCAGCATCGCGCTCTGGGTCCTGGGCGAGGCCCTGTTGATCTCGTCGGCCAGAACGATGTTAGCGAAGATCGGTCCCTCCTCAAACCTGAAAACCTTGCTCCCCTCCACCTCCTCGATCAGAGTGGTTCCGGTGATATCTGCGGGCATCAGGTCCGGAGTACACTGAATCCTGCTGAAGTTGAGGCCGGTGGTGCTGGCTATCGTCTTGACGAGAAGGGTCTTTCCGAGGCCCGGGTTACTCTCCAGGAGGGTATGGCCTCCGGCCAGAATTCCCACCAGAATCTGCTCCACCACCGACTTCTGGCCCACTACCACTTTGCCGATCTCGCCCTTGATCGTCTCAAAGATGGCCGGCGCGTCCTTATAAACGTTAAT
The DNA here is from genome assembly GCA_035380685.1 of Methanothrix sp. Classification (GTDB taxonomy): domain Archaea; phylum Halobacteriota; class Methanosarcinia; order Methanotrichales; family Methanotrichaceae; genus Methanocrinis. The sequence goes on along the minus strand of DAOSXX010000004.1, from coordinate 115,091 downwards.
CAGATCGTCTCTCATCTGTCCGTCCTCGGTGAGATCTAAGCTCTTTTTTTCAGGTTACCATTCCGTTCTCATCAGCCTGTTGCCAGGTTCTCGAAATACCTTTTGATTATCTCCCGGTGCTGGGGCGGGAGGCTCTCGATGTAAAGGTCTGTGGGCACCGCCACCCCCTCGCCAGCCTCGGAGGTCTGGAATAATCGGTCCATGGACTCTGTCTCCCTGGACCTGAACCCCGCCGCGGAGCCGGGATATAATACCAGCTCCAAATTCACCTCTTCCAGGACCGCAAGAGAGGGTTTCCCGTAGATCTCACCCGAGATCCCCGCGGATGAGGCACCCACCTCCGGCAGCTCTTCCTCCCCGAAGAGGTCTGCGGCCCGGTCTCGAAGATCGGTCAGAGCCTTGAAAGGCTGAGGCGTTATCTCCTCTCCGGCCTGGCTCTGGCTGAAGATCACGGCGAAGGCGAAGAGGAGGAGCACCGCTCCCGCCTTGGCCTGGAAGATCGGGACGCTTCTATCGCCTAAGCTCAGACGGCGGTTGTTCATCAGGTCGATGGCTCCGACCTTCGAGAGCCTCCTCTTGACGTCTTCGGCCAGGCTCTGCATCACCACCGAGTCCGAGCCGCGGTTGTCGTAGGCGGCCTTCGTCTTCTCCGAGAGGCTTTCGTCAAGGTGGGCGAAGAGGTCTGATTTCGACCATCTGCTCAGGAATTTTGCGCCCAACATGCCAAGGATTGAGGATAAGATGGCCGGAGCTGCGGCGAAGATCGAGTCCTGCCAGTAAAACCGAAAGAAGGCGGGAATCCCAAAGAAGAGGGCGGCTATGTAGATCAGGCTCGCGATTATGGCGGCGTTGAGCAGGAATAGGGACAGCTCAAACCGCCTGTATACACCCAAAAGCCGTCTCAGATCCGCCAGAAACGCGTATGAACCGTCCACGAGACCTAAAAAGAGCCCGTACTAATAAGTAGTTTCCGAGTTGGTGGTCTGATGCCGTCATCAATAACGCTGAGTTGAGCGGATTCGTCTCCGGGTAGTCAGGCTTGGGTTTCAGGCCGGTATCAGCTCTGATGGCCGGTCCCGCCTGGACCTGCAGAAGATCTCGTATCGGATCTTTAGAAGATCTCATATAGGTCCTGGTATCCGGTATAAAGCGAAAAAAACACCCAACGAAATTAGGTTTATACCCTTTGAAGACAAACACCTGCTTAGCAGTCTCGGTCTCAAAGCCGAAGAATAACCACGGGAAAGTGGGGGGAAAACCCAAAGATCGACTTTGGACGCGGTTCCAGCTGGAGCCGAAGTGATGAGGATACCTGAGAAAAATGGCCAAGATTTCGAGCTTCAACGGGCTGAGCTTAGGGCTTCTGGCGCTGATCTTGCTGGCGGCGCAGGTGTCGCTGGTCCCGACCGATGCCGTCTCCATCTTTGAGATCGGGGATAAAGACGCCATCTCCAGCGAAAACGGCAGCGATACGGCGGAAGGTCTGGCAGAGGCTTTAGCCGCCGGTGTATGGGTCGCGCCCGATGGAGGGGAAGACCTCTCCGAAGGCATGAGAGAGACCCTTATATCCCTCTCGGGGCCCGCCCGGATATTGAGGATCATGGTACAGGAAGAGGATGTTTCGGAGCTCGGGTACATAGGAACCTCCAATGGTGTTCTGGTCCTCTGGCCGGACGTAACCGAGACCCTCCGATTGATCGCTCCCTTCGACCACCGAGAACGGCCCTGGTACCTGGAGGCAGCGAGAGCGAAGGAGACGATATGGACCAAGCCTTACATGAACCAGAGCACTGGAAGTCTGGCCATTACCTGCGCGACCCCGATATCGGTCGAGGGGAATCTGACGGGAGTGGTGGGGATGGACGTATCCCTCGCCGAGATCGACTCCGATCTCGCCAACATCTCTGGTTACCCCTTCATCTTGGACGGTCAGGGGGCCGCGGTGATGAAACCCGAAGTTCCCGAAGCTTTTCTCTGGGAGGAGATCCTGGCTCCTGGAAGCCTCCTCGACTCGAAAAACCCGGAGCTCGCCGAGCTGGCTGAGGCCATGGTCCGGGGAGAGAACGGGAGCTCGTTCGTTCGTCTCAGCAAGGGCAGCATCGTGATAGCCTACGCCCCCCTCCCCTCCGTAGGATGGAGCCTGGGAATGACCTCAGGAGACCAAGAACTGGTCGCTGCAAAGGCTTCTCAGTATGACCAGCTCTTCCGGCGGATATCGGGGCAGACCGAGATTTTAGCCCTGGAAAGCGGCGAGGCCCTGAAAGATCGAGGACGAGGAGCGATGATCACGCCAGCGGGTCTTCAGGACGGCGAGGAGAAGGGGGCAGGGTGGCCAGCAATCTGGCCTCTTGCGGCTGTGGCTGGGATCTCCGCCCTTCTGGCGGGCTTGGTAGGATTTCGGGCTGGCAGGAGCGGCGTGGTGCTGATGTTCGACGCGGTCGCGAGGGCCTTTGAGGGGATAAGAAGAGGAGACCTCGACTCGAAGATCGAAGGAGACGGTTCGAAAGAAGCGAGAAGATTGGGCGAGGCCTTCGATCATATGACCATAGATCTGAAAGATCAGATTTCAGTGATCGAGAAGAGATCGTTTGATGAGGGGAGGTCTGAAAAGGGGCGGGAGGTCTTCGAAGAGGTCAAACGATTCCTCCTGCCCCAGAGGATCCCCCAGGTTGAGGGGTACCAGGTGGCGACTCTATCTCTCTCCGAGGGTCGCGAATGCTGTCACTTCTACGACGTCTTCGAGATGGAGGGATCCAAGGCGATGGTGGTAATGGCCGAGGTCTCGGGCAAGGGCCTATCTGCCGCGATGGTGGCAGGTTTAACGAGAAGCCTGATCAGGGCAGCCGCCAGGAGGCTCGGCGATCCGGCAAAGGCGCTCCGGGAGACGAACCTTCAGCTGAGCGACGAGGTTAGAAACGGGATTATGGTATCCTGCTTCTGCGGGATGCTGGACCTCGCAAGCCACTCCATGAACTACGCCAACGCCGGCCACGTCCCGCCCTTCATCGTCAGCTCCGACGGCTTTGTGGACACCCTGATCGGAGGCGCCATATCCATGGGAGCTCTCGACCACATCGACCTGGAGATGGAGGGGTGGATGATAGATCCCGGCGACGTCCTCGTCATCTACAACGACGGCCTTATCGAGGTCGAAAACGAGAAGAAGGAGAGGTTCGGAACCGAGAGTCTCATCACCCTCATTAAAGAGAACAGGGAGAGGTCGGCTCAGGACATCATGAGAGAGCTGGAGAGGGCGATCATCGACCACGGTGGGAGCCAACCGCGTAGATCCGATCCCGCCGTCATGATAGTGAAAAGATCGGTATGATAGCGGGCTGGCCGGTTAGAATCCCGCCGGCCGTCTCAGAATCGCCGTTCCGACCTGAGGTCTTCTCCGGCGATCTTCTTTATCCATTTGACAAGATCTTCGATTCCGAGGCCGTCCATAGAAATTCGGTATTTGCCATCGAAGATCTCCTCTCTTATCCGGCGGCCTACGACGTCGTCGCAGCCGGGCCGAACCTCGATTACGACGCTTCCTACAGGGGTGACCGTCCTGTGGCAGAGGTGGTCTACGTCGCCGTCGACGATGCCGACGAGAGGCGTTCCAAGCCTCGCCAGAACGTCTCCAGCGATGGCGGTGGTGTCGTCGCCCACGGTTATCGCAACCATAGCACCTCTCGCGTTCTCGAAGGTCTCTTCTGCGGCGTGGTCTATCAGAGCCGCGTCGCTGCCGCAGGTAAAGATCGATCGTGGAACGCTCTCGGTTCTTCTTATGTCCCCGGTCCTGAGGATCGCAGCCTCAAGATCGACGAACGAGAGCTTCTCCAGACCGTGGGCCTTGACTAGAGCGCCCGAAATCTCAGCTATTTTGCCGTCAATTGCTGTGATCTCCACCGTATCCTCGAGGGCTTTCGCGACGACGGTCCCGTTGATGGATACGTTCTCTCCGGGGACGGCCCCGAGGATCCTCCTTCTGACCGTCCCCTCCGAAGACTCCGTCCTCGGCTGAAACTCTGGTGCTACCACCAGCTCAAGCCCCAGGGCTTGGGCGATTCTTTCGGCGACGGGACCCGCCTCGCCCGCCAGGACCGAAAGGAGACCACCCCCAAAGTCCGCCAAAAGTAGTGGTTTTTTGGGCCTTGCCCTCGATGCCACCATCGCGCCGAAGGCGAAGCCCGTCTCTCTCGACTTGGCATAGTTCAATAGGATCACGATCTCGACGGCCGGTTCCAGCCTCTGGACCGATCGGCTCGGCATCTCCCTTCTGGTGATGTCGATCCGATCCTCCAGGGCAGCGTCGATGACCGCGACCCTTCCCATCGTCCCCCCGAGGACTGCTGTGACCGACCCCATATCCTCGAGAAGGTCCAGCGCCCTCTCGGCACACCCCGAGTCGACGACCTCCGGGCCGTGGACGACGACCCCTATCTTATCCGCCACTTTCGACGCTCTCATCTTCCATCTTTACCGATTTCATCCTCTCTTCTTCCGCCTTCATCCTCTCTTGCATCTCCTCCAGGCTCCGGGCGCCGATCCCCCTACGCTCGGGCAACTTATCAATCGGCTGCAGGGTGCTCAGGTGGTAGTAGAGTCCCGTCGAGTCCAGGAGCGCCCACTTTTCGCCGTCCTCCTCGGTCTTCAGGACCTTTACGATCCCCACCGTCCCGGTCCCGCCGTACCGAACGATGCTCCCCTCACTGATCTCCTCTGACATGGTAATGGTCACCTCACACCAGCTTCTCCTTCAGTACTTCGCCGGCGAAGTTTTTAACCTCTGCCCCATGGGGGACCGAAAGGACCTCGACCCCGTCGAACTCGCCAGTCCCGCAGAGGACGTCCTGTTCGGGGTGGGTCCCGGCCTGGATGTCGCATTTTATCCTCGTCTTCTCCCCCACCGAGACGACGGTCTTAAGCCTCGGCGAGGCGGGATGGCCTTTGGGAAGGACGATCAGGGGGGAGTTCATCTCTCGGATCATGAAGAGGGTACAAGCGAGGCCCCTTCTCGCCCGGTCTCCGACCTCGAAGGTCGATGCCACCAGAAGGTCGTCGTCATCGGTGAATAGAACGATCTCCTCGGCGTCGGTCTCGAGATAAAAAAAGTGGCCGAGGGTCCTGGCCAGGGCCAGGATCCCGGTCCTGCCGCAGAGGTAGGCGATCTCGTCGTCTTCCAGAGGGATTCTCATAATCCAGTCACTCTGTGGTCTTTACGTTTCTGGATTGGCAGGAAGGACATCGAGGCCTTCTGCCCATGCCCTTGAACTTGTTTCCACAGTCCTGGCATATGTAGCCTTTCGACGCCAGCGATTCAACGTCGCCTATATCCGGTCCGCCTCCAACGGTACACATGGGACTTTCACCTCCTTACGCTCTATTTCCGAAGGGCTCTTATTTAAATGAGGTGGCTGCCCAGCTGAGATTCATCACTCAGTACCATGCTTCGATAATCTATCATCGATCAGAAAAAGGGCAGAGGAAGTTTTGAACTCCGTCATCTTCTTAAAGTTTCTATGCATATATTCGAGCGGTTCATCTTTGGAGGAGGGAACTGGCTTGAACCCGGATCGAGCAAGGATGCTGAAGGAGGGGCGAGATAAGGGGGGGCCGGTCGTCTACTGGATGAGCAGAGACCAGAGGGCCGAGGATAATTGGGCTCTCGCCTTCGTCCAGGAGCTGGCATTGAAGAGGAGGTCGCCCCTGGGGGTCGTCTTCTCCCTCGCCGAGGAGTTTCTCGGCGCCGCCATCCGGCAGTACGGGTTCATGCTACGGGGCCTCGAAGAGGTCGAGGAGGTTCTCGCGAAAAAGGGCATCTCTTTCGCCCTCCTCGGAGGCGATCCGGGCGAGGCGGTCTCCAAGTTCGCAGAGGAGCATGGCGTCAGCGCCATCGTCACCGACTTCTCCCCCCTGAGGGCGAAGCGGTTCTGGAGCGAGAGGGTCGTCAAGAGGCTCACGATCCCCGTCTACGAGGTGGACGCCCACAACATCGTCCCCTGCTGGCGGGCGTCGCCGAAGCAGGAGTATGCGGCCCGGACCTTCCGGCCTAAGATCAGGTGGCTCCTCCCGGAGTTCTGCGATGATCTCCCACGTCTGAAGGTCCATCCTCACCCCTGGGACCTCGGCGACGGTGCAGACTGGGACCGGATCAGGCGAGATCTGGAGGTCGATCGCGCCGTTTCCGAGGTGGACTGGATCGCCCCTGGGGCCCGGGCCGCAAGAGGAGCACTCCGTCGATTCATCGAGGAGAAGCTCTCTGCGTACGATCGGGACAGAAACGACCCCTCCATCGATGGCCAGTCGAACCTATCGCCCTACCTCCACTTCGGCATGATCTCGGCCCAAAGGGTCGCCCTGGAGGCGGCCCGAGCCGATGCCGATCCGAAGTCGAAGGCCGCCTTCCTGGAGGAGCTGGTGGTGAGAAGGGAGCTCTCCGACAACTTCTGCTTCTACAACCCCGGTTACGACTCCTTTGAGGCCTTTCCCGACTGGGCGAAGAAGACTTTAAACGACCATCGCAGCGACCCGCGGGAGTACCTCTACGACACGAAGGAGCTGGAGGAGGCCACAACTCACGACGACCTCTGGAACGCCGCCCAGAAAGAGATGGTCCTCCGGGGGAAGATGCACGGATACCTGAGGATGTACTGGGCGAAGAAGATCCTGGAGTGGACACCGTCGCCCGAGGAGGCCCAGAGGGTCGCCATCCTTCTCAACGACCGGTACGAGCTGGACGGGAGGGACCCGAACGGCTACGTCGGGGTCGCCTGGTCCATCGGCGGGGTCCACGACCGGGCCTGGGGTGAGAGGGAGGTCTTCGGGAAGGTCAGGTACATGAGCCGACGGGGGGCGGGGTCGAAGTTCGATGTGGGAGCTTACGTAGAGAAGGTCGCCTCATTGGGATGACCCTCGTTTTGGACGGGGAAGGATAAGCGGTCCAGAACGTATCACAGCAATAATTTTCATGACGACCTCATCGGAGATGCTGAATCTTCTGAAAACCTTTAAGTATCCACAACTTATATTATCTTGCGGAGGTTGAATTGTAATGGAAGAGGCAATGGTTACCCCGAACATCTGCGTCTATCCCGATGAGACTGCGGAGACGATGAACATCGAGGTCGAGCTTCCGGGGATGGAGAAGAAGAACATCAGCTTCAACGTATACGAGAACGGCTTTTATGTGGTGGCCAAGAAGAAGGGGCTGAAGTACATGGCATCCTACGCCCTCGCCAGCCCCGTGGAGCCAGAAGGCGCCGTGGCCAAGTACGCCAACGGCCTTCTCACCGTCAACGTCCCCTACAAAAAGGCCCTCTTCGACAAGGGGGTCAAGGTGGAGATCGAGTAAAAAATTTTGAGTATATTTTCGGGTTGAGGGTAAAAACCGGCTCTCAAAAGATGTCGTAAATTTTTACAGGTTGCCAAGCCGACGGGGGCGAGCCGAAGACGTACGGGACCTAAAAAATCGTGAAGTTCCCGGCTTCAGCCTCCACCCGCCCCCTACCTCACCACGGGACACGTGGCCGAGGACCAGCCGGCAAGGCCGCCGAGGATCACCGTCATCTCGCCCCAGCCCTCCCTCTGGAGGATCGAGGCGGCCACCATGGACCGAAGGCCGCTCCCACAGAAGATGTAGATGGGCCGGTCCCTCGGCACCTCCTCGATCCGCTGGGGTAGCTGGGTTATGTGGATGTGGTGGGCGCCGGTGATCCTCCCCGACTCCTCCAGCTCGTCGTCGCTTCGGACGTCCAAGATCCAAGCCCTTCTCTTCTCCTCCCGGTCCAGCCGGGCGCAGAGGTCGTGGACGTTGGCGGTGGTGACAGAGCTGCTCTCTTTTCCTGCCATGTGCCAGGCCACCATCCCTCCGGCGAGGTATCCCCCAAGGCTGTCGTAGCCGAGCCGCCGAAGGCGCCGGACCGCCGTATCAGGATCGCCGGTCTCGTCCACCAGCAGGACCTCTCTGTCGTAGGGCAAAAACCAGCCCGCAAAACTGGGAACGCCATCAAGCCAAATGTTGAGGGCTCCCGGGACGTGAGCCGCCCCAAAGCCGAGCTCCATCCTGGTGTCAAGGACGAAGTCCTCCTCTGCAGCGGCGAACTCCTTCGGGGAGAGGGACACGGGGTCGGGGACGGTGCTGAGGAGGGGCGCGCCCTCCAGGTTCAGCCGCTCCATCTCCCTGAAGTAGGGTGGCCGCTCCAGCTCCACCGCCATTTTGGCGACGAACTCCTCCTCTCCTTTTGCCTGGAGCTTGGGGTTTTTCTTTCGCTCGATCCCCAGGGTCGTCCACTTCCGATCGGCTATGGAGGCGGCACAGACCGATCCCGCCCCGTGGGCGGGACAGGCGATCACCTCGTCCCCCAGGGGAAGGAGCCTGCGGTAGAGGGAGTCGTAGAGGTGGCGGGCCATCTCCTCGGCCCGATCCATCCCCAGGAGGTCGACCCTCCCCAGGTCCCCGGCGAAGAGGGCGTCTCCGGTGAAGACGATCCAGGGATCGCCCCCCGAATCCCGGAGGAGGTAGCTCATGGAGCCGAGGGTGTGGCCTGGGGTGGAGATCGCCTCGATCTTGTACCTTCCGACTTTCACGACCATCCCGTCCTCGACAGCCTCGCCGTACTTGTAGTCGAGCTGGCCGTCGGCGTGCCAGACCTCGGCCCCCGTCCGGGAGGAGAGCTCCACCGAGCCCACGACGTAGTCCTCGTTTCTGTGGGTCTCTAGGACGTGAGATATGCGCATCCCCTCCCTTGACGCCATCTTCGGATAGACCTCGCAGTCTCTTCGAGGATCGATCACCACGGCCTCGTTTCTGTCGCCCACGATGTAGGAGTAGTGGGCGAGCCTCTTGGATTCGACTCTTTCAAGCAGCATGAACTACAGCTCCGACCTAGTTGGCAAATACAGCTTTCAGCGTTTTCCGATTACGTTTTAACGGGGGTTCTTGCCGACGACGGTGGGGTTCTCGGGATGGGAGGTCCACTCGGTGTAGGATCCCTCGTAGAGCCCGACCTTTGGGTAGCCCAGCCGCCACTTGAAGTGGATGAACTCGTTGGTCGCCTCCCTGCCGGTCCCGCAGGTGCAGATGACGGTTTTGTCCTTGGTTAAGTCTCCCTCTCCTCGATGGCGGCCTTGATCTCCTCCTCAGGCCGGAGGACGGTCGGGTTGTCCCTGTCCATCAGCCCTCTTCAGGGGAGATTCACCGCTCCGGGGATGTGGCCGGGCTTCGACCATGGGCTTTCTCCCTCGTAAAACTTTGTGGGCCTTGCGTCGAGGACGATCACGTCACCCCGATCCTTGATCGCTTTGAACTCCCCGTACCCCACGACGTACTCTTCACGGACACTGATCCAGAAGCTTGACCCCTCTTTTTCGGGAAAGACGCGATCAACCTCTTTTCCCTCGTCCTTCCACTTCTGAAGGCCACCGTCCAGGACGTTGTCGTGGCCGAATCGAGCCAGGGAGTAGGAGACCATCGTCATCCAGGTGCTCGCCAAGCCAGTCCGTCGAGACCCACTTCACCTTGCCATTCCCCGTTGGGTGCGGATAAGCGATTGCCATATAGCCACCACGTGCTAACTCTTTGTATTTTTGGGGGGAAAACTATATGAAACTTGTTCTGAACCCGGTGGGGGCTGTTGAAGTACGGATTTTTGTTGAGGGCGAACTCTCCCCAGGGCGCTCTATATCTCCTTCAACTTCGCCATAAGCTTCTGGAGACGCTCGACGTAAGACCCGTCGATGACGTACCTATCGCCATCCTCCAGATGCTCGGCCTTCAAAAGAGCCCTCTCCATCACAGCTCCCACCTCCTGGAGGAGGTAGTGCTGGGCGACGTCTTTCGTCACAACGTCTATGTACTCCCACCAGGCCTGGTCCAGGGCCTTCAGGGGAGCGCCCCTGACCCCTGCCTCCTTCATGTGGTCGATATAATCCTGGAGGGTGGTGGCCTCATCGGGCCACTTGCCGTTCAGGTATTCCTGGTAGGCGTCGTAAGCGACGCTCCCGACGCGGTCGTCCCTTTTGCGCTGCTCAAAAAGCCACATCGAAAAGTCGACCCTTCTTCCACCTCTCGCCTTCAAACCGTTCGCCTCCGCCAACGATAGATCGCTTCTGAGATAACTAACTGTCCTTTGACGCATCCAAACCGCCACATCCCGTCGACGCTGTATGCGGCCGAACCGATTTGACCCAATTCGATCTTTGTAGCAATTCAATCGAAAAGTTTATTACTAAATAAGATACAGTTTGAGCGGCGTGCGTGAAAACCCGTTTCGTGACCTTTAAGAGAACCGCGCTCGCGCCAAAGGGTGGCAAAGACGACAACAGCCTTCCTGACCCAGGGTGTCCGAGCAGACGGGGAGAAAAGGATCTCGCCAAAGCTCGGGCATCCCTTTTCTTCTGCCAAGATTCTGGTGTTTATATAACATGAACTTCATGTGTTAAGCCCTTAAGACCGTAAAATCCATAATACCAGGTATGGGCTAACAAAGTATATGAAAAATTTTTCTTTTTGAGATGTTGGTTCTGGCACTCTCAGCCATGGGCATGCCGCCGAGGTCCCAGATCTGGTGGGAACCTGGGCCGGTTCTGGACCGGGGTATCATGAGGGGACCGGTTACGTTGAAGAAGCGGATTACGTCACCCTGAGCCTCACCATCGAGAAGCAGAAGGATCGCCTTTTTGTCGGGAACATGACGTACCAGGTGAACAGAACTGATGTGGTCGAAAGCTTTTTCGGGGTCTTCAGCGCTGATTGCCAAACCTTCCACATCGCCGAGTTCGGCTCGGGAATCGACCTGGGAACTCTTATCTCCGACGACGAGATCGAGCTGATATACATCCAGGACGGCAAGCCGGCAGAGATATTCGTCAACAAACTACACAGCATAGCGGAATGAACGTAAATACTCGGGAATGAGCGGTGCTGGGCACGCCCGCTCACCTCCCCCACTGGGTGGTCAGGCGAGCGCCTTGGAGTCGGGCGATGAGCGCTAAACTACTGTACGGACCTGAAGACCAACGGCAATTCCGCCTGCCATTTATTTCTCATTCAGCTTCCGGAGGGCAGCCACCCTGTTCGCCTTGGCGTCGAGGAAGGCGGGATTGATCACGAGGGCCCTCTCGTAGCATTCAGCCGCCTCATGGTACCTTCCGAGGTTGTAGAGTGCAGCACCCTTGTTGTTCCAGGCGTTGGCGTGATCCGGACGGATCTCGATCGTTCTGTTGTAGCAGTCCAGGGCCTCCTCGTCTCGTCCCAGGGCGGATAGGACGACCCCTTTGTTGTTCCAGGCCTCTTCAAGGTCGGGGTCGGCCTCCAGGGCACCGTCGAATGAGTCGAGGGCCTCATCATTTCGGCCTAGGGTGTGGAGGATCCAGCCCCTGTTGTTCCAGGCCTCGGCGTGATCGGGGTCCAGATCTTTTGCCCGGCTGAAGAGGTCGAGGGCCTCCTCGGCTTGGCCCGAGCCGTAGACTAGGATGCCTTTCTTGTACCAGGCGGCCTCGTACTCCGGATCTATCGTTATCGCCTGGTCCAAAGCCTCGATCGCCTCCATCTGCTTTTTCATGTCGGCTAGGGCGATGCCCTTGTGCATCCAGGTTTCGGCCCTCTCGGAATCTATCTCGAGAGCCTTGTCGTAGCACCAGACCGCTTCGCTGGGGCGTTTCATCTCGTATAATGCGTATCCCTTGCTGTGCCAGGCGTCGGCGTTATCGGGATCGATTCGGATCACCTCGTCGTAACACTTGAGCGACTCGAAGAACCGGTTCTGGCTGTAGAGGGCCGAGCCCTTGTTGTACCAGGCGATCTCGTAGTTCGGATCGATCGTCGTCGCTCGGTCGTAATCCTCCAGAGCCTCATCGATCCTCCCCAGGTCGACGAGGGCGACCCCTCTGTTGTTCCAGGCGAGGGAGAAGGACGGAGCAGCCTCCAGGGCGGAATCGTAGCACTCGACCGCCTCATCGGGCCTTCCAAGATCGTAAAGGGCCCTTCCCCTATTGTACCAGGCGAGGACGAAGGTGGGGTCGATCGCGAGGGTTTGGTTGTAGCAGTCCAGGGCCTCTTCGAGCCTCCCCAAGTTGTGGAGGGCGAGCCCCTTGTTGCTCCAGGCGAGGAGGTAGCCCGGATCGATAGAGATGGCAGAATCGAAGCTCTCGACCGCCTCCTCGTACCTGCCAATAATCCCCAGAGCAAGCCCCCTCTCGTTCCAGGTGACTTCGTCTTCGGGATCGACCTCGAGAGCCCCATCGAAGTAATCGAGGGCCTCTTCGTTTCTGCCCAAGGTCTGGAGGACACCGGCCGCCCCCTTCCAAGATCCTGCGAGCTCTGGGTTGATCTTCAGGGCGGAATCGAAACAGTCGAGGGCATCCTCGTCTCTGCCCAGGGTTCTGAGGGCGTTCCCCCTGTTCTGCCAGGCCTCTGCGAGATTCGGGTTCGCCTCGATGGCGCGACCAAAACAGCGCTCGGCCTCCTCGTACCTGCCAATAACCCCCAGAATCAGACCCTTGTTGTTCCAGGCCTTGGCGTTTCCGGGATCTATCGCCAGGGACCGGTTGTAAGCATTGAGGGCCTCTTCAATCCTCCCAAGAAAGCTCAAGGAGTTTCCCATCTCGTACCAGGCCTTGGCGTTCTTTGGATCTATCTTCAGGGCCCGATCGAAGGATTCGGCTGCGAGCTCGCGATCGCTGAGGTTGAAAAAAGCGATCTCGCCTTTGAGGATCCAGGCTTCGGCCCGGCCAGGATCGAGGTCGAGAGATCGATTGAGATATTGGAGCGCGAGGTCGAAGGAGCCCTCCGCATGAGATCGGTTCGCCTCATCGAGCAGGTCTGCGGCCGATCGGTCCTCGGCAAGAACAGGAGCCGTCAGAGCGAGGATCGGGATCAGCAAAAGAAGGGCCCTGCGTCTCATGGGGTGCCTGATCCTTCTCTTCGTCGATATATCTTGTGGTGAGTAGACGTGCTGAGCAGGTCGAGATTTTTGGGCGTCGATCTCGAACTCATCCCGGCTACGACGAGCTGAGCTCGATGAACTTGTCGTAGCACTCGACGGCCTTCCTGTGCTGGCCCAGCTTGTAGAAGTCGTCGCCCTTACGGTTCCAGCTCCTCACGTCCCTGGGATCGATGGCAAGTGCCCGATCGTAGCTCTCGACCGCCTCGTCGTATCGGCCGAGCCCGTCGAGGGCCGTCCCCCTGGTGTACCAGATCTCGGCGGAACTCTGGTCGATCTCCGTCGCCCGATCGTAGCTCTCGACCGCCTCCTTTAGCCTCCCGAGGTTCTGGAGGACCAAGCCCCTCTCGTACCAGACCGTCTCATTGGACGCGTCGATCTCAGCCGCCCGATCGTAGCAGTCGAGGGCTTCAGGGTACCTTTTCATGCTGTAGAGGTGGTGACCCTTGCTCTGCCAGGCTTTGACGAAGGACGGATCGGCGTCGACGGCCCTGTCGTAACAATCAAGGGCCTCTTCTCCCCGTCCCGTCTCCTCCAGGACCTTGCCCTTTTCGTACCATGCCTCGGGGTCCGAGGGATCGGCCTCGGTCGCCTTTTCGTAACACGTTACGGCGTCCTCTGCCTTCCCCTGACCAGCGAGGATGGCGCCTTTGCCCCGCCAGGCCTCGCTCCTGGCCGGATCGATGGCGATCGCTTCGTCGTAAGATTGAATCGCATCCTCAAGCCTGCCCGCCTTGTAGAGGACGAGCCCCCTCTCGGACCACGATCCGGCATCCTGCGAATCGATGGCGACGGCGCGGTCATAAGACGAGATCGCATCGTCAAGCTTGCCCACCTCCTCGAAGACGGCGCCTTTGCCGATCCAAAACTCCTTCATGGTGGAGTTTATCGCGATCGCCTCGTCGTAGCAGCTCAGTGCCTCGTCGTACCTCGCGAGCCTGGTAAGGGTGAGGCCCTTGCCGCTCCAGGCTTCAGCATCGTGGAGATCGATCTTGAGGTCCTCTTCGAAGGATGTCAGGGCCTCGTCGTACCTCCCAAGCTGGTAGAGGGCCTGGCCCTTGCCGCGCCATGCTTCAAGGTCCAATGGATCGTCCTGGAGGACCCGATCGAAGCAGACGGTGGCACCATCGTAATCTCCCAGCTTCTGGAGGGCGAAGCCCTTGTTCTTCCAGACGTCTTCATAAGACGGATCGATCGCGATGACGCGATCGTAACACTCGGCGGCGTTTTCATAATCGTTTAGGCTCTGGAAGGCGAAGCCCTTGTTGTACCAGGCCTTCGCCTCGAGGGGGCTCACCTCTATCACCTTGTCATAGCAGTCTGCAGCCTCCTGGTACCTGCCGAGGCTGTAGAGGGCGTCTCCTTTCTTGTATCGATCGATCTCGATGACCTTGTCGTAAGAGTCCGCAGCCTCCTGGTATCTGCCGAGGCTGTAGAGGGCGACCCCTTTGTTGTACCAGAGGGTGACGTCCGAAGGGCTGATCTCCAGGGCCTCGTCATAACATTCGAAGGCCTCCTCGAACCTGCCCATCTCGTAGAGGGCGAGGCCCTTCAGGCGCCAGACCCCGTCATAAGAAGGATCGATCTCGATGACCCGATCGTAGCTCTCGACCGCCTCCTCGCCCTTGCTGGCGTTGTAGAGGACCAAACCCCTGTTGTACCAGATGTCGGGATCGTCGGGGTCGATGGCTATCGCCCCGTCGTAAGATGCGATCGCCTCCTCGTACTCACCGATGCTGGCGAGAGCATCGCCCCTGCCACGCCAGGCGTCGATCCGAGAGGCGTTGATCGCTATCGCCTCGTCGTAGGAGTTTGCCGCCTCCCGATACCTTTCCAGCCTGTAGAGGGCGACCCCCTTGTTGTACCAGGCGTTCTCGTATGCGGGGTCGACCCCGATCACGTCGTCGTAACAGCCGACCGACTCGTTGTACCTGCCGAGGCTGTAGAGGGTGTTGCACTTGTTGTTCAAAACGTCCGTCTGGTGTGGGTCCTCTTCGAGGGCCTTCTCGTAACAGCCGAGGGCTTCCTCATACCTACCGAGGTGGCCCAGGGCGAGCCCCTTGTTGTACCAGGCGTTCCCGTTCTCGGAGTTTTTCTCCAAGACGCGGTCGAAGCCCTCTATCGCCTCCTCAAACCTGCCCAGGCTGTAGAGGGCGAGCCCCTTGTTGTACCAGGCGTCCTCGTAGGCGGGGTCGATCTCGATCACCTTCTCGTAAGCTTCCACCGCCTCTTCCCTTCTTTCGAGACGGTCGAGGACGACGCCCTTGTTGAACCAGGCGTTTGAGTAGCGGGGATCGATCTCTGCTGCCCTCTCGTAACAGCTGAAGGCCTCATTGTAGCGGCCGAGGGCATAGAGGGCGTTCCCCTCGTTGTTCCAGACGGCGACGAGAGACCGATTGATCTTCAGAGCCTCTTCATAACACCCTATCGCCTCGTCGAACCTGCCGAGGGCGTAGAGGGCGAGCCCCTTGTTGTACCAGGCTGGATGGTATTGTGGATCGATCTCGACGGCGGCATCGTAGCACTTGAAGGCCTCCTCGTACATTCCCAGGCTGCTGAGGACGATGCCCTTGTTGTACCAGACGTCGGTATAAGAGGGATCTATCTCAATCGCCTGGTCGTAGCATTGGAGGGCCTCATCGTTTCTTCCCAGGTTGTAAAGGGCAAAGCCCTTTCCGTGCCAGGAGGCGACGTCCAGCTCGTCGATCTTGATGGCGAATTCGTAGCATTCGATCGCCTTTTCGTATGCACCCATGCCGCAAAGGGCGAGCCCCTTGTTGTACCAGACGTCGCCCTGAGCGGGGTCGATGACCAGCGCCTCGTCATAAGACTCCACGGCCTCCCCGTACCTGCCCAGGCTGTATAGGGCAAGCCCCCGAGCGCGCCAGAAGTCAAGGTATGAGGAGTTCAGCTCCAGGGCGCGGTCGTAGCATCCCACGGCCTGGTCGTACTTCTCCAGGTTGTGGAGGGCAAAGCCCTGGCTGTACCAGATATAGGGGTCCGAGGGGTCGATCTCGAGAGACCGGTTGAAAGAGTCCGCAGCCTCATGGTATCGGCCCATGTCGCTCAGGATGTAGCCCTTCAGATTCCAGGCGTCCGGATAGGCAGGATCGATATCTAAAGACTTGTTGACATAAAGAAGAGCCAGCTCGTAAGATTCGCTGGAGTAGAAGGTTATGGCCTTGCCAAGCCAACCGGGCTGATCCTCTCCTGCGACAGGATAGGAGCAGACCAGAACGAAGATCAAGATTGACAGAGGCCAGCGCTTCATGTGCAATTAAATCGTCCTATTCGTCGATATATTTTGTGGTTTGAAAGGACGATTCAAGCCTCTTCATCATCAAAAAGGCGTCCTTCCCGGTCTCGTAGTAGCCCTCCAGGATGGCGGCCTTCGCGTAGCCGAGCTTCGCATAGAGGGCGACCGCCCCCCGGCTCTCCGCCGCCACCTCCAGGAGGGAGAAGCTCGCCCCCGAGGATTCGAACTCCTCTTCCAGGGCCTCCAGGAGCCTTCTGCCGATACCCTTTCCGCGACGTTCGGGGAGGACGTCCAGGGTCACCACCTTGCCCACCTCACCGCTCACAAAGCCCATGACGAAGCCCGCCAGATCGCCGTCTTCGGCCACCAGGGTCGTCGCCTCATCCAGGAGGAAGGAGACGGTCTCGGCCGGGAAGGCGAGGTCCCGGGAAAAAGAGGCTTTTTCAATGGCCAGGATCGAGGGCAGATCCCGAGCCTCCGCCCTCCTGATCCTCATCTCTTCTCTGATACCTCTTTGACGACCTCGGTGTAAGCTCCGAAGACGGCGGGGATGTCGATGGTGCCGACGACGTCGACGACCCCGATCGCTGCGATCACTTTTCCGTCCTGGTTCCTTATGGGGGCGACGGATACGGGAACGCCCTTGTAAACCCCACCTTTGGGGACGGTCCTCACGGCCTTTCCGGACCTCATCACCTCTTCGAGAACCGGTCCCGAGTACTCGTCATCTAGGACCTTCCCGCCCTCGATCCGGACTCCGGGGACGGCAAGGCTCCTGAGGGTGACCGGGAGCCCCAGGATCTGGTTTACGGCCAGGGCGAGAGGGGCGAGGTCCGAGGACCCCGACTTCTCCGATATTACCAGCTCTGCCATGGTTGGATTTCAGGCTCTAATTGTTGATATAGTCTCCCCTCACCGCCTCGCGAGGAACCGGGCCTGGAAGCCGTGGTACTTGGCAAACCCTTCGGCGTCCCTCTGGCTCAAAGTCTGGCTGTCGAAGGAGACCATCTCCTGGTCGTATATGGCGTCCGGCGACTTTCTTCCGACGGCGAAGGCCCTTCCGGAAGATAGCTTCATCTTGACGACGCCGTTCACCCTCTTCGAGCTCTCGTCGACGAAGGCAGAGAGGTCGGCGTAAAGAGGATCGTCCACCAGGCCCATGTAGGCGAGCTCCGACCAGGCCTCGTCCACCATCGCCTTGAACCTGAGCTCCGCCCTGGACAGGACCAGACGTTCCAGGTCCCTGTGGGCGTTGAGGAGGACCGTCGCCGCCGGGTGCTCGTAGTTCTCCCTCGCCTTGAGGCCGAGGACCCGGTCCTCGACCATGTCGGTCCTGCCGACGCCGTGCTCGCCCGCGATCCCGTTGAGCCTCTCGATCAGCTCGATACCATCCATACTCTGGCCGTCGAGGGCGATGGGAACTCCTTTCGAAAACTCGATCTCCACCTTTTGAGGCGGGAGGCCCCTCTCCGGAGACTTGGTCCAGGCGTATATCTCCTCGGGGGGCTCGAAGAAGGGGTCCTCGAGAAGGCCTCCCTCGATGGACCGGGACCAGAGGTTCTCGTCTATGCTCCAGGGCTTCTCCTTCGTCACGGGCACATCGATCCCGTGATCTCTCGCATAGTCGATCTCCCACTCGCGGCTCAGGTCCAGGTCCCTCATCGGAGCCACCACCCGCAGGTCCGTTGCCCTGAAGACCGCCTCAAACCTCAGCTGGTCGTTCCCTCTGCCGGTGCAGCCGTGGCCCAGGGCGTCGGAGCCGAGCTTTTTTGCGATCTCCACCGTCTTCCTCGCGATCAGAGGCCGGGCGATGGCCGTCCCCAGGACGTAGCCCTCGTAGGAGCCGTTGGCCTTGATGGCTGGAAATATGTAGTCTTCGACGAACTCCTCTTTGGCGTCGATGACGTAATGCTCATCGCTCAGCTTCTCAGCCCTCTTGTTTCCCCTCTCGATATCCTCCTTTGGCTGGCCGACGTCCGTGAGAACGGTAATCACCTTATCAAAGCCGTAACGCTCCCTGAGGAGCGGGACGCAGACGGACGTGTCCAGACCACCAGAATAAGCGAGGACGATAACTTCAGACAATTCAAGATCACCGGGGCCTACTCGGTGCTCAGTTATTTTAACTCTACGTTCGACGATCGATAACTCTATAACTTCTCGACCCGAGATTGGCCTCGATGACCCCTCTACTGAAGACCACCGCCCTGACGGTGGACTACGACCAGGATACGAGGATGCTCCAGGCCCGAGGAGCGATCTCGATGCTGGTCCAGCCGGCCCTAAACAAGATCAACCAACGGCTGGCCGAGGAGAAGCCCGCCCTAGTGAGAGAGGACGATATAGTGGCCTCCACCTGGCTTCCGCCGATCCCGAGCGGCCCCTTCAAGAGGCTCGTCCAAAGCGAAGCGAAGATCGCCATCGGAAGGTTCGTGCCCCAGACTGTCAGCATAGAGGTCACCAGGGCCTGCGGCTGTTCTTGCGATCACTGCGTTATCAAAGAGGGCGAGGGGGAGCTGGGGACCGAGGAGATCAAGAGAGTCGTCGACGAGGCCCTGGACCTGGGAGCATCCATCATCACCTTCACCGAGGGCGATCCCCTCCTGAGAGAGGATATCTTCGAGCTGATACGCCACGTCGATCCGGAGCGGGCGGTGGTGAACATGTTCACGCCGGGGCTTGAGATGACGCCGGAGAATGCGAAGAAGCTGAAGGAGGCGGGCCTTTATAACATCCTGATAGGTATATACAGCACCGATCCAGAGGGCCACGATCAGATCCGGGGCGTCCCCGGCGCCCACGAGAAGGCCGTAGAGGCGATAAAGATGGCTCTGGATGCGGGCCTCCTCGTCACCATGTCCGTCCACGTAAAAGGCGATCGCGTCTCAGAGATCTTCGACCTCTACGAGTTTGCAAAAGATCTGGGGGTCCACGAGTTCTCGATCTGGGAGGGGATGCCGAAATCCGCCGAAGAGCGGCTGAGCCAGATAGACCGGGAGACGATAATTCGGTTCTACAAGAAGGTCAACCGCACCCCTGGAGGACCAAGGGTCTTTGCCAACACCTACTTCGAGGGCGAGATGCTGGGGTGCATGGCGGGACGACGCTGGCTTCACGTCGGCGTCGACGGCGAGGTGAGACCGTGTCCCTACATCGGCGACGTCGTGGGAAACGTTCGGGATCGGTCTCTCAGGGAGATATGGAAGGAGATCAGAAGGTCGGGCGACTTCGATACTTTCCGGTCTGACTGTCCCGCCCAGAACCAGCACCTCCTCTGAGGGGTCGATGGAGATCCGGTGAGGATGAGCCTGGTCGGGAGGGACGACAGTTCTCCTTTCGAGCCCGGGTTCTTCTTCTGCCGCCTTCTTCTCGTCGTTATCGAGTTTCTCATCATCGTGGTTTTTGAGCCACTCCGGTCGATGAGGTGTCTATCGTATTTCATATCTCAAAAGTCGAGACCATCGGCCTTGAACTCGGTCGACAACGCCAAATCCCGGACCGAAAGATCGAAAGGCATCGAAATCTCGCAAAATCGCCGAAATTACTTATCATCGGCGACTATAAAAAAGTAGTGGAAAATTATTAGTATATACATGATCATCTTTCATCGAGAGGATTGGGCATGAGCGTCATCAGAAGTCTCAAGATGAACTTTGCCGTCTGGATAAAATGGATCTTTGGTAAAAAAAGGGCCAGAATTGGCATATATGGCCCACCCAACGCCGGAAAGACCACGCTGGCGAACAGAATCGTGAAGGACTGGAGCGGGATGGAAACTGGCGGAATATCTCACATACCTCACGAGACGAGAAGGGCCATGAGGACGGACGGCGTGATAATAAACGCCAACGGGTCGAGCGTCGAGCTGGATATAGTCGACACGCCGGGGATGGCCACCAAGATCGATTTCAGGGAGTTCATGGCTTACGGGCTGGAAGAGGAGGAAGCTAAAAGGAGGGCAAAGGAGGCGACGGAAGGGGTTATTGAGGCCATAAAATGGCTGGAGGACCTAGACGGTGTGCTTTTAGTGATGGACTCCACCGAGGACCCCTACACCCAGGTGAACGTAACGGTGGTGGGGAACATGGAGGCTAGGAAGCTGCCCTTATTGATAGTCGCCAACAAAATGGATCTGCCCAAAGCTTCTCCTTCCAGGATAAAGGCGGCCTTTCCGCAGCATCCCCTGGTCACCATCTCCGCCCTGGACGGGTCGAACATCGATGAGCTTTATGTGGCCATAGCGAGGCACTTCGGGTGAGATGATGCGAGAAGTACAGATGGATCTAATCTCTGCCGAGAGGCTTGAGACCATGTCCTCCATGGAAAAGATCCGGCTCATACTGAGCAAGGTCAAGAGGGGAAACATCGTGGTGCTGGAGCTGGGCCTGACCCCTGAGGAAGAGGTCAAGCTGATCGAGATGACGATGACCGAGATACGCCTCGACGAGTTCTCAGGCATAGAGATCGAGAGCTATCCTGTCAAGAAAGAGGGAACACTGATAAACAAGCTCCTGGGCAAATCCGGGATCAAGACCAGGATGACCGTCATCGGACCCGCCAACCAGCTTCGTACCGTTGAGAAGGACAAGTACCAGATCAGCACCAAGGTCTCGGTCGGTGACTGACCAGCATGCCCCACATGTGCACCAGGTGCAACAGCATCTTCGAAGACGGCATGGACGTCCTTGAGGGGTGTCCCGTCTGCGGCTGGAACAAGTTTCTCTTTGTGAAGTCCAAAGATAAGATAAAAGATGTTCGGGGTGCTCTGAAGGCTTCAGAGATCGGGGGGCCCTGCGAGCCCTGGCCGGAAGGCGACGATTCTCTCCGGAAAATACTGAAATCGAGTCCGAGCCAAGATCGAGTAACGGACCGCCCCAAAAAGGTGCGGAAAGGCGGAGCGAGCCGGAAAGAAAGACGAAATGAGAGGGCTACAGGCAAGCTCGGATTTATCGATCTCGATTCCACCAAAGACCGAGACCAAAGCCCTCCAGATCGGGGATCTGAAAAGCCCCGGCACAAAGAGGATAAGACTTTGGAGAGTATCAGGATGTCGGAGCCAGGCACCTACGAGCTGAACCTACCCTCGCTCTTCGAGCGCGACGAGCTGGTGATGGCCATAAAAGAGGGCACTTACCTGATAGACCTCTCCTCTGCCTTCAAAAAATCCAAAAAATATTGACTCTGGTCAGTCTGAAAGATCGTCCCGGCTCACCTCAACGATCAGCTTCTTCCATTGGGGGTCCACCCCTCGCAGAGACTCAGCCACGCCGGATACGACCTTCTCCATGATCTCCTGGGTGAAGTGGTTCATGGGAATTGCCTTCCCGTCCACCACCAGCTCGACCTTCAGGCTTATCCACCTCCCCTCTCAACACCCGATCCTCTCACTCCGGAATTTGCGGATCTTGCAGAGGCCTTCAAGCTCCTCCGAAGATCATCTGTTCCGGCGTGGTTCTGGTCAAGTTCCCTATGGAGAAAGGCGGCGTATATAGGGTGGCCCTTGAAGAAGTTCTGTTGCTTACAGATATCGAAAAGCTGGGCGTGTAAGTTATGGGCACGGCGGCGCTCAACTCCAGCGGCTCGATGCTGGACGTGCCCGCGAAGGTGCCGAAGCTTCTGCCCAGGGTTCTCACGTCCACAGCATCGACGGTGGTTTTTGGCAGGTCTCGAGAGTACTGTATGACCACAGGAGTCATGCTGGACTTTATCTCTGCTTTTTTGCCAAGAGTGCTCAGATCAATAGGAGTTTCGGCAGCTGCGGCCATACCCAACAGGAGCACGGTGGCCATCAGAGCCGTCAAAATTATTTTCATGGATAACCTAACCTCCCTGTTCCTATGGGCCGGATCTTTGAATTATTACCATTTATTCCTTTTGATGAAAGGCGGGCCTGACAATTTCTGATCGTCCCCGAAGTCCCCGTCTTATCCGGAGATGATGGCCTAAAAGACCCTCATCATAGCTCGTCGTATTCAACAAGGCAGAATATCGGAGGGCCTAGGCTACCGATATATCACCAGAAGGTGTAGCCGAAGTACCTGGCCGCGTAGACGACGCCCGTCGCTATGATCAAAATTCCGAAACCTCCCGTAATCCACTTTCCTAGAGCGATGTACCTTTCGCCGATGGCCCCGCAGAAGGTGCGAGAGAAGGTGGATATGGGTATGATGGGAACGCCGTGGCCGACGCCGAAGGCGAAGAGCATCATCCCTCCCGTGATGGGGGAGACGTTCTGAGCCATCAGCCAGATCAGGACCGGAAAGACCAAAGATACGGCGCAGGGTGCCCAGCCCAGGGCGAAGAATACGCCGAGGGTGAAAGCCCCGATGAAGGCCGAGTACTTGAAGAGGCCGACAGAGATGTTTATGAACTGCTCCATGAGGCTCTTCTTTGCCATCACGTCTTCCGCCTCCACCGCTCTTTGGCGGCGGAGCCGAGAGGTCAGGGGCTCGATGATCTCGCCGAGGGGCTTGAAGCTGGATACGCCTAGCATTATCATCAGCACCCCGGCGGCCAGGTCGAAGAACCGCGAGTCTCTTACGAAGATTCCCAGGTTTGATATGAAAAGGCCTATTACGAAGAATACCATCGCCATCCCCAAGGTGAAGGCCACCCCGATCAAGAGCCCCTCTTTGGGTGAGGACTTCCCCTCGTCCGGCATCAGGATCTTTCTTCGATGAGACGTCATCAGGTAGCTGAAGACCGCGATCAGCAGGGCAAGAGAGCAGGGTGCAAGCGACGTTACGATCCCCAGGCCGAACATGCCAACGAAGGTGACCTCGCGACCGGAGATCTCGCCGGCAGAGACGACGCCGCCCGACGGCCGACCTGCTTCGGAATTCCGAATTTCCGAAACTGCCTCTTGGAGGGATTCGGCGGTCTGGACCCCTTCCACCATCCCCTCACCGATCTGGTAGACGTGGTACACCCTCGATACTTGACCTCGATCGTTCACGAGAACTATGGTGGGGTTGGCAAAGCCGCTTCCTCGGCTCCAGTAATCGATGTACTTGCCCGCCACTGGAAAGGGATCGAAGTCCTCGATCCAGGGCCAAGAGACGTCAACGCCCCACCAAGACTCGGCCAGCAACCTTCCGTCTTTCGAGTAGGGGTTCTTCCTCACGTTTATGGTGACGATCTCGGTTTCGGGGTTTCCCTCTTTCAGCCTCGAGAGCTCTTCGACCTGAGCCTTGAGCGCCTCTTCACATTCGATGCAGAGAGGTGTTTCTATGTTGGTTATGTGGAGGATCAGAGGTTGCCCGTCGAAATCCCCGAGTTTGATGGAGTTTCCGTCCAGGTCGACCGCCTCAAAGTTCGGTGCATAGGCGACGCCAGCCTCCGAAACTGCAGAGCAGGCTGGAAGAAGGCCGAAGACGGCCAGAAGTGATGCGACCCCCAAGATCAGGATGGTCTTGCTCGCCAGGTTCAACGATCTCACCGGTCCCAGTCCACAGAGTTCTCGTTGTAGAGAACGATGGCGTCGTTAAGGTAAGACCTAATCCACCTCTCTCCGCCGTAGCCGACGGCGCTGTGCCAGGCAACTTCAGCGCCGCCCTCGGACCCGGGAACCAGAGTTAGAACGACGGTGACGGGGACGAATATGCGGTCTATACTGGGATCACCGCTGGGATAATAGACGTTGAGCCCAGCCCAAGCCTCTTCGTCGCCGCTGTCGATCAGGAGATCTAAGTAGGCGACATCGTCTCCGAGGTCTTTCAGTACCTTTTCGATGTCATCCTCCTGCCTTACACAGGCAGGACAGTTGTTTCTGTGGATGAATATCATCACCGGCTTCTCTTCCAGAAGATCGAGAGCCCAAGAGGGATGATCTACGGCAGATCCCGCCTTTGAACGCTGATCTGGGTACGTGATCCACCACTCCTCGAGACCCGGCCCGATGGTATGGTTTGCGCTCTCCTCTGCAGATGCTACGGGGCCAAGGACGCCAGATGCCAGGATGAATGTCAAGGTCAGAGCTGCCAGGTACCTCGCTTTAATCGACGGCAAAATTTACCAACTCCCACTTCTGGTCATACTATCATGAGATTTATCTTCTTTACCCTTGTTTCTCACGCCCGGTCGCGCAGCCACTGGACGTTGCCTTTTCGAAATCCTCGATGGCATGACAAATCCAATTATCTGAATTTGTAGGTCTCACGACCTTTCCGGAATTAACCACTCCAAGGCGGAGGTAAGCCAAGTTCGTATATAATGCTGTCGCATCTTTCTGGCCTCGTCAAGCAGAATAAGGCTTTCGAGGCGTTCGACGTTCTTTCTTTTCCCTCTCGATGAATGGCACGTTCAGATCTCGCTTGAAACCACAATATATCGAAATAAGTTAATCTGAAAATCTCAGGCAAGAGGTTGAATGCTCACCGAAGAGGCCCCTTCGCTTCAGAAGAGTGCTATTTGAAGGTCTAATTTGGCATGATGCAAAACCGCACAACTTTCGCCATCCTGAAGCCCTGGAGTGGGCAAATGGGGCAAGAATCACGATCTTCTTGCACCGGCTGGGGTTTGTAAAGGCCGACCGCATCAAAGATAAAGAGAAAGATCTAAAAGCCATCGTCCTCGATATCTCCCTTTATGGGTGGGCTGAGAGAGGGGACGGGGGCGATAGACGACTTGAGATGTAAAATCTGCAGCAGAGAATGCAGATCCATCTTCGAGGCCGAAAATTCGGACGAAAGAAGATAGTAGGCGATCTAGGCGATCTAGGCGATATTTAGGGAAGCCGGATCCGTGGTGATGGACCATATCCTCTCCTCATTTGGGAGGTTCTGCTGCGGAAAGCACAATCAAACGGACTGAAGATCACAATATCTTAAGGAGGACATACCATATGCGAAATGATAGTAAATTGTTATGGAGGCTCGGATCGCTCTTGGTTATCGCGGCAACTCTTGCGGGCGGCGCTTACGCTGGATGCAGCAGCTGCGGCGGTGGAAGCGGAGGAGAATGGTCTTCGGGCCTGGCCTTCATAGGCGCCTCTCCAGAAGCGGTCTCTGTGATGGCGAAGGCCTCTGAAAACGTGGCTGATCAGGCAGGAGACGAGGAGTCGTCCGTGATCACCGCGCGGTCGCTCTTCGAAGACCGGGAGGGCGACTCGAAGCTGGTGATGGCTTACGTCGGAATTCCCGGGGACTCATCGTACATCGAGGGATCGATAGACATGCCCCTCGATCCCGAGGTCTTCAACGCCGACGGCACCCTGAAGTCGCCAGCCGAGATCGCTGCCCTCTTCGGAGCCGTCGGGATCAAGGAGGACGACCCTCTCGTCATATACGGCGACTCTTTCGTCAACGGGTACGACACCTTCGCCTTCTGGGTCATGAAATACCTGGGCCATGAAGACGTCGCGCTCCTGGAAGGAAACCGGGGCGGCCGCGAGGCTGCAGGTCTGAAGTTCGTCGCGACCCCCACCCCGAAGGCGCCTGAGACCTACAACCCCAACCCCAACCTCGCCATCTTCGCCGACGAGGAGGAGCTCGAGAGCGTCCAGCTGGTGGACGCGAGGAGCCCGGCAGATTATGCCGAGGGGCACCTGGACGGGGCTGTAAACATCGATTACACGAAGGTCAGGGGAGCTAACGGCCTCGCCAGCCCCCAAGCCCTGGACCAGGCCTTTGCCGGCCTCGACAAGGACCAGCCGGTGGTGGTATACTCCAGCAGTGGAGGCCAGGCCTCGATAGTCTGGTACGCCCTCTACACCCGGGGGTACCAGGCCAGCCTCTACACTTTGGAGAACCAGAGCTGAAAAATGAACGATCGGAGCGAGACCGATCTTAGATTATGTGAGCCTCTCGGGATCCAGAGCGGTGGGCCCGATCTTTCCGGGTCGGGTCCACGTCTTCGTATTTTTCCGCCTGGATTTTTAGAAAAACATCCCGTCGATTTCGGCCCTCATTTTTTATCTAGAATCTTTATTAAGTGGTAGCCGAAATCGGTCTTCACCGGACCGACCACCTTCCCCTTCTCTCCCTCGAAGGCCGCCCTCTCGAACTCGGGCACCATCTTGCCCTTGCCGAACCATCCGAGGTCGCCCTTGTTCTTTGCGGAGGGGCAGTCTGAGTATTTTCGGGCCATCTCGGCGAAGCTTTCGCCCTTGCCGATCTTTTCGAGGACTTCCTTCGCCTTCTTCTCGGTCTTTACGAGGATGTGGGCCGCGTGAACCTGTTTTGTCATGAGGGTCCGAGAGGTCTTGCCGGATAAAAAGGTTGTGCGGATTTGAAGATCCTCTGGACGGAATGCCTTGAACCTATGCAGTTAGACGATACGGTAATGCTCTTTTGGGATCTCAATCTCGAACCGCGCGCCCTCGCCCTCAAGGCCGGTCTCGGCGATCGAGATCCCCGAGATCCCCAATATCTCTCTCGCGAGGAATAGGCCGCTTTTGGCATTTTTCCCGAAGTCCTGATCGAAGATCCGCTCCTTTTGATCTGTTGGAACTCCGACCCCGTCATCCTCGAAAACGATGACGCCGACGTCACCTCGATCTCGAAACGATATCGTTATCTTCGTCGTCTTTTCGCCGTGGCTGACCGAATTCTCCATGAGGGAGGAGAAGACCTTCTCCATCAGCGGATCGGCGAAAACCTCCACCGGCCCCGTTTGGACCTTCAAGCTGACTCCGTCCGAGGAGATCGACGATCTCGCCATTTCAGCCAACGTCTCCACCCGCTGCCACAGGGGAGATTCCGTCCCCATTTCCTGATAATCCGGGGTGAAGGAGATCTGGCGTCGGGCCGATTTCGAGAGGTCCAGGATGGTGGATGCGCATCTCTGGAGGGCGGAATCAAAGGCCGCCATCTCAGTGAGGACCTGGGCCTGCCCCTCGATCTCTGAGATCCTGTTCATAAGGTCGTGCCGGCAGACGCTTCCCAGGAGGTTCAGCTTTTTGTTCGTCTCCTTCAGGGCATCTTCGGCGAGCTTGTAATCGGTGATGTCGTGTCCTGAAGCCTGAAACTCCATGACATCCCCCTCGCCGTCAAAGATGGCTCGATCCGTCCACTGCTGCCAGCGGATCTTGCCGTCCGCTGCGATCACGCGATGGACGCAGGTCGTAACGGGTTGATCTTTGTTGAGGGGTGCCAGGTGATCCCAGACTATCTGTCGATCCTCTTCGGGGATCAGGGTCATTAAGCACTGGCCAATGAGTTCCTCGCGATCCTTTCCAAAGTAGCGGCAGTAGGCGTCGTTGGCGAAGATGAGGGTCCCATCGGGCAGGAAGCGACAGATTAGGTCGGTCAGGTCTTCCACCAGGGTCCTGTACATCTCCTCGCTCTTCTTCAGGGCCTCTTCCATTCGCTTTTGCTCAGTTACGTTCATAACCGAGACGACGTACTGCTTTGTTCTGGGGATGATGCCGGCTCTGAAAAGGCCCCTCTTTCTTTCGCCCCATCTGTCTATCAGGTCGGCTCCGTATTGGGCGGTCGTCGTCTTGAGCCTAGTATGCCCTTTCCGGAAGAGGACCTCAAGCTTCTCCCGATCCTCCTCGGCGACGAACTCGTCCCACCTCATCTTCCCCTCAATCTCCTGGGGAGGAAATCCCAAAAGGGCCTCCGACTCGGAGTTCACCTTTGATACTAGGCCGTCTTTCTCAACGATCGCCATCGCCGTGCCGCAGTTCTCAAATATGGCGCGGTAGTGCTCCTCGCTCTTCTTCAGGGCCTCTTCCATCCTTTTTTGATCGGTAACGTCTATGCTGACGCCCAGGATGGAGGACGTATTTCCCTTTTCGTCAGAGAGAGGATAGGTTGAGAAGAGAGCAGGAAACTTCTCGCCAGATTTTCGTACCAGGGTCGCGGACCCCGAAAATCTCCGGTTTCCCTCCATCATCTGACGGTGCATTTCGTGAAACATGCCCAGCTCCTCTGAGAGATGAAGCTTTGCGACGGTCTCTCCAACGACCTCTTGGCGACGGTAGCCGAAGATCTTCTCGGCACCTGGGCTGAACTCTAAGACGGTGGGTTCGGGGTGCTGAACGTCGGTTATGACAAAAGAGACGTTCTCTGCAGCCGTGAAGATGGCTCGAAGCTGCTCCTCGCTCCTCTTGAGCTCCTCCTCTGCCTGGAGGCGAACGATGGCGTTTCCGGTCATGGCGGCTATAGTCTCCAGGGCGCTCCGTCCCGATAGAGGGACCTCGTCTGATGTGTGAGTTCCGACGCTGTAGTAGCCTATGACATCCCCCTCGTAGTGGATCGGGACTACGGCCATGGCACGCAGCCCCTCCCGCTCTCGAGCGACCTGAAGTGGCAGATCCCTATCACGAGATTGGATGTAGATCGGCGCTCTCACCCTCGCGATCAGCGACGTGCTCGGATTTCGCCTCCTTTTGGATATCGCCTCGACGAACTCGGGGGAGAATCCGGTCGAGTGGCGGAGGACGAAGCTTCCAGAGCTTCTGTCCAGAAGGTACATGGTTCCGCAGTCGGTTTCAGAAACCCCGATCGCCGCATCTACGCAGAGCTTCAGGGCCGCCGATAGAGAGGCGGCTCCGGAGAGGTTGAGGGCCAGATCCCGCTGGATGCGATCCTCCCTTCTCACCCTCTCCCGGTCTGCCGCCTGCCGGATCTGATGGGAGAGCTCTGTGAAGAGTACCTTCGGGTCGCCCTCTTTTTGCATGTAGTAGTCAGCACCGAAGTTCAGGGCCTCGATCACCACCTCTTCACGACTTTTTCCGGTGAAGAGGACGAAGGGTATCTCGAGCTTCCGACTTCGGACAGCCTTGAGAAAGGTAATCCCGTCCATCTCGGGCATGGCGTAGTCGGAGATGACGACCTGGTGAGGGTTTTCTTCCTCGCTCAGCTTTTCGAGGGCCTCGGCAACCGATTCGGTTGCGTCGACCTCGATATCTCCAGACCTTTCGAGAAAGATCCGGGTAAGCTCCAGCATGTGGGGGTCGTCGTCCACCATCAGAACCCGGATCATGGACATTCTCCTATGAATCTATCCAAAAGTCCGTCAGAGGACAGATCAAAATAGGACCATAAATGATTCAACAGTGGATTTATATGAATAAGTAGATGTTCACAATATTTCGATTCGTCTTTAATGATGTGATCGGTCATCTCAGGAGATCTCCTGCGCCGGCGTTTTTTTTCAAACTTCCGATCCGGAAGCGCCATGATCATCGATAGACTTCTTTTAAGTCCCATCCTCTAAAAGGTTTGTTAGGTTTTTCGATTTATTTGTCACTTTCCCTATGGTTTGTAAAGCATATTTTTAAATTTTCAATTCGTTTGAAAAAAAGCACAGATATCCGGCGATCTTCATCCCAGCCGGGCTGTCCAAGAAATCCCCTCGGATGGAGAACTCCGGCCCGTCTTGACGGGGATCTTCAATCCCGGGGACTTCGAACCCGTCCGCGAGTTTCGGCCCGCAGAAGAAAAGCCAGCTTTTAGAAAACGAGTGGTGCGGACCGGCGCACGACTCGACTTCGACCTTCTGGGCTCACTCGCCCTTGTCCTGGATGGCAGTGGCGATCTTTTGCCTCAGGTGGGCGTCGGGGGCGACGTTGTATACCTCTCCCTTGATGAACTTCTCCACCAGCTCTCTCGCCAGGAAATCGGGGTACTGTATCGGCGGATGTTTCATGGTGTAGGCCGATATCTCGATCAGAGGCCCTCCGATCTTCCTGTCGATGGCCAGCTTGCAGACCCTTATGGCGTCGATGGTGGACCCGCCGCTGTTGGGGGAGTCCTCGACCGAGAGCCTCAGCTCCAGGTTTATGGGGACGTCGCCGAAGATCCTCCCTTCCATCCTCAGAAAACAGATCTTGTTGTCTTTCTGCCATGGGACGTAGTCTGAGGGACCGATGTGGATGTCGTCGGCCATGAGGGGGACGTCGAGGACCGACTGGACAGCCTCGGTCTTGGATATCTTCTTGGACTTGAGACGGTCCTGGTTGAGCATGTTCAGAAAGTCGGTGTTTCCGCCGGTGTTGAGCTGGTATGTTCGGTCGAGCTTGCATCCCCGGTCGCTGAAGAGCTTGGCGAGGGTCCTGTGGACGATGGTCGCGCCTATCTGGCTCTTGACGTCGTCGCCTACTATTGGGACGCCTGCGTCCTTGAACTTCTTCGCCCAAGCCGGATCGGAGGCGATGAAGACCGGCATGCAGTTAACGTATCCGATACCCGCGTCCAGGGCGGCCTGAGCGTAGAAACGGCTGGCCTTCTCGGAGCCGACGGGCATGTAGTTGATCAGAACCTCGGCACCGCTATCTTCCAGCTCACCCACCACGTCGCAGGGCTCCGCGTCCGAGACGACGAAGGTCTTGTTGTCTTCGTAAGAGGACATGTGAGGGGCCACGCCGTCTAGGACGGGTCCCTTCTTCACCTCCACGCCCATGTAGGGAACTTCGGGATAGAATACTTTAGTGCAGTTGGGCGGCGCGAAGATGGCGTCGCTCACATCCCTTCCCACCTTTCGTTCGTCTATATCGAAGGCCGCCACCACCTCGATGTCCCCCGGCCGGTAGCCGCCGACGGACCGGTGCATGAGGCCGATACAATTTCCATCATCAGAATTTTTATAATATTCAATCCCTTGGATGAGAGAGCTGGCGCAGTTGCCGAGACCGGCAATTGCTAATTTTATTTTTTTCAACCACATCGCCTCCCAAATTCACCTGAAGTAGTAAAGCTTGACGCGCTACCGAGTATGCTACATTTCTATTAGATAAATCTATAGGCCATCGCGAAGCGGTAAATTTGCCTTCGCGTGGCCGTCCGAACTCAATTTTCTATCTACTTCGGTGCTGTAAATTTCAGCCGGAAAGGGTGGGAAACGAAAAGAGCCCTTCCCGGGTGGCACCTCTCCATGGACCGCCTATAAGCCCGAGAGGCTGCATCCGAAGGTAAGCTCAGGCAAGCGGAGCGGACTCCAAGTCCGTCCGGGGGTAGGACCCCAGAACCTTGGTCATGGCGGCCCTCTCTCTTATCCGAGCCAGGGCCTCTTCGACCTGGGGATCTTTTACGTGACCCTCCAGGTCGATGAAGAAGTAGTAGTCGCCGAGGCCTCGCTTGCTGGGCCGCGACTCGATCCTGGTGAGGTTGATTCCCCTCGTCGCAAACTCCCCCAAAACCTCCCAGAGGGAGCCGGGCTCGGCCCGCTCCAGGTATACGGCGAGAGAGGTCTTGTCCCTGCCCGTGGGCTCCGGCGCCTCCCGGCCCACCACCACAAACCGCGTCACGTTCTGGTCTGAGTCCTGGACGTCTCTTTCGATCACCGAAAGGCCGTACCTTCCAGCAGCCTCGGCGTCGGCTATCGCCGCCATCTCCGAGAACTCCTGGGCGAGCTTTGCGGCGTGGCTGGTGGAGCCGGTCGTCCTCAGCTCGGCCTCGGGGAATCGGCGTTTGAGGTAGCCTCTGCACTGGGCCAGGGCCTGGGGGTGAGAGAGGATCACCTTCACCTCCTCGGACCTGCCGACCCCCAGGAGGCAGTGTCTCACCCTTAGGTTGATCTCGCCCGTGATCTTGACATCGCGGCAGAGGAGGGCGTCGAGGGTCATCCCCACCGACCCCTCCAGGCTGTTTTCGAGGGGGACGACCCCGATATCCACCTCGCCTCCCTCGACGGCGGCGATCACCTCCTCGAAGTCCCGGAAGTAGCGAAGGTCAGCACCAGGACTGTATTTTCTTGCGGCCTTCTCCGAGAATGTTCCTTCCGGCCCCAAAACCCCGATCGATCGGCTCATTTCATCTCTCTTAAAAGCTCTTTTGCCCTGTCGACGTTGATATTCTTCTCGGCAGCCATCTTGGCGGCAACAGCCTCGATCTCGTCGCCGACGGCCCCGGCCTGGACGGCGACGTTTCGAGCGTGAAGCGACATGTGCCCCCTCTGGATCCCCTCGGTGGCGAGAGCCCGGAGGGCGGCGAAGTTCTGGGCGAGGCCGACTGAAGCCAGAATCCGTCCCAGGTCATCGGCGGATTTAAGCCCCAAAATCTTCATGTTGGCCCGAGCGACGGGATGGACCCGAGTCGCTCCGCCGACGGTCCCGACGGCGACGGGAAGCTCGATGGTGCCCACCAGGTCTCCGTCCCTGTTCTTCTCGTAAACTGATAGTGATCGATAGGTCCCACCCCGAGCGGCGTAAGAGTGGGCTCCGGCCTCGATGGCTCTCGTATCGTTTCCGCTGGCCATCGTCACGGCCGTCACGCCGTTCATGATCCCCTTGTTGTGGGTGGCGGCCCGATATGGGTCGCTTTCGGCTAGAGCGCTCGTCAAGACTATGGCGTCGACGACCTCGGATCCTCCTATCTCCTCGGCCTTGAAGACGGCCCGGGCCCGGGCCAGCCGGAGGTCGGCGAGGTTCGATATGATCCGCAGGTATACTTTGCCGCCGGTGATCTCCTCGATGAAGGGGGCGAGGGCCTCGGCCATGGTGTTGACGGCGTTGGCGCCCATGGCGTCCCTGCAGTCGACGAGGAGGTGAACAACCACCATCGGACCTTTCCTGGTGGAGACCACGTTCGCCTCGACGCCCACGACGCCGCCACCGTACCTGACCAGCATCGGGTCCTTCTCGTTCGCCCTGGCCGCTATCTCTTCAGTCCGGGCGAGGATGGCAAGCCGCGCGCCGTGGGGATCTTCGACCCCCGTCACCTGGATGAGGGCCCTCATCACGGGCCTTGTGCTGCTGGTCACAAACCCTCCGCCGGCGAGGGCCATCCTCGCCCCGTTGCTGGCGGCGGCGATCACCGAGGGCTCCTCCGTCGCCATGGGGATGAGGACCTCCCGTCCGTCGATCAGAAAGTTCGTCGCGACCCCCAGGGGGATCTGGAAGAGGCCCACCACGTTCTCGACCATCTTGTCGGCCTGGTCGAGGGAGAGGCCCTGTTTCGCGATCGCCTCGACCTCCTCCTCGGAGAGGCCGGCGTTCTCCGCCACCATCCTGAGCCGATCCGAAGCTGGAAGCTTGTAAAACCCGGAAATTCTCGACGTATTCAATCAAACAACCTCCCCAAAGCCAGAGAGAGAAGAGAAGCTCGTCATCAGAGGGGAAAAACTTTATGCCAGCCAGCACTTCTTTTTATGTGTCAGAACCATCGCCCCTGAAGATCGAAGAGGAGATAAAGCGGCTCGAAGAGGCCGTGGGCAGGCTAAGCCCCGTCCAGAAGATGCTTCTTGGGACCGACGGCTCCGTGACCTGCCTCCTGGAGGTCGTCACCGGAAGCCCCGTCGAGATCGAGACTTTGGTCCAGAAGGTGGTGGCCGCCGACGAGGCCGTATCTCGCGAGCTGGAGGTCGAGGCCGGGGACGATGTGAACTACAGGGTCGTCAAGCTCAAAAACTCCGTCTCTGGAGAGACCCTCATTCACGCCACCTCCTTCACCCCCCTGAGGCGACTTGAGGACCGGTTTCGCTGCGACCTGATGCGGGCGGACGTCCCCATCGGTACGATCCTCAAAAAGCATCGGATCGAGTCGAGGCGCGACCTTCTGAGGGTCCGGGCTCTCTCGGACCCTGGCGAGCTGAAAGGCGTCTTCAACGTCTTCTCCAGGGAGCCGATGCTATCGAGAGACTACAAGATCATCAGGCACGGCCAGCCTCTGATGGCCATCACCGAGACCTTCCCCTACCACAACTTCCAGGACAAAAGGAGGGTGATAGTGGAGACCCCATCTCGGATCCACATGACCCTCACCGACCTCGCCGGAGACCGGGGGCGGGTCGACGGCGGCGTGGGGGTGACCCTGGAAGATCCCTCCATCGTAGTGGAGGCGGAGATGGGCGAGGATCTCTCCGTCCGGGGCGAGAACGCCGACCGGGCGAGGGCGGCGGCAAAGGCCGCGATCGACCGGTTCGGCCTCGGCGGCGCCGATGTCACGGTTCGTCACTGCTACAGGCAGCACGTCGGCCTCGGCGGGGGAACTCAGCTCGCCATGGCCGTGGGAAAGGCGCTATGCGAATTATACGGCCGGGCCGCATCGGCCCGCGAGATAGCATCCGCCGTGGGCCGGGGCGGGACGAGCGGGATAGGGGTCGCCGCCTTCGAGAGGGGAGGGTTCATCGTCGACGGAGGCCACTCCTTCGGAGCGGGAAAGGAGAAGACGGACTTTCGTCCCTCCTCCGCATCATTGGGGGTCGCCCCTCCGCCGGTGATTTTGCAGTCCGATCTGCCGGAATCCTGGACGTTCCTCCTGGCGATGCCGGAGATCCCCAAAGGGGCTCACGGCAGGAAGGAGCTGGACGTCTTCGGGACCTTCTGTCCAGTCCCAAAAGAAGAGGTGGCAGAGCTATGCCGCGAGATCATGGTGAGGATGATCCCCGCCGTCCTGGAGGAGGATCTGGACGGCTTCGGCACCGCGGTCAACAGGGTCCAGGAGCTGGGGTTCAAGAAGGTGGAGGTGGGGCTCCAGCACCCTCTCGTCCGAAGCCTCATGGAGGAGATGAGATCTGCGGGCGCTGCGGGAGCGGGGCTGAGTTCCTTCGGCCCCACGGTCTACGCCGTCGCCGATTCCGGGACTAGAGATATCGAGGCTGCGGCGATGGATGTGATGAGGGATGTGGGAGGCGAGGTCGTCGTCACCCGGTCCCGAAACTCGGGGGCAAGACTAAGGTCTGCCTGAATTTTAATTAAAGATGTTTATTGACGGGATGGTTATAGATGAGCGAGATTCAAAGGCTTCTTGAACGGCTGAGCAACGCCCATGGGATATCGGGGCGAGAGGGGTCCATCCAGGAGATTATCGGCGAGGAGATCGGCCCTCTCGTAGACGAGATCCGGATCGATAACCTCGGAAACCTCGTAGCCACAAAAAAGGGCGAGCAGCCTTCGGTGATGGTGGCAGCCCACATGGACGAGATCGGCCTCATGACAAAGTACGTCGATGAGAAGGGGTTCATTCGGTTCGTCACCATCGGGGGCTGGTTCGACCAGACCCTCTTAAACCAGAGGGTGATCATCCATGCCGATTCGGGGCCGATCTGTGGGGTCATCGGGTCCAAGCCCCCCCACGTGATGAAGCCCGACGACAGAAAGAAGCCGATCGAGATCAAGGATATGTTCGTGGACGCCGGATGCGCCGATCTAGACGAGGCGAAGGCCCTGGGGATCAAGCCGGGAACCCCCATGAGCATCGATCGGACTTTCACGACTCTTGCGGGCGACAGGGTGACGGGAAAGGCCCTCGACAACCGGGCCGGAGTCGTCATGATGATCGAGGCCCTGAAGCGGACGAGGTCGACGTCCACGATCTACGCCGTGGGGACGGTCCAGGAGGAGGTGGGGCTGAAGGGAGCGAGGACGAGCGCCTTCGAGCTTCGTCCCGACGTCGCCCTCGCCACCGACGTCACCATCCCCGGAGACCATCCCGGCATCGAGAAGAAGGACTCGAATCTAGAGATCGGGAAAGGGCCCGTCATCACCATCGCCGACGCGTCGGGCCGGGGGCTCATCGCATCGGAGAAGGTGGTGGACTGGCTCGCCGAGACGGCCCGGGAGTTCGAGATCGAGGTCCAGATGGACGTCTCCGGAGGCGGGACCACCGACGCCACCGCCATCCAGCTGACGAGGGAGGGGATTCATACGGGGCTTATCAGCGTCGCCACGCGGTACATCCACTCTCCCGTCGAGGTTCTGAGCATCAAAGACCTCGACGCCTGCGCCGAGCTGATCGCAAGGGCCCTGGAGACGGCGCCGAGATACTTCAAGAAAGAGTGACGCCGACTATTATCCCTGTAGGAGGCCGACAAGCCCCTTTTTGCCAGGGGTTTGTCGACCCCACTTATCGCAAATATTTTCAGATATATATCACCATCCGATCGAGATAGGAGGGCTGGCGCCCCCCTATCAGAAAGGATGACCTTTTGGATAAACGATCTCAAAAAGAGAGACGAGAACGTCCTCCTCTCCGGGAGGACGCGATATATTTCGGCCTAGCTGCCGCCTATCAGGCTTATTACCGTGTAAGCGAGGAGCGTGCCGACGATGAAAGTCACCGCGAAGGCGGGATAGGCGATCCCTGAGGAAATCATCTCTACTGCCATCTTGATCATCTCACTACGAGGACGGGGCAGGTTGCCCAGTAAAGGACCTTCTGGACTACGCTTCCGATGAGGAGCTTTGTGACGCCGCTCTCACCGTGGCTTCCCATGACGATCAGATCGACTCCTTCGGTCCTGGCGAGGTCGACGATCATGTTGGCGGGCGCCCCGGACTTGACCATCGTCTCGACGGCCACGCCAGATTCATCGGCCATCTTCTTGATCTCGGCCACGGCCTTCTCACCGCTGGCCTGGAGCTTGGCCTCGATCTCCTTCTTGTCGGCGCCCAGCTGCCTCACGGCGCTGGCCACGACTACCTCGTTCACCACGTAAACTCCGAGCACCTTTGCGCCGACCGCCTTCGCCAGGTCCACGCCGTGCTGTACAGCGACCTTGGACTTTGCGGAGCCGTCTGTAGCAACTAAAATCCGATCGTACATTTTATCACACCTCTCAAATCTCCCTACAACCTTCTTCACCTTTTGAGTTTATCCATTACGCCTTTGATATAAATAGGTATCTTTCCGATACCGGCATCTAGAAGCCTTATATATGGAATATATCGAGGGCTGGGACAAACCTCATCATCTCACTATCATCACCGGCGTATCAGACCAGTTCAGGACCTTCTGGGCCACGCTGCCGATCAGCCTCTTTGTGATGCCGCCTTCGCCGTGGCTTCCCATCAGGATCAGGTCGACGCCCTCGATCCTCGCCGCATCGAGGATCCTGGACGCCGGGTCCCCCTCCCGGATCATGGGCTCCACCCGGACCCCGGAGGCCTCTCCCATCTTAACGACCTCCGTCACGATCTTCTCGGCGGAGGCTTTGAGGGCCCTTCTCATATCCTCCTCTGACGAGCCCTTGAGGACGAGGGAGGCGATGACCTTTGAGATCGCCATCTCGTTTATGACGTAGAGGACCAGAACTTCAGACCCGAGGGTCTTCGCGAGCTTTACTCCGTGCCTGCTGGACTCCGTCGATCTGTCGGAGCCGTCCGTGGCGATCAGAATCTTCCTGTACATCCAATCCCGCCGAGAAGTTGCTTCTCTCCGTCCGTATAAAAAACTATCTTTTCGCTAGCAGCATCCTCGCAGCCAGCAGGGCGGCGTTCTCGCCGGCATCGATCCCCACGCAGGCGACGGGAACTCCCGGCGGCATCTGGGATATGGCCAGAAGGGCGTCCAGGCCCCCCAGCTTTGCGCTCACCGGGACGCCTATCACGGGCCTCTCGGTCCGAGAGGCTATGAAGCCGGGGAGGGCGGCGGAGAGGCCGGCCACGGCTATGAAGATCTTTGCGTCGGTCTCCTTGATGTACCGCTCCAGCTCATCGGGGTTTCTGTGGGCCGAGAGGACCCTCTCATCGTGATCGAAACCCTTCTCGGCGAGAACCCGGAGGACCTTCTCCACCACGGGCCTGTCCGACTTGGATCCGGATATGACGGCAATTTCGGTCATAATTTCCCAAACTCTCAAAGGCAGACTTAAAGTCACGGCCTAGGGGAGGTTGTCCTCTCCCAGAAGCTCGTGCTGTTTTTCGAGGCTCATCCTGATCAGGGTCGCGAAGATCTCCTTCGTCGCGCCGGCGTCAAGGCCTAGCTCCGTCGCCATGTCGAGGGCCCTCTTCATCACTAGCTTCTCCTGGTTTTTGTCCTCGATCCCGACGCCCAGGGCTTTCTTGGCCTCGAAGATCTCTTCCGCAAGCCTCACCCGTTCGTCTATCAGCCTTATTATCCCTTGGTCCACTCTCTGAACATTTGCGCGAAGGTCTTCCAGGCTCATGATCGTCACCCCGATCCTTTGGATGAGCCCACGTTGTTAACCTTCGTCCTTATCACCCTTCCGCCGAGATCGAGCCACGCCGACTCCACATCGTCGATATTTTCGTCTTCCACGAGAGCTGCGTAGGCGGGGCCCGTCCCCGAGAGGCTCGCACCCCTGGCGCCAGAATTGAGGGCCGCAAATATGGGGTCTGAGGATAGGCGGAGAGCGCTGCAGTAGACGAGGCCGTTGATGGTCATGGCCCTGGCGTAGTCCCCGGCGAGGGCGAGGTCGAAGACTAGGTCCGCAACGGGCGCCAGGAGCCTCGACCTTCCGACGTCGGTGTCCTTCGAGAAGAGCTTCTCCTCGGGGACGAGGAGGAGGACCTGCGACTCCAGCTCCTCTCTTTTGAGAAGCTTCATCTCCCGGTTCTCGGTGACGACGACGCCTCCCAGCATCGATGCCGAGGCGTCGTCGAAGGCCCCGGTGATGGTGACCCCGGCGTCTTTTGCCGCCGCCACCCCGATCCTCGTAGCCTCTACGGGGTCTAAATCCTCGCCGAGGGCGTCGAGGGTCGCGAGGACCGCAGAGTTGGCGGCGGCGCTGCTGCTCTTGAGGCCCCGGGCGAGGGGTATCTCGCTTTTTGTCCGGACGATCCCACCGGCATCAACGCCGAACCTCTGGAGGACCCGCTCCACGGATCGAACGATCAGATGGTCGTCTATGCCGGGGACGTCCCCCCTGACCCGCGGGGAGTCGTCGAGGACCACCTCGGCGGAGGTCTTCAGGTCCACGCCGAAGGCCGAGCCCTTCCAGTTGGCGACGGCGTTCAGGACCGTGGCCGCCCCGAGGGCCGTAGCCGTTCCCCTTCGCCTCAAGATAACCCCGACTCGATCATCGTCTTCAGCTTCTCAAAGTCTCCGGCGACCTCGGAATTTCCGCCTTTGGTGTATTTCTCGATGAGCTTATCGATCATCTCCAGCTCCGATATGGCGGAGCTGAAGGAGGGCTCGTAGCTTCCGAGGAGAAAGAGGGGGATGACTACGGCTCCGCCCCGGGTCGTCTGCTCCGTCAACCCGTTCACCACCACGAGGAAGGTGTAGTCCTTGTAGCCGAGGCCCGCAGTGATGTTCTTGGCGAAGCTTCCGATCTGCTGGATCCTCCGGGTGGAGAGGTTCTTGTAGGCGGCGACCGAGTCCTTGTACTCTATGAACATGAGAGCTTCATCGGTCCAGAGGATGGCGTCGTACTCGACGATGGCGATGGAGTTTTTCTGCGCCACCACGTTGAAGAGGACGCCGCGGCACCAGGAGAGGTTAAGGTTGAGCCTGAAGTCCAGCTCCGTCTCCTGGACGGTTCTCGACTTCAGGACGTAAGGGTCACTCCTCAGCTCTATCATGGATGTAAAATCTCCTCAGCGGTTAAAGGATTTTCCTTTCCTCGCTTTTCACCCGTCCTCCCTTTTTCTCGTGGGGCAAAGAATAAGACAGACCTCCTTCAACCGACCACCGGTGAAAATGATTTGACAGAGAAGAAGAGGACCCAGCAGCTGGGCGTCAGGATACCCGAAAGCCTGGAGCCGGTCTACGCGAACCTGATCAAGATCAGCCACGCCGACGATGAGGTCACCCTGACCTTTCTGCACAAGATACCCGAGACGAGCCTAGCCCAGGGGCGGGCGATTGTGACGATTACGCCCCAGCACGCAAAGAGGCTCCTTCGGGCGCTCTCCGCGAACCTGAAGAGGTACGAGGCGACCTACGGCGAGATCAAGCTCCCGGAGGACGGCGGTGCTCGGGAGGAGAGCAGCAACGTCGAGGTGGCCTGAGGGCCTGAGCATCAACCCTCGGCGAGGCTACGGATCAGGGTGGGGATCGTCCGGGGGCGGGACCGGGCCATGGCGATCCCTGCCGAGAGGCCTTTTCTGAAGAACGAGCCCGAAAGGTCGAGATCCCGTTTCGCCAGGCCCGCAGCCAGCCGGTCGATCTCCTCGTCGGCCATTCTGCCGAGGGTCAATAGAGACGCCCGGCCCATCCGGTACTCCAGGCCGAACTCCCGATTCCATCGCCGGACGTAAGCAGACAGGCCTTTCTTCGAGACGTCGCCAGATTCCACTGCACCTGCGGCGACCTCGCCCGCAATAGACCCCGACCGGATGGCGTAGGCCATGCCGCTCATCCCCGCCGCAGCTCCAGTGACCATCAGCGAATTGGAGACTATCTCGCCCGGAAGCGTCGCTATCGCGTCCCCGCCCCTGTTTATCGAGACGATCTTCATCTCGTCGACGTCGTAGTCGGAGGACTTGTATTTCTTGAACAGCTCCACGAACCGGTCCAGATAGCCCCGGACGTCCCGGCCGTAGCCCCGGACGAATACGCCCAGGGTGGCACGATCTCCGCCGCCGGGGGAGAAGGTCGCCTTCCAGCCCGGCGAGATCGATCCGACGAAGTACTCAAAGCGCCTCTCCTCCCCGAGGCCCGCTAATTCGACGACGGCCTCAGCGGCCCAGGCGACGTCCTCGGGGTGGCGCAGGGGAGAGAGGCCCTCTCGCCTCGCGATCAGCCCATCGACCCCGGAGGCGTCGATCACCACCCGGGCCTCAATCTCGCCAATGTCGGTCTCGACCCGCCGACAGGAGCCCGAGCGGGGCGCGCTCCTCGCCGAGCCCCGGAGAAACCGGACCCCCGCCCTCTCGGCCCTTTCGAGGTAAAGCGCATCAAACCTCGCCCGGTCGATGAACCTCCCCGGCGCCGGGATCTCGAGGACGCATCCGCCGGGCGAGATTATGTGCATTCCTTCGAGGTCATGGA
Source organism: Methanothrix sp. (assembly GCA_035380685.1). GTDB lineage: Archaea > Halobacteriota > Methanosarcinia > Methanotrichales > Methanotrichaceae > Methanocrinis. The sequence continues at coordinate 74,343 of DAOSXX010000004.1, read as the reverse complement.
GGACGTACTCCCGCTCGACCGAAAGGCCCGCCCGAAAAAACATCCCGTCGAAGAAGGTATTGGCAGGGTGGTCGAATTCGCCGCCCATGTCTTTGTCGAGGAGGATCACCTCGGCTCCCGCCTTCGCAGAAGATGTGGCGGCGGCGATCCCCGAGGGGGAAGCTCCCACCACCAGAACGTCGCAGTTCACGCTTTTCAGGTGGGAAAAGGAGAGTGATGAAGGTTTCTGTTTCGGACAAAAAGGGGCAAAGCGCCAGGAGCCTGGAGGCTCCGGAAATATCGTGGAGGTTCAAGCGGAGGCGAAGAGATCTATCCCTCGAAAACAGGATGAATCAAAGCCCTCAGCAGGAACGAGCCCTACCCAAGAACGGACGCTCACAGATACCTGGCAAACTCGTCCTCGTCGACCTTTGCCAGCTTCAGCACGCCCTTCAACGTACCCAATTTCAGCTCCCGATGCATGGGCACCACAGTCCCGACCTTTCCGTCGGGCGTCATCTTCGATAGCCTGACGTGACTTCCGGTGCGTCCGCTGATCTCAAAATCGAACTTGTTACAGAGTATCTTGACCGCCGCCTCGCCGGAGACCGTCCTAAGCTTTGACAACGGGAACCACCTCAAAGGTGGTTATGAAAGGTCGTTTCTTCTCTTCCAGAGGAAACTCTTCCAGGTAAAGCTCGGTCGCCTCTTTCAGGTTGTCCACGGCCTCTTCTGGCGTCTCACCCTGGCTGACCGTCCCAACCTCTGGGCATTGGGCCACGTACATCTCCTCTTCCCTATAGACCAGAGCCGTAAACGTCCACACGTCCAATCACCTGGTCGAATATATGCGACCAATCAGTTAAACCATTCTCCTCAAAAGGATCCTCCACATGGCCGCCTTGTCCCCTTCCCTGGGGCGTTGCGCCCAACCGTGGACATCTGCCCCATCCAGCGCCGACCGGGTGCGATCCCCGAGGGGGAGGCTTCCACCACCTGGCCGTCGGTTAGCCGGACTATCAGCATCATAACTCTTTTATACATTATAAAAATATCCGATAATGAGCATAAATGGAACATATCGAACAATGCCAATTGAAGGAATTTAACGAGGGGGATATCGCCTTTATTGCCAGGATCACCAAGGAGAATATGGCACCTATAATTAAAGAAGCCTGGGGGCTTGATTGGGATAAAGGTTTTGAAGAACGATACGTGAAGGATCTACGTTCTTCTGGTGCTGTAAAAATCATTTACAAAGGAGACAAACTCGTAGGATATTGTTGGTTCAGCGAACGGGATAAAGAAAACGAAGTATTTATAAATTCCATTCAGCTTGAAAAAGATTATCAGGGGAAGGGAACCGGAGTTCAAGTATTAAAATTGATAGAGCTGATCGCTCTGAATCGCAATATGCAGTATCTAAGCCTAGCCGTCCAGGAAACAAATCTGAACGCCATTGGCGTCTACCAGCGGTTTGGATTTCGTGAAGTCTCTAAAGAGAACGGATCGATACTTATGCGCAAAAAGATCTTTTAAATCTCTAGATAGCGCCAGGTAAACTTATTAATCGGGGCCAAGTTGTGTGACAACTGAAAATGCCGAAGACTCGGAAGGATCCCTCACCAATCGCCGAAAAGAAGAATGAAGCCTCACCCCATGATCTTCGCCACCCGACCCACCTGACCGTCGGTGAGCCGGACCTTGATCCCGTGAAGGTGGAAGGAGGAGTTTGTGAGAGTCTCCTTCACCACACCCTTCCGTCCTCTTACCAGTCCTCTGATCCTTCTTGAGGACGATCTCCACCTTCGGCCCCGTCTTTATGTCCTTTCTATTCTTGCCGTCCATGCTCCTCGGACGTCATCCGGACCGAAGCCGAAACCCTTCGCCTGCGCCCATAGCGTATCGCTTCCCACAACTATAAATCGCCCTCTCCCTCGATCTCCAGGAGGAGAAGCTCGAAGACGAGGATCTTCCCATCCCCGGCTCTCCCAGGATGAGGTGAGACCGGTCGACCCTCTCGAAGACGTCTGATATCTTCGTTCCCGGCGGGAGCACGCAGTCCGGCCGGTCCGGAGTACGGAGGATCACGTCCCAGGGGCGCTCGGCGACGGCGTCTCTTCGCTCCTCCAAGCCCAGCTCGATCCGCGCCTCCTCGTGGAGGGAGCTCTCCAACACGCCCTTCACCCAGAAGTCCCGCACCCGGTTGAGCATCGCCTGTCGGTTGTGGGCGTCGCGGGCGGCTATCTCTTTTTCTGACGGCTGGATGATCGGTTTTTCAGAAACGCGAGATGAGCCGATCAAGCCCGCCAAAGCGATCAGGAAACCCACCGCTTGGTTATAAGGCATAATCCCGTTGCTGTAATCGCTGTATCCCCACACGACGAAAATAAGGCAGGCTGAGGCGGTGATGAAGCGCGAAATTGTGCGGCGGGATATGGGGAGCACGCGGATATCTGAGGTTTGAAGCCTCTAAAACTTTTTCCTTCGTCATCGATTAGTTTGAACCGCAGCCCTTTATTACCTTGGACTGAAAATCTTCGGTGATGGCCAGGGATAGAAAGGACTACTTCTACCGAAAAGCCAAATCCGAGGGTTACCGAGCCCGGTCAGCCTTCAAGCTCCAGCAGATCAACAAGAGGTTCAGGCTGATCAGGAGGGGCGACTCCGTCCTAGACCTGGGAGCCGCCCCCGGTGGCTGGCTCCAGGTGGCAAAGGAGATCTCCAGCGGCCGGGTCGTCGGCGTCGACCTTCTGCCGATCGAGCCGATCGAGGGAGTGACGACGATCAAGGCCGACATCACAGCCCCCGAGACCCTGGACTTGATCACGGAAGCTCTAGGCGGACTGGCCGACGTGGTGATCTGCGATGCGGCGCCGAACCTCTCGGGAAACTGGACCCTCGACCACGCAAGGTCCATCGACCTATCTCAGTCGGCCCTCCGGGTGGCAAAGGAGGTCCTCAAGCCCGGCGGAAACTTCCTGGTCAAGGTCTTCCAGGGCGACACCTTTCTGGATTACCTTTCGGAGGTGAGGGAGACCTTCAGGAGGGCTCAGTCCCACTCGCCGGCCGCCTCCCGGAAGGAGAGCGCCGAGATGTACGTCGTGGGCCAGGGCTTCTTTTTGCCGCCGGTGAAGGTGGGGGACGTCTTGGACCTGGAGATCGTCGGCATCGGCAAGTCCGGAGACGGCGTCGCCGAGGTCGAGGGGTTCAAGATCTTCGTTCCCGGAACAGAAGTTGGCGATAGGCTGCGGGTTAAGATAAAATCGATAAGATCCGGCCACGCGATCGGGGCTCCCGCGGACTGAAGAGCAGGCCGCTTTCGGAAACTATTTTCGAAAACTATTTTAGATCGACTGATGACTCTTAAGCGTGACAGTCTTCAGAGCGTATGACGTGCGAGGCGTCTACGGGACAGAGCTCACCGAGGATATCGCGAAAAAGGTGGGAAAAGCCCTGGGCTCGTACCTTCCCGACGGCAGGATCACCCTCGGGAGAGACACCAGGAAGAGCGGCCCCTCGGTAGAGAGGGCCCTTTTGGAGGGGGTTTTATCCACAGGCTGCAACGTCGAGAGCTACGGGGTTCTACCGATACCGATCATCAGCTTTGAAACCTGGAAAGGGGGCTATAACGCCGCAGCCTACATCTCAGCCTCCCACAACCCGCCCGAGTACAACGGGATCAGGTTCAGGACCGCCGGGGGCTACGGGATGCTCTACCACCAGACCGAGATGATGGACATCTACGAGAAGGGCGCTTTTCGAGAGGGCGACGGGAAGAAGACCGACCGCGCCCCTGAAGATGCGATCAAAAGGTATGCAGATTACGTCGAGGGGAAGCTGGAGTTCGAGCGACCCCTCAGAGTCGTCCTGGACATGGGGAACGGCTCTGCCTGCGGCGCCTTCATGCTCTACCAGAGGCTAGACTTTGACGGTAGAGTGATCAACGGCGAGCCTGACGGCCTCTTCCCCGGCCGCGGCCCAGCCCCCACCGAGGAGTCCCTGAAAGAGGCGGCGAAAAAGGTCGTCGAAACCGGTGCCGATTACGGAGTCGGCTTCGACCCCGACGCCGACCGGGGCCTGGTTATCGATGATCGGGGACGGATCGTAGCCCCCGAGAAGGTGGCGGTGATCCTGGCCAAAGAGAGGTACGGCCCCGGCGACAAGGTGGTGGCGGGCTTCGACTGCTCCATGATCCTCGAGCGGGAGCTTTTGCCCCTCGGGATCGAGGTGATCAGGGAGAGGGTAGGAGACGTCTACGTCGCCAACCGGGTCAAAAACGAGGGCGCAGTCCTCGGCGTCGAGCGGAGCGCCCACTTCTTCCTCTCGGAGTTCCAATACTCCGACGACCCCTTCGCCATGAGCCTCGCCCTCGGCGAGGTCGTCTCGCGGGGCGAAAAGCTCTCGGATTTGGCAGACGCCATCCTCGACTACCCCTACATCCAGAAAAGCATCAGGATCGAGGGGTCGCCCGCCGAGGTGATGAGACAGCTCGAGGGCGACCTCGCACCTCTTGAGCCCGACACCACCGACGGCCTCAAGATATGCACCGAAAGCTACAGCGTCCTCATCAGGCCCTCCAACACCGAGCCCCTTATCAGGCTATACGTAGAGACCGCTGAAAGCGGCGAGGATGAGCTGGTGAATAAGTTCGAACGGCTCATAAAAGGGGCCCTGAAGTGACAAAAGCCGCAAAAGGGACCGATCACAGAAAAGAGAGACCACCGATTATCCTCCCCATGTCGAGACCGAGCTGATCAAAATTGACCCTCAAAGACGTCTGCGTTCTGATACCAACCCTCAACGAGGAGGACGCCATCGCCGAGGTGATCGGCGAGTTCAATAATATGGGCTTTGAAGAGATCATGGTGATAGACGGCCACAGCCGGGACCGGACCGTCGAGCGGGCGAGGGGTGCCGGGGCGCGGGTCGTCGTCCAGAGCGGAAAGGGCAAAGGCCAGGCCCTCAAAGAGGCCTTCAGCCTGATCGAATCGAAGTACATCGTGATGATCGACGGGGACGGGACCTATCTTCCCTCAGAGGTCCATCTGCTCCTTGACCCCATCCTCGCGGGAATTTCCGACCACGTCATGGGAAATCGGTTCGGAAACCTCCAAAAAGGTGCCCTAACAAGGCTGAATTCGACCGGAAATCGGCTTATCAACTTCTTCTTCAGGCTGATCTACGGAGTTCCCCTGAACGACATCCTGACAGGGTACCGGGCCTTCACCCGCGACGGGGTCCAAAGACTCGACCTTACCATGACCGGCTTTGAGATCGAGACCGAGATGACCGTCGACAGCGTCAAGAAAGGGCTCAATATCGCCGAGGTTCCCATAACCTACCGTTCGAGGACCAAAGGCACTCAGACGAAGCTCAACCCCGTCATGGATGGTGCAAGGATCATCATCACCATCTACAGAATGGCCAAGACCCACAACCCGCTATTTTACTTCGGCTTGATGGGCTCGTTCTTCGGCGCGGCCGGATTCGCTCTTGGCCTCTACGTCGCCAGCGAATGGCTCGCCGCTCGGACAGAGCATATCCCCCTGACGATCCTGACGGCCCTTTTTATCATCGTCGGTTTCCAGCTCTTTTTCATGGGCATCCTCGGAGACGCTGTGGCCTCGATGCACCAGGAAGTTTTGAGGGAGATCTACAGAAACCGAAAGAGGAAATGAGAAAAAGCAGCCGAAATCGGCTACCGACATAACCGAGAAAATCATGAACGTTCCAAGCGCCTTGAAGACCTTGAGCCAGATCGCCAGCCGCTATTTCGCTATCTGGGTGCTCCTGGCAGCCGTCATCGGTCTCCTGCGCCCTAAGACATTCCAAATATTCTTGCCCCACATACCTCTGCTCTTAGGCATCATCATGTTCGGCATGGGGATGACCCTCCGGGTCGACGACTTCAAGGAGATCCTAGCCCAGCCGAAAGAGGTCGCCGTCGGGGTCGTCGCCCAGTACACCATCATGCCCCTTCTCGCCTACGGGATCGCCGAAGCCTTCCGCCTACCTGGGGAGCTGGCCGTCGGCGTCGTCCTCCTGGGCGCGTGTCCCGGAGGCACAGCCTCCAACGTCATCACCTACCTAGCCAAAGGCGACGTCGCCCTCTCGGTGGCCATGACCACCGCCTCGACCCTGATCTCCCCGATAATGACGCCCCTTCTCACCCTCCTCCTCGCCGGGGCCTGGGCGCCCGTTCCGGCAGGGGGCCTCTTCGTCTCAGCCGTGAAGATCGTCCTGATACCCGTACTTATGGGCCTGGCGGCTCACATTTATTTTGAAGAGGCGGCGGCCCGTTGGATCGCGGTACTTCCTCTCGTCTCCGTCGCAACGATTGTGGCCGTCGTCGGGGCGATCATCGGGGCAAACGCCGACCAGATCCTCTCGGCGGCCCTAACCATCTTCGCCGTGGTGATCCTCCACAACCTTTTGGGCCTGCTTCTCGGCTACGGTGCTGGGTCCGCCCTAGGGGCCGCAGAGCCCAAGAAGAGGGCGATCGCCGTGGAGGTGGGAATGCAGAACTCAGGGCTCGCCGCGGCTCTTGCCATGGCCCACTTCAACCCGGCAGCGGCGATCCCGGGCGCCATATTCAGCGTCTGGCACAACATCTCTGGCCCGATCCTCGCCACCTGGTGGACCCGGGAGGACGATCATCGGTCGAGATGATGCACTTCACCCAATTTGCAAATAGACGCAAAAGCCCATCGAGCTGCTTTCTAATGCAGCACCCTGTAGATCCTCACCTTGCCGCTATCAAAGGCCTTCTCGAAGCCATCTACCTCTTCTTTGCCGTTGATCAGCTCTGTCCCTATCGTCTGCACTTTTAGGCCCAGTTCTGAGTCTTTTGGATCAAAGCTCTGGTTTATGTAATCATCTGGACTCTCACCAGAGCCCAAAATTATGGCAGAGAACTTTCGTAGATCGTCGGCGTACAACACCAGCACGTAATCCGCGCCGTATTTTACAGCGATATCTTTAGATTCGGTCGCATTTTGTGCCACGAAGAAGGTGGCCACGTCCTTGACCCTCTCCTCAGGCTCGTATGGATACCAAAGCCCGTACTCTATCTTCCTCCACAGCCTTCCCGGCGCAGAATAGCCCGCTATCGTCTGCTTAAATGTTTTCAGATGACTCGTTTATCACTGGTTTCCTGTGGCCGACCCCTTTTACCCGGCTGCATAGTCCCACCAGGCCAGAACGATGGCGTTATCTTCAGTGTTGTTGGCAAGCACCAGTAGCCTACAAGAGACTCCGGGTCCTGAATGCTGGGTTTGCAGGCCTGCAAGGAGCTGAACTCCATCCACATTCCAGCCAGCGCTGCAATGATTATGATCAATGCAACAGCACTCCCAACTAACAGCTTGCGCATCCTTCTACACCTCCAACTATTTGATACCAATTAGTGAGAACTGCTGATATAAAACGTTACCATGAGCACGACAGATCTGAAAATCGATCTGTCCAGAATAAAGAAAAAGCATCTGGATCTTCAGCTTTTCTCATGAAGAACGGTATCTGCAAACATATTGATCGGCACGACTTTCGTCCATCACCCATCCTCAACAGCTAAATTTGAACATCCAATAATATTCATGCTCGCAAGGTGTACTTCTCAGAGGGCTTCTTGAGGGGGTTGTAATCCTTCTCCTTTTCTGAGACCGTTTGGGCCCGGTCCCCGAGGCCGTCTCCGAAGGGGTCGGGTCCGAAGTACCCGCTCCAGTAGTTGCCGACATGCCTCTTGTACGCCACGCCGTTGTAGATATAGCTCAAAAGGTCAGTCGAATTCCAGAAGTTAGTGGAGTTCCAGGAATGGGCGTTGTTGAGGTTGCCGATCAGATTGTTCATGTAAATTCTGTTGTTGAAGGAGTTGTCGACGTAGACTCCGTAATCGTTGATGCTCAGGTTGTTTCCGGCGAGGATGTTCCCGTTGGAGTTTTCAAGGCTGATGCCGTCAAGATTATTTCGGATGGTGTTGCTGGTAATGGCGTTCCTATTGGAGTAGAAGAGGCGGATCCCGAATATGTAGTTGTAACGCACCTTGTTTCCCCTGATGGTGTTCCCGGCGGAGCGGAGAAGCCAGATCCCCTCATTTTCGTTGTAGCGGGCGATGTTGTTGGAGACGGTGTTGTTGCTGCACTCGCCCAGAATTATACCCGCCCACTGGTTGAGGTTTGCGTTATTGTTTCTTATGGTGTTGTTGCTCGCCTTGCTCAGCAGTATGCCGCCAAATGTGTTGTTGCAGGCGTCATTTTCCATTATCGTGCATTTTTCTGAGGAGTAAAGAGAGATGCCCACGTCGTTATTGCAGACAAAATTTTTTATAACGCTGTTTCTGGCGGAGCCGTCGAGGACTATCCCGTACTCGTTTCCGGTGACGTTGTTATCTCTGATGACGTTGTTTTTTGAGGTTACCTTTATCCCGGCGTCCTTCCACAGCCTGCCCGAATTGGTGACCTCAAAACCCTCAACCAGAACTTCGTCGGCAGAGATGACGACGGCGCTGCCAAAACCCCCAGCATCCACCAAAGGTCTCCCCTTACCGGTGTCCAGGCCGACGAGGGCGATCTTCTTAGTCACATTCAGGTTTTCGCGGTACTGACCACTCTTCACGATGATCCTGTCCCCGTCGCTGGCGCGGTTTATGGTGGCCTGGATGAATTTGTCGTCGTAATCCGGAGAGACCACATAGGTAGCTCCAAAAGTCGGCCCCACCGAGAGGACGAGGATGATCACCGAAGCCACAAAGACCTTTTTGCAGATGCCGTTTCTGAGAATAGGACCATCCCCTTTTCAATGGGTATAATCCGGCTTATGCGTTAAAAGCTTTTTTAATCATCCAAAAATCGATAAACGACGTATTTGGGTCTGATCTTGCTGCACCGATCGACTCGGTTGTCCCTCGATCGGTAGCCAGCGAAATCATTAAGTATCTATGAGTCGCACTTTTTTTGATGGAAGAGGTCGAGATCGTATCCGTAGAAGAGGACGTTTTTTACGAGTACACCGTCCCTTCTGACATCGGCCCAGATGGTCTTGATTTGTCTTCGAATATATCGAACATCACGACAGACCTGCCAAGAGAGCTATCTTCTGAAGTGCCCACCCAGCTTACGGGCGAGGGCGCCCCGTCGACGTTGACCTCGATCATCGAATACCTGAACTCGGCCCTGGGAATAGATCTCATATCCATCCTCGGAACCATCTCCAGAATCATCTTCATCCTTGTTGTAACGTATTTTGCTGCAAAGATGGCCAGACGGGCCGTCAACGTTCACCTCCCCAAGATAGTCGGGGGCGGCAAAGTCGGCATCGATTCAGAGACCGAGATGACCTTCAGGACCCTCATCAGCAGGCTGCTGGTGGTGGCGATATACATATTCGGCGTCATCATGGTCATATATCAGATACCGCCCCTCAACAGGCTTGCTGTGACCCTGCTCGCTGGTGCCGGTGTTGCGGGTCTCGCCATAGGTTTTGCGGCCCAGGATTCCCTCTCCAACGTCATCTCCGGCATCTTCCTTGCGATCTTCCACCCCTTTCGCGTCGGCGATTACATCGATTTCAATGGTGAGTATGGCCAGATAGAGGATCTGACCCTGAGGCACACCACCATAAAGATCTGGGACGGCCGGAGAGTCTTCGTTCCCAACAGCATCATGGGCAATCAGCCGATAATCAACTGGTCGATAACCGACCCGGTCATAACCTGGAGGATAGACGTCGGGATCGCCTATACGGCGGATATAGAGAGAGCGAGAGGTATCATGTTGGAAGCTGCGAAGAGACACCCTCTGGTCCTCAAAAATCACGACATAACTGTGAGGGTCACCGAGCTTGGGGATTTCGCAGTTAACATGCGGCTTGCCGTGGACGTTCCGAACAGGGATGTGGCCTACACCACTGCCTGTGACATCCGGGAGGCGATCAAGAAGAGGTTCGACAAGGAGGGGATAGAGATCCCTTACCCATACAGAAACCTCATAATCCAAGATCCCATAGGCCCTTCGTCGGGTCAAACAGATGTGGAACTGCTGGCAGAAGAGGCCCAGGAGATGCGGAAGGATCATGCCGCTCAGGAGGATCAGGAGTCTCGGCTTTGAAGCCTAGACCTTATGATCTCCTTCAGGGGTCCGATCTCACCAGCTTTGGCGGAGATGGGGGCGATCCGATCTCGCCACTGGCTCCAGGGCGGGAGCATCCCAAGCCGTTCACAGATCTCGTCCAGGGTGGCGTCGGGATTAACGACCTTGTCCATCTTGTTTGCAGCCACGGCAACCGCCAGATCCAGGTCGGTCAGAAACTCGAATAACTCCACCTCCAAGGGCACCTCTCCCCTATCTTCCCAGCGGTCGGCTATCTCGACGAAGCTGGCGGCGTCTATCACCTGTATCGCGAGGAGGATCTCTTCGGCCTTCTCCTCTAAGCGGCGGACGATGAAGTCCTTTGTGCCCTCCTGGACCTTCTTATCTGCGCCCTTCATGTAGCCGTATCCCGGCATGTCGACGTATACGACGTTCCCCACCTGGACCCTGGCGGGGCCGACGGTAACTCCGGGCCTTCTTCCCACCCTCACCTTCTTACCCGTGAGCTGACGAAAAAGGGTGGATTTGCCCACGTTTGACCTTCCTATCAGCACGATCTCCGAAGTCATGGATACCGACCATCTCTCTCCTGGTACGAGCCCTCCAGAAATTAATTTCTGTCCCCCCACATTTGAACGGTATACCGTATCGTTCCCGTTTCCTCAGGTCCGATTTGCCAGAACGCTTAGGTCATGACGATGGCGATTTCGCCGCCAATCGTCGATCACCTCCAATCGAGGCTGAGGACTTCGTCGATGTGCAGACCTTCGGCTTGGGCAAACCGAAAGGTTTATATTCGACGAATGACGTACCTGGTATAGGCAAAAGTCGACCGCACTTTTTCCCTCCCTCCCTCCCTCCCTTCAAATCCCTACACACGCGACTTTTGCCCTCCCTTCATTGCATCTATTATTACATCACGCACCCAACTTTTCAGGCCGCTTCAAGACGCGCTATCTGGAGATCATCACGAGGCCGTAGGCAGTATCTTTGCATCCCATTTCATAAGCCCATATAGAGAAGACGCAGGACCACACAAATTTGTAGACTTTTGAGAAAACGATTTAACCTTGCCGGCTGATGGGGTGGCAATGCTCCCCGTCCTCCTCTGGGCTCTCGTCTTCGTCGCAAGCCTCGCCGTCCTGGTGAAGGCCTCAGACTACTTCACCGACTCCGCCGAGAGGATCGGCATCGCCTTCGGGATTTCGCCCTTCATCATCGGCGTCACCATCGTAGCCGTGGGGACATCGACCCCGGAGCTGGTCTCGTCGATTCTGGCGGTGATGAAGGGCTCCTCGGAGATCGTCGTCGGGGACGTGATGGGCTCAAACGTCACGAACATCCTCTTAATCCTGGGCCTCTCCGCCATCGTGGGAAAGAAGATGGTGACGAGCTACGAGCTCGCCAACGTCGATTTGCCTTTATTCGTCGGCTCGGCGGTCCTCCTCTCCCTGATGGTCGTGGACGGGGCCTACAGCCTCGCCGAGGCCTTCCTCTGCCTCGCCCTCTTTCTCGTCTACCTCCTCTACGCCATCAGCGTCGAGAGGGTCGCCGACGAGGCGATGGGGGCGGCGGGAGTCGAGCACCCGAAGAAGAGACGGCTCGATCTGAAGGTCTATCTGACGCTATTTCTTAGCGTCTTCTTCCTCTACATCGGGGCCAACTACACCATCGTCTCGGTGGTTAAGCTCTCGGAGATGGTGGGGATCGGAACCGAGATCATCGCCGCCAGCGCCGTCGCTCTCGGGACCTCCCTTCCGGAGCTGGTGGTGAGCGTCAAGGCCGCCGCCGTGAACAAGCCGGAGCTGGCCATCGGAAACATCCTGGGCTCGAACATCTTCAACGCCCTCGGCATCATGGGGATATCAGCCCTCTTCGGGACCCTGGTGATCCCCGAGACGATAACAAGCTTCGTCATGCCGATGATGATCGTCGCCACCCTCCTCTACTTCGTCGTAATCTGGGAGAAGGAGATAACCCTATGGGAGGGTTGGATGCTGGTGATATTCTACATCTTCTTTCTGGGAACGCTCTTCGGCCTCTACTGAGAGGGCGATCGATAGAGAGATAAAATATTTAACGGTTCGAAGAAGATAATTCGGTATGCTCAAGAGGTTTCTGACCCTCTTCACCCTCATCGCTTTGGCGGCTACTCTCTGGATCGTTAACTACGCCTATCCGAATATCGATCTTCAGAAGGCGTTTTACACCGTCGTGGCGATAGCCATCATCCATCTCCTCTTCAAGCACCTCTTCGAGGACGTCCTCATCAAGAGGATCAAGGTCTCCAAGACCAGGTACTCCTTCAAAAAGACGGTCTCGATAGTCTACGTTGTGGTCCTCGTGGCGGTGGTGATCAACATCTGGGTCGAGAATACTCAGAGCCTCCTCGTCTCCTACGGGATCATAGCCGCGGGCCTAGCCGTCGCCCTCCAGGATCTCTTCAAAAACTTCGTCGGCGGGATCATCATCTTCGTGACCGGGATATACAGGGTCGGCGACAGGGTCGAGATAAACTCGAGGAAGGGGGACGTCATCGATATCGACATCCTCTACACCACCCTCATGGAGATGGGTGAGTGGATGTCGGGTGATCAGGCCACAGGCCGGCTGACGATAATCCCGAACGGTTACATCCTCTCGGGCAGCGTCAACAACTACACCAAAGACCACGACTTCCTCTGGGATGACATCAGCGTCCCCATAACCTACGACAGCGACTGGAGGGAGGCGGTCACCAAAATCCTCTCCGTCGTCAGGAGAGAAACCGACCACGTCGCCTATTCGGCGGAAAAAAGCCTCTCCACCCTGGAAGAAAAGTATTACCTTCCCCGGAGGGTGGTGGAGCCCGCCGTCTTCATAACCCTGACAGACAACTGGATAAACTTCAACATAAGATACATGACGGTGGTGAGGGAGAGGAGGCTGACGAAAAATAAATTGAGCCGGATGATACTGGACGAGATCGAGAAGTCCGACAAGATCAAGGTCGCCTCCACCACCATCGACATCGTCGGATTTCCTGAAGATAGGCTCGGCGGGAGAAAGATGGAGATGGGGATGACGACCCTCGAAAAAGGCTAGGGAAAACAGCTGAGCAACGCAGGCGAAACGAGGGTGAGCTGAAGCTGAAGTTCCGAGGCGGATCGATCATGAAGAGTCCTGGAGGCGAGCACGAAGAGTTCGGTGAGGTGAACGGCATATGGCCCGGGTTTTCAAGATAAGGACAAAGAAGGTGGGCCTGCCGCCGGGAACCCTGGTCCACGTCGGCGAGGAGAGGACCGAGCCGGTCCGGGTCACCATCCTGGACTACGACGAGGTCGAACTCCAGGAGTTCTGCGTCACCTCCATCGATCAGTGCCTCGACTTCAAGGCCAAACCGTCCATCACCTGGATAGACGTGGTGGGGGTCCATCGGCCCGAGGTGATAGAGAAGATCGGCGATTGCTTCGGTATCCACCCCCTCGTCCTGGAGGACATTGTCCACACTGAACAGCGGCCCAAGATGGAGGACTTCGACGATTACGTCTTCATCGTCCTGAAGATGCTCGCGAGCGTCGAGATCGATGACGGGGAGGAGGAGATCAGGTCGGAGCAGGTGAGCCTGATAGTAGGCCGCGGTTTCGTCATATCCTTCCAGGAGACCGCTGGAGACGTCTTCGATTTGGTCAGGGACCGGATCCGAAAGTCCAAGGGGAGGATCAGGAAGCGGGGGGCGGACTACCTCGCCTACGCCCTGATAGACGCCGTCGTCGACAATTACTTTTTGATCCTGGAGGACGTGGGCGAGGACCTGGAGGTGCTGGAGGACGAGCTGGTAAAAAGCCCCACCTCCGATACTTCCCAGCAGATCCACGATATGAAGCGGGACATGATATTCCTCCGAAAGTCGGTCTGGCCCCTCCGAGAGGTGATAAGCCGCCTTGCGCGGGGCGAGTCGGAGATCTTCGAGGAGTCGACGGCCATATACCTCCGGGACGTCTACGATCACACCGTCCAGGTGATCGAGGCGATCGAGACCTTCAGAGACATCCTCTCCGGGATGCTGGACATCTACCTCTCCTCCATCAGCAACAGGATGAACGAGGTGATGAAGGTACTGACGATCATCGCCACCATCTTCATACCCCTCACCCTCGTCGCCGGGATCTACGGGATGAACTTCGATTACATGCCCGAGCTCCGCTGGCACTGGGGCTACCCCGCGGTCCTTCTCTTCATGCTCGTCGCAGGACTGGTCATGCTCTTCTACTTCAGGAGGAGGGGATGGCTTTGAAGCCGTCAAATGAGATCTGGACGATGGAAAATATCCGGGCGATGGAAAATGCCAGGGTGGTGTTGATATGGTCCTCCGCATGATCGAGATGGTCCTCCCCGAGGAAGAGAAAGAGGGTCTTGAGAGGCTGTTGACCTCAAACAAGCTCGCCGTCCTCGGGGTCTGGACGGCGCCTTTGGAAGGCATATGGGAGCGGCCCGTGGGCGGGGTCTGGAAGAAGACCTTCACAGAACGGCAGATCCTGGTGAAGATCCTCGTCTCCACGGCGAATTCGGAGGCCGTCATCGACCTTCTCGAAAAAAAGTTCCACCGGACTGAGGGGTGCAGGCTCGTCGTCCTTCCCGTAGCGGCGTCTCTCCCCAGGCCTGAGCTGGCCGAGGAGGAGCCCGAGAAGAAGACCCTCCCCGAAGAGAAGCCGAAGAAGAAGAGCAGGCGGATCGGAAGAGAGGAGCTTTATGCGGACCTCGCCTACACCACGGGCCTCTCTCGGATCTACGTCTTCATGGTGGTCCTATCCTCCATCGTCGCTGCCATCGGAGTTCTGAGGGACAACGTCGCCGTCATCATCGGGGCGATGGTGATCGCGCCCCTCCTGGGGCCTAACGTCTCCTTCTCCCTCGCCACAATCCTCGGGGACGGGTCCCTCGCCAGGAGAGCTCTCAAGGCGAACATTGTGGGGATCGGGACGGCCGTCGTCATCTCATACCTTCTAGGTGCGGTACTGACCGTGGACCCCACCACCCCAGAGATCGCCTCCCGGACGGTGGTGGGCCTCGGCGAGGTGGCCCTCGCCCTCGCCTCGGGGAGCGCGGGAGCCCTCGCCTTCACCACCGGCGTCTCGGCGACCCTCATCGGGGTGATGGTGGCCGTCGCCCTCCTCCCGCCTCTCGTCACCTTCGGCCTTCTGATGGGGTCGGGCCACGAGAGCCTCGCCTGGGGCGCGATGCTCCTCTTCGTCGCGAACTTCATCTCCGTCAACCTCTCGGGGGTGGCGACCTTCCTCGCCCAGGGGATCAGGCCCCTCGGGTGGCGGGAGGCGAAGAGGGCGAAGAGGGCGTCTATAGTGGCGATGGCCCTCTGGCTTCTGATGCTGGCGGTTCTCGTCGTCATAATTCTTCGGTCGCAGCCGATCTCGATCTGAAAAGCGAGCAGATTAACCGCAATTCTAATACCGGAGGGTAGCCCTTTGATCATTTCCCGAGGAGGAGATCCGAATGGCTGAGAAGACGACTTGGGCTTCCTCGATCCAAGATTTCGAGAACAGACGCCAGGTATCAGAGGTGAGACGGGTGACCCTGATCGGCCTGGTCATAAACGTGGCCCTCTCCGCCCTGAAGTTTGCGGCGGGAATTCTTGGAAACAGCCAAGCAGTGGTGGCGGACGCCGTTCACAGCCTCTCAGACACCGCAACCGACGTCGCGGTCCTGGTGGGGGTCAAGTTCTGGACCAAGCCCCCGGACGAGTGCCACCCTTACGGCCACCGGAGGATCGAGTTTTTGGTGACGATCCTCATCGGCCTCCTCCTGGCTGCCGTCGCCCTGGGCCTGAGCTACAACGCCCTTTCGACCCTCCACCAGGCTCACGCAAAGCCCCCCGGAGCCATCGCCTTCTTCGCCGCGGTCTTGTCCATCTTCACCAAAGAGCTGCTGTACCGCTGGACGATCTCGGTGGGAAGAGAGATCAAGTCCACAGCCCTCATCGCCAACGCCTGGCACCACCGATCCGACGGCCTCAGCTCTATACCGGCGGCGGTGGCCGTCGCCGGAGCCGCCCTCGTCCCCGGCCTCTCCTTCCTCGACCACCTGGGAGCGATCGTCGTCTCGATGTTCATCCTCCAGGCGGCATGGAAGATAGTTCGGCCCTCGGTAGAGCAGCTCGTAGACCGGGGAGCGCCCGAGGAGATCTGTCTCGGGATCGAGCAGCTGGCCTTCGCCACCCCCGGAGTCCAGGAGGTTCACGCCATACGGACACGCCACATCGGGTCGGGGCTTGAGGTCGACCTCCATGTCCTGGTCGATCCCGCCCTCACCGTCGAGGAGGGGCACGAGATCTCCGAGGAGGTGAAGCGCAGGCTGATCGAGTACGTCTCGGATGTGGTGGACGTGGTGGTCCACCTGGAGCCTTACGTCGGAGGCGAAAAAGGGCAAAAAGGGGGCAGTGGCTGAAGATTCCCGATAGCCTTTTCCAGCAGTTTCCCAAACCCGGCCCTGTCCACCCCGCCTCGAATGCTTCGACCTCGCACGATCCCCATCTGGAGACGGCGCGAGTGCCGCCGGTATCTCCACCGAGTTCCAGATCTAGACGGAATTTAACGGTTCTGAAGACAAAAATAAAAACAAAAGCCGATTTTCAGATTATATGGAACAATCATACACCGTTATGCCTAAAACTGAACGTTCTTAGATGGCTGGAACAATTTCTGAACGGTTAACGTTCGGTTTCGTTCGGCTCTAATTTTAACTATCGTTCGGACTGAGAAGGAGTTTGGTGAGGACGGCGCTGCCGAAGCTGCAGCAAAGCCGTCCTCTAGTGAGGTATAGGATATGAGACACGCGAAATCGTTGATAACTTTAGCGGTGGTCTGCCTTCTGGCAGTGCCGGCCCTCTCGATGCCGTATTCAGGCGGGAAGGCTGACAGAACCGGATGTATGAACAACGGCCAGATGGACCAGTGCCCCATGAACAAAGATCAGATGGGCAGAGGTTGCGGTGGAGCATTCCTTCTCATGGATGACCTGACCGAAGAGGAGATGCAGAGCATGACCCTCGCTGAGCTGAGGGCGCTGAGAGAAGAGAAGATGAACCAGTTCCGCAACATGACCGCAGAGGAGATCGAGGCTCTGAGAGAAGAGAAGAGGGCCGAGATGGAGAACATGACCATCGCCGAGCTGAAGGAGCAGAGACAGGATAAGTTTGACCGTCCCTTCCTCGGTGGCGGAGCATGCCTCCTCGTGACCGACCTGACCGCTGAAGATCTGGAGGGCATGACCCTGGCGGAGATCGAGGCCCTGAAACAGGAGAAGATCGACGAGCTGGACAACATGACCCTGGCAGAGATCGAGGCTCTGAAAGAAGAGAGGATGGCTGAGATGGAGAACATGACCATCGCAGAGCTGAAAGAGCAGATGGAGGTCTGCAGAACTCTCGGCCTTGGAAAGGGCCCCATGATGGGACCTATGGGTCAGGGCAATCAGGATGGCCAATTCGGAATGGCTGGTGCCGGCGATTGCCGCGCGGAGGGCGGACAGGGCTTCCAGCAGAACCAGTGCGGAATGGCTGGTGCCAGCATGCAGCAGCAGGGTAGGGGAGCGTTTGATAATCAGATGACCGGACCCGGCTTCGGCGGACAGCGGTGAGCTGGAGGAGACGCGACAAGCCGAACATCCTATTATGAGACTCGGGTTTTGGGGGTTTGTGATCGGCCTTGCCTGCAAGACCCCGACCCGACTCGACGGACACCATATCGTCAAACTCTGCGTCTCGAAGGGTCGTGGGCCAAGAGGCCCACGGCTCCGAGACCCGAGGTGACTCTAGATGATGAAAAACGTGACCATTCCTGAATCCGTGATGGGCTCATCCGCCGCGCCGATAAAGACCGTCTGGGTAAAGAGCGGCTTTGCCCTGGGACCGGCGGGATCGTTCTTCAAGTCGGCCCGTCCCCTCAGGATAGAGATCGAAGGAATGAGGCTTCTGAGCCCCGCCCAGATCAAAGACCTCCTGCAGAACAGAAAGAGCATCGAGGAGATCAAGATGCTGATCGAAGAGGAGGCAAACCCCTCCTTCATATACCGGGGCAAGATGAAGCTTGACGGTGAGAGCTACAGGCTTGTGGACGTCGACTTAAGATCCATGGATTCCGAGACCGTCCTCAAGGCAGATCTCGCCGAGATTCGGTGGGGACGTGAGGCCATATGGTCATCTGAAGCTGCAGGCGACGTCGTCGGGCGCATAGAGACAAAAGAGGGGATCGGGGATGCAAGAGGAACCCTTATGATAAATCAGGGTACTCTCAGCGGCAGGTACAAGGTCCATCTGGACGCTTACCTTGAGGACTGATCTTCGTGAAGATCGTGAGCATTTCCGTCGTCTTGGCAATGGTGATATCCTTCATGACGACGGCTCTATCCTACCCCTTTGAAGAAGTCCCGGCCTCGGCGGGTCGGCCCTTCTTCGAGACGGGGATGGAAACCCCGACCGGACCCCTCCCGCCAGATCTCGAAGCCGCGGGACCTCGCTTCGAATACGGGGCTGCAGAAGACGGCCACCCCCCGGGCGGCCCCTTCCGAGCGGAGGGGGTCGCTCTGGAGAGGGGCGAGACCTATTTCCTCCAGATATGGCTGATCGATACCAAAAAGATTCCTCCCGCCTTTGCCAGAGACCTGCTTAAAGAGAACAGGAGCCTTAACGAGATAAGGGAAGAGATCTCAAAGTCCGATGCGCCTACAACCACTCGCGGAGGCATGATCCTGGGAGATCGCAGATACATCCTGACAAACATCAACCAGACCTTCGATGGCAACTGCTCCGTCCTCGACGCCGACCTGCTGGAATTCGAACGGATGATGAGGGGCGCTGAGGATCGGACGATCGGCCACATCACCATCAAAAGCTATGAGATGAACGGTGGCCAGGTGGGCGAGGGGAACCTGACTCTGAACGAGGGCGACCAGAGCACAAGCTACAAGCTGACATTTCTGCCCACACTGCCCGAGACCGACCAAAATGGCCAGACCCTTGCCGTTCCAGGAGGAGAACCGTGTCCCTGGTAGAGATCGCCGACCTTGAGAAGAGCTACAAGGTGGGCGAACTGGACGTTCCAATCCTCAAGGGAATCGACCTCTATATAGACGAGGGCGAGTTTGTGGCGCTGATGGGACCCTCGGGCTGCGGAAAGAGCACCCTCATGAACATCCTCGGCTGCCTCGACAGGCCATCGAAAGGCAGAGTGCTCCTGAAGGGGCAGGAGTTGGGCCAGCTATCCGACCGAGAGCTGGCTCGGATAAGAAGAGACGAGATCGGGTTTGTCTTCCAGACCTTCAACCTCATAGGCAGGATGTCGAACTTGAAGAACGTGGAGCTTCCGATGACCCTCCAGGAGATGGCAAGGGATGTCAGGAGAGGTCGAGCGAAAGAGCTTCTCGAATCTGTTGGGCTCGGACACAGGCTCGACTACAGCCCTTCCAACCTCTCAGGAGGAGAGCGGCAGAGGGTGGCGATCGCAAGGGCTCTGGCCAACGATCCATCCATCATCCTCGCCGACGAGCCCACAGGAAACCTCGATCAGAAGAGCACAAACGAAATTATGGATATCATGAACGAGTTGAACAAAGAAGGCCGCACGATTATCATGGTGACTCACGACGTTGAAACGACAAAACATTGCAGCCGCGTGGTATGGATGAGAGACGGTCGAGTGCAGGAGGATGCATCTTGAAGTCGAAGTCTGGCTCGATGTCGATTCTCGCTTTCGTCCTGATGGTCCTGATGCTGATCCAGGCCCTATCCCTCTTCCCGTCGGCTTCTGCCTACCCCTACGGCTACATGTACCGCTGCCCTGAGCCGACGATCATAATCGAGTCTTCGGTCTCTCCAGAGGTTCTTATGCCCGGCGACACCGGGATCGTATCGATCGTGATCGAGAACTCTGCCGATCAGTACGTCGTATCTTACCAGAGAGAGGACTTCTCCTTCACAGTGCCGATATACCGGGTCGAAATCGCCGGTGCCGACGGCCTGGAGGTTTTGACCGAGCCTTATGAGAACGTTGGGACGATCGGGCCCGGCGATCAGATTACGGTCTACTTCAACATCAAGGCCGACGAGAATACGACCGACGGAACCCACTTCCTGGACGTCTTGCTCGTCAGCGGATACGAGGAGGCGCCAGAAGAGACAAACCGGAAGGTTCCGGTGAAGGTGGACTCCTCTGACGTTCTGCTGATCCAGGCCGAAGCTCCGACCTCAACCAGCGCGAGCCTGGACGTTGCAAACCCGAGGCAGAACACCCTGAACGCGGTGACGATCGTTCCCGAGGCAAAAGGAGTCGAGTTCTCGCCAAAAGAGTACTACATCGGCACCATGGAGCCTGACGAGATATTCACCATCGACTTCGATCTCAAGTTGGCGTCACCCGCCGACTCCATTGATCTCGGTTTCGGGGCCAAGTTCAAGAACGGCGACACCTGGCATGAGTCCGAGATCTACACCACTACATTGAGGGGCGGTGCCGAAGCCTCGAACGGAGCCGGGGGTCCGCCAGGGCAGGGAAGCTCCGGGGTCGGGACGACGACAGCCGCAGCCGCGATTCTTCTGCCGACGGTGATCGGCGGCGCTTACTTCTGGCGCAGGAGGACCAAGAGACCTTGACGCCAATTCTCGACATCGAGATCGGAGCCTCGGAGTGAGTTTTCTTGAGACCGGACGACATGCTGGAGTACGTCCTTTTGAGCTTCAGGGCCGACTGGAGGAGGGCCTTCATGTCGAGCCTCGGGATCATCATCGGGGTGGTCTCGATAATCGCCCTCCTGTCGGTGGGCCAGGGGCTCTACGGCGGCGTCAGCGAGCGGTTCGGTGACCTCGATATGGACCTCATCAGCGTGAGGCCCGGATCGGGGATGGGCATGGGTCCCGGCGAGCGGCCCGCATCCGCCCCGGAGGAGCCTGCCGAGTTCGACGAGAAGGACGTGAAGATCATCGACAACGTCGTGGGGGTCGAGGCGGTCTATCCGATCAAGACTTCGAGGGCTCTCCTCTCATTCCGTGGCGACAACGCCTCGGTGAGCGTCATCGGGATCTCGCCCGACGAGCATGACGACCTGAAAGACGTGGTGGCTCGGGGTCGGTTTTTGACCAATTCCGACTACAAGGCGGCGGTGGTCAGCAGCGACGTAGCTCTGGACTTCTTCAGGATGAAGATCTCCCCCGGAAACCAGATCAGGCTCTACCAGAACGAAGAGGACCGCTATTTGGACTTCAAGGTGGTCGGGGTCCTGGAGGAGGACGAGGACCCGTCTTACGGGTCCGATACCGGCGTTTACATAACTCACAGGGCGATGGAGGAGTTCCTCGACGTCGATGAGTACCATTACGCCAGCATCACGGTGAGGGCCGCAGACTCCGCCCAGGTGAACGGCGTCGCCGAGAAGATCGAAAAGGAGCTGGCCAGGGTTCACAGGGACGAGGCTTACAACGTCGAGCCTATGACGACGAGGTTTGAGTCGATGCTGGAGGTGCTGAACATGATCAAGTACGCTCTGGCGGGCATAGGCTCCATATCGCTGATCGTCGGGGCGATCGGGATCTCCAACGTCATGATGCTGACGGTGAAGGAGAGGACCCACGAGATCGGGGTGATGAAGGCGATCGGAGCCACCACCTGGGAGATCAGGACCCTCTACCTCCTGGACGCGGGGATGCTCGGCCTTGCGAGCAGCCTGGTGGGCATACTGCTGGGAACGCTCGTCTCGGACTTCGTCGGCTCTGTGGCCAAGATACCCCAGGAGGTTACCCTCCAGTCTGTGGCCTTCGGCCTTCTATTCGGCGTTTTGATCACCACCGTCGCCGGGATCTATCCCGCAAACAACGCGGCCATGCTCGACCCCATCGAGGCCCTCCGGGCGGAGTGAAAAGGAGGAGGCCCAAAATTCAGGATCTCCGGGTCCGCCCCGAAAGCTCTCTGGCGAGATACAGCTTCGGTTTTCCTCCTCTCCTTCGCCAGAGAGCCGGGACCGCGGGCTCGAAGCCGGGTTCGGTCCCTTGAAACGAGGCGTGAAAATGATGGACATCAAATCCAACCGCTTGTTGATCAGGGTTAACAGGATCTCTGCCTGGGCCCTCCTGGTCCTGATGATCGCATACATCGTGACAGGATACGCCTGGAGCGAGCGGATAATAATGAGCCCGCGCGAGGCGATGTACTGGCATACGAGCTTGGACCTCTATCTGGTCTTCTTCTTCCTGGTCCACGTCCTCATCAGCGCCAAGTTCACGTTGAGAAGGTACGGGGTGAGGCACGGCCTTGTGAACCCGGTGCTATTGGCCATCGGCCTTGTCGCCTTCGCATCGGTTTTGCGGGTCTCGTGAAACCCTTCAGCCCGAAGATTTGAGAGACGGTGTAGTGATTATGTATCTGATCGAAGATGGATTTGCAGCACAGAGGTCTAAAAAGAGACCCGACCGAGATTATTTCCAGGCCCGCCCCGAGAGCGCCCCGGCGATGTATCCATCCCTTTCGGTTCGTCCCTCCACATTTTTGCCGGGGGCCGGGAACGCGGGATGGGATCTGCCCGCGATCGCCTGTGATATGTATTTTATACGAACGATTATCTAAGTCGAGACCCACCCGTTTCGGCGGGTCCGTCCTCGAAAGGAGGTAAAGAAAATGATACGCAAATCTTTGATGATTTCGGCGATGGTCTGCCTTCTGGCAGCCGCCGCCTCGATATCGGTGGGAACAGCGACTGAGGAGGGCGCGGTAGACGAAAGCGGCCTCAATGCGGTTGATGAAGTGTCGATGACAGACGACGTCGACGAGATGAACAACGCCACCTCCCTGAACTCGACCAACCAGTCATCCAATGAATCATTCGCCGAAAACGTGGCGGATATGGGCGCCTTCGATTTGGCTGATGAAGAGTTGGTGACAGATGACGTCAGCGAGGTGAACAACGTCACCCCCCTGAACTTGACCGACCAACCATCCAATGAATCGTTCGCCGAAGACGTGATTGTGGAGGACGTGGACATTGAGGCCTTGGACGTGGAGGCAGTGGACATGGAGGACGTGGAAGCGGTGGACGTGACCGAAGTGGACGCGAGCGTCGTCGGCCTGAGCACCCTCGACAAAGGGTCCGAAACAGCAGATGACGCCGATGTAACGGTGATAAGGTACATGCCGCCCTCAAACGAAACTGATGTGGTGGAGTTGGCCGGAATGGAAGAGACCGACGTGAGGGTCTTGGGAGACGTCCTGGGGGCGCCAGCCGCTGAAACCGTGGCGGATCTCAGCACCCTCGGCGAGGGATCGCAGGCGTCCGGCGCGACCGATGGTGCAGAACCGATGGACGTGAGGGTTCTGGGCAACGTCCTGGGAGCACCAGACACTGAAAACGTCGCCAATCTCAGCACCCTCAGCCAGGCATCAACAAAGCTCGATACCGGTAATGCGACAAAGATTAGCTATATGTCTCCCTCGAACGCCACGACCGCCGAGTCGGAAACGACCGACGTCAAGGTTCTGAGCGGGGCTCTGGGCTACTGAGTGATGGCGAAGGTGGAGGGGCCTTTGGCCCGATGAGGTGATGGGGGGCATTATCATGCCTCCATCCGCTCCACGCCGCCTCCATTTTGGCCCGAACGTCGACCTCCGAAGGTTGCAGGTCGAAGGTCCCAGCAGAGAATCAGGTATGGAATCAGGTATGGAATCAGGTATGGAATCAGGTATGGAATCAGGTATGGAATCAGGAAATCCCAAGAACTTCATAACGGAGATCCGATCCGAAATTTGCTTTTCAGTCTCTCTCGGTTTTATTATGATACATCTCTTCAAGAATAGGTCGAAATGGTTCCCACTCGATTAAGTTCGTGATCTGTGAAAGCCTATCTCCCAGCTTCTCTACATTCTTGTAAGCTTCTCGAAGGCCCCAGGCAGTAAAAGAATTCATACATTGATTATGTAGTTATTAGTATATAATAATTTCCATAGACTTGTCTGTTTTCAGAGGCCCCCATTTGTTCTTCATTATTAATTGAGATATTTTTATACCAACACCGGTAAATATCACCTCCACCAATAATTCCAGCTAAAAGGCTGCACGCATTCGATTTTCGCCGGGCCTTTTGATCAGACTTTTTGGGGTTTGAGGGCGTTGAATCCGGACGATAATAGCTCAGAGCTCGACGAGATGAAGAAGAGGTGGAAGAAGAAGTTCTGGCCGGAGATCGCCATCTTCGATCAGATCCACCCCGGTGACAGGATCTTCGTGGGGACCGGCTGCGGCGAGCCCCAGCACCTCGTCGGAGCCCTGAAGAGCTACGTCGAGAAGAGGCCCAACTCCCTCCTCGGTGCCGAGATGATCCACGTCTGGACCCTGGGGATCGCTCCCTGCGCCGAGGAGAAGTTCCGGGAGAACTTCAGGCTCAACTCCTTCTTCGTCGGGTCGCGGAGCAGATCCGCCATCAATCGGGGCGACGCCGACTACACGCCGATCTTCCTCTCGGAGGTCCCGGCCCTCTTCCGCAAAGGTGCGATCCCCATCGACGTCGCCCTCGTCCAGACCTCGCCCCCGGACGGCCACGGCCTCATGAGCCTCGGGATCAGCGTCGACATCGTCAAGGCGGCGGTGGAGGGGGCAAAGATCGTCATAGCCCAGGTCAACCCCCGGATGCCGCGGGTCCACGGCGACGGGTTCATCAGCGTCGAGGACGTCGATTATCTGGTCTACTTCGACGAGCCGCTTCTGGCCTACGAGGACCCTGTTTCTGGGAAGATCGCCCAGAAGATCGGCGGGTACGTCGCAAGGCTCGTCGAGGACGGCTCCACCATCCAGGTGGGCTACGGGTCGGTCCCCAACGCGATTTTATCGAACCTCGCGGGCAAAAAGCACCTCGGCGTCCACACCGAGCTCTTTACCGACGGTCTCGCTGATCTGATGAGGTCGGGGGTCGTCGACAACTCAAAAAAGACGATCGATCGGGGAAAGGCCGTAGCCTCCTTCTGCATGGGGGCTGAGTCGACCTATCGGTTCCTGGACGACAACCCCCTCGTCGAGTTCAGGTCGATCGACTATACGAATAGCCCCCTGGTGATCGCCAGAAACCGGAAGATGACGGCGATAAATAGCTGCATCGAGATCGACCTCACGGGCCAGGCGACTGCCGAATCCCTCGGCGGCGTCCACTACAGCGGGATCGGTGGCCAGGCCGACTTCATGCGGGGCTCGATCCTCGCCCGGGGCGGAAAGTCAATCCTCGCCCTCCCCGCCACCGCCGACGGGGGCAGGACCTCGCGGATCGTCCCCTTCCTCAAGCCCGGCTCCGGCGTGACACTGAGCCGGGGCGACGTCCACTACGTCGTCACCGAGTACGGGATCGCCTACCTCCACGCCAAAAACGTCCGGGAGAGGGCGATGGACCTGATCGCCATCGCCCACCCCGACCACCGCCCCTGGCTTATCGAGGAGGCGAAGAGGCTGAACCTGATCTATCCGGATCAGGCCTTCGTCCCCGGCAAGGCCGGGATCTACCCCGAGAGCCTCGAGATCAGGAGGACGACGAAATCGGGGCTTCCGATCCTTCTGCGGCCCGTCAAGATCACCGACGAGCCGCTCCTCAAGGAGTTCTTCCACCTCCTCTCCGACGAGAGCCTCTACAGCAGGTTCATGACGGCGAGAAAGGAGCTATCTCACCGATGGCTCCAGGACTTCTCCGTCATCGACTATTCGAAGAAGATGGTGATCCTGGCGGTCGTGGAGGATGGGAAGGGGGAGGGGGAGATGATCGTCGGGATCGGCCAGTACGGCCTCACCGGCGAGACCCACATGGCCGAGGTCGCCTATGTGGTAAGAGACGACTACCACCATCGGGGGGTGGGCGGAGAGCTTCTAGGCTATCTCACCTACCTCGCCAAAAAGCAGGGGCTCCTGGGTTTTGTGGCGGAGGTTCTATCCACCAACATCCAGATCTTCCGGATGTTCCAGAAGATGGGCTTTGTGCTTGAGAAGGTCTGGGAGGAGGACGGTGTCTACGAGATGAGGGCCTCCTTCGGGGGCCTGGGGACGGCCGAGGGTGATGTCTATGTCGAGGGCGGCGTCCGGGATTGAAGAACTGTGTGACTGATAAGTACGGGTTTTCGCAGATTTCCACCCCGAAATCGGAGCGGTCCGAATCAGGCTCAGCCTCAGTCAGATCTCGTGGTGAATGGATGCGGATCTCTATGCTATGAGGGGCATCGGCGTTTGGAAGAAGGTGATGATTTTTTTTTGTGAGGGCTATTCGTATGAGAGCCTAGCGGGGCTGTGGCACATGAAAGCGGAAATCCTCCAGGAACTTGGCAGGACATCAGAAGCTGAGGAGGCTTTCGCTAAAGCGGAGGAGCTGGGGTACGAGGGCCAATTCCGCCTCCTTGCAGTGTGTATGGCCTGTAATCCATTCCTTCTTTTTTTCTATATGCTTTAAACTGAAGAATATTTCGATTTACTCGTCGCAAGAGTGCGGCCTGGCCCAAATCCATCTATTCGCGTCATTTTTGCTCGTTATTGTGCCTATTTCCGGCATTTCGCGTTAACTATCTCCCTCGATTTGCCCTTTATTTTATCGAGTGATACGCAGATCTGGGGGGTGTGCCTATGGACATTTCGAATGCAGGCCCAAAATTTTTAAAAAATTAATTTAAAAAATCATAAATTATTAAGCGTCTCTCTCACCATCTGCTCAACCAGCGAAATGATGCCAGCGATCCCCATCTCTCGAAGAGAGCCCCGGGACATCTTCTCCTCCAGCATGTAAAAAAATATCAGCGTCAGCATCGTCCTCAGCTCGCCGTCTTCCAGCGTGGAGGTGATCGATCCCCCACCCTGATCCAGCGGCATTCCCGGGTACCTATCCAGCTTCTCTGCTAGCGTATCGAAGGAGACGAGCAGGTTTGGGTCGATCGCCTCTATGATGGCCCTGGACGGTCGGATATCTGGCATTTCTTCTTATCACCCCGGATTACTTTTACGAAGAATATAGTCGGTCCAGATACTTAAGCCTATCGGGTTGTCTAATGATCTAATGTTGCAAATATCCCTATGTCAAATCATCCGATACTATTATATAGTCGATCAGGAAAATAATCGTTAATTTTGTTCAGGGGGACGATTTAAAATGAGAGGTATTGGTCAGTTCATACTGGCGATTTTGCTGATGGTGGTCGGAGATCTCTCGGGCGCGGGGCTCAACCTTGCGGGAAGAAAAACGTGCGACGTATCCAAGGCCATGGGCAAACTGTACAAGAACAGCACTAAGAACATCGCTCGAATTTTGTACGATGGCCGGAGCGGCCTCGCGTTTGGAGATCTCCAGGCCGAGACCGGTTTGACCCGAAACAAGCTCAACCACGAGCTGATATCCATGAGAAACCTGGACCTGGTCAAGCTCGTGGACGGAAGATATTACCTGACCTGGTACGGCGCCCTTCTGCTGGAAAACGTGGATATATGCGAAAGGGCGCTGGCCGGGGTCGACGAAGACAAGCTCTTCGAACCTTTTAATTCCGAATCAGGCGACTGAAGAAGCGACAAGCGGATGCGAGGAGGCCGGTGGCGCGGCATTGGCCGCGCAAGCATGACGCCGGCCTCCATAATCTGTGTTCTTTGCGGTTGTAGCGGTCCTCAT
This sequence comes from Methanothrix sp., assembly GCA_035380685.1. Taxonomy (GTDB): domain Archaea; phylum Halobacteriota; class Methanosarcinia; order Methanotrichales; family Methanotrichaceae; genus Methanocrinis. Next base: position 46,626 of record DAOSXX010000004.1, on the reverse strand, counting down.
CATCCTGCAGGAAGACGGGTCTAGGGACCGATCACGATCCAGAAACCTCAATCATCACCTCCCCGGCGCGCCCGCTGAGCACGTCGAGGATGATCTCCTCCTGCTGGAGGTCGATGTCCCCCAGGGCGTCGCTCTCGTTTTCGAAGTACGATCCGAATACCTCGAAGAGGTTCCGATAGGGCTCTGAGACCGTCAAGGGCAGCGATTGCCGCTCCCACTCCCCCAGCTCTACCGGCCCGGGTACCGGGATTCCGTCCGCGGTGGTGACCGAGGGCTGGACCGGTTCGTCGCTCTCGAGGGCCTTTCTCTCATCGATCATCCAGTTTTTCAGAAGGTCTGCGTACCTGGACAGCAGTATCGCCTTCCGGATGCCGTCGTTCTGGTAGAAGTCGGGCTCGACCTCAGGGAAGACCACGGCGGCTTCGTCGCCATCCTCAGTCCCATTCCTGTCCTCGTAGCTAACCACGAGAGTGATGTTCCCGTCAGAGGAGATCTGCTCCAGCTTGATGAGGACGATTCCGCCCTTCACCTCCCCTTCCTCGGCCTTGGAGGGGAAAAGGGTGTTGACCTTCATGATCTCCCCCGTCGCCTCGTCCGCCTCCGGGGACCCGTAGACCTTCTCTATCCTGTATCCGGGGCTGTCGAGCTGGAGGACGAGGTCGAAGACGAGCGGCGTCACCATGAACTCGAACTCCTCGTCCATCCTCTCTTTGAAGTCGCTCGCCGAGTGGACCGAGTAGTAGTTGGCGCCCCGGATCTTCGTTATCTTCTCAACGAGCTCGGTGTTGAAGTCGACCCCCACCCCGATGAAGGTGGTGTAGATCCCCTTGTCGGCGTTCTCTTCGAGGATCTCCAGGAGGCCGCCCTCCCCGGTCTCGCCGAGGTTCGGCATGGCGTCGGTGATGAAGATTATCCTGTTCTCCCTCTCCGCGGGGTCGATCTCGACGTACTTGCCGAAGGCGGCAGAGCCTTTCACCATCCCGGCCTCCATATTCGTCCCGCTGTACTCTTCGATATCGAGGATGGTGTCTTCCAGGGTCGGGAGGTCCTTATCCTCGATCTTTGTCAGGGGCTCGACGATGTAGGCGTCATCGCTGAAGAGGACGAGGCCGAAGCGGTCGTCATCTTCCAGGTGGCCCAGCAGGTCCACCACCGTCTCGTCTGCGATCTCCATCTTCGTCCTGCTCGATCCCTCATCCTCTCCGACCTCGACTTTATTTCCGAACTGGTCGTAGTAATAATCGCTGAAGGGACTGCCCATGGAGCCGGAGTAGTCGAGGACGACTACCAGGTTCAGCTTCTTTCTTGAGAAATCGGTGATACCCGAATTGAGGCCGACGGAGAGGTAACGCTGGGCATCGCCAGATATGGGATCTTTCGATATGGCGGTGCTGTAGGAGGGGCAGAAGAGCTTCTCGCACGTTTCTATCTGTCCGGTCTCAAAGTAGTAGTCGTAGAAGAGCCCCTCGTAGGTCACGTCCGTCGGCAGGGGCAGGTACCCCTCCTCGATATTCTCCCGGAAGTTCTCCACGTCCTTTGCCCCGCCAGCAGCCAGGCCGATGGACGGGCTTACTGGTGCGGGAGTGGCGGCATAGCTCTGCATGACGGGTGCTCCGACTCCCGTTCCGCCGGATCCGCCGGACTTTGCCATCCCTGGAGCGGCCATCCCCTCTTCGGCGATCCATCCCTCCTGGACGGTGAACCGGATCACGTCGCTCTCGGCACCTTCCAGGCTATACCAGACCTCATAATCCCCTGGCCACTCGGCCTGGTACCAGGCGCTATAGCCGTGGCCCGCCTCCACCTCTTCTGCCAAAAGCTGATTCTCGGTTCCCGTTGGGTATCGGCAGAAAAGCCTCAGCTCGCCGCTCTCGGAAGGCGCCAGCATCACCCTCGCCCAGGCACCCATGGGGATCTCCAGGCTCGTGCGCTTCTCCGTGCCGCTGGAGTCGACGATCCATATGCCACCGGCCTCCTCCCTCCCGGAGAGGGGCCCCTCGTCGGCAAGTCCTTCGGGCGAGGTTGGAGCATCGTAACTGTACCAGTCGGCGTCATTGTCATCGTCTCCCCAGACCTGGTCCAGCCCCAGCTGCAGGAGCGGGTTTTGTCCCAGGGCGGGGCCCATGCAGATAAGGGCGACCGCCACAAGGCAGATCATCGTCGGAATGGTCCTCATCTCATCATCACCATTTTCTTCCTCTATCCTCTATGTTTCATCGACCTCGTATGCGGTCCCGTCGTAGACGACGATCACCCGCTCGCCGAGGGCGAAGTAGTCGCCGAGGACCGGGCTCTCTCGTATCAGGCCGAAGTACTCCTCAGAAAGGAACTCTACCCGAACCGTCTCCATCCCGGACTCGTCGAAGCTGGTGTCGGTCCAGACGTCGTCTCGGAGGACGAAGGTCTTGCTCCCGACCTGCTTTACGACCTCACTCACTGCACGGGGCTCGGCCTTAGAAACACCTCCATCAGCGCCGGTAGACGTCGGAAAGAGTGTCACGGAGCTTGTCAGAGGCGCCTCTGCCGCCGCCATCCCGCCCTGGAAGGCGGCCTTCTCCACCGCCGCCGATCCGGAGGATGGGGCGGCCGCATCGGCGACCAGCTCCTCTCTGAACTCCCGGCTGATGGCCTCTCTCCCGGATTCTGAGAATATGTCGTCCTCCTCGATCAGGAAAGAGGTGTAAGGGGTGATGATCCCGTACCGGATGCTCAGGGCGACGATGGCGTCCACGAGCTCGGGGTCCTCGCCGTGAAGCCTGATCTCAGTGAGGTAGCTGCCGATGGCCCTCGTCGCCCAGAGCCTCGGGATGAACTCGGCCCCATCCACTTCGGTGAAGTTGTTACCTGGGTAGACTATTGAGACCTTCCTCTCGTTCACCGTCCCCGATAGGGTTATGGTGGTCTTGCCGCCGTTTCTGTACCTGCCCACCATCACGAGCTGGGAGCCTGCGAAGAGGTCGGGCCCCCTCTCCGGATAGATCTGGTCCGTCTTGATCGACCCGAAATCAACCACCAGGTTCGACAGAACGGGGCTATTGATCTTGGCGTAGAAGGCGGAGACCGTCTCGTTTATCATCTGGCCGGGGCGGACGTAGGTGCTTGCGCCCCCGTGGTCGATGGAGAGCTGGTCGAGAAGGTCGGTGTCGACGTCGTCCCCCACCCCGAAGCTGAAGATCCTGACGTCTTCGGGAGCCGCTTCCGCGACGTTCTCAAGGATCTTCCCCGTGTCCTCGACCCCCACCGTGGCGAGGCCGTCGGTGAGGAATATCACTGTTGTGGGCCGGTCGGGATCTGCCATCTTTGCGGCCTCGAGAAGGGCCCGGTTTATGTCGGTTCCTCCCATCGCCTCGAGCCCTTCGACGAACTCCTTTCCGTCATCCCGGCCTAACGCCGGCTCGATCTCTTCACTGAAGGTCCGAACCCCCGTGCTGAAGGCGACGACGTTGAACCCGTCCTCGGAGTTCAGGTGATCGAGGACGTAGGCGGCGGCGTCCTTCGCCTGGTCGAGCTTCTCGCCCTCCATGCTTCCTGAGACGTCCAGGACCAGGATCAGGTCTTTTGCCACCACGTCCTGGGGCTCGACTTCGACTTTGGGGGCTGCCAGAAGCAGGAAGAAGCCATCTTCGTCGGGCTCTTTGTAGCTGAGGAGAGAGAGGCCCACGTCCTCGGGGCTCACCGAGTAGTAGAGCTCAAAGTCCCGGTCGGGGAGGACGTCGTATTCCTCGAAGCTGAGAAGGGCCGAAAAGTCGTCATCCCTCTCGACGAAGACCGAATGGCTCGGCGAGTAGACCGTCCTGATGGGAACCTCCGACTCGACCTCGACAGCCACCACCACCTCTTCGAGAGGCTTTGAGGAGTACTTCTCGGTGCTGAGGGGATAGACGTAATGGACGAGGCCGTTGTCCAGGGGCAGGACCTGGCTGTACTCCAGCTCTATCCTCCTCTCCTCCCCCGGAGGTATGGGAAAGACGCTCGCCTTCAGAGCCTTTCGATCGACGTACTCCAGGAGGGCGGGGTCGCGCATCCTTCTCACGATATCGTTATAGATCTCTCGGGCCTCGTCAGCCTCCAGGATCTCGCCCCTCACCGGCTCGCCGTCGACCCACATGACGAAGTCGCTGACGCCAGCCCCCTCAGGGAGGGGAAATATGTAGGTCCCCTCGGCGGCCCAGGGGTTGTCGTTGACGAAGACCTGGTCGACCCTGGTGGTGGCCACCTGGTCGATGATCGTCACCTCGACCCGATGGTATTTGATGGCGAGGGCCTCGTCGAGCTTCACGATCGGAACGTCCGGCGGCGGGTCGACGATGATGATCCCGTCGGCTCCCGCCGGTGCGGCAAGCCCTAAGGCCGCCAGCATCAAAATCAGAATAGAGCAGATTTTCATGATTCCCAGTCCCCCATAATAGACCGCTCCTGCAGCCTGCGGCCAGCGGTCCAACCCCTGGTAATTGGTTCTCCTGATGCTAAAAATATTGCGCTCATCTCAAAAAACTGTCCATGAATAGCTGATTCGCGCCCTAAAGACGAAAGCCTTGGAATACACATGGTTCCCAGGTATGGGCAGTGGAGGCCGTTTTTACTATCTGGGCTACAACCCGCCAAAAAACTGGCCCGCTATTCGTGAGCGCTATAATGCGTCGTTGAACGCGGGTGGTAATTCACTCGCCGAGGGTGGATGCCCCGTGCATCATCCCTTATCCGGATGCTTTCATGGTGATGTTTTCATGGTAGTATTGAGGCTGGACTTTGTCCCAGACCAGCCTCAGATGAAACGGGGTCTCTCCGAGAGCTTCACAGGCAGAGGCAGCCGCTTGGTGGGCTTTCCTGCAGTCTCGGCGGCGATCCTCGACTTCAGCTCCTCCGCGGTCATCTCGACCTTCTTCGGCTTCTTCGGCTCGGACTCGGCCCTGACGGTGACGGCGAGCTTTCCCGACTCCAGCTCAGAGTCACCTATGACGACGACGTAGGGGACCCAATCCCGGCCCGCGTCACGGATCTTCTTTCCGACGGTCTCGTCCCGGTCGTCGATGTCGGTCCTGAAGCCCAGATCTTTGACGACCTCCTCGGCCCGGGACAGGTGGCGCTCTGCCACCGGGATCACCCTCACCTGGGTCGGCGAGATCCAGGTTGCCAGCATCGGAACCTTCCCCTCTTGGGATACACGGTGGGCCTTCTCCAGGAGGGCGAACATCAGCCGCTCGATGGCGCCGGAAGGCGAGCAGTGGAGAATTATCGGCCGCTTGAGGGAGCCGTCGGCGTCGGTGTAGTTTATGTCGTAACGCTCGGCGTTCTCGACGTCGATCTGGACCGTCGAGAGGGCGGAGGCCTTGTCGAGAGCATCGACGAAGTTGAACTCGAACTTGAGGACGAAGTAGAAGAACCGCTCTTCCCACATCTCGATGAGAACGGGCTTGTTCACGATTCTGACGAGCCCCTCCACAAACTCCCTGTTCTCGTCGTAGAACTCCTTTGTGAACCTGATCGCCACCTCGTAGTCGTCGAGGTCGAGGCCCGCCTCCTCCAGGACCGAGATCGAGGCTTTGTACTGGTTTTCAAACTCCCGGGTCGCGCCATTCATGTCTGCGCAAAGGGTGTGCATGTCGGGCATGGTGAAGGCCCGAAGCCTCCTAAGGCCCACAAGCTCCCCCCGCTGTTCCCGCCGGAAGGAGTAGCGGGTCATCTCGATCATCTTGAGGGGCAACGACCGGTACGAGAGGGTCATGTCGTGGCTCATCAGAAACTGGCCGAAGCAGGCGGCAAACCGCAAAAAGAAGCTCCTCTTCTCGGCCTCGATGGAGTACTGCCTCGCCGGGAACCGGTCCAGGTACTTTTTGAGGGTGGGGTGGTTCATGTCGTACATGATGGGGGTCTCGACCTCCATCGCCCCCATCCCCGCCGCCCTCTCAAGGACGTAAGACTCCAGAAGGGACTTGACGAGCCTCCCCTTGGGGTAGTACCTCATGTTCCCCGAGTCCGAGCCCGGCTCGTAGTCGACGAGCTCAAGCCTTCGCATCAGCTCGACGTGGGGCGGGACCGCCTCGACGGCCCTGCTCTTGGATATCTCGTAGTTGACGAACTTTTTGAGGTTCTCGTGCCCCTTGAAGTCGAACTTCTCGGGCTCGACCATCTCCCCTTCGGGGGTCATGACCCTCCAGATGGAGACCGCCTTCTCCTCGGCCTTGAGGGCTTCGGAGACGACCTCTTCCCGCTCTGAGACCTTGACGGCGGTACCACACGGACCTGCGCCTCCGGCCGCTGCAGCGCCAGCGCCCTCGCCGAGCCTGATGGACCGGGAGAGCTCCGAGAGGGGATGGCCCTTGCAGCTTAGCTTGAAGGCCTTGTACCATCCGAAGGGCGCTCTTGCGACCTCGTACCTCTCCTTGAGGGCCTCGTCCATCCCATGGAGGATCTCGACCGCGGCGGCGGGAGAGGAGAGCTGGGAGCTGAGGTGGGCGTAGGGGTAGAGCATGATCCTCTTGGTCTTGACCTGCTCGGCGACTTTTGCTATCTCTTCGGCACCCTCGGCGACGACCGCTTGAATGTCGTCCTCGTCCATCTTCTCGACGGCGATGAAGGCGCAGAGGGCCTCCTCCAGCCGTCCCGACTTCTCGGCCTCCTCCACCTTCTCGGCGACGGGGGTCGGCCTCTTGGCCTCAAACTCGATGTAATCAGAGTGGATTAAGAGCAACTGCAACGGGAACCACCTTCGTTCAGCCAGCTACAAAAGGGGCCATCTAGTTCAACCTTTCGACAGGGATTGGAGAGGTCGACCGTCAGAAAGAGACTCGAACCTGGTGAAAGCTCTTGATGGACGATTTGGTCCCCCTGGGCGTCAACACCGACATCCTTTTGCCGGAGCTATCTCGAAGTGCTCGGAATCGTTGCCGTGGTCTGGGTCTGGATATCTTTTGGAGGCAAGTTGCAGCGACACGCCTTACATCAAGCGCCTGCAGCAAGCAGTGGGGTGCGCCGCTGTGAATACGTTTGCAGCCTGAGCTATCTGAGAAGTTTACAGTAATAGCAGAAATCCGCGAACCGGATCTTGCAGATAGTTGATATAGCTGATATCATAGACTGGAGGCCTGTTCGCGAGCTACTTGAGGAGACGTACAAGAACAAAAGCGAGAAACGTGGGCGAGATCAAGGAGGCTCCTTCTTCCCTCGAACTCGATCAGGATGTCGATGTCGCTCTCTTCGTCCATCTCGCCGCTGACGATGGAGCCGAAGAAGGCCGCTCTCTTGACCCCGTTCTCTCGCAGGATCTCGATTACTGTATCACGCACGGCCTGCATCTATCGACTATTTTGCGTTGGAATTTTATATACCTTGGTCATTGTGGGATAACGATCTCTTCGATAAGCTATTAGATCGGAAATAAGGAACCTTTGGAAACAATTTTAAGTTCGTATTTACCATCGGACGATTGGTGTCGGGAATTGGTTGACCAGGCTGTAATACACGAGGAAACTCTGAGCAGCGACCCCAGAGAACGTGTAAAAGCAGTTCGCAAAATCTGCGTGAATTTTGTTGTTCTTCCCGACAAAGATCAAGCATGGGATGATGTTCGCCGCTTGGTCGAAGACGAAAATAGTAATGTGAGAACTTGGGCGGCGGAGACAATAGGCATAGCATTTTCCTACATACCAGACAAAAATAGGGCCTGGAAATGTTTGCTTCGGCTGAGTGGAGACGATAACGAAAATGTGCGGATGGATGCTACAAGGGCGCTGGGCAGAGCATTTCCCCACGTATCCGATAAAGAGCGAGCTTGGAACGATCTGCATCAACGGACAGAAAAACGAGCAGACATTTGGGTGCGCAGGGGAGTAACTGAAGCATTGGGTTATGCGTTTCCCCACATACTGAATATAAATAAAGAACAAGCTTGGAAGGATTTGCATCTCTTGACGGCGGATCATGATGATTGGGTAAAACGAGGATGTGCATGGGCATTAGGTAAGGTTTTTTCAGATCTTCCGGATAAAGAGATGGCTTGGAGAGACTTGCATCGGCTGACGAGAGACGGTTATTCCGGAGTTCGATGGAGTGTAGCATCAGCATTGGGGGTGGCTTTTCGCCACATACCTGATCGGGAAGCTGCCTGGGGAACTCTGATGCGGCTAACTAAAGACAGTCAAGAAGTAGTGAGGGGGGCTGCTGCAACTTCTTTGGGCTTAGCTTATCCCCATGTTACTGACAAAAAGCCCGCCTGGGTCGATATACATCGGTTTACTGAAAGCGATGATGATTCTGTGCGAAAGGGGATTGCGATGTCATTATGTACGGCTTTTCCTTACATTCCTGACAAAGAACTGGCTCAGAAGGATCTGCATGGCCTAACAGACGATGTGGTAGCATTTGTGCGGATGTGGGCTGCTAGTTCTATCGGAATAGCTTTTCAGTACCTTCCAGATAAGCAACAAGCTTGGAATGATTTGCATCGGCTGCTTACCGAAGATGACGATAACCGCGTGAAATGGAAGACAATAGAAGCACTAGGGCAAGCTTTTCCCCATGTTCCTGATAAGGCCCGAGTCTGGTCCGATTTGCACCATTTCGTTAGCAACGAAGATAATATGTTGTGCGTATCCGCGAACCATTCTCTGGGTAGAGCATCTATATTCAAAGCGGCAAAAGCAAATAGCGAAGATGATTTCAAAAATGAAATGGAAAAAGCTCTGAGATTCTTTGAGATATCTGCAGCTAAAGCAAGTGAATCTTATAATCCTTCCAAATTTTGTCTCCCATTCTACAACTCCTTCTGTGCTGTTACTTTCAACGATGGTGATAACGAGGCTGAAATCGAGAGGTACCTGGGAGAAGCCAGGGTAGCGATAAGGTTGTCTGAGAGCAGAGATGTGCTTATAGAGGCAATGGAAAAACTGGCCGGAGCACTTAAGAGCGCTCAAAATTGGGAGGAGGGACAGATCAATCTGAATGAATGCCGAGTTCTCTGCGATAACGCTGCAAACCTTTTGGTCCAGGCAGAAAAAAGTGCTCCGATTGCGGTTGAAGTCCTACGCAGAGGGCTGCCCATAATAGGCCGCCGTATTAAGGCTTCGCTCAGGGAGATTGAGGAAGAAAGCAGCAAACTGCGTGAAGCCACCTGGCAGACGCCCTTTGAGTCCCTGGGCCGAGAGATTCATGAAAGTACCCTAGGGCTAGCTGATGCCGAGTACGAAATAGAAGCGGAGAGAATGATGAACAAAGTGATTCAAATCGTTCGGATTATGTGCCGATTCTTGCCTGAAGGAACTAGGAAATCAGTTGAATACGAACTTAGAGATTGGGAAGAGCTTCAATTTGATGATAAGTTACGATCGTTCGAAAATGCCGTTAAATACTCTATATTGCAGATAGAGTCCTTGTCCAAAGAAATTAAGGATAGGGATGATCAGATAAATTATCTTAGGAAGGAAGTAATAACTAGGCTCGATAACATAAACTATAATATTTTCAGAATTAAGATACGATCCGCTGATGCTTCCGATAGTCTGGGGGCACTAAAAGTGGAGCTTGATAAGGTTAAGGACATTAAATCGGATTTTGATAGATTGGAAAGGAGGTTGGAGGATCTCGATGTTTCCCAGCAGGAGGCCCTTATGGAGCTGAATTCACAAATGCCCCGACTCATCACGGATCTGGAGATGCTTGCCAAAGGCTGTGATGACCAGTTGAGTCAAAAGATCCTGAAAAAGCTGGATGGTTTGAAGAGGTCTCGGAAAGAGACGATCTTCGAGCGGGCAGCGAGCCTCGCCTCCATCGTCAGCCTGTTGATAGCTCTTGTGTAACCCAGGGCCAAACCGTTCCCACTCCCGCGACGCCTGCAGACGCAGCCCCCACCCCTCCGATCCGTTTATCAATCCCCAGAGACAATATACCCATGGAGTGTGAGAATTTGAAGAGCTTGAAAGGAACCCAGACCGAGAAGAACGTCCTCACGGCATTTTCCGGAGAATCCCAGGCGAGAAACCGGTACAACTTCTTCGCCTCCCAGGCCAAGAAGGAGGGCTTCGAGCAGATCTCCGCCATCTTCGCCGACACCGCCGACAACGAGAAGGAGCACGCAAAAAGGCTCTTTAAGTTCCTTGAAGGAGGCGAGGTCGAGATCATCGGAGCATTTCCCGCCGGGGTCATCGGGAAGACCGTCGATAACCTCCGGGACGCGGCCGCCGGCGAGAACCACGAGTACTCCTCCATGTACCCCGAGTTCGCCGACAAGGCCGACCTTGAGGGCTTCCCCGAGATCGCCGAGACGATGAGGTCGATCGCCAAGGCCGAGATGGGCCACGAGAAGAGGTTCCTCGCGCTCAAAAAGAACATCGAGACCGGCCAGGTCTTCAAGCGGCCAGGCGTCGTGAAGTGGAGGTGCAGAAACTGCGGCTACATCCACGAGGGCGCCGAGGCTCCCGAGGAGTGCCCGGCCTGCGCTCACGAGAGGGCCTACTTCGAGCTCCTCGCCGAGAACTACTGATCGGGCGAGCTGAATATCAAAACCGATTTGGGACCAATTCGGGGCAGATTTGACGAGATCCCGGACGTCCTTTCATCCTCTTTTTTCTTCGGCAAAAACGATTCTTCGGATTTAGGACCCGACCCCAAAATTCAGATCCTCATCCTCTCCCTCTTCTCGAAGAGTTCCCTCGCCATCTCCTCAAGCCCCAATTCCGCCTCCATCGCCCGGATCTCCTCGGCCTTAGCCCTGGTCATCGGCTTTTTCGGCGCGGCGGAGCATGAGCCAGCGTCCGCCGTCGCGCGATATGTCCCGATCTTCCGAGCGAGGTCGGTGATCTCCGACTTGTCCATGGCGATGAGGGGATGGTATACCGGAAGGTCGATCCCCGACTGCTCCGCCATGATGTTCGCCGGGGTCTGGGAGGCGACCTGGCCGAGGGAGTAGCCGGTCACAACGCCGAAGGCCTCCTCCTCTTCCATCACCCGTTGGGCGATCCTGTACATCAGCCGCCGGCAGAGAAGGCACGTGGCCCGAGGCTCGGCTTCGCTTATCTTCGCAAGGCCGTCGCCGATCGGAACCTGGATGAAATTGATCTTTCGGCCCGAGGTCCAGCGCCGCAGGGCCTCCGCCGACTTTTTCGCCTGGGGTAGGGCGTCGACGTAAGGGCGCGGGTCAAAATAGAGGAGCGAGATGGGACAGCCCCGCCGCATCATCATCCAGGCGGCGACGGGCGAGTCTATGCCGCCGGAGATGAGCGCGAGCATCCTCGACTGGGTGCCGAGGGGAAGTCCTCCGACCCCCCGGACGACGTCGGTGAAGACAAAAACCTTCTTCTCCCTCGCCTCGACGAAGATCTCCAGCTCCGGGTTCGTCAGGTCGACTTTCGCCCCCGTCCTCTCCTGGACGGCTCTGCCCACCTCGACGGCGATCTCGGTGCTCGAGATCTCGCCTCCGCCCCGCCGGGATCTGATGGCGAAGGATTGCGGGCGCCGCTCGACGGCGATCTCCGATGCGACCTTTTCGACCGCCGCTATGTCTGGCTCTACAGTCCAGACGGGGCTAGTCGAGACGACACCAAAAACGTCGGCGATGACCCCAGGAGCCCTGGGGTCAGAACTAGAAACGAAGATCCTGCCCCTCTCCAGGGACAATGCGTGGTCTATTCCCGCCTCCTTCAGGTTGAAAACGATGTTGGAGGCGAGGGTTCTCTCCCAGCTCTTCCTGGTCCAGGGGTCCTTGAGGGCGATCTCGCCGTACCTGACCAGGACAGAGTCGAAAGAGGTCATACCGGCCTTCGCCTAGACCTGCCTCTAGCCCTAGGACCGAGCCGCTATGGCCTTTGCGGACCGCGCTATCTTCCTTCTCCTGGCGCCGGAGGAGGTGTACTTCTGGAGCGGTCCGGGGTTCTTGTGAGCGGCCTCGGCGTTAGGCACCTGTCTGATCTGTCCCTTTCTTCCCTTAATCTTGGTCCATTCAACGCTTCCTGTCTTTCCCATAAGCCGTAACTACCCGGATCGATCTTAAATAGCTTTCGAGGGACGGCGCGAAAGGAGCATGGGGCCGGTTTGCTGATGAGGACCAAGACCGTACTGGAAGGGACCGGAATGGACAGGACTGACTAGGACTGACCGGGACCGACTAGGACTGACCGGGACTGACTAGGACTGACCAGGACGGGACCGGAGGCAGAGGTTTCCGAGATAACTCTTTTAACGGGACACGCCATCAAGCCAAGCGTGAACCGCGAGATAGGCCTTCCGAGGATTCAGGTCAGCAAGTCCACAGCTCTCGTTCTCTTTGGGCTTGGTATCTACCTCGCCTACCTCCGACACCTGGGCTTCGGCGAGGTCGCCGAAAGCCTGGATCACGTGAACCCCCTGCTCTTCTTAGCGGCCCTGATCCTCTCGCTCTTGATGGTCGCCTTCAACGCCCTCTCGTGGAAGAGGGTGGCAGAAGAGCTGGATTACGGGGCGTCTTTTCGAGACCTTTTCACGATCTACCTCTCCAGCATCTTCCTCAACAACCTCATCCCCTCGGGGAGCTTCTCGGGAGAGACGGCCAGGATCTACTTTTTGGGCAAAGTTGGCAGGGCGGGCAAGGTGGGCAAAGTCGAGGGCGCCTCTGCCTCCCGCTTTGACGTCAGCTTTGCATCCGTCGCCGCGAGCCGGATCATCACCGCCGTTCCCTTCGTCCTCGGCATGGTCCTGGGCCTCGCCTACCTGACATCTCTGCGCCAGGTTCCGGCCTGGGCCCTCACCACCTGTTTTGCCATGATAATCTTCACCGTCTCGGTGGGGTCCGCCTTCGTCGGGATCTGCTTTGAAGAGAGGTGGCTTCAGAGGATGGTCGGCGCCGTCATAAGCCCTCTGGAGAGGATATTTCGTCGGGACCTGGACCGGGAGCTCTGCACCGGTGCAGTCTCCGGGTTTATGAGAAGCATGCAACTATTGAGGCAGAGGAACGGAGCCCTCCTCATCAGCCTGATATGGGCCTTCGCCGGGTGGCTCTGCCTCGAGATTGTGGCCTTCGCTGCCTTTCGGTCTCTTGGGGTCGAGGTATCCCTCCTCGCCATATTCGCCGTATACTCGGTGATCATCGTCTTTCAGACCCTGCCCCTGGGCCTTCCCGGCGGGATTGGCCTTGTGGAGATCCTGATGACCGCCCTCTTCAGTGCCGTGGGGATATCGATCTACGATGCCGCCGCCGTCACCATCCTCATCCGATTGGTCCAGCTGTGGTTTCTCGCCCTTCTGGGGGGCCTTTCCACCGTCCATCTTATGAGGCGGATCGAGAGGGATAAGAACAACAGAACGGCCTCGGCAAGCTCCTCTGATGCCGGGATCTGAAATAAAGTTAAATACCATCAGGGCGTCAAGGCCACCTTGCGGGACAGTAGGGTAGCCTGGTCGATCCTCGAGCGTTTGGGACGCTTGGACTGCGGTTCAAATCCGCGCTGTCCCACTAAGGGTTTTCTGAAAAGCAATTTTCACGGTTGAAGTCCAAAAATTCGACTTTCTCCCCTTCCACCCAAAACTTTTTTGCGAATTGGAGCGAAGGCTTTCAGCCGGAGGAGTCCCCGACGAGATCGAAGCCGCTCATCGTCCTGGCGCTGCTGATGCTGTCGCTGGCAGCAACCGCGCTGGCCCAGGCGCAGGGAGACGAGAACGGCACTGAGGGCGGAGAATAGATGAGGGGAATGGACAAGTGTGGGCAGGCTGTATTTGAACAAATATACTCAAATCCTTGGGATTTGAATAGATATGCTCAAATCATCGCTCTTTGAGCCGATCCCATCAAACCTCCAACGTGCCACAGCTTCGCCGCCGTATGGCACCGGATGGGCTCGAAAAACCCACGGAGAAAGAACGGATAAGTGGGCAGCGTGCCGATCAGATTCGGTCGCGATGGCGAAAAGCTATATAACGCTTAACTGAAGAGAGACGAATAAAAAAAATCTGAGAATGGCAATAATATGGGCAAAAAATTATATGCAGTATTAACCGGCGATCTGATCGGGTCCCGGCAGCTCAAGAGCGGCGGGATTTCGTACATTGAACTTCTTAATAAATCTCTAGAATATGTGGGGGAGGGATACCGGCGTCCGCCTTTCATCTACAGAGGCGACAGCTTTCAGGGGATCACCAGCGAGCCCGAATCTGCTCTCAAAGATGCGATCCTCTTGCGGCTGCGGTTGATCTCCGGCTTTAAAGTCGAGGAGAAGGGCCCCCGGATCGACGCCAGAGTTTCGATCGGGGTGGGCGAGATAGATCATCTACCGGATGAAGGATACGATCTTGGCGGTCTCGGCGGTCTTGCCGATCTCGGCGAGATGAACGGCGAGGCGTTTGAGTACTCAGGGCTGCAGCTGGACCGTATAAAAAAAGAGGGACAGAACTTGGCCGTCAAAACGCCCTGGGAGGAGACGAACCGGGAGCTGGACATATACTGCAGGATGATCGATCGGTTGATAGAGAGGTGGACGAAGAAGAAGTGTGAAGCTGTAATGCACAGGCTTGAGGGCCATACTCTGCACGAAATCGGCGAGATGCTGAATATCGACGGGTCTGCTGTTCATTACCGACTGGCCCAGACCGATTACGAGATCGTCGAATTGATCATCCAGCGATACTCAGATATCATCAGAAACAAGGTCGAGATGCGCGGGTCGGATGAGGGGTCGGATGAATCGGATGAAGATCCAGGGGTTCAGGTAGCATGACAGCGGTCCCAGAACTCTCAGGCCTTTCGAGCCTCTCGGGCCTGTTCTTCCTGATTCTATTGGTCTTCTCGCATATACTGGCGGATTTCGTATTGCAGCCGAACGGATGGGTCGACAGCAAAAATGAGGCTGGATGGAGGTCGAGGTACCTTTATCTCCACGTCTTAGTCGTCGCTCTTCTTGCGGGGTCGGTCGCCTGGGCGTTTCTCGGTCTCTTTACGGCCGCTCTTGTGTTCACGACCTTTTTCGCGTCGCATCTGGCGATCGATATCGCGAAGTCAAGATGCAAAGATACGGTGAGGTCATTTGTCGGCGACCAGGCGGCCCATATGATAATTATAATATTGGTGTGGATGGCATTATTTCATCCTGACTTATCCTCCCTTCAGAGGCACCTCTCGGAGCCGACGCTGATCTCCATCTCCGTGGTGCTGCTGAGTTATACAGTGATCTTCCAGCCGGCGGGGATCTTCGTATCAAAGATGACGAGAAGCTGGCGGGATAAGATTCAGGAAGATGATAAAAATAAGGGCGATAGGGGAAGGAGCCTGGAGAGCGCGGGCAGATATATCGGCTATCTCGAACGTTTTTTAATTTTGACGTTCATAATATTTCAGCAATATACCGCCATCGGGCTTTTGATCGCTGCAAAATCGATCTTCAGGTATAATACGAATAGAATAACCGGGGAGTATATATTATTTGGAACGCTGCTCAGCTTCAGCATCGCCATCTTCGTCGGGTTTTTTGCCAACCTCTTCCTCTCCCTCTTTCTGCCCGACGAGATTTGGGATATTTTAAATACTTTTATATACAACCCCACGGCGCTGCCGTGATCGGCCCCGGCGCTCCATCGTCGGCTCCCCCCCCCCCGGCGCGACCCTCCCTTTCCAGCAACGGGGGCGCGGGGCCAGTTCGCCGCGCTCCGGGCGGCGGTGATGGGCTGGGCTCTCGGAAGCGTGAGGAACTCACCTAAGCTTTTTGTAGATTGAGATTGAACTTGCATGATTGGAGGAGTCTCCGACGAGATCAAGGCCGCTCATCGTCCTGGCGCTGCTGATGCCGTCGCTGGCTTTCACCGCGCTGGCCCAGGCGCAGGAAGACGAGAACGGCACTAATCAAACCGTGGCTCCAATTGCGAAGGCAGATATTCCCAGCAAAGAGGAAAGAGATCTGCTTGATAATGTCGACAAATTAGTTGGCATATCAGTTGGTCTAACAGTGCTTTACGCATTTTTCCGGAGAAGGGGCAAAAAAGTCCCGTCAGATGATGGCGGTAACATCGTCGAGAACGTGAAAGACAGCGCAATCTCTTTTGATAATCAGAGCCCGGCAATAAAGGCCGGTCAAATTCGTGACGTAAATATCACGTATTCCAGCCCAAAAGAGCCAACTGTAGCAGAAAAACCTCTCGGCAAGATCTCCAACTTCCCCCACGTTCGCAATCCCAACTTCACTGGCCGCGTGGACCTGCTGGACCGTCTCCATGAAGCCCTCGCCTCCGGAGAGCGCGCCGCCTTCACCCAGACTCAGGCCATCACCGGCCTCGGCGGCGTCGGCAAGACCCAGCTCGCCCTGGAATACTCCTACCGCCACGCCGACGAATACCAGGTCGTCTGGTGGGTCCGGTCCGAGGAGCCCGCCACCCTGACCGCCGACTACGCGGGCCTGGCCGGAAGGCTCGACCTCCCCGAGAAGAGCTTTCAGGATCAGAGAGTCACCGTCGAGGCCGTGAGGTGCTGGCTTGAGCAGAACGGAAACTGGCTCCTCGTCTTCGACAACGCCCAGAACTTCAAAGACCTCGAAGATTACCTGCCTCGGACTGGCTCCGGCCATGTGATCATAACCTCCCGGAATCAGTCCTGGGGAGGTGTTGCCAAAATGCTGCCTGTCGATATGTTCACACCCGCCGAATCGGTCGAGTTTCTCCGGAGGCGCACAGGTCAGGACGACGAGGACGCGGCCAAAGCCCTCGCCGAGGCCCTCGGAAATCTGCCCCTAGCCCTGGAGCAGGCGGGGGCGTACATCCAAGAGACGGGAATCTCCCTCTCCGCCTACCTTAAACTCTTCCAGGAACGGCAGAAAGAGCTTCTCAGCCGCGGAAAACCTGACGCTTACCCGGATACCGTGGCCACCACCTGGGACCTCTCGTTCCAGAAGGCGAGCGAGGAGGTGCCCGCCAGCGCGGATCTCTTAAACCTCTGCGCCTTCCTGGCTCCTGACGACATCCCAAAGTCGCTCCTGACCGACGGCGTTGAGCACCTCCCCGAGCCCCTGGCCTCGACCGTGGCCGATGAGATGGCGCTGAATGACGCCGTCGCCGCCCTGAAGCGCTACTCGCTGATGACCATCGCCGACGACTCCCTCTCGGTCCACCGATTGGTCCAGGCCGTGGCGAGGGACCGATTATCCGACAAGGAGCGTAAACAGTGGGCTGAGGCTGCGGTCCGGCTCGTGAACGATGCCTTCCCCTATGACAGCGACGACGTCCGGACCTGGGACGTGTGCTCGGTTCTTTTGCCCCACGCCCTCGGCGCGGTGAAACATGCAGAGGAACTTGATGTGGCCCAGAAAGAAACACAGCATATATTGAATCAAGCCGGATTATATTTATTAGGACGCGCCGAATTCAAAGAGGCGGAGACCCTTTATGAACGGGCTTTGCCTATCGCAGAAAATGTTTTCGGGCGAGAACATAATGAGGTAGCCTCCATCATCAACAACCTTGGCGCGGTGCTAAAGTCTAGAGGAAATTTCATCGGAGCTAAAGAGCGTTATGAGCAGGCCATCGAAATTGGCGAGAAGGTCTACGGTCCCGACGATCCCAGCGTAGCCATCAGGGTCAACAACCTCGGCGAGGTCCTGCGGAACATGGGAGATCTGGCCGGTGCCAGGAAGAGTTTCGAGCGGGCTCTTGAAATCGACGAGAAGGTCTACGGTCCCGACGATCCCAGCGTAGCCATCAGGGTCAACAACCTCGGCGAGGTCCTGCGGAACATGGGAGACCTGGCCGGTGCAAAGTCCGCGTTCGAGCGGGCCCTGAAAATCGGCGAGAAGGCCTTTGGTAACGACCACCCCTACGTGGCCATTTACGTCAACAACCTCGGCCTAGTCTTGCAGGGAGTGGGCGACCTGGCCGGTGCCAAGAAGAGTTACGAGCGGGCTCTTGAAATCGACGAGAAGGTCTACGGTCCCGACCATCCCAACGTGGCCAGAGACGTCAACAACCTCGGCTCGGTCCTAGAAGACCTGGGCGACCTGGCTGGCGCCAAGAAGAGTTACGAGCGGGCCCTGGAGATATTCCGGAAACGTCTGGGTGAAGATCACCCCAAGACGAAAACCGTGCGGAAGAACCTGGAATCGCTCCGCCGATAAGCTCCTACACGATCACGATCTCGCCGCAGACCCTGCAAGCCTCGACGATCCGGTCGAAGTTCATTCCAGGGAAGGGGTCCACGAGGCAGAGGTCAACAGGCTTCGCCCGCGAGAATAGCCGTTCAGCATCGCCGAAGTATACCTCGATTTTGCAGGAATCACCCCAGGCCTCCGCCGCCAGGACCGATTCCGCGCCGACCTCGCCCGCCGGGGTTTCGGGCCGCTCGATCTTTTCGATCCCCAGAATCGACCGGTTCGCCTCCAGGTTCAGGACCGCGTCCTCCACCGCCGGGAGCCACGCGTCGTTCAGGACGACCCGCTCCGCGCCAGCGAGGGCGGCCACAAGGCCCAGGGTTCCGGGGCCGCAGAGGACGTCGGCGACACTGGTGAGCTTACCCCGGAAGTAAAGCTCCTCCAGGATCTTCATCTTGGGGGCTGCCTGGCGGGGAAACTCGACGTGAATCTTCGACTGATGCTTGTAGATCACCAGCTCGCCGATGAGGGAGGATACGACGTCGCACCGCAGGTCCGATCCGGCGAGAAGCTCCCAGCGGGTGGGCCCGGCCCGGAGGTCTGCGACGCCGGGGACGCCGCCGCCACTGATTACGCCCTTGACTTCAGGGACTTTGGCGACGATCTCGGCGGCGGCCTCTTTTGTCAGATGCTCGCCGACGATGATGAGCTCCTTGTGCGCAAGCCTCGGCGGGTACGCCAGAGGGTAGCCCACCTCCACCAGGGGCCAGCCGATCGATCGGAGGGGATCGGTTGGGCTTCTCAGGCGGTGGTCGACGAGGACCTCCATCGCCTCGACCATCACCAGGTCCAGCGGAGCTTTGCCGCAGCCGGAACAACGCTTCCGCCCCCCGATCCTCGCGGCGAGATCTCTGAAGCTCGCTCCCTTATCGAGGGCGGGCTCTGCCGGACATTTCGGGCACGCCATGTAAAGCGCATTCAGACGGGCCAAAATCTCTTCTGCAGGCCTGACCGTCTCGCCATCTCGGGGATGCGGGACCATGAAACCTCGTAGAAATGGGTCCCTATTTCAGCCTTTCCCGGCGAGTTTCAAGACCATTTCGCGGACGTTTCGTAGAAAGATTTCTAAACAAAAAGGACGCTGCGCATGGGGAGGAGGTTTTGAAGATGGCACAAAGAGGGATTAGGGAATACGACGCCAAGAAGATGCTGGCAGAACGCCTTCCCAATTACGTTGATGATTTCGATTATGAAGGTCAGATCGTCCTTGTCGCCCCCGAAACAGATCTGGAGGTGGTGGCGGTCGAAAACCCCTGGGTCAAGAAGAAAAGGCTGGTGGTCAAGCCAGACCAGCTCTTCGGCAAAAGGGGAGCTCACGGCCTGATCCTTCTCGACGCCACCTGGGAAGAGGCTTGCGAGTACATCAAGGAGAGGATGAATAAAGAGACCCTGGTGGGCACCGTCGTTGGACCTCTGACCCACTTTCTCATCGAACCCTTCGTACCCCACGACGAAAAGTACGAGCTCTACGTCGCCATAAAGTCCGACTACGGAGGGGACGTCATCTACTTCTCCCCGAAGGGAGGCATCGACGTCGAGGCGAACTGGGACCAGGTCACCGAGATCACCGTCCCCATCCTGGCGAAGATCGAGGATATGGACCTCAAGTCCAAGCTTCCGGCGAAGCTGGGGGAGAGGCGAACGGCAATCGCTTACTTCATCAAAGGCCTCTATCAATTCTATCGAGACCTGGGCTTCGCCTACCTGGAGATCAACCCCTTCGTCTTCCACGAGGGCAAGATCATCCCCCTGGACCTGGTGGCCCGGCTCGACGACGCCGAGGCCTTCTGGCAGAGGGGAAGCTGGATGGGCCTTGAGTTCCCCGAGCCCTTCGGCAGAGCCATGACAGAAGAGGAGGCCCACATCAAGGAGATCGACTCCCGGACGGGAGCCTCCCTGAAGCTCACCATCCTGAACCCCGGAGGCAGGGTCTGGACGATGGTGGCGGGAGGCGGTGCCAGCGTCATCTACGCCGACACCATCTGCGACCTCGGCTTCGGCGGCGAGCTCGCCAACTACGGCGAGTACAGCGGCGACCCCTCCACCGAGGACACCTACGAGTACACCAAGACTGTCCTCGACCTGATGACTAGAGAAAAGGACCCCCAGGGAAGGACGAAGTACCTCCTCATCGGAGGCGGGATCGCCAACTTCACCGACGTCGCCAAGACCTTCAAGGGCGTGGTGATGGCCCTCGAAGATTACCGCGAACGGCTCCGTGAGACGGGCGTCGAGATATTCGTCCGGCGGGGCGGGCCCAACTACGAAGAGGGCCTCCGGATCATGAGAAAGCTCGGCGAGAGGCTTGGGGTCCCGATCCACGTCTACGGCCCCGAGACCCACATGACGAGGATCGTATCGATGGCCCTCGGAGGGGGAGAGTGATGACGATGAAGGATTACACGCTTTTTGACAAGAACACCAGGGCCTTCGTCTACGGCTACCAGGTGAATGCGATCCAGAGGATGCTGGACTTCGACTACCTCTGCCGAAGGTCTGCCCCCAGCGTCGCCGCCATCATCAACCCGAACCGCGCCGGGATCCACAAGGTCTTCTGGGGGACCGAGGAGATCCTCCTTCCCATGTACACCTCCATCTCCGAGGCGGTGAGAGACCACCCAACGGTGGATGTGATGGTCAACTTCGCCTCCTATCGGTCGGCCTTCGACACCACCATGGAGGCCCTCGCCTCGCCGAGCATAAAGACGGTGGCGATCATCGCCGAGGGCGTCCCCGAGAGGATGTCCAGGGTGATGGCCGCCACCGCCAAGAAGATGAAGAAGACGATCATCGGCCCCTCCACCGTCGGAGGGCTCGCCGCCGGAGCCTTCAGGATCGGAAACACCGCAGGGACGATCGAGAACATCATCGAGTCGAAGCTCCACCGACCGGGCTGCGTCGGCTTCGTCTCCAAGTCCGGCGGCATGCTGAACGAGGCCTTCAACATCATCGCAAGAAACTCCAGCGGCGTCGTCGAAGGTATCGCCATCGGGGGCGACCGGTACCCGGGTAGCAACCTCATGGACCACATCCTCCGGTTTGAGGCCAACCCCGACGTCGCCATCATCGCCTGTCTCGGCGAGGTGGGCGGGACCGACGAGTATCGGATCGTCGAGGCCCTGTTGGAGGGGAAGATCACAAAGCCTCTCGTGATCTGGGTCACGGGCACCTGCTCCAAGGTCCTCCCAGGAAGCGTCCAGTTCGGCCACGCCGGAGCCAAGGCCCAGACGGACCTCGAAACCGCCGACGCCAAGAACCAGGCTCTCAAAGAGGCGGGAGCCGTCGTCCCCGACTCCTTCGACAGCTATGGCGATAAGATAAGGGAGGTCTACGAGAGGCTGAAGGCCGAGGGGAAGGTCAAAGATGTCGCGGAGCCCGAGATCCCCAAGATCCCCATGGACTTCGCCAAGGCCAGCTCCGAGGGGATCGTCCGGAAGGCGACAAACCTCATCTGCACCATATCCGACGATCGGGGAGAGGAGGTTCTCTACGCCGGAAAGCCCCTGAGCCGGGTGATGGACGACCAGATGGGGATCGGCGGCGTCATCGGCCTTCTCTGGTTCAAAAAGGAGATCCCCCCCTGGGCCGCAGAGTTCATCGAGCTCGTCCTCCAGATCGTGGCGGATCACGGCCCCGCCGTCTCGGCGGCCCACAACGCCATCGTCGCCTCCTGTGCCGGAAAAGACCTGATATCGTCCCTCGCGAGCGGCCTTCTCACCATCGGGCCGAGGTTCGGCGGGGCGATCGACGACGCCGCCCGGGAGTTCAAGAGGGCTCGCGACTCGGGCCTCTCGCCGGAGCAGTTCGTAAGAGAGATGAAGTCCGCGGGGATCAACATTCCAGGGATCGGCCATCGGATCAAGAGCGTCAAAAACCCCGACAAGAGGGTCGAGCTTCTCATAGGCTACGCGAGGGAGAACTTCGCCCGGACCGACCTCCTCGACTACGCCCTCCAGGTCCAGGAGATCACCACCGCCAAGAAGGGGAACCTGATCCTGAACGTCGACGGCTGCATAGGGATCCTCTTCATAGACCTGATGAGCTCCTGCGACGTCTTCGACGAGAGAGACATCGACGACGTCATCAAGTACGGCTATCTGAACGGGCTCTTCGCCCTCGGGAGGAGCATAGGGATCATCGGTCACATCCTGGACCAAAAGAGGCTCGAGTCGAGGCTCTACCGCCACCCCCAGGACGACATCGCCTACATGCTCCCAGATTTTGAGTGAGGCGAGCTGGATAACCGGGCCGGCCCTTCTTCCGCCGGCCCCTCTTTTATGGAGAGGTTGACCTTGGCTACCATCAGTGAGAAGATATTCAGTCGCGCCTCGGGCCATCGAGCCGAGGCGGGAGAGATCGTCGAGGCGGAGGTGGACTATGCCATGTCCCACGACGGGACGAGCGTCCTCGCCATCAAGGCCTTTCGAGAGATGGGGTCCGAGCGGGTCTGGGACCCTGACCGGATCGTCGTCCCCTTCGACCACATCGTCCCCGCCAACAACAGCACCGCCGCCGACCTCCAGAGAGAGGTCCGGGCCTGGGCAATAGATCAGGGGATCGTCCACTTCTACGAGGGTGGGCGAGGGATCTGCCACCAGGTCTTCCCGGAAGAGGGGTTCGCCCTGCCGGGGACGCTGCTGGTGGGGGCCGACTCCCACTCCTGCACCTACGGTGCCTTCGGCGCCTTCGGGACGGGGGTCGGGGCCACGGACATGGCCGAGATCTACTCCCGGGGCAGGCTCTGGTTCAAGGTCCCCGAGACGATCGGGGTCAGAATATCCGGAAAGCTCGGCAAGATGGTCCTCGCAAAAGACCTCACCCTCATGCTCGTAGGGGCGATCGGGGCCGACGGCGCCACCTACAGGGCTCTCGAGTACGTCGGTGAGACGATCGAGGCCCTCTCCATGGCGGGGAGGATGACCCTCTGCAACATGGGGGTCGAGATGGGGGCGAAGGCCGCCATCGTCCCCCCCGACGAGGTCACCGAGGATTTCCTGAGGGAAAGGGCGCGAGAGCCTTACAGGCCGGTCTCTTCCGACCCCGGATCTTACGACTCAGAGATGGAGTTTGACGTCTCCGACCTGGAGCCTCAGGTTGCAGCCCCATTCAGGGTCGACAACGTCCGGCCCGTCAGAGAGCTCGCAGGAACCGAGGTCGACCAGGTCTTCATCGGCACTTGCACCAACGGCCGGTACGAGGACCTGGAGGTCGCAGCGAGGATCCTCAAGGGAAAGACGGTCAAATCGAGGACTCTCGTCATCCCGGCGTCAAGAGAGGTCCTCCTCAGGGCCCTCTCCTCCGGGATTATCGAGACCCTGGTCAAAGCCGGGGCGATGATCGGACCTCCGGGATGCGGCCCCTGTCTCGGAGCCCACATGGGCGTCATCGGAGAGGGGGAGGTCTGCCTCTCAACCGCCAACAGAAACTTCCCTGGCAGGATGGGGAAGGGCGGCCTCGTCTACCTCGCATCGCCGGCGACGGCGGCGGCGACGGCCATCGAGGGCGAGATAAGAGACCCGAGGGAGGCCTGAGGGCCTTGGGCCGAAAGGACGTTGGAGAAGAGAGAGATATATCCAGCAGTGGCAAAGTTCAGAGCCCTGGCGAAAGAAGGCGTCTCAGGTTCGACCTCCACGTCCATTCGAGCTGCTCTGACGGGAGAGACGGAGTGGAGGCGATCCTGGAGGCCGCCGTCACAAAGAAGCTCGACGGGATCGCCATCACCGACCACGAAAGCCTGGAGGGCTCCTTCGAAGCCGAGAGGATCGTGCAGGAGAGAAAGCTCGACATTTTGGTCGTCCCCGGAGTCGAGGTCTCCACCTCCGACGGCCACCTCCTGGCTCTGGGGATAAGAGAGCTTCCTCTCAAGGGGCGAAGCCCCGAGGAGACGATCGAGTTCGTCCACCAGCGGGGCGGGATCGCCATCGTCTCCCACCCCTACCACCTCTTCAGGCACGCCATGTTTCGCATACCCCCCTGCGACGCCGTCGAGGTCTACAACTCCAAGTACATCTTCGGGATCGCCAACTGGTGGGCGAAAAGAAAGGCCGAGCAGCTCGGCCTGCCGATGGTGGCCGGCAGCGACGCCCACATGGCGAAGACCGTCGGCCTCGGCGTCACCATCGTCGAGGTCGAGGACGACAGCGGAAACGATGGGGGAGTCGTCTCAGCCGTCCTCGAAGCGATCCGGGCCGGGCGGGTCGAGATCGACGGCACCAAGACCTCGCCCGCGGTCTTCGTCGGCCAGACGGTCCGCTGGGTGAAACGGCAACTTCGTCCGAGGCCGAAGAGGTAGAGAGGCCGGGGAAACTAGCAAATTTGCAGACGGTGAATATTGCTATAAGGCGCTACCAATCCAACGGTATACAACGAAATCGAAGTAAAAATAGGCCGGAACGGGTCCGGTCGCTCTTCTTTTGGAAATATGCCAGTTCAGAAATAGGACTTACTTCGTCTTCTCCACCTTTTCTGCTTTGGGGCCCCTGTCGCCAGCTACCACTTCAAAGCTGACCTTATCTCCCTCATCTATGGAAACGCCCGGCTTCAGACCGCTTGAGTGAACAAAATAGTCAGTCCCGTCGTCTCCGGCTATAAAGCCGAAATGCTTCGTTCTGTTAAAGAACTTCACTGTGCCAGTAACCATTTCAATTCCTCGTTATCCTGACTAGAAGCATACGACTATTTAAAGATGCTCCCTTAGGGCTAGGGCCGCTGCAATTCATTCTGTAACGGCATTTTTGCCTTTAACCCTCCTGGACGTCGGTCTTGCACCCAACTCTCGACCACGGCCCCGGCGGCTTCGTCCATCGCACCGTCGACGGATCTTCGTCCGGAGAGATTTCCGACAAGGATGGGCCGAGAATTATGCCGACGAGCATATCAGGCCTAAAAAAATGAAGTTGAGTCTTGCTCAACTGACCAGGGGAAGAGCATCGACGCTTGAGCCTCCCGAGATGTTGCAGGCGAAATCGCAGATCGTATCGTTGTCCTCATTGGTGCAGTTGAAGGTGCCGTAGTAGTTGCCAGAAGATCCGTCATCCCACCGGTTGATGCCGTCGTCAAAGGCGTCAAGCTCCGTATTGTTGTAGAGCCTGTTATTGAAGATGACGTTTCCCTCGGAGTTCGTAAGGCTGATCCCGCGAATGTTGTTCGTCGCCAAGTTGGCCTCGACGGTGCAGTTTCTGGCCCCCTCGAGGATTATGCCCGAGCCGCCGTTATCATTGGCGAAGTTGCCCCTGATGGTACCGTTATTTGAGACGACCCTGATCCCGGCGTCGCCGGACTCGTTGCCAGAGTTGGTGGCCCTAACGAACTCCACTCTCGCCTCATTCGCGCTTACGGTTATGGCGCTGCCGTTCCCGTCAGCGTTTATCAGGGGAAGGTCACCACCATGCCACCTCTCGCCCCTGAGGGTGATCGACTTTGATACGTTGATGTTTCCGTGAAAGGTACCGCTCCTCACCAGGATGACGTCTCCGGGACTGGCCTTCTCGATCGCCTCCTGGATGCTGAGGTAATGACAGCCGCAGACTTTGCATTCACATACGTTCAGGGTGGCCGCCCCCTGCGCCATCCCGACAGCCATCAGGATGGCGAGGAGGGCGACCCCAGACGCGAGCTTGACATTTTTTGTGATCATTCCATCTCCCTCTCGATTGTTACGACCGTCTCAGGGATTATAAAAAGCTTTTTCGAGTCGGCTCTTCACATCACCCTCTCGAATAACTATATAACAGGTCGTCAATCTCTGATCAAGCGTTATGGAGCGCTTCCCCCCCCATATTTCAGAGAGGCTTAAAAGGCAAGGATATCACCAGGTGGCCCACGGCGCGGTCAAGCCCTGCCTGTGGCTCCGGCGGAGCATCCGCGGAGGCGACCAGTGCTACAAGCACCACTTCTACGGCATCGCAAGCCACCGGTGCGTCCAGATGACCCCCACCCTCCTCTGCAACCACCGCTGCCTCCATTGCTGGAGGCCCATCGACGAGATGCCCGCTGCCTCCGGGGACTGGATCGAGCCCGCAGAGCTTCTGGACGGCATCCTTCTTGAGCAGCAGAGGCTCATATCCGGCTACGGCGGTGCCCCAGAGACGACCGACCTCGCCAGGCTCGAAGAGGCCAAAAGCCCAGCTCACGTCGCCGTCTCCCTGATGGGAGAGCCCACCCTCTACCCGATGATAAAGGAGCTCGTCGATGAGATCAAGAGTCGAGGCATGACAGCCTTTCTGGTGACGAACGGGACGATGCCTGAAGTCATCGGTGAGGTCCGACCGACCCAGCTATACCTCAGCCTCAACGCCCCCGACGAGAAAACCTATCTCAGAGTCTCAAACCCTCAGGCCAACCTCTGGAGTCGATTTTTGGAGAGCCTGGAGAGGATGAGAGACTCTCCCTCGCGGACGGTGACAAGGCTCACCCTGGCAAAAAACCTGAACATGCAAGACCCCGAAGGTTATGCGAAGCTGATCGAGATCGCAGAGCCGGACTTCGTCGAGGTGAAGGCCTACATGCACCTGGGTAGCTCCCGAAACCGGCTCGGAAGGGATTCGATGCCGACCCATGAAGAGGTGATGGAGTTCGCGAGGGCCCTATCCGAGATCCTGGGATACCAGCTAAAAAACCACGTACCCCTCAGCAGAGTCGCCCTCCTCTCTCGGGGCAGCGCGCAGGATATGATCGGGCCGTGATGCCGCATACCAATTAATAGAATGTTGCCATCTGAGTATGATCTCCACCATTTTTTGTATGAATAGTTCGTTCATGTGGTGGAATCATCGTGATCAACGGGAAAAGTATTTTTATTAGAAATATCGCGAAGTTAGATGGAGATTGTGATTGATGTCTGCGAAGATTCAAGAACCGAAAAGCTCGGAGGTGAACGTGAACGAAACCTGCCAACAATTAAAAATTTTGCTCGTAGAGGACAATCCCGACGACGCTGAGCTCACCAAAAGGCTGCTCCGAAGAATCTGTCTGGACCGAGACATCTTTCTGGCCTCAGATGCCGAAGAAGCCCTGGGCTGTCTGGAGTCCATCTATGAACAGGGCTTTGTCCTTCCAAATCTGATCTTGCTGGACATCAAACTTCCCCGTTTGAGCGGGATGGAGCTTCTGGAGCGGCTGAAAACCAGCTCGAAGTTCCACAGCATACCGGTGGTGATGCTGACGGGCTCCCTGGTATCTGAGCACATCCAGAAGAGCTATGATCTGGGCGCGGTCACTTATCTCTTGAAGCCGATATCCGAAGATGAGCTTCTCATGATCTTGAGCATCCTCACCTGATGGAGCTCAAACCTGCGTTCCGCTACCTGCTCTTGCCCCAAACGCTCTTCTCATGCAGGAGGCGGACCGGCCCGACCACATACATGCTGCTTCTCTATCGTTTTCGTTAATCTCTTCCGTCGCCGACGAGCAAAGCTCCCGCCGCCTGGGAGGCGTGGCCGACAAGGCCGCCGAAGATGGCGTAGGCGAGGATCATGTAGGCCGGCATCCCGAAGATCTCTGAGGGGGCCGCATACCACCAGGCACCGGCGGCGATGGGGAGCGACTCGCATAAGGGGCCCAGGACGGCGCCCGCCCCCATCATCACCACCGTCACTTTTTCTCGGAAGGCGAAAATTACGGCCGCGGCCAGGACAGCTCCTCCCACCAGGGCCTGAGGCGGGTTCATGCCGAAGGTGACGAAGGCCGCGATCTCGGCGCCCAGCCCCGCCAGGGCCATAATCAGAGCCCTCGGAGAATTGATCCGCGGAACATCCGTCCTCAGAAGCGATCTTGCCAGAAGCCAGATGGCCGGGGGAAAGCAGGCCCATATGGGGAAGTTCCAGGGCGGAACGAAAGGGAGACATCCGGTGTTGGCGTAGGTCCAAAGACCTCCCTTCACGCAGGCCATCTCCGTCAGGGGTCCGAGGATCGCGCCCGCGAGGCCCATCGCCGCCGCCATTTTGGGGTCGCCGAGCCTCAACCCGAGTATTATCGGCGGTGGCACCAGAAGAAGGGCTGCAAGATAGGGCGAATCCCAGAAGGCGGCGAGAACTAGGGTTCCGTAGGCGGCGAGGATCGCGACGACAGCTACGTCCCCCCTGGGCCCTTCGGCAAAAATCTTCATCATCCTCATCTAGTCCTCTCCCGCCAGCTCTCGGACCTTTGCTATGTTCCCCCGATCGTCCCTCCTCTCGTCCACCGGGGTCTCCAGGATCAGAGGCAGAGCTCTTATGGCGGGGTGGCCGAGGATCAGCCTGAACCCCTCCTCACCGATCTCGCCGAGGCCTATGTGCTCGTGGCGGTCCAGCTTTGAGCCTAGGGGGCCTTTGGAGTCGTTGAGGTGGACGACCTTCAATCTATCAAGACCTATCGTCCGATCGAACTCTTCCATCGTCTCCTCCAGCCCCGCCTCGGACCTCACCTCGTATCCCGCTACGAAAGCGTGACAGGTGTCAAAACAGGCCCCGACCCGATCGTCTCGGTCCACCCGTCTCATTATCTCTGCCAGGTCCTCGAAAGATCCTCCGACGCTGTTCTTCGAGTCGGAGGTCGTCTCCAGAAGAAGGGTCACGTCGTTTTCCGAGGCTGAAAGGGCCTCGACGATCGCCTCCACAGTTCTATTGAGCCCCCCCTCCTTTCCTGCGTCCAGATGGCTTCCGAGGTGGGTGACCAGGTACGGTATCCCCAGGAGTTCGCACCTGTCGAGCTCCAGGGCCAGGGCCTCCACCGACTTCTGGTACACATCCTCTTTGGGGGTGGCGAGGTTGGGAAGGTACGGCATGTGGTCCACGGGGGGGTACATGCCGGAGCGTTTCAGCTTTCTCTTGAAATCCTCGGCCACCTCAAGAGAGATCTCCTTGAACCTCCAGCCCCGGGGGTTTCGAGAGAATATCTGGAACGCGTCGCATCCGATCGCCTCGGCCCTATCCACCGCCCGATCGATGGAGCCTGCGATGGAGACGTGAGCCCCGACTTTGACCATATCGTAGACCTCCTGAATCCGCTGCCCACGGGATGATCTGATCTCGCAGAGATAATATGCGGGGTCAGGGTCGCGGGCCAAATTCTCGAAGAGACCCTCTTTTGAGAACCGTTTTATACTTTCCCGGAGAGGGCGATGGAGAGAGGATGACGGCCTTTCGGGCCGCCGCCCCGGCTCCGATGAGGAAAAAAGATAGCTGATTTTGTGATGAGCCCTATGAGTCCTGAGGCGCCTGGGACCTCTCGACCCCGATCTTACTTCAGCCCGTCCGGGATCACCGGGAAGGGACGTTCTTCGCCTTGGACTTGGCCCACCGGTCGACGTGGTCGATGAGGTTGAACTCGATGATCTTCTTGGCGTCGCCCAGCATCTCCGCCACCTCGCTCATGGTGAACTTCGTGGCTTCGCCCGCCCGGTTTACCACCTCGATCTCCTCTTTGAGGTCTGCATTCTTCCCGGAGGAGATCATCTTGGCCAGGTCCGAGCAGGCCTTCTTAAGGTACTCTATCGAGTAGTCTGTCATCGATTCTCTGTCCTGGAGGTTCTTGTTGACCTCCCTTATGGACCAGCACATGGTAACGACATTCTCGTACATCTTCACCAACCGCCGTTTATCTCGCATCGGGATATTTAAGAGCTATCGTCATCAAAAATAGTGGGGCTGGTGCGATTCGAACGCACGATCGACGGGTCTCTCCGATACCGAGAGCGATTCTCTCAGTGCTCCAACGGATCATCAACGGCCTCCCCGTCGAGAGGCCTCAGCAGACCCGTTGCTCATCATCAATCATACCGCTGGAGCCCGTCGCCATACCTGACTAGGCCACAGCCCCTCAAAGCGGGCCGAGAGGGATTTGAACCCCCGACCTAAAGGTTAAGAGCCTTTCGCTCTGCCTGACTAAGCTACCGGCCCGGACTTTCCATATACGATGCTGGTTAAATACGTTTCGGCTTTGGAGAGAGTTGGCCACCGTATGCGACCTGATCTCTCCGGGCCGAACTTCGCCACAGCCGCCGCCTCCAGACCCCTTCAGATGGTGTTGATGTACCTCTCGACCTCCCAGGGGTGGACATGGGTGTTGTACATCTTCCACTCCAGGGACCCGAGCCTGCTGAAGTTGGCGTAGACGTGCTCGCCGAGGGCGTCCCTGACGACCTTGTCTTCCTCCAGGAAGTCGAGGGCCTCCCGGAGGTTCGAGGGGAGGGTCTGGATCCCGAGGCGGTCGCGCTCCTCCTCGGATAGGTCGTAGATGTTCAGATCCACGGGGTCTCCGGGGTCGATCTTCCTCTTGACGCCGTCAAGCCCCGCCGCCAGGATCGCGGCGAAGCCGAGGTACGGGCTGCAGGAGGGGTCTGGCGACCGGAACTCAAGCCGCGTGCTGAGTCCTCTTCCGCTGGGAACCCTGATCAGGGAGGACCTGTTGGGGCCGGACCAGCCGATGTAGACGGGGGCTTCAAAGCCGGAGACGAGCCGCTTGTAGGAGTTGATCAGGGGGTTTGTGATGGCGGTGATGGCGGGGGCGTGCTCCAGAAGGCCGCCCACGAAGTAGCGGGCGAGGTCTGAAAGCTGCATCTTCGCCTCAGGATCGAAGAAGGCGTTCTCTTCACCCTTGAAGAGGGAGATGTTCACGTGCATCCCGGAGCCTGCCGCGCCGTAGATCGGCTTCGGCATGAAGGTGGCGGCAAGCCCGTTCTTCATGGCGATCGTCCTCGTGACGTACTTGAAGGTGACGACGTTGTCGGCGGTTTTGAGCGCCTCGCCGTAGGTGAAGTCGATCTCGTGCTGCCCCTTTGCCACCTCGTGGTGGGAGGCCTCGATGTTGAAGCCCATCTCCGTCAGGGCGAGGACTATCTCTCTTCTTATGTCTTCAGCCAGGTCCACGGGCCCGAAGTCGAAGTAGCCGGCGAAGTCGTGGGGCTTGGTGGTGGCTCTTCCGTTCTCCATGTTGAAGAGGAAGAACTCCAGCTCCGGGCCGACGTTCATGGTGTAGCCCATCTCCTCGGCCTTCTTCATGGCCCTCTTCAGGACGTATCTCGGGTCGCCATCGAAGGGCTCGCCGTTCGGCTTGTAGACGTCGCAAATGAGCCTCGCTACGTTCTTGTTCTCTTTCGCCCTCCAGGGAAGCAGGGCAAAGGAGGAGATGTCCGGTCGGAGGACCATGTCCGACTCCTGGATCCGCGCAAATCCCTCGATGGAGGAGCCGTCGAAGGCGATGCCCGAGTCGAGGGCCTTTCCGAGCCTCGCGGCAGGGATCGAGACGCTCTTCACTAGCCCCTGGATGTCGGTGAACTGCAACCGAAGAAACTCGACGTTCCTATCACGGATGGTATCTAACAACTGATCTATCGTGTACATGATTGGTCATACACCCCTTGATGCAGATCTCTAAAGCTTGCATCCCCCTCACGCATCGCACCAAGAGACCGGTCCGGGCCGAGAGGCGAGCTGAGGCGGCGGCAGATTCCTCTAAAGACCCCAAAAGAGCCGACCTACTTTAATATAGTCATCGGCCCGAAGGCAGGATCTGCCCATCCATACCTCGTGATCAAGCAAATTCCATTTTTTGCGCCGCCCGGGCTCCATCTCGCCAGATCAAAAATTGCCTCAAAGCCTCGTCTGTCTCCGGCCAGCGCCCCGGCTCCCGAAGGCATAGTACTGGCTCTGGTCGATCAGGTCCTGGAGCGCACCCTCAGGGGTGGACTCTCCACCCCGACCAAGAGGCCCCAGCATCAGGGCGATCTCCTCCAGGGTCGGGGTCTCGGCCTCGCACTGGGATATGATCCGGGCGATGAGGTCGACGACGGGGTCGACGGAGGGGCCCGAGGTGAGGAGGAGCAAGAGAACGTCATCATGGGTGAGGTGGTAATCCTTCACCATCTTCGAGAGTACCAGGAGCGCTGAGATCGAAATCGCCCTAGCGAGCCCCTCCTCGTCCCCCTCGATGATGGCGTCCTCGACCCGAAGGATCTCAGAATCCCCGACGACGAGGAGGACGAGGACGCTCACCTCATCCTCGGCCACATCCTCCCCGTCCACCGCCGCTCCGACCTTATCCTTCAGCGCCTCCTTTTCTGCGGCCTCGGCCCTGCCGACGAGGGCGGCGATGTCGAGGGGCTCATCCCCGGCCACGAGCTTCAGAAGAAAGATGACCCCCGAGGGGGACCGCCAGTGCCCCCCGAAGGAGAGGCCCGGCTCAAAGCCGAGCTGGATCCCGAGGCTCAGGACGATGTCCTGGAGGGCGAGGCGGTGCTGGAGGTCGGAGACCTTCATGGCCGAGGCAGCCAGCTCCCTGATGGAGTCCGAGTCCTTCGCCAATTCTGCCAAAAAGCTCTGAAACCTCTTTCTTGAGTCCTTTTGCTCCAGGTCGCCTGCGAGGGCGAGGATCTGACCGAGATCGATCTTCATCGCTCAGGTTTCAGCGAGGCCGGTTTAGATATACCTATCTCAGCCAATCTCAGGCGTTTTCAATCCAACTACTCAGTGAAGACGACCTCGACCTCCTCCACGTCCCAGAGGGGCTCGATCTTCTCGACGACCTCCTCTCTGATGGAGTTCGCGAACTGGTGGTTTGACGGAAGGTCGATCACGACCTTCACCTTCCCGTCCTTCACCTCGATATCCTCGACAAGCTTCGTCCTCACGAGATCGAGGCCCGAGAGGGGGTTCATCACCTTCTTCAGCCGCTTCTCCACCACCTCCCTGGTCGTCGGAACCTTCTCCGTCACAAGGCCGTGCCTCTCCTCGTAGTCCCGGATGGCGGACCTGAGCCCCTCCACCGCCAGGACCGAGCAGTGGGCCTTGATCGGCGGGAGGCCCCCAAGGGCCTCGGAGGCCTCTTTCCAGGTGATCTTCTTCGCCTCCTCCAGGGTCTTTCCCTTGGCAAGCTCGGTGATGATCGAGCCGGTGGCGATGTTCGAGGCGCAGCCGTAGGACTGGAACTTGATGTCTGTTATCGTCTTCGTCGCTTCGTCCACCTTGATGTGGACCGAGACCATGTCGCCGCAGGCGGGGCTTCCCTCCGTCGCCTTGCCGTCGGGGTCTTCGATCTCGCCGACGTTCCGCGGGTGCTTGAAGTGCTCGAGAACCAGGTCGCTGTAAGGAAACTTGCTCATATCAAATCCTCCTCCCTCTGCCTTCCCACCTCTACCATCCTTCTATCAACCCTCCGTCAACCACTCCCACCCTTGCCGAGGGGGCTGATCTTCCGGAGGGTTTCCACCACCTCACCGATGGCGTCGACGACGGCGTCCGCCTCCTCCATGGTGTTGTATCTACCCAGGGTGAACCTGACCGACCCGTGGGCCCGCTCGTGGTCGCCGCCGATACCGGCTATCACGTGGCTTGCCTCAAGAGACCGGGAGAAGCAGGCGGAGCCGGTGCTCACCGCAAAGCCCCTCATGTCCAGGTGGAGGGTGATCGACTCGCCCTCCACCAGGTGGAAGGTGACGTTGGCGTTCTGGGGCGTCCTCTTCTCCCTGTGACCGTTCAGAGTCGTTTGGGGGATCTCGGCGAGGGCCCGGTCGAGGATCCGGTCTCGCATGGACCTCAGCCGATCGTTCTCCTGAGGTGTGACGAGCTCTGCGGCCGCTGCAAACCCGACGGCTCCGGGTATGTCCTCGATTCCGGCCCGCCGGTCGAACTCCTGGTAGCCGCCGTCCATCCACTTGGCGATGGGCGTCTTCTCTCTGATGTAGAGCCCGCCCGTCCCCCGCGGACCGTGGATCGTGTGGGCGGAGATGGTGATCAGATCTGCTGGCACCCGATCAGCGTCGATGGGAAGACGCCGGAATGTGTGGGTCGCGTCGGTGTGGAAGAGGACGTGTTTGTCCATGGCGATCTGGCCGATCGCCTCCACGTCCTGGACCGTCCCAATCTCCTGATTTCCGTGCTGGATCGAGACGAGGATCGTATCCTTTCTAATCGACTCACCGAGCCGGTCGGGGTCGACGAGCCCATCCCCGTCCACGTCCAGGTACATCACCTCAAAGCCGTCCCGCTCCAGGGCCCGGGCGCTGTGAAGGACCGGAAAGTCCTCGATCTTCGTCGTTATGATGTGGCGGCCCTTCTTTTTGCCGAGGGCGAGGGCGACGCCCTTGAGGGCCATATTGCTCGACTCGGTGGACCCGGAGGTGAAGACCACCTCCTCGGGCCCGGCCCAGAGCATCCCGGCGAGCTTCTCTCTCGCCGCGGTCAGCCCCTCCTTCGCCTCGATCCCCATGGAGTAGCCGAACTCCGAGGTCGCCACGGCGTAGACCTCGAAGAAGTAGGGCTTCATCGCCTCCATCACCCTCTCGTCGAGCCTGGTGGTGGAGGCGTTGTCAAGATAAACGGAAGTTTCGAACATCTTCTTCAGATCCCTCCTGATCCCTCCTGATTTCTCCTGATCTCTCTTCGATCCAAAATCAAAAAGCCAAAAAGCCAACCTCAGATGAAGAGGTTGATCGCCGACCCTCTCGCCTCCTGGACGTAGGTCCCGACGGCCCCGTACTCGTCGATCATGTCAGCGCGGAGGTCCTCCTTTCTGATCCCCATCACCTCCATCGTCATCTCGCAGGCGATGATCTTGCCGTCCAGCTCCTTGAAGTCGGCGAGGAGCTTTTCAAGGGTCGCCACCTTCGCCGCCCTCATCCGACGCAACACCATCCACCGGCCCAGGCCCAGCATATTCATCTTCGAGAGGGGGCCCTTCTCCAGGCCGCCCTTCTTCAGTCGCTGAAGGCCCCAGAAGGTGAAGAAGAGGGACGCCTCCATCCCCATGGCGAGAGCCCCGTTGGCGATTATGAGGGCGCTGTAGATCTTGTCGAGGTCGCCGCTGTGGACGATTATGGTGACCTTATCCGCCCCTTCTTTCATCTCCTCATCTCCTTATCCTGATCCGCCACTCTCCCCCCTCCTCGCCCTCGACCTCCAGAAGCTCAAGGCCCAACGCCTTCACAGCCATCGGGATCTCCTTTTTGGAGGCGGGATGGTCCCCCGTCACCTCCACCACGTCGCCAGGAGCCGCCCGCTTCAGGGCCTTTCTCGTCTCTACCAGGGGCACAGGGCAGTTTTGGCCCCTGCAGTCCACCTTGATCTCAGCCAATAAACACCACCGCCTCGAATCGCCATCGTCTGCCCCCGGCGACGATAGGGCGCCTGGGGGCCAAATCCCACAACTTATGGTGCTTTTCTTTCTGAAAGAGTTTTCCCTATCAAGTCTGAAGTACCCGAGCGGGTCGGTCTGCATATTTCGATGATATATTGGCGTCTCATCACAACTTGTTCAATCCTTAAATCAAGCTAGAGCGGATCAAAAATGAGTTAATTCACAAAGCGTTAATTAGTCTACAATGCATTAGATACCTCTATCTAGAATCTGCCCAGAAGTGAAAAAGCGAATATAGAGATAAGTTCGGAGGGAGAGGCAGACTTGGTAAAAGCTGAAGACATACTGGCCGATATATTGGCTGGCAAGCCGGTAAAATATGGTATCGAAGATGGGCCTATTAATGGCAATCTGAACTTGGACCAGCTCAAGGACGATGAGGGCCGCGTCCATATCCCCGTTCCAATTGAGATAACGAACTTGGCTATCGGTCCAGGTGTGAACTTTGGCAACGCTATATTCGAAGAAGCAGTCTGTTTTAAGGGATCCACTTTTGGCAAAAGCAACATAGACTTCAGCGGCGCTTGTTTCAGAAAGGATGCCGACTTCTCTGAAACTAAGCTCGGTGCTCCTAACTTCAGTAAGGCTGAGTTTTGTTTCAATGCTAATTTCGTGAAGGCCAAATTCGTCGGTGGAGACATCATCGATTTTACAGATGCTCGGTTCAAAGGTAATGCCAAGTTCAGCCGTGCAAAGTTGGGTGATCAGAATACCAGAACTGTCGTGTTCGAGGGTGCAAAGTTCGAAGTCAATTCCGATTTCTCTTGGGCTCAGTTCAGCTGCGATGCCATATTCAACGATGCTCTGTTTATCGGCAATACCAGCTTCTACAAAGCTCGGTTCAGCAATGAAGCCCGCTTCGTCTCAGCTAAATTCAGCAGCAATGTCTACTTCTCCTCAGCTAAGTTTAGCGGCAATGCCATATTCATTTTAGCTCAGTTCATCTGCAATGCACGTTTCACTTCAACTAAGTTCGACAGCAATGGCTACTTCTCTTCAGCTAAGTTCAACGGGGGTGCTAAATTCTCTAATGCTCAGTTCGGGTACGATGCCATATTTACCGATACGCTGTTTGATAAAGAATTGGACTTTTGCAAATTAAAGTTCAGCCAATTATATATATCGTGGACCTCAATTAAAGATAACCTGGTTTATGACGGTCCTACATACTTAGCATTAATAAAAAACTTCAAAATAATAGAGCGCTTCGTCGATGCAGATGATTCCTATTATCAATACCGTAAGGTGAGCCAGGATCGTAAGAGATTGAATGACGAAGAAAATTGCTGGGATTCGTCAAAGCTTTTGGATATTGCTTCCTGGATATCATGTGGATATGGTGTTCGCCCGATTCACACCATTATCTGCATGCTTTGTATCGTCGTCATCGGAGGGTTCATGTTTTTGGCCAGCTCAGAATCGCTTTTTGAAAGCTTCTATTTCAGCGTAATGACGTTCACCGGCGGAGATCCGGATAACCTAACGCTTGGAAGATGGCTTAGAACTGTAGCCATGATCGAGGCGATCCTCGGCTATCTGTTCATGGCATTATTCGTAGTCGTTCTGGGGCGCAAGTTCATCAGATGATACCCGGCTACAGCTGCCTCACCACAGTCCCGCTGATGGCGAGGAAGAAGAGGATCGAGAAGAGCGCCCCGAGAACCCTCTCGAAGATGAAGGCCCCCCTTATCAGAGATCGAGACCTTCCCCCGATCTTCGGTAGAGGTGGCGGCTCGATGAAGAGCCTCGTCCCGGAGAGGAAGACCGTGGCGCTGAAGACGAGGACCTCCAGAATGCTGTCGTGCTCGGCGTCTGGAAGGATATATTCGTCGAGCGCCTCATTTGGTCTGCCCAGGCCGATTGATCGCCAGAATGCGCCGAATCCGATGATGATCCCCAGTGAGAATAACAGCGCGTTGATGGGCTTTGTCCCGTAGCCGTATGCTAACTGAAGAAACAAATCGAGGGGTTTCCTTATTAGTGTCTCTTCCAAATCGCCTACAAGGGGCCAGGGTTGGTTTCGGCGTTCCTTTCGGTACTCGAAATAGCAGCTGTCATAGTCTTCGAAGTAGCCAAGCTCCTTGAAGTTCTTCAGCAATGATAAGTAGGCTGCATCGTCGTAAACAAGTTTGCCATCAATATTATGCCATCGGATGAATAGTTTGTCGTACCTGGCCCTTGTCAAGTAAAGCTTGTCTCTAAAAGTCGTATCCTCGAAAAGAGCATCTTCTTTGAACCAACTGCTGGTAAAGTCAGCTATTCCGTCGAATTGGGCGTCGTTAAAATAAGCGCCTTCGTCAAACAACGTATCCATGAAGTCGGCATCTCCACCAGAGAACACCGCATCCCAGAAGCCAGCAAATCCGCCAGAGAACTCCGCTCCTACAAAGTTTGCATCTCCGTCAGAGAACATCGTACGCCCGAAGTATGCATCTCCGCCAGAAAACTCCGCTCTTCCGAAGTCGGTAAATCCGTCCGAGAACTCAGCACCCGAGAAGTCGACATATCCGCCCGAGAACTTCGTTCCGTAGAAGTTTGCACCTCCACCTGAGAACACCGCTCCCGTGAAGAAGGCATTTCCGCCCGAGAATACCACATATTCGAAGTCGGCAATTCCGCCCGAGAACACCACATAATTGAAGTCGGCATCTCCGCCAGAGAATACCGCATCCCAGAAGCCGGCATATCCGCCGAAATTTGATCCCGAAAACCCGGCATATCCGGTGAAATTAGTATTTTCGAAATTGACCTGTTTCTGGAAGATCATGTTGCTAAAAATCGTATTTCCTAGTATTTCGGAGTTAGTAATTTTTATCGAAGACTCGACTACTTTCACCTCTTCAGCCAGACCCCAGTACTCGATTTCATCCTCAGTCCTCTCCACGTGTTCCGTCGGCAGATCCAACCCGCTCAGGTTCAGATCCCCCTCGACGATCACCCCATCGTAATCGACCGGCTCGCCCCGCTCGATCGCGGCCAGGATCTCGCTGGCCTGGACCACCTTGCGCGAGTCCTCAGACGCGCCAAGCGACGCGCCCGCCGCCACCAGCAGCAGAAGCGCCGCCAGCGCCAGAGCCGGAACCGGTCTCGTCATGTGCCTGCCTCCTCAAATTGAACTGGTGCTGAGGCTATAAAAAGATTCACAGTCCTCGGCCTCAAATACACCAGCCGTTCGACGCTGGGATGGAGCTTGGCCCCGGAAATCTCCGCCGAGTCGGAGAGGAGGCTTCCGGGGCCGCCAAATTATATAAATCGAAAACATCGGTTGTGACCTCTAATGGAAACCTGGAAATCTTAATAAAAAATACACGGCGTCTCACGAGGGAAAAGTGGTAACAGTGTTCGCAAAGCCGAGTCGTAACGATCCCTACCCCTGCGGAAGCGGGCTCAAGTTCAAGAAGTACCCTGGTCGAATCGATCGTCAAAGGGATGAAACTCCAGCCGAAGAGCCGTTGTCGAAACGGATAGTTATCGCTGGAGGAGCGTCTCGAAACTGTTCAAGTGAAGGCTAAGTTGAATTATCCTTCCAAAGTACCTTGCATCCCGTCTCGAACCGCTGAGACCAGCTCGGTCTGTCGACTCCGATCGTCAGTGAAGGCGGAAACTGCCAAGCCTAGCGCGCTATTCTTAAATATTTTCCCAGGCCAATATGGTCGATGTGCGTGGCCATAACGGCCTCAATGATGGAGTGGGTGTTTGATGTTTGAAATTTACGAACTAAAAGGAGGCGAGGAAGGAAGATCTGCCAAGAGAGGCGTTCAGCGGAATTTCGCCACAAAACGCGTACCATTGGCTATGACCTTCCTCTTCCTCCTCCTCTTCGCCGTCGTCCTCCCCTCAGCCCAGCTCGAATACGAACCCGGCGAGAGAGAGGCTGAGCGGCTTTTCGAGCTGGGGCTCGGCGGTCCCTGGATAATAAGCGAAAAGCATCCCGAGATGTACGGGGAGGTCCCCAAGGAGGATGCGACCTGGCCCTCGACCTCGGAGTTCTCCACGTACTCGGAGTACTTCAGCATGACATCTTTTGGCGGGTTGGAGGTTGAGAGATACTCTGCGTCGGGAGCCCCGGAAGTTTACGTCGGCGGACCCGGTGGCCAGCCCACCGGGTCGGCTCATCAGCTCGCCTATGCCGGGGGTAACGGCCTCTGGATTCTCGGCACCGGCAGCAGGACTGGGTACGCTGTTGTGCCGCAGGGCGCTTATCTGAGGCTTCTTGCTCACTCTTCATCCGGAGGCTGGGCTGACTTCTACGAGATAACGCCGGCCAACAGGATGGTCCAGAGGAGCTACAACCTCTATCCGGGCTACAGCCAGTTGGCCTTCCACGCAGAAGAGGTGGGCCGATACGTGATGCTCTTTTCGGCAGGCGAGGGTATGAGCAACGCCGTTATCGTGGATGTGAAAAGCGGGACTTGGCCGGTCTCGCCGCCAGGCTACGGGTCAGCCTGGGTAACCCTCAAGTCCACCGGCCTGAAGGGCTACAGCGTCTACGTCGACGGGTCCTACGTCGGCGCCGACGGTCGGGGTGGAGATCTGCGGGACGGCGTCTACTCCACCGCCGTTTTGGGCAACATGCATCACACGATAAAGGTATACGGCTCGGGGCAAACCTGCACGTCAAACGAGTTTTTCGAGAGCGGGCAGAGCTATACCATCAAGGTATGTTCGACCTGACGGCCAAAACCAGACAAAAACTGTCCATGAGGATTTCGGGCGTGACTGCAGGCCATTGAACGTCGCAAACGATGGGCTCATTCATCGAGATCACCTAAATCAATCGCATGAGACCAGTTCAAGAGATATGTTTCAATGGCCTGCGCCCACGACCGGATTTCGAAAACAAATTATATAATGCAAAATTTTATGTATCGTCGCGACGATCACCGCGTCGGGTTCATGACAGCAAGTTAGATCTGGCAGAAGAAGTCGGAGTCCGACATGCTGGCAAGGGGTATTCAGGAGCAAAAACCAGGGGATATGATGCATCGGCGGTTCTCTCTGATTCGGTTGATATTCGTTTAGAGTTCTTAGGGGCGCTGCACAAATAGCGTTTTTGAAATCCAAGTTATTCGAAGATCTCTAAAATGCCTACCATATATCGTTGATCTCGTCTCCGAGACGACGTAAGAAGCTTTTTTAGGTACCATACCAACATCGGCTTTCGCCTCTTGGTGGCGCTTATGCTGGCGGTTGGCGGCCTTTTCAAGCTCGCTACCGGAAACGCAGATTTGCCCGACCCATCGTCGAAACACAGCCACAAAGTTATAATGGTAACATGACCTGCTCTATTCGGGTGCGATAATGAGTACGGCTCCTACGGCAGGTCTCAGCGTTGGCGACTATCTAATAAAGCGACTCGTTGAAGAGGGGGTCGGGCATGTCTTCGGCATCCCCGGGGATTACGTTCTGACTTTTTTCAGCAAGCTATGCGATAGCTCTCTTCAGGTGATCAACACCTGCGACGAGCAGGGAGCAGGTTTCGCAGCCGATGCCTATGCCAGGCTGGAGGGTCTTGGCGTGGTCTGCGTGACCTACGGCGTAGGCGGGCTGAAGCTCGTAAACTCGACCGCCCAGGCCTACGCTGAAAAGTCTCCAGTCCTGGTCATCAGCGGAGCACCGGGGGAGGCTGAGCGACACATCAATGACATGCTCCATCACAAGGCTCACCATTACGACGACCAGCTGAAGATTTTCGAGAGGATCACATCAGCATCTGCGTATCTGAAAAATGCCGAAAATGCCTTTTCGGAGATAGACCACGTCTTGGCCTCGATCCGGGAGAGCAAGAGACCAGGCTACATCGAGCTACCTCGTGACATGGTGTTGGCCGTCCCAGAGGACCCCAAACCATCGGGCAGAAAGGGCCCCGGCGGGCAGCCCTCAAGGGTGCCCGTGGAGGTGCTTGATGAGGCGGCGAGCATGATCAACGCCGCTCAAAGGCCGGTGATCATCGAAGGGGTGGAGGTGTCGAGGTACGGTCTGGCAGACCAGATGCTGGCGCTGGCGTGGAGGGCGAACATCCCCATCTGCGGCACCATCCTGGGCAAGTCAGCCATCCCAGAGGACGAGTCCCTGTACATGGGGATCTATGCGGGAGCCCTCAGCAACGATCTGGTGAGGGCTTACGTCGAGGAGAGCGACTGCCTAATCCTGATCGGCGTCCTCTTCTCGGATTTGAATATGGGCGCATATACCGCCCACTTGGACCCGGAGAAGATGATCTACATGACGAGCGACGGGCTGGCTCTTGGCAACCATCGCTACCCCTTCTCCGGGATGGACCTTCTGGTGCAGCTGTCCGATGCAGATCTGCGCTGGCATGAGCCGGGATACGTCCCCCATCCCCAAAAGCCGAAGCCCTTTGGTGAGGAAAGCCCCTCTGACGAGAAGATATCCGCCACAAGGCTCTTTCAGATAGTTGGCGCCTTTCTCGACGACGGCAACATCCTCATCGCAGACGTCGGAGATGCTCTTTTTGGGGGCATCGAGATTTGCCGGCACAACACCTTCGTATCTCCTGCCTACTATGCATCCCTGGGATTTGCCGTTCCGGCCAGCATCGGCGTTCAATCGGCTCGTCCCGACCTCAGGCCCGTAATCCTAACCGGAGATGGCTCTTTCCAGATGACAGGGATGGAGCTGGCGGCAGCGGCCAGATACGGTCTCAATCCGATCGTGATCGTCCTCAACAATCAAGGCTACGGAACTGAGCGGCCCATGCTGGATGGACCCTTCAACGACGTGGCCTTCTGGAGGTATAGCAGGGTTCCTGAAGTCATCGACTCAGGAAGGGGCTTTCTCGTCCGTACCGAACGAGAACTGTACGACGCCTTGAACGAGGCTAGAGGGCATGATGAGCTCTGTATACTGGAGGTGCTTCTGGAAAAGAACGATATCTCTGTCCCGCTGCAACGGCTCTGCAGCGGTCTGGCAAAGGACGTCTAAAATCCCTATGGCCCAAAGATAAGCGAGTTTCCATGGCATCCAAGCATCATATAAGGGGCTTCAGCTCGTCCTCCAGCCTGGCCGGTTTCTGTCTCCAATTTTCTCGAACCAGGTGGTCCTCACCGCTCCGGCGAGATCTCGGCGTCCATAGACCTAGAGCGAACTCCATGTCTCGATCTCCTAGGAATCCGTCCCCGACTAGCGGCGAGAGCGTCGAGTCCGGCCTAAAACTGATTATAGTGCTTAACCCAAGTAATAATACTTATTTGGCCAAAAGATGGGCCACAGTAATTCGGCTTAATTCTCTCATGTTATGCAGCTTATGATATAATGATGGAATTATTTATAATGATTGAAACAAATGCATTAATACAACGGGAAATAATAGAAACAGGGGTAAAAATGCCTAGTATATTTATACTCGGTTTTGACTTTAGGTGCAAACACGAGTTTAGGTGCAAAGCCCCAAGTGGAAAAACCCTTTTATAGAAGATCAAATAGTCTGATCCCGAGAAGGAGGCAATTTATGGCAGGATTAGGCGGACAGCCGATATTGATTCTCAGAGAAGGCTCTCGACGAGAGCGGGGAAAAGAGGCCATGTCTAACAACATCATGGCAGCAAGAGCCGTGGCCAAGGCGGTGCGAAGCACCCTCGGGCCCCGAGGCATGGACAAGCTCCTCGTCGACACCATCGGAGACGTTACGATTACAAACGACGGCGTGACCATCCTCCGGGAGATGGAAGTGGAACACCCCGCCGCCAAGATGCTGGTGGAGGCTGCCAAGGCCCAAAACGACGTCGTCGGCGACGGTACGACGACGGTGGCGATCTTGACCGGCGAGCTTCTCAAGAGGGCCGAGGAGCTGATGGATGATGGCGTCCACCCGACGATGATCGTCCAGGGCTATCGGATGGCCGCCGACAGGGCGATCGAGGTTCTGGAGGAGATGGCCACGAAGGTCTCAACGGAGGACAGGGACCTGTTGGAGAAGATCGCCCTCACCGCCATTACCGGAAAGCTCGCCGGAGACCCCGACGTCAAGATAGCAAAGGACGCCGTCGATATGGTGCTGGCGGTGACCGAGGAGACCGAGGACGGGAAGAAGGTCGTCTCCCTCAAGAACGTCATCGTGGAGAAGAAGGCCGGAGAGAGCATGGAGGAAACCGAGCTCTTCCAGGGGATCATCATCGATAAAGAGCGTGTCCACTCCAACATGCCAAAGAAGGTCAAGGACGCCAAGATTGCGATCCTCGGAACCCCCATCGAGGCCCGGGACACCGAGACGAAGGCTGAGATCTCCATCACATCCTCTGACCAGTTCAAGATCTTCGCCAACCAGGAGAAGGAGGCGATCAAGAAGGTGGCAGACAAGGTGATCGCCACCGGCGCCAACGTCGTCTTCTGCCAGAAGGGGATCGAGGACCTGGCCCAAAGCTACCTCGCCAAGGCCGGGATCATGGCCTTCAGGAGGATCAGAAAGACCGACCTCAAGAAGCTGGCCCGAGCCTCAGGTGGAAACATCGTCACAAACCTCGACGAGATGACCCCCGCAGACCTCGGCCACGCGAGCCTCGTGGAGGAGAAGAAGGTGAGCGGAGCCCACATGACCTTCGTCACCGGCCTCGCCAAGGAGGGGACGGTATCGCTCCTCCTCCGGGGCGGAACCCAGCAGGTCGTCGACAGCCTGGAGAGAGCCCTGGACGACGCCCTCCA
The DNA here is from genome assembly GCA_035380685.1 of Methanothrix sp. Taxonomy (GTDB): domain Archaea; phylum Halobacteriota; class Methanosarcinia; order Methanotrichales; family Methanotrichaceae; genus Methanocrinis. Next base: position 2,770 of record DAOSXX010000004.1, on the reverse strand, counting down.
CGCCGTCGCCGCCGCCGTCGAAGACGAGACCCTCGTCGCGGGCGGCGGAGCTCCCGAGGTGGAGCTCTACCTCAAGCTCCGAGAGTACTCCGCAAACTTCAAGGGACGAGAGCAGCTCGCCGTCGAGAAGTTCGCCGAGGCTATGGCCGAAATCCCCAAGGCCCTCGCCGAGAACGCCGGCTTTGACGCCATAACTAAGCTGACGGACATGAAGAGCAGCCACGAGGCTGGGATGAAGACCGGCGGCCTGAACACCCTCGACGGCAAGGTCGTGGACATGTGGGCGATGGGGGTCGTCGAGCCCCTCCGGGTGAAGACCCAGGCGATCAAGTCTGCCACCGACGCCGCGAACCTGATCCTCAGGATCGACGACGTCATCGCCTCCAAGAGGACCGAGCAGCCTCCTGCCGGCGCAGGGATGGGTGGCATGGGCGGCATGCCCGGCGGCGGAATGTGCGGCATGCCCGCCGGGATGGGCGGCATGGGTGGCATGGGGATGCCCCCAGGGATGATGTAAATTCGGCTATCGGATTGCACCCCGCCTCCCCAGCTCCACCCTTTCGGAGCACGGGTACGGCGGGGCCGATCTGTCCACGCAAGCTCGAAGATGGGACTGCTGACGGCTTTCGTCCGGCAGAAGAGGCCGAAGGTCCGAGATTGGCTTCGACTTCGACCTGATCCGCCTCCGCATCAAGTCGATCCGGAAAAAGCAACGGGACTGGACCCCGAATTGCGCCTCTTCCCGGCCCATTTCGCTTTTTTTTAACCTCAAAAGATAAAAGAGAATTTTGGAATGTGGTCCCGCTTCACTTGAACTCCAAGACGCCGTCGGAGGTGGAGTAGAGATCTCTTCCCTTCATGATACCGTATCCAAGAAGCATTGCCAGCCCAGCGCAGAGGACGACGATCCCCATGACCAGAAGCTCGAAGGTGAGAGCGGTTTCAAGGCCCAAAATCCCGGCCAAACCGGGTGAGACGATCAGGGACGCTCCGGTCAGGGAGAGGAATAGGCCGCTGGATAGACGCCTCTCAAGCCTGAGCTCCAGTGGCTCCTCTCTGACCTGCTCCGCCCCGCTCCTCTCCAGCATGTACATCTTCTTCTTGTGGTCCAGGTAGTAGACGAAGGCCAGGAAGGGTATGCCTTCCATAATCAGCAGTAGGACGGGCCAATCTGTCACGGTTTCACACCCATCTTAGCGTATTCGGGTTCCCGTAAATAATCCTTTCGCACGACAATTCCATTATGTAATAACAATAGAGACATGTAGCAACAATAGACATATTAAAATAATATATTTTGTTTGTTATACGATACAAAACGAACTAATATCTTCGCAACCTATTGATCATCAGAGGAGGGTAAAAAAAATGGATCTCAATCGCAAAAAAACGGCTTCGCTCTTGGCGTTCGTCCTCTGCACTGTGATCCTCTCCGGATGCATCCAGTCCAGCCAGGATATCGTCATCGATGAGGAAGGGATGGCCTCAGTCAACTTCAGCGCCATCGCCGATAAATCCCAGGCCGGATCGGAGATTTCTCAGCTCACCTGGCAGGTCCAGCAGCTGATACCGGAGTTGAACACCAACTATGAAAGTAGGAACTACACCTTTGAGGAGGATTATACAGAATACATGGTCTACGAGTGGACCGCAAAGAAGAAGGTTCCCGTAACCGACATCCGGGGCGCGACTTGGAAGGCGGAGAACGGATCCTACGAGTTCCATTTATCTCTCGAACGGGTCTTCAGCCCTGGAGAGATCGTGGAAGCCGACAAAAACGATGTGGTCATGACGATAACCTTGACTATGCCGGAAGAAATCCTCACCGCCAACACACCCTTCGTCGAGGGCGATACTGCCAGATGGACGATCACAAAAGAGCTTCTGTCCCAGAACAACACGATCCTCATGGCGATCACGGGATGAGGAGATTGGATTTGGAATCTGTGAGGGCTCTGCCCTCACACATAAATTTTAAAGTTCAGCATTCTCCAAAGGATGGCACCAAGTGAGCTGAAAAGTCGTATTGCGCCCACCTGCTCATAGGCTTTAACCAAGCCCTTTAACGTTTTTGGGAGCAAAAGGACGTTACTCCTTTCGCATCTTTGCCAGGCCACCTTCAAGAATGCCTTGGCACCATCGAGCTTGGCCGTGCTGCCACGTTCTGACCTGCACGAAGGCACATTTCACAGGCGGGCAACTTACTACAAGGGGTTTATACTATTTAAACATTATGTTCAAAAGAAATTTCGGGTATGCGGGCGTTTGTCGAGGGAAAAATGCCCTTTGCCGGTAGGATCTGCACGGAGAACCCCTCCTTCGCACCCAACGGCCATTCCACAACCGATCAGAATTGGCGCTGCTGGAGGACTCCTAAAAACCAGACAAGTCTATGGAAATTATTATATACTAATAACTACATAATCAATATATGAATTCTTTTACTGCCTGGGGCCTTCGAGAAGCTTACAAGAATGTAGAGAAGCTGGGAGATAGGCTTTCACAGATCACGAACTTAATCGAGTGGGAACCATTTCGACCTATTCTTGAAGAGATGTATCATAATAAAACCGAGAGAGGCGGAAGGCCTAACTTTGATGTTATCCTGATGCTCAAGGTTCTTTTGCTCCAGCAGTGGTATGGGTTGAGCGACCTCGAGACTGAAAAGCAAATTTCGGATCGGATCTCCTTTATGAAGTTCTTGAGATTTCCGGCCGTGTATGCACTTCATTGAATAGGTAGCTTAAATGTCATCAGCTCTCTAAGATTC
>DAOSXX010000003.1:0-124417 GCA_035380685.1 Methanothrix sp. | reverse complement strand
TCTTGTAGCCGACGCCCTTGACGTTGGCCTTCTCGTACATGTAGTTGGCTGCGCCTGCCATGCCCACCAGGGCGATGCAAGCTACCAACAAAATAGCTAATTCTCTCCTCGTTGTTCTCCCACCTATACTATTGATCGATAAACTGCGGCGCTTATATCCCAGCAAGCCAACCTCGCTGGCAACATAGCCCGCCCTAGATCTCACACCGCCTCATGGACTTGCCATCTGAAGGTGCGATGTACACTCCAGTCTCCATTCCAGTAGTTAAGCTTTTTCGTCAGATCTTTTGGGGCGCACTCGTTGAGAATTCAGTATCTGCCCCAAGGAACCCTGAAACGGAAACTGGAACCTGAAAGGGCATTATAGGCTTACGGCGGAAGAATCGCAGCAGAAAAATCTAAAAAATAAGAAAGGAAGCGGGAACTTCCGCGCTCAGATGCAGGGCAGCCAGTCGACCTGGACGTCGCCGCAGGTGCCGTTGCCCCAGAGCTGGATGAACTTCTCGATGGAGAAGACACCAGTCAGGTCCTCAACGCTTCGGCCCCACTCGTAGTGCCTGCCCTTGGAGTTGGTGTTGACGTCCTTAGACAGCCATCCGATGTGAGCGACACCGATGACGTTGGAGTTGAAGTTCGCCTCGAGAGCGCCAGTGCAGTTACCACATTTGTTGTAGTATCCGCAGTCTTTTCTGGTCTTGACCTCGGTGTTCTTCTGGAGGTGCTCGGCGTGGGTGTACATCTCGACGACTACGGCTCCGATGTAGTAGTTCTGGACGCAGAGCTTCTCGATCCACTTCTGGTCGTAGGTGCCGGTCTGGTAGCTCACAGGCATGTACTCAAACTCGGCTTCCTTGGAGAAGTTAATGTAGTCGGGACAACATGTAGACTTCGTCTTCCACGCATCCCAAGGCATCAAGTTTGCGGGGTCCCTCTCAGCCTCGATCTCCGTCCTCTCGGTGATCACATTTCCGCTTCCGGACTCCTTCTCGACCAGCTTGTTTCCGGCAAGGCCGTCTTGGGTCTGGATGATCGTTTCGACGTTCTTGTAGCCGACGCCCTTGACGTTGGCCTTCTCATACATGTAGTTGGCTGCGCCCGCCATGCCCACCAGGGCCATGCCGAGGACCAACAAAACAGCTAGTTCTCTCCTTATGGGAATTCCCTCCTGTGTTCGCATCTATTCGTCAGTCTGTTCTTAAAAAACAAACTCACGTCTGAGCCTGGTTCTAAAGCTATGAAGATAAGTCTTTCGGCCAAAAAAACCGACATAAGGGCGGCCCGTAGATCTAAGCTGGAAGTCGACAACAAAAAAATAGCACCATGCTCCGGCCGGGATTTGAACCCGGGTCTTCGGCTCGAAAGGCCGGAATGATTGGCCGGACTACACTACCGGAGCGACACCATCTCCAAACTTTGGCCCACTATATGTACGTTTCTGATTCCGAATTGGGCTGCCGCAAAAAACCCGAGGGCGGAATAGTCCCGGGCGGATTCGAACCACCGTCCCAGGCTCCAAAGGCCTGCAGGATTGACCACTACCCCACGGGACTTCCTCGCCGCCCTCGGGCTTGAAGCGCGATCTGCAGGTCTATCTGCATAAGATATATATTCGCTTCCCTGTCAGAGGTCTCAGATGAAGCTGCTGACAAAGCCCCATACGAGCCAACGGAGGCTCATAGAAATCCTCAGGGTGATAAAGGCGTCGGATAAGCCCATCGGGGCTAGAGCCATATCTGACGAACTCTCCAACAGGGGATACGAGGTGGGGGAGCGGGCCGTCAGGTACAACCTCAAGATAATGGACGAGCTGGGGTTCACCAAAAAAGAGGGCTACAGCGGCCGGATTCTCACATCTCTTGGAAATAGGGAGCTCTCCGACGCACTGGTGGACGACAGGATAGGCTTTGTCAACACCCGGATCGAGGAGTACATGTATCGGTCGAGCTTCGATCCCGATTCCGAGACTAATGGGGTGGTGGTCAACACCAGCCTTCTGGATAAGAGGGATTACGAGAGGACACTGGAGATAATGAGACGGGTTTTCGATGCCGGTTTCGCTGTGAGCAGAAGGGTTTTGATTCAGGAAGAGGGCGAGGAGATGGGAGCTTTGCAGATACCCAGAGGTTTTCTCGGCATCTCCACAGTCTGCAGCATTACCGTAGACGGGATGCTACTTCGGGGCGGAATTCCGGTTAACACCACCTTTGCGGGCGTCGTTGAGGTGAAAAATGGTATCCTCTCGGAGTTCATGGACCTGATAGCTTACTCAGGCTCGTCCCTCGATCCCATGAGGGTCTTCATGTCGCGAAAGACCACTCAAGTCAACGAGGCGGTGAGCACAGGCAACGGCAAGGTGCTGGCCAACTTGAGGGAAATTCCGGTGGCTGCAGTCGACCAGGCTCGGGATCTGCTGGACCGGGCAAAAGGTGCCGGGATCGATGGCCTGACGAATATGAGCGAGCCCGGAGAGCCGAACATGGGGTGCCCCGTCGGCTCTGGGAAAGTGGGCATCGCTTTCTGCGGTGGGGTAAATGCCGTGTTGGCGGCCGAAGAGCTGGGAATCGATATCAAGACTATGCCCATCTCTTCTCTTCAAGACTACAGCAGGATGAAAGAGCTCCGTTGAATCTGACCATAGGGTATAAGATCTGTTATGCCGAAAGGCCAGTTGTGGGGATGTTGATTCGCGAAGCACAGCTTATGTTGGCGTTCTTGATGATACTCGATGCGGCTTTCGTCGCCATCTGTGCTGGCGTCGCAGAAAATGATCTGTCCGAAAGTTCCAAGATCGTAAATCTCGGATCGGGGCCGCGCTCCATCTACAGGATCGGTTATTCTGGTGGCGGCCCTGTCGATATAGACGAGCTGATAGAGCAGGCACGAATCAGCTCTACGAACTCGGTGGAGGACGAAGACCATCCGACCTATTCTGGTCAAGTCTTTGAAACGGCGTTGTCACAACCCACGTCATCCGAGAAGGCGCCCCAGTCCGCCACTCCAGCTGAGCCCGGAGGCGCGGATCTTTTTCAAGATGTCCCAACTGAAGACAACGGCCTCGACCGATCCGAAATCGCTGCGATCCAGAACGAAGACGAAAAGCCCCCATATGTGAGGGTCCTCTTGGTCTCAGATCCGCCCAGTGCCGAGGTCTACATCGACGGGATCTTCTACGGCGTCACCCCTTTCATCGCGACGGTAGAGCCTGAGAGCCATCTCGTGGAGGTTTATCTCAACGGCTACTGGAACTGGTTCAACGTCGTCGACTTCTCTGACGGCACCAGAACGATCCCCATCACCCTCGCCCCCAGGCACCCTCTCGCGACAAACGAGTCGGAGATGGTCCAGGACGTTTCGTCGTCACAGGAGATCCAACCCGCTGTCGACGAGAACCACTCTGGAAACGCAACGTCCCCACCATCTGTTGGAGACGATTTCTGGGAGGATAACTACAGAAAGTTTCTCATCACGGTGGCTATCCTCTCTTTTTTGATCGGATCGGGAAGCATCGCCTCCTGGGCTCGATCCCGCCTCACCACCTCGGTTAAGATCAGCTTTCCCCGCGACGGTGAAGACAAGTGGGCAGGCCTCGTCGAGGGTCAATCCAGCAGGGTCCGCGGCACAAAGAAGCAGGTCTACGTCCTTTTCAGGCGCGACGACGATCAACTCCAGGCGATGAAGAGGGTGGAGCCGAACAGCGAAGGCCGGTGGTTTACGCGATGCGAGGTCGAGGAGGGGACCGTCTACAGGATCTACGCAGTGGTGGTAGACAGGCCCCTGATCGAGGGGGCGTACCTGGAAGAGATACCCTCTCATCGCGCCATATCAGAAGTCGGACCGGTGACGGGGAGGGAGAAGTCGCCGAGGCCTGGCGGATGATGCGGACGATCTCGTAGGAGATTGGTCCCGGATAAGGTTTTATATGTTGATGGGGCCTAGTGGAGCCCTGTTCAGTTGCGAGGAGAAAAAATGGACTTCAGAGTCGTTATTTCAGATCCCCAGAGCGGGAAAGCTTACCAGGTGGAGGCGAAGGACGCCGCCGCCAACAAGTTCCTCGGCCTAAAGATCGGCGATGTGATAGACGGCGACGCCGTGGGCATGCCGGGCTATTCGATGGAGATCACTGGAGGAAGCGATCGCGAGGGATTTCCGCTTCGTCGGGACCTTCCCGGGCCCAAGCGGAGGAAGATCCTGATCGCCAGCGGAACCGGGTACCACCCTTCAGAGAAGGGACGGAGGAAGAGGAAGTCGGTCCACGGTCGCGACATATCGGCTGACGTCGGTCAGATCAACGTCAAGATCGCAGAGCGCGGCTCAAAGCCGGTGGAAGAGCTGCTGGGAGCGGCACCCTCTGAATGAGCCCCTCGAAATCGGAACTTCATCTTGAAGATCGCCTCGATTCGCGACGACGGCGGATAAGGCGGCGATTCGCTTGAGACGGCCGATACGGGACGCCTTGGGCGAAGAGGCCCCAGCAGAAATTCGGTGGGAAGGATCGGTGCGCTGGAAAGAGAACATCGCATCCGTGCGGAGGGTCTTTGAAAAATCGCCTTTCGAGGGGGTTCGGAGATCTTGGGCGACCCAAGACGAGGTTTCGGAGGAGTTTGGCATGACAGAAGAGGCTCATCAGCCAGATCCGCCGCCCGGATCTTCACGAGGTGCTACCCATGGTGGAGTTCGAGGCGGCAGAGGAGTTGTCTTTGCTCTCTTGGTCGGGAGCAGACCAGTCCATTTTAGTGGCCATGCCATCGGAGGCGAACGATAACTTCGCCTCCACCCTCGGAAAAGTCTCGAAAATCGTAAAACAGAGCTTTTTTGCCCTGGTCATCTGCGCGGCAGCAGACATCTTCGCCGGCTTCTCGATAGCCAAGATGTCCTACCTTCTGGCCCTGTACCCGGGCCTGATCATCCTGATACCAAGCTCCATAAATCTCCGGGGCAACATCTTCGGCTCCTTCGGAGCGAGGCTCGGCACAAGCTTTCACACCGGCGAGATATCGCCACCTCTCGGCCGGTCTGAGGGCCTCCGCCAGCAGGTGGGCGGGGTTGCGGTTCAGACCCTCTTCATGCCCCTGGTTCTCGCCTTTGTGGTGAAGGGGTTCGGCCTCGTCGCGGGGCTTGAGACGATGAGCATCTACGACCTGGTGCTCATCGCCGTAGTCAGCAGCCTCCTCTCTGGAGCCGTTCTTCTCGCCTTCACCCTGGTGATGATCAACCAGAGCTTCAAGAAGGGGTGGGACCCGGACAACATATCCGTCCCCCTGATCACCGCCGCCGGCGACGTGATCACCATACCACTGCTCTTCGCCTCCGCGATCTTGGTTTCGATGATGAGCTATCCTTTGGCGAGGGCGACGACCTTTCTTTTCATAATGTTCTCCACCGCGGCTTTGGTCTACAGCCTCGGCTCGAGCCATTTGATTATGGTCAGGATCGTGAGACAGTCCCTGCCGGTGCTGGTGGTCTCCACGGTCCTCGCCACCGTGGCCGGGGTCTTCATGGGGATGACCGAGGATATGCTGATAGCCTTCTCCACGGTCCTGCTTTTGATCCCGGTCTTCAACGCGGAGGGGGGAAACCTCGGCGGAATCCTCTCCTCCCGGCTCACCTCCGCCTATCACCTGGGGATGATCAAGATGGGCCGAAGGCCCGAGGGCGAGACGAGGACCAACTTCAGCTGCACCCTTCTTCTCTCCATCCTGATCTTCCCCACCCTGGGGGTTCTAGCCTACGTCGTATCGAAGGCCTTCGGGATGGAAGCCCTGGGGTTTGGCGAGATAATCTTCATCTGTCTCGTGGCCGGGCTCTTCACCACCCTCTTGGCCATCTTCGTCACCTATTACTTCACCTACTTCTTCGTCAAGATCGGCGTGGACCCCGACAACGTGACGATACCGATGATCACGAGCGTGATGGACGTTCTGGGAACGGCGTCTCTGATCCTGGTCACCATGGCCGTGGTATCGGCCTTATAAGTCGCGGATCGCGAAAAAATCTCGGATGGAGAAAAGGGAAGGAAGGCGTTCTCATCGGTTCGCGACGAGGTCCTGCGCCCTCTCCAGGGCACCGGGGATCTGGCCCCTCATGATGGCCTTCATCTGGTCAGCGGGGAGCATCGCGAAGAGGGCGTCCATCAGCCGGTCGCTTTTCATCATCTTGTCGACGACCTCCCGGATCCGGACGGAGTTTTCAAGCTCTCGGCCCATCTCCGTCGCGATGCGCGACGGATAATCGGCGAGGGTTGCATCGCCCCTCACGTGCCGGGCCACGACCTCTCCGGCCGCCTGGCCCCCCACCATGGCGAGGGGTATGCCGCCGCCGGAGGTCGCCATCACCATCCCTGCGGCATCTCCCGCCAGAAGGACGTTTCCTTTCTGGATCGCGGGCGGCATTCCGCCTGCCGGGACAAGCCCCCTCATCACCGCCGTCACCTCGCCCCGCCGGAGCTTCTCTTTCGCGATTGCGTGGTCGCGGATGAAGGAGTCGAGGAGTTCGCTAAGGCCCTTTCCATGGAGGTAGGCGGATCGAGTGCCGACGCCGACGTTCGCGACGTCCTCGCCCAGGGGAATTATCCAGGCGTACCCGCCGGGCGCACACCTCGTCCCGAAGTACATCTCCGCGGCATCGGGGTCGATATCGACGTCGGCCATCTCGTACTCGAGACAGACTCCCACCTCCCGCCGGAGGGCCATTCCAGCGCCCCGGGCGGTGGCGGAGCTGGGGCCGTCGGCCCCGATGACGACCTTCGCATCAAGCTCGCAGGAATTTCGGCCCGATAGCCTCAGGGAGGGGCCATCCAAAACCGCGCGAGTTCCGACTAGAACCCTCGCCCCCGCCCTCGCCGCCCTCCAGGCGAGGGCGCGATCAAAACCTCTCCGGTCGACGACCCTTCCAGATACGAAAAACTCTTTCGCCTTCCCCGAGGGGGCGTAGATCCTCTGGAGACGGGTCCGGTGGAGGACGTGCCGCTCGGGCACCTCGGCGAGGGTCTCGGGGATCTTCGCCCTCGGGAGGAGAGCCTGGAGCTCTCCTATCTCGGGAAGAAAGCCGCCGCACTGGACCGGCGTTCCTATCTCTCTCTTTCTCTCGATCAGGACCACATTGGCACCAAGCTTCGCTGCGGCCTCGGCGGCCGTGGAGCCGGCGGGGCCCGCGCCCACCACCGCGACGTCGACTTTGTCCCGATCGGTTCTCATCTCCGTCATCCCCGGTTTTTACCTGGAAGGCGTCGCCGAGAGGCCCAGGCCCATGAGCGTCTCCTCGATCTCCCGATAGGAGAGGTAGATCTCGTCTTTCTGCCTCTCGATCTGGTCCCGTCTAGGCTCGGCCGAGAGCCAGATCGAGAGACGATCTGCGCGAACCATCTTCACCGAGGCGAGCATGTCGGCCTGGGTTAGCCTGTAAATCGTGTCCTTGCCTGTGAGCTCAAACCACGCCTTGTGCTTTGACTCCAGCCTCTCCAGAAACTCGTTCCATTCGAGCCTATCATCAATTTTGCCGCCGTCGGCCATCATTGGCGCGACGTCGAGTCGGAGTTGGAGGTGGGCCCTATCCCCCGAGACCTTCTCCTCTATCCTTGATGCTACCTTCCCATATTCGGGATCGGTCCGGTCGGCAGCCAAGGCCCCGTCGCCGTAGACCTCTCTTCCCACGTCCGCGAAGAAGGGCGCAAGCCTTGCGGCCTCCGGCTTCGCCGTCGCGAGGGATATCCCTACGAAGACGAGGGCGCTCAGGGACAGGCCGATCAGAACGCCGTGCTCCGCCAGAAGGCCGTAGCTCGCAAGCTTCGGAGCTGCCGTCTCCAGAGGTGCCCGAAGGAAGAACTTCTCGTAGGATATGAGGGCGATCTGGGTTCCGCCGCCGACGATCACCGCCGCGAGAGCGCCCCATCGGGTAGCGCGCTTCCAGAAGAGGCCGCCGATGATGGGGAAGAAGTATGACGTCGTCCCAATCACCGTCGCGATGATGACGGCTTCGACGATGCTATCGACTCTGAGGGCTATGCCAGCGGAGATCGCGATCATGACTATGACCAGGACCCTGTTTATGACCAGCATCTCCTTCATGCTCGCCTGGGGCCTGATGTGCCTCTGGACGATGTCCCTCGATATGCAGGAGGCGCCGGAGGTCGCGAAGGTGTCAGCGCAGGACATGGAGGCCGCGGCAAACCCTATCGCGAATAAGGCCACCAGGGCTCCAGGCAGGCTCTCCAAAATGAAGGTGAGGTAGAGCATCTCGGCCTCGATCTCGCCCGCGGGCAATGGATAGATCGCCCGGAGGGCGACGGCGGTGACAAAGCAGGCGAGGTAGACGACGCCGAGGAGGAGAGCTCCCAGGATGAGGCCGCGCTTTGCCGATCCCTCGTCGCGGGCCGCCCAGATCTTCTGCCAGGGGTCCTGCTCTGCAACCCACCCGGGGAGGAGCGCCAGCTGGAGGACGAGGGCTCCGGATACCCCGCCCAGGATGAAGAGGTTCCACCAGTCGGCTCCGAGGGATGCCGAGGCTGCCGCGAGGGTGGTTCCGGCGTCAAGAGAGGCCCTTGTCGCAAGGCCAGCAACGGCGATCGCGACGCAGGCGAGGAAGACGAACTGGACGGCGTCGGTCCAGACGACGGCCCGAAAGCCGCCGAGGCTGACGTAGATGGAGACCGCGACGGCCATTATCAGAACCGCGTAGAGGGGCGGCACCCCGAAGAAGGCCTCCAGGACCAGCTTGAACCCGATGAAGTCGGTCACCGCGAACAGGATCATGGTGATGGCGATGGCCAGGGCCACGGGGGCTCTGACGTGAGGGTGGTACCTGATCTCTAGAAGCTCAGGCTGGGTCATCGCCGGGATATTCTTGACCCTCTTTGCGATCGCCGCGATGATCAAGAGGCCCGCGACGTTCGGAAATACCCAGACCCAGACCGACCCGACGCCGATGAAGAGGAAGAGGCCCGTCGCCAGAAGAAGGGCGCTAGCCGTCAGCCACGAGGCCGCGGCCGAGAGGCCGATGTTGGCGGCTCCGATCTCCCGGCCCGCGAGCCAGAAGTCGGTCACGGATCTTTGCCCCCGGGATGATCGGAAGCCGATGCCGATGAGCACCGCTATGTAAAGGCCCAAAAGCAAAAGGAAGAGATGATAGGAATCCATTTGGTCACCTCTCTTTCAGATGAATCGCGAATATTTAAGGGATGAGATTCGCGATTTTTCGACCCGGAACGGAGGGGCGATAATTCTGCCGACGCTCCCAGGGGCGCTTATGACCTTTGGCGACACATCTTTTTGCCGACACATTTTATTTGTGCGCCCTTTTTCGATTCATATTTTGCTTCCTCCCAAAGAGGCGGAAGGGACGCCCGGTCCCCTTTTGAACCGCGGAAGACTTAAGGAGACGACACCTCAGTATCGTTCAGAGGTTCTTCCCATGAGAAGCGATATCACCAAGGTCGGGTCCGAGAGGGCACCTCACCGGGCCCTCCTCAAGGCCACCGGCCTCATAGAAGAGGAGATCGGCCGACCCTTCGTGGGGGTCGTCAACTCCTGGAACGAGTTCATACCGGGCCACATCCACCTGGACAAGATCGCCCAGGCGGTCAAGGCCGGGATCAGGATGGCGGGAGGCGTTCCCTTCGAGTTTCACACCATCGGCCTATGCGACGGGATCGCCATGGGCCACCAGGGAATGAGGTACTCCCTCCCCAGCCGCGAGATCATCGAGGACACCATCGAGGTGATGATGGAGTCCCACCAGCTCGACGGGATGGTCCTGATATCTTCTTGCGACAAGATCGTGCCGGGCCACCTGATGGCGGCGGGCAGGCTCGACGTTCCCGCGATAGCCGTGACCGGCGGTCCCATGTACCCCGGCTTCGCCTGCGATAAGGAGCTGGACCTGATCGACGTCTTCGAGGGGTGGCAGAAGGGCGGCGAGGTCCTTGAGATCCTGGAGAACCTGGCCTGCCCCGGCGCTGGCTCCTGCGCCGGCCTCTTTACGGCGAACACCATGGCCTGCCTCACAGAGACTATGGGGATGAGTCTACCCGGCTGCGCGACCGCCCACGCCGCGGACGCGAAGAAGATGAGGATCGCGAAAAAGTCGGGAGTGAAGATCGTCGAGCTGATCGAGAAGGGGATCACCGCAAGGCAGATCGTGACGCCGAAGTCCCTTGAGAACGCCATCAGAATGGACATGGCCATCGGCGGGTCCACCAACACCACCCTCCACATACCAGCGGTGGCCTCCGAGTTCGATATCGACCTGGACCTCGAGAAGTTCGATCAATTGAGCCGGGAGACCCCCCACCTCGTCAACCTCAGGCCCGGCGGGCCCTTCCACATCCTCGACCTGGAGCGGGCCGGGGGCATCCCAGCCGTGATGAAGCGGCTTGAGTCGAAGCTGAACCTCGACGCCCTGACGGTCACAGGAAGGACGCTCGGCGAGGAGATCGCGAAGTTCAGGCCGGAGAACCCCGAGACCTTCGCAAAGGTTGTCAGGACCCTGGACGATCCGGTCCATTCCGAGGGCGGGATCGCGATCCTGAAGGGTAGCCTCGCTCCCGAGGGGTCGGTCGTCAAGCAGACGGCGGTATCGAAGGAGATGAGAAAGCACGCCGGAGCCGCGAAAGTCTACAACTCCGAGGAGGAGGCCCTGGCCGGGATCGTCGGAGGCGAGGTCGTCGCAGGAAACGTCGTCGTCATCAGGTACGAGGGTCCCAAAGGTGGCCCCGGTATGAGGGAAACTCTATCCCCCACATCAGCGATTCAGGGCGTGGGGCTCGGAAACTCCGTCGCCCTGATCACCGACGGCAGGTTCTCCGGCGGCACGAGAGGTCCCTGCATAGGCCACGTCTGTCCCGAGGCTGCGGTGGGCGGGCCCATCGCTCTCGTGGAGGACGGCGACGAGATCGGAATCGACATCGATGCGCGAAGAATCGATCTTCTGGTGGACCCCTCAGAGATCGAGAGGCGGAAGGCCGCCTGGAAGCCGCCCGAGCCGAAGGTGGCGAAGGGGATGCTCGCCAGATACAGCAGGTCCGTAACCTCCGCGAGCCGGGGCGGCGTTCTCAGGTAGGTCGAAGATGTCTCAGAAGGCCCCCAGGTCTCAGAAGCACGCCGGATCAGAGAAGGGTATCAGGTCTTTTGTCGCCGTCGAACTACCCGCCTCGATGCGCGACGAGATCGCGAAGGTCCAGGAGGAGATCGACCTGCCGGGGGTGAGGCTCGTCAATCCCGACCTCATCCATGTAACCATCAAGTTCCTCGGCGACGTCCCCCTCCCGAAGGTGGACCGGGTCGTCGAGTCCCTGAAGGGCGTGAGACGACCGGCCTTCACCGCCAGGGTCGGGGGGATCGGGGCCTTTCCCGGCAGGTCGATCAGGGTCGTCTGGATCGGGGCCGAGGGGGAGTTTGAGGGGCTCTTCCGCGCCGTCGAGGCGGTCCTCTCCCCCCTGGGGTTTGAGCGGGAAAGGCGCAAGTTCACCTCTCACGCCACCATCGCTCGGGTGGGGAGGCCCAGCCCCGAGACGACCTCCATCCTATCTGCAAGGCTTGCCCCCTTCAAAAATATCGACCTCGGCGAGTTCAGCGCGTCGGAGTTTCTCCTGAAAAAGAGCACCCTCACCCCCGGAGGCCCCATCTACGAGAACGTCGCAGCCTTCCCACTCACCTGTCCTTGAGGAGGTCCTATCGAGGGTCAGGCCCTCCTTCGAGGAGCGAGAGAGGCTCAAATCCGTCGCGAGAAAGGTCTTATCGCGGATCGAGGAGCTGGCCGGGGCCGAAGGCGTCGAATGCGATGTGACCCTGGTGGGGTCTGCGGCCCGGGGCACGTGGCTTTCTGGAGACCATGACCTCGACGTCTTCATAGGCGTCTCCGAAGGGTCTCCCCTCGCTCCCGCCCTGGAGATCGCAAGGCGCATCTCCCCCGAGTTTGAGGAGCGGTACGCAGAGCACGCCTACGTCCACGCCCTCTTCGAGGGGTTTGAACTCGACCTCGTACCGTGCTATCTCGTGGAAGACGCCTCCCGGATCATCTCCGCCGTCGACAGGACCCCCTTTCATAACAGGTACGTCTCCAGCAGGATAAAAGGGCTCGAAGATGAGGTCCTCCTTTTGAAGCAGTTCATGAAGGGGGTCGGTGTCTACGGCTCGGAGCTGAAGGTCGGCGGCTTCTCCGGCTACCTCGCAGAGCTTCTCGTCATCAGGTACAGCTCGTTTTTAGCCGTTCTGGAGGGTGCATCCCTCTGGCGTCCCGGCGAGGTGATCGATCTCGCGGATCACTCCTCCCAGGACCATGAGGACCCCCTCGTCGTCGTCGACCCCGTCGACCCTGGCCGGAACGTCGCCGCGGCCCTCGCCCTGGACAGGATGTTCAAGTTTGTGGCCGCGGGCCGCCTCTTTCTGGAGGAGCCGGCCCTGGAGTTCTTCTTCTCAAAAGCGATCTCGCCCCTCTCCGACGACGAGCTTCGCGAGGAGATGGCGAAACGGAAAAGCACTATGATTCTTATCGAGTTTGCAGCCCCGGACCTGGTGGAGGACGTCGTCTTCCCCCAGCTGAGAAAGGCCGAGGAGTCGGTCTGCGCCCTCCTGGAGCGGAACGGTTTTTCGGTGCTGCGGTCGGACGCCGATTGGCACAGGGCCGCTTCGGCTGAAACGGGCGAGGGCAGCATCCCGGAGAAATCGGGATGTTGCGGCGCTATAAGGATGCTCTTCGAGCTTTCGGTCGCCACCCTTCCACGTGTCGAACGAAGGGTCGGCCCCCCGGTCTGGGAGGCGGAGCACGCAAAGAAGTTTGTATCAAGCCACCCCGAGCCCCTCTCAGGCCCTTACGTCGAGGACGGCCGGGTGGTGGTGGAGACGGCCCGAAAGTTCGTCGAGGCGAGAGAGCTGCTCTGTGCCCGGGTGTCTGGCCTCTCCCTCGGACGCCATCTCGGCCCCGAGCTGAGGCGCGGATACAAGGTATATGGGGGAGAGGAGATCCTGAAGGTCGAAGACCCGGAGTTTCGAGCTTTCATTGCCCGGTACTTTTCGGCGCGAGAGTGGATCTAAGGTCTCCTGATCTAAGCCTTACTTTCCTCCACTTCACTTGAAGCAGTTCCAGTAGGGGCTCATCGCCCTCTTCACCTCTTCTATCCTCTCGGCCACCCGTGGGTCCTCCTCGATCTCGATCAAAGCTTGTGTCTCCCCTTTGAAGGCCCTCAGGATCGCAACGATCGAGTCGGCGAGGGCGTTGAGGTTGTACCCTCCTTCAAGGGCAGCGACGAGCCTCCCCTTGCAGCAGGAGTCTGCGATCTCCTTCACCGCTGCTGCCATCGATCCGAAGGTCTCGGTGCTGACGTTCATGCCGCTGAGGGGGTCGCCAAGGTGGGGGTCCTGGCCAGCGGAGACGAGGACGATGTCCGGGTCGAACTCGAGCGCCACAGGCTTGAGGATCTCCTCAAAGGCGGCGATGTATCCGGAGTCACCCGTCCCCCAAGGAAGAGGGACATTAACCGTGAACCCCTCGGCTCCGTCCATCCCCAGCTCTTTCACCCTTCCCGTCCCGGGATAGTGGGGGAACTGGTGGGTTGAGAAGTAGAGGACGGTCCGATCGTCGTAGAAGATCGCGCTCGTCCCGTTCCCGTGGTGGACGTCCCAGTCCACTATCAAGACCTTTTCAAGCCCCATCTTCTGGGCGTACTTCGCCCCTATGGCCACGTTGTTGAAGATGCAAAATCCCATGCCTCTGTTGGGGAGGGCGTGGTGGCCCGGCGGCCTCACCAGGGCGAAGGCGTTGTCGAGGTCGTTTTTCACCTCGTCGATGCCGGTTATGACCCCGCCCGCCGCCATGAGGGCAGCTTCATAGGATCTCTGGGAGACGACGGTGTCCAGATCCAGGTATCCTCCTCCCCGCTCGGACATGGCCCTGACCTGGTCGATGTAGCCGGAGGAGTGGACACTTCCCACCTCCTCGAGGGTGGCAGGCCTCGGGGTGATGAGCTCCAGGTCCAGGTCCGAGGCCTCTATCTTCTTCAGGGCGGTGATGAGCCGCTCCTTCCTCTCGGGATGGCCGTCGGTATCGTGCTCCAGGTAGATGGGATGATATATTAGGCCAGTTCGCACCATATGGTTTTCTTTATCGACTCTGGCCTAGAAACAGTTTTCCCTGAGATCTGGCAGGAGCCTTGTGGTTCTCTGCCTGGATCGCAAAGGCTTTTTCCTCGAACAAACCGATTAGAACCATTTCTGAGCCGTTTTAAATCTCCCTGTTCCATATCACTCCCATATCTCCCCTCGGAGTTTTGGCGCGACAGAGTTTATATTTGTGTGGACATTTTTCTGGATCGGACCTGGTGAAATCTCTTCGATCGATCGGTCTTTCATCGGGAAATTCGGGTGCAGGGGGATTATGTCTCGAAAGAGAGACCACAAAAGATATATGGTGAAATTCTCTATCATATTCCCATAGTCCCAACGGGATCGGGAGGGTGATGTAGCTATACAGTGTCATATTGATGCCAAACAGCACCTGATGGCGCAGTTTGGTCGCGCCGCAGTGGCGGGGAGATCAGTGTGGGCAATAGTTTTAAGAATAATCATACTGTATGCTGCATGAACCTTACCCCATAGGGGAAAAGTAGGAGGTTAACGAAATTATGAAGAAAGTGACCGCGATTACGCTTACCGCATTTGTATTGCTGCTCGCGTCAGCGATGGCAGTAAGCGCAGTCGATAAGGTGGAGATCCGCGGTCCTGTGGCCACCGTCGTAGACGGTGCAACTTATACCTGGGGCCCACAGCAGTTCGCCGGTTTCTACTACGACATCGACGACAACATTGGACAGGAGAGCATCACTCTGACCATCACCGGCGAGGCTCTTGACGAGCCGAAGGGCGTCGTCTACCAGACCGTGGCCCAGAAAGATGACTTCGATTATGAGGAGTGGGGCGAGTACTGGACCATCGGCTTCCTGGCCGAGGAGTACTTCGCCGCTTACGTCGAGGGAGATGCTGAGACCGCCTACCTCTACGACGACTCCACCGACGACAACCTGATGATCGACGAACAGCTCAGCAGGGTGCTCTACGATGACGACGAGGAGAGGACCTTCACCACCGGCACGCCTCTGAAGCTTGAGGAGGACTACGAGCTGGCGATTGAGGCCATCGACCTCGACGGCAACAAGGTCTACGTCCAGCTGATGAAGGACGGCGCAGTCGTCGACTCCGCTGTGGTTGAGCCCTCCAAGGACGGCGCCACCATCAAGGACAAGACCTACACCTACACCAGGGACCTGGGCGACACCGAGGACATCGTCGTCATAGCTGTCCACTTCAAGAACGCCTTCCGCGGCGCTGACACCGATCTGGCGACCGTCGACGGCATCTGGCAGATCTCCGACACCTACACCGACGTGGAGGAGGACACTGAGTACGACAAGATGACGATCCAGACCGTCAACGCCGAGACTCTGACCATCGAGATGGACAACGAGGACAACAAGATCACCCTCAACAAGAACAAGGACACCCTCCTGATGGAGAACGTCAGGATCATCACCGCCGACCAGGACACCATCTCCGCTGAGGAGCCCCTCAGGTTCTACCTCTACAAGGAGATCACCGAGCCCGGCACCTACGAGATCAGGGGAACCGTCAAGGCTGTAGAGGACGGCGCTACCGTTGAGTGGGACGTCTCATCCTTCGCCGGTTTCTACTACGACATCGACGACGCTCTCGGCACTGAGAAGATCACCATGACCATCACCGGTGACGCTCTCGAAGAGCCGAACGGCATCGTATACGAGACCACTGCTCAGCAGAACGACTTCGACTACGCCGAGTGGGGCTACTACTGGACCATCGGCTTCCTGGCTGAGGAGTACTTCGCGGCCTATGTTGAGGACGGAGAGACCGCCTACCTGGCTGAGGACTCCACCGACGACAACCTTATGGTCGACGAGCAGCTCTCCAAGGTGCTCTTTGACGACGACGAGGAGAGGACCTTCACCACCGGCACGCCTCTGAAGCTTGAGGAGGATTACGAGCTGGCTATCCAGGCCATCGACCTCGACGGCAACAAGGTCTACGTCCAGCTGATGAAGGACGGCGCAGTTGTCGACTCCGCTGTGGTTGAGCCCTCCAAGGACGGCGCCACCATCGCAGACAAGACCTACACATACACCATGGACATGGGCGACACCGAGGACATCGTTGTCATAGCTGTCCACTTCAAGAACGCCTTCCGCGGCGCTGACCAGGACCTGGCCACCGTCGACGGCATCTGGCAGATCTCCGACACCTACACCGACGTTGAGGAGGACACCGAGTACGACAAGATGACGATCCAGACCGTCAACGCTGAAACGTTGTCCATCATGATGAACAATGAGGACAACAAGATCACCCTCAACAAGAACAAGGACCAGCTCCTGATGGAGAACGTCAGGATCAAGACCGCCGACCAGGACACCATCAGCGCTGAGGAGCCCCTCAGGTTCTACATCTACGAGGAGGCTACCATAGAGGCCGAGATGGAAGAGGAGGTAGTCCCCGAGCCCGTCAAGGCCCCTGAGCCTGCAGTTGTCGAGCCCGTGGCCGAGGAGCCCGCTGCTGAGGAGCCCGTAGCCGAGGAGCCTGCAGCTGAGGAGCCTGCAGCTGAGGAGCCCGCAG
This sequence comes from Methanothrix sp., assembly GCA_035380685.1. Lineage (GTDB taxonomy): Archaea > Halobacteriota > Methanosarcinia > Methanotrichales > Methanotrichaceae > Methanocrinis. Next base: position 107,789 of record DAOSXX010000003.1, on the reverse strand, counting down.
CCGAGGAGCCTGCAGCTGAGGAACACGCTGCTGAAGAGCCCGCCGGTGGAATCCCCGGATTCGAGGCGGTCTTCGCCATAACTGGCCTTCTGGCAGTCTCCTACCTCGTCCTGAGGAAGAGAGAGTAAGACCATCTTCGGAAGAGCCAAAAGCTCTTCCATATTTTCCTTTATACGTCCCGCTTTGTTCTCTGCTGATTTCTCCCTTGTAACTTTGAGTTTGCCCAGAACTAAGCGGGTTTTCGGTGATGTTTTTATATATGAAGATATATTTACCTTATATTTTACCAGGACCATTGGTGATCGATAGTGGACCGCTTGTCATTTTCGCCTTTTCTGTCAGCCGTCTTCGCGGCGACGTTGCTCGTCGTGACAGCAAACGGGATGGAGATTCGGGGTCCAGTAGCCGAGGTCGTCGATGGCGCGACCTACTCCTTGGGCTCTCAGGACTTCGCCGGGTTCTACTACGACCTGGACGAAGACGTGGGAGATGAGCGGCTGAGCCTCTTGATCTCCAACGGGGAGATCGAGGCTTCGGAGGCGGTTTACGCCACCCGAGCCCAGGAGGAGCCGATCGAGTTTTCGGCCTGGGGAAGCCGCTGGACCATCGGCTTTTTGGGCGAGGCTCATTTCGCAGGCTACTCCTCCGGCCATCTATCCGACGAGTCCGGGGGCGAGATCCTCCTCCGAGACGAGCGGATCGCGAAGGTCCTCATCGACGACGACGAGGAGAGGACGATCGAAAGGGATGTTCCTCTGAGGCTCGAAGAGGGGTACAAGCTCGCGGTCGAGGAGGTCGACCCCGAGGGAGAGAAGGTATCCCTGGAGCTTTTCAAAGACGGGGATAGGGTCGACTCGGCGGTTGTCGAACTGTCTAGTGAGAACGGCACGTCCCCCGGCGGAACCTACCTTTACAAGAGGCCCGTCGGAGGAGAGGACGTGGTCTTCATCGCGGTCCACTTCAAAAACGCCTTCTCCAGCGGTGGGGACTTTCTTGTCACCGTCGACGGCCTCTGGCAGATCTCCGATGAGACGGTCCGGATCAGAGAGGGGGACAGGTGGGGCGAGATGACCGTCGAGGATGTGGACCCCGACGAGATGACACTCACCATGACGAACGAAGACCGAACGATCGGCTTTTCCAGAGGCAGGTCCAGGCTCCTCTTGGGAGACATCGGGATAAAAACCGCCGATCAGGATGACGTCGAGGACGCCGTCAACGCCTCCACCGGAAGGCCCGAAAACCCCCTGAGGTTCTGGATCTATAGAGAGATCGAAGAACCGGGCAGCTACGAGGTGAGAGGCCGTCCCGGAGAGGTCGTCGACGGCTCGACCTGGACCTGGAACTCCACCAGCTTCGGGGGCTTTTATTACGATCTGGACGAGGGGCTGGGGGACGAGTCCATCACCCTGAAGATCGCCGATGGCGGGCTTGAGGAGGACACAGGCGCCGTTTACGTCGCCAGGGGCGAGAGAAAGGGGATGGAGTTCGAGGGTTGGGGTGACTTCTGGACCATCGCCTTCCAGGGTGAGGCCCAGTTTGCAGGGTACGCCGACGGCCTCCTCTCGGACGAGTCTGAAGAGCCGAACCAGCTCGCCGAGGAACAGCTCGTCAAAGTCCTCATCGACGACGAACGGCGAGAGACCTTCGACACCGACAGCCCCCTGGGCCTGGAGGACGGGTACAAGCTGGCCCTCGAGTCCGTCGACGAGGGTGGGGAGAAGGTCTCTCTCGCGCTCTTCAAGGAGGGGGTTCTGATGGACTCTCAGGTCATCGAGCCATCGAGGGCCGGGGCCGATCTTCTGGATGAGACCTACCTCTACAAGAGGCGTGTCGGTGGTGCCGACGACATGGTCGTCATAGCCGTCCACTTTCGGAGCGCCTTTTCTGCCGGCGACGACGGCTTTGCGGAGGTCGACGCCATCTGGCAGATCTCTGACGAGACAGCATCTGTCGAGGAGGGGGACGAGTACGGAGATATGACCGTCCAGGATGTCGATCCCGGAACTATGACGATCAGCATGGCGAACGAGGAGGAGCTGGTCCTCAGGCCCGACGACGATCTGCCACTCCTCGGAGATATAAGGATCAGGACGGCGGACCAGGCCGTCAACAATTCGATCAACGCCTCTTCAGGGCTGCCCGAAAACCCCCTCAGGTTCATCGTCTACAGGGAAGTCGTCGTCGAAACCCGACAATAGATCAGAGGCGCGACAATTGCATTCTTTCCGCCTCACATCACTTTCTCCTCACGTTCCTTGGCCGCATCCTATCGTACTCTTTCCGGAATAAGAATTATAAGGAATTATCACCACTTATTTAGAGAGATCTTTTTGCAACGCTGGACGGTGTTTCGCGATGACCGAAGCCATGTTTTACGAAAAGCTGGAAGGAGGAGACGTTCGGTGCGGGCTTTGCAATCACTTCTGCAGGATAAAGCCCGAAAAGAGGGGGATCTGCGGCGTGAGGGAGAACAGGGACGGAAACCTGGAGACCCTGGTCTACGGGAAGCTGATCGCCATGCACGTCGACCCCATAGAGAAAAAGCCCCTATACCACTTCATGCCCGGCCATCTCAGCTACTCCATCGCCACCGTCGGCTGCAACTTCAGGTGCCTCCACTGCCAGAACGCCGACATATCCCAGATGCCCGCCGAGAGGGGGATCATATCGGGAGAGTTGGTCGAGCCCGAGAGGGTGATAGCAGAGGCCCTCGCCGCGAGGTGCAAGTCGGTCGCCTACACCTACACTGAGCCGACGATCTTTCTCGAGTACGCCCTCGACGTCTCGAAGCTCGCGGCGGAGAGGGGGCTCAAGAACGTCTTCGTAAGCAACGGGTACATGAGCGAGGAGGCGACGAGGACGATCGAGCCATACCTGGACGCGATAAACGTCGACCTCAAGGGCGACGACGACTTTTACAAGAAGGTCTGCGGCGCGAGGCTCGATCCGGTCAAGAGGACGATCGAGCTGATGTGGAGCCTCGGGATATGGGTCGAGGTGACGACTCTGCTCATACCGGGCTATAACGACTCGGACCAGAAGCTTCGAGATATCGCTGAGTTTCTTGTGGGGATCAGCCCCGACATGCCCTGGCACGTCACGGCCTTCTACCCCACCTACAAGCTGAAGGACGCCCCGCCCACCCCCGCCAAGACGATCCGGCGGGCTGCGGAGATCGGAAGGGATGCAGGCCTCTCGTACGTCTACGGAGGAAACATCCCCGGTGAGGACGAGAACACGAATTGTGCCAGCTGCGGCGAGCCGCTGGTGGAGCGGTTCGCCTTCAGGGTGGCGAGAAACGGGGTCGTCGAGGGGAGGTGCCCGAAGTGCGGCGAGGAGGTCGCCGGGGTCTGGTGATCCCCGGCCGATCGGTCCATCGCCCCCTCTCGTTCGCCTTTCCCGCCGACCGTAGTTCCCCATCGACGGCTCAAAATTCCGCCCTATCTTCGAAGCTCAGAGGACAGCTCCCTTGAACTTCTCAAAGCCGATCTCGTCGATGAACTCGCCGAGCCTCTGCTTTTCGGCGTTGGCCTTGTAGTAGCCGATCACCTTATCGACCAGGGCCAAGGCCTCGTCGTCGGATAAAGCTTCAGCCAGGACGATGCCGAGCCTCGGCTTTCGGGCGGCGTTTCCTCCCACGAGAACCGTCCAGCCCTTGGCGGTGCCCATCAGCCCCAGGTCCTTGACGGCGGGCTCGGCGCAGGAGTTGGGGCAGCCCGAGACCCCGATCTTGAACTTGGAGGGCATCTCCATCCCGTGGTACTTCTCGTCGAGCTTCAGGCCGACGCCGACCGAGTCCTGGAGCCCCCGCTTGCAGAAGGTGGTTCCAGGACAGATCTTGACGCTCCTGACGCATAGGCCTATGGCCGCCCCCGGCTTCATCCCCAGGTCCGCCCAGACGCCGTCCAGGTCCTCGGGCTTCAGGCCCACGATCGCTATCCTCTGGGCCGAGGTTATCTTCAGAGCCGCTGCCTTGTACTTTTCCGCCACCTCGGCGATCTTCTTCAGGCTCGCCGGGTCGATGATCCCGCCCGCGATGTGGGGGGCTATGGCGTAGGTCTCCTTATCTCTCTGGAGGATCGCTCCCTTCTCCATCAGGTCTTTTGCCACTTTTACCAGCTCCTTTTTGTGTCCATCTTTCTGTCAATCACTATCTTCATTTCTCTATATCGATTTTTTCCCAAATAATCTCGCTTCTGGGCGGGGAGTTTCGTCGGGCAAGACCAGGCCAGTCTCGCCCGCCCATGGTATATTTAAGATACCAACGTATATAGACCAGAAGGTTTCTCCAAGGATACCATGCAGGAAGGATGCACCGTCAACAGGACGGTGAAGTACATCGCCCGGAAGTGGACCCTTCTGATACTCCTGGAGCTTTACAAGGGCGAGGGGCATGCAAGGCGCTTCTCCGAGCTGAAGAGCTGCCTTGACAGCATCACCCCAAAGGTACTCTCCGCGCGGCTGAAGGAGCTGGAGGAGGAGGGGCTCGTAGAGAACAGCTTCGACGGAAGCTCTTTTCCCGCGAGAAGCGAGTATTCCCTGACGGAGAGCGGCCTTGAGATCGTGGAGATCGTGAAAGAGATGAAACGGTGGGCTCTGAAGTGGAAGATCACGAACATCGAGTGCAGCTGCCAGGACTGCTCCGAGTGCGTGCTGTGATGCGGCCCTTGCGCGTCGATCGTTGATTTGATGACGAAAAAGTGTGGTGGGGCTCCACGAAGGAGCCCGCCCCTGGAATCAGAAACCGCTGCTGATCCTCAAAAGCTTGAGCTGCTCGTCGCCAAACCCTCCCGTCTCCTCCACGAGCTGAAGCTCGTCCTCCGAGACGACCTTCAGCACGGCGGTTCCCATTATGGTCGCGTTCCCCTTGGGCACGTCAACCCAGGTCACGCTCACGGTGTCGCCCTCGATGGTGCCGTAGGCGACGCTCGTCCAGGCCGGGTTCTCGGCTGAATTCTCAGCATACCACCATACGGTATCGTTGACCTGTCGGATGTAGATGTTCGCCCCTTCCGAGCCCCAGTCTCCTGTCAGATCATACGCCTGTGCAGTGGTGCTGATAAGGGCCGCCATCGCCACGATCCAAAAGATTCTGTTCATAGTACGCCTCCTATAACGTTCGCATCGATGTTTATCCTCACACGTTAAAATTAACCTTTTGCAGAGTCTGCCGCCTGAAATGCCGAATATAAACCAGTTGAAGGTGCAGCACCAAACAAGCGAAAAGATCATATATTTCGCAAGCGTTCTAAAAACCCGGTTGGGGATGTAGGCAATGAAAACCAAAACCCAGTGGATATAATCGTTTAGGTCCCATAAATGTGATTCGTGGGGCTAATTCCAGATATATCTTTTGCTGTCATACGTCCACAACTCAAAATCAAGGGTGGTATTTATGAGGATGAGGACATTTGTTTGGATGGCGGTGCTATTTGGCCTGATTTTTATGGCCTACCCGGCGATTTGCGAGGATGCTGAACAAACAGAAACTAACGTCATCGGCGAAGTGGAAATGATAAGCGAATCAGACGTTAGTGAAGAAATGGATGAACTGCGCGGCTCAGATATCAAAGTTCAAAAAGCCGACCAATATCTCGCTGAAAAAGGATTCGTGCCCAACGAAGAGATCACCAAAGATAATTTCTTCGGGTTGAAGCAGAGTTATGCGGGGTTGAAAGACGGGATGGAAACCGAGGGGACTTATGAACTTTTGATACAAGAGTATTCAAACACCGATTCGGAGAACGCTGCTGCTGTTGGGCGAACGGTGGTAAGAGTCGCTGATGGAAATATGAGCGAGTACACATTCGTTCTTGAAGCTCCGAAGACGAACGTCTCCCAAATTGCAGAATATTATGTCGCAGAGTCTGCTGGAGAACTTGAAATAATGGCGGCGAATAGCTGGTGGACTTGTATGCTGGGGCAGTTGCCAGTGATTGGAGAGGAGTGCGCTTCGGGCCTGGAGACTTGTGCTTCAGAGAATTCATCTATCGTCGGCTATCTTGGTTGTATAGCCACCAACTGTGGCGAAGGTTTCGCGAAATCTTCTGTCTGCTGCAGCTGCGACTGTAACAACTGGTGCGAATGGGCATACGGATGCTGCCATATGTAATCGGCGGATTGGTTTGGTAGCTTAAAACGGCGGATAAGGTTTATACCGCCGAAATTTTTTATATATCGGGATATGTAATTAAAGCCGAACGATCGGCGCCTTTCTTATAACATAAAGTCCGATAGTATTGAAAGAAGGGAAAATATATGAGGTTATTGGGCGTTTCTGAAGAGGCATGCGCTGCCCTCAGAAAAATGGACTCCTACTAAAAAATTGGCGTGATCCCATGCGATATTCCGGAAAGATGCTCGGATTTTTACTCGCGGCTGTCCTCATGGCGAGTGGTCTTGGATTTCAGACAGCCGGTGCGGAAGGCACAGGAAAGCTGACAAACGACGATATCCTGAAGATGGACACATTGCGAGGCTTCCACCTCACGCCGGATGGGACAAAGCTCGTCTATCTGATCACCACCGGGTCCGATCTCCTGCCCCCAGAGGACAACGGAACCCTCCGGATGCTCGATACCGGGACGAAGAGGGAGGTTCCTCTCTCGGATCCCAACGAATCGGTATCGTCCTGGGCAGTTTCGCCGGATGGATCCAGGATAGCATATGCGTCAATGTCCAGGGAGGGAAACGGAAACGGTCTGACGATTCAGGACCTCTCGACTCTCGCAAAGGAGAAGAGAAGCGACGTTCCTGAAGAGCTTCTGGGCGGGTTCGAATGGCTTGGGGGGGACCGGCTCGTCTTCACCGGTGCTGCGGACGGAAAAACGGCTGAGGAGCTTCCGGGCGATGTCGTCATCATGGACGCGATCCCCGACCCTGTGATACTCAAATCGTACTCGGTTGTAGACGGAGATGTGACGCCCCTGACGACAAATGGCGACGTCATCTATGCTTATCAGCCATCCACCGACGGCAGGTATATCATCTATAAAGCGGCCCAATATCCAGAGTCCTGGCTTGAGGCCCCTTCATTCAGATATGTCATCCTCGACACAGACTCCGGGGCCGAGGACGAGTTCATGGCGCTGGTGGAGGGGTATCAGGACGAAAACGAGTTTGCATGGTCCCCCGACAGCTCTGTGGTGTACATCGAGAGGATGCGGAACGGCGGCATCAATTATCCGGTTCGGTATACGTCTGACATCGTGGCCTATTTCCCGGCCACAAAGGCTCTGGAAGAGGTTCCGATGAACTGGGCCAGGAATTTGCTAAAGGATCTCTTCAACGACGACGTCGAGATGGAGCCGTTCAATGGCGGGTTGTACGCCCTTCTCGCAGATGGGACAAACCCGAAGCTGGCAAAGTATACGCGGACCGACGGCGGCTGGGAGATGACGCTCCTTTTGGGAGAGCACCAGGGGAACATATTCGCCCTTGAGAGCGCAGAAGACGGATCGACCATCTGCTACAATTATAATACAGCATCAGTCCCGCCCCAGATTTATGAGGGCGAGGTATCGGGCCAGAACATAAACAGCCCCGAGCTGCTCACAAGCCTGAACGAGGACCTCCTCAAAAAGCCGCTGGGCTCCTCTGAGGTCGTCGAGTGGACAGGCGCCCAGAACGAGACTGTGCAGGGGGTGCTCAGATATCCGGCCGATTACGAGCCCGGCACCACCTGTCCTCTGGTGCTCGTCATCCACGGCGGGCCCACCTACACCGACTTTGACAGCTGGCGGGACACCTGGGAGTTTCCCTACCATCTGATAACAAACGCCGGTTTTGTCACCCTCTCCGCAAACTACCATGGGAGCAGCAACTACGGGTTTGAGTTTGCAAAGTCCATCGAGGGAGGGCATTATTACGATCTCCCCACTGATGATTTCGAGAAGGGGGTCGAGTATCTGGCAAAGAGAGGTATTATCGATGAGGACAAGGTGGGTACGACCGGATGGTCGAACGGCGGCATCCTGACCCTGGCGTGGATCACCACTTACGACGGCCTGAAAGCTGCTGTCTCCGGTGCTGGAATGGCCGACCAGAACTCCCAGTTCTCGAACACAAACGGGGCGGTGATGACGAAGATGTACTTTGACCAGACCCCATTCCAGGATCCCGAGTCCTATATTCCCATCATGGGCGCGTTCCATGCCGAAAATATAACCACTCCGCTCCTGATGCTGAACGGAATGGAGGACAACTCCGTCGTTCCGGCGAGCGCCATCTCGACCTACCGGGCGTATAAAGAGGGAAGCGGTGCAGAGGTGGAGATGATCCTCTTCAAGGGAGAGCCTCACCATCTGAAGAGATACCAAAACCAGATTCGGAAAGTTGATGAGGAGATCGGCTGGCTGGAGAAGTACATCCTCTACCCTAACTTTCCTTTCTGGACGGATGAGGGCAGATAAAGTTGAGGTGATCTCAATGGAGCCAGAAGTTTTACAGCCCGTCGGCAGAACTGAGCGCATGGAGGCTTACCCCTACATCAGGGCGATCGATATGATGTCCTCCAACTCGTACATCATCTCATCTGAAGATCAGCTCGCCCTCATAGATCCTGGAGGTCTCGACGATCAGACGGATCGACTGATGGAGGTGCTCTTCGATCTGTACGACAAGAGTCCGAGGCCCCTGGTGGTTTATCTTACTCACATCCACGCCGACCACTCCTTCCAGCTCAACCGAAGAGACCTCTTTGAGGGCTTTGAGCAAGCCGCTCTCGCGGTCCAGGAAAGAGGGGCTCTGGCTCTGGAGAGGGGGAGCCCTGATATGACCCTCTCCCGGCTTCTCGGAAAGAGGATTGACCCGATATCGCCGGAGATCAGGCTTCTCTCCTCGGAGGATCTGAGAGATCGGGGCCCGAGACTTTTGACCTTGGACGACGGTATGAACATCAAATACGCGACGGAGTCGATAAACATCGGCGAGGGGCTCATCCTAAACAGCCAGAGGGTGGAGATGGGCGCCAAAGATCAGCTCGAAATCTTCCACCTCCCCGGCCACAGCCCTGACAGCGTGGCCGTCCGCGCCGGAGACGTCCTCATTTTGGGAGACCTCCTCTTCGCCTCGAATCCTGGGGTTGCGGGAATTCCCGGATGGTCCCGGGAGGACCAGATGAAATCGATTCGAAGGGCCCTCTGGATTCTGGAAGAGAGGGATATCCGCATCTGCTGCCCCGGCCACGGCAAGCCGATGGACGTCGAGACCGTCAAGACGACCCTTGTCAGGCTGCAGAGGTACACGGAGTCGTTAGCCGAGATCGCCGTCATCGATCACGACTGGGCGAGACGGGCGGCGGATTACTCCCATGAGGCCCTGCGGGAGATGGAGAGGCTCTTCACCATCATAACCGGCAGGCTGATCCTCGTCTCGAGCCTTCTCGAAGACCTGGAAGAGGAGGGCGCCGCCAGGGACGCCGAGGCCCTGGTGGACGCTGCGGCCGTCGACCGGCTCTTCTCCACCATCCACGATCACCTCTCAAGCCACGGGGCGGACGGGATCCTCGACATAGAGCTGGTGCACAGGGCGGGGCAGACGGTCGGAAGGCTCGAGCGGATATTCGAGAGAAAGCGGTTTGAGGGGCTCTTTGAAGACCACCTTTTGAGGAGGGCTGAGAGGCTGCTGAACGATTATACTGTCACTTACAGGGGATTTCGGCCTTATCAGAACCTCAGCCCGATGGACATCAACAAGGTCGTCGCCGCCTCCCTTGAGGCGTTCAGGCGCAAGCCATACGATGAGGAGGCGATCCTGGAGGCCGAGACCGACGAGGAGTATCTCCGGGCCCTGAGGGCCAGAATCTCTCACGTGAACCTCTCCGATAGGGCCGATCTCGTCTTCGAGAGGACCGACGACCTGCCACAGGTATTGATGGACTGCGAACGTTTCTCCGACCTGGTCATAGACCTCCTCGAAAGGCTCGTGGCCGCAAGGGCGGAGAGGATCGCCGTCAGGACCTCCAAATCCGGCGACTCAGTTTCGGCCAGCATCTCGGGCTCCGGCCCGAAGCTGGTCAACCCTTTCCGGGAGGCTGAGCTGAGGTTTCTGCAGCGGTCGATCTCGCTCTGCGGCGGGACCCTGGTCGGAGGGCGAGAGGAGGTGAGGGGGGATCCTGAGATCTCGGTCAGGTTCTTTTCGGAGGAGAAAGCTCCGTAAGCAGGGCGATCAGAGCCGATGCGCTCCGATCCTCCATCCCAAGGTGCTGGGGATCAGCAGGGATGAACGGATGGTCGATTTTGCTGCTTTAGGTTCTGGCCTCAGATCCGTGCTATCGTCCTCGTCGCTTCAGTTCCGTATGTTCTCCTTTGGTGAGCACAGATCCGTGGCGTGGTGGGTACCTCATGATGCTCATGAGGTCATGATGCCCATGAGGTCATGATGTTACGTCTCCAAGATCGCTCAACTGATCAGCCGTCATCCGACCGAGACGGCAATAGACGCCGATTTATTCTTGGATAAGATCGGAACATATCGCGTAAGCTCTTTTCGTAACCGCTATGAAACTTTATCAAATCTCTTTATAAATACATGAGGGCAATTCTGCTCGTTATAAGTTGCAAGTATTGATGGTTCAATCCAAAATACGAACTTGCGATATCTAAAGGTGGTGCATTATGGTTCTAGACAGCGGCGATACGGCCTTTATCCTGGTCGCAACGGCGATGGTCATGCTGATGACGCCGGGAGTCGGGCTATTCTACGGAGGTCTCGTCAGAAAGAAGGACGTCGTCTCCATGATCGGCCTATCTTTCCTGGCGTTGGCTCTGGTCAGCATCCAGTGGGTGCTGGTCGGCTACAGCCTCTCCTTCGGGACGGACATAGCGGGCTTCATAGGAGGCCTCGACTTCCTGGGCCTTCGGGGCGTCGGCATGGACGCGGGAGATGGAACGATACCGGGCCTGTTGTTCATGGCCTTCCAGCTGGTCTTTGCGGGGATCACCCTCGCCATCATTACCTCTGCGGTGGCTGAGAGGGTTAGGATCGGATCGTTCATAGTCTTCGGGCTTCTCTGGACGACCCTGGTATACGATCCCCTCGCCCACTGGGCCTGGGGCGGCGGTTGGGCGAGCCAGCTCGGAGCCCTCGACTTCGCCGGGGGCACCGTCGTCCACATAAGCTCCGGCTTTGGGGCCCTCGCTCTGGCCCTGGTCATCGGCAAGAGGATCGGGTTTGGCGACCAGGACATGGAACCTCACAACATACCGATGACGATGCTGGGCGCAGCCCTCCTCTGGTTCGGGTGGTTTGGGTTCAACGCGGGCTCCGCTCTTGCGGCCAACGGCCTTGCCGCAAACGCCTTCGTGGTGACGAACACCTCTGCGGCCGCGGGGGCACTGGCGTGGCTCTTCGCCTCCTGGGTCAAGGGCAAGCCGAGCGCTCTTGGCATGGTGAGCGGCGGGATCGCGGGGCTTGTCGCCATAACCCCGGCGGCGGGGTTCGTCGACACGATGTCTGCCATCGTGATCGGCGCGGTCGCTGGCGTCCTCTGCTACATGGCGCTCCTCTTTCGGGTCGGAAAGGGGCTTGACGAGAGCCTGGACGCCTGGGCGGTCCACGGCATGGGCGGCCTTTGGGGCGCCATCGCCACGGGGATCTTCGCCATCGAGGCTGTCGGCGGGTACTCCGGCCTTCTCCAGGGGAACGTCGACCAGTTCATCGCTCAGGTGATCGGCGCCGTCGCTGCGGTGGTCTACGCCTTCGTCGTGACCTACGCTCTGGCAAAGATCGTCGATGCGACGATGGGTCTACGGGTAACCGAGGACGAAGAGTACGTGGGGCTTGACATATCCCAGCACGGAGAGAAGGCTTACGCCTAGTGGCGGCGGGTAGGTGCAGGTAGGTGATTTGCGATGATGAAAGTTGAGGCCATAATCAGGCCCGAGAGGCTTGACCAGGTCAAAAAGGCCCTGGAGGAGAAGGGCTTTGTGGGCATGACCGTCGGCGAGGTGACGGGCCGGGGCGAGCAGAAGGGGATCAAGCTCCAGTTCAGGGGCAGGACGATGAACGTCGACCTCCTCCCCAAGATCAGGATCGAGCTGATCGTGAAGGACGATCGTGTCGACGAGCTAATCGAGACGATCTCCGCCTCCGCCAGGACCGGACGGCCCGGCGACGGCAGGATCTTCGTGATCCCGGTGGCGAGGTCCGTGCGGGTGAGAACCGGCGAGGAAGTGATGTAGGAGGGGCGGTTTCCTCCTGCTTCCCTCTCTCCGCCCTCCTTTTCCTTTTAGTTCGGATTTTTTTTTCGGCGTTATTTTCGAGATTGTCCAATTCAATATCAGAATCGCTTTTGTATAAACACAAATGGACCAATGATCGCTAGAAATTCTGACCTAGGCGATCGCCACCGCCGCCAGGACCGGACGGCCCGGCGACGGCTGGATCTTCGCGGTCCGGGTGGCGAGGTCGGGGCTTCGAGCCGATAATGGTTAAGCAAAGTATTGGATAAAGGTCTATTACCAAGGGAGAGAAACTTATATATATTCATCTGTTGTTGAATAATTCCCACCTAAATGGAGGCTGTATGGAAGATATCTCCCTAAAGATCAAGAACTACAAATGCTTTGGTGATGACCCACAAGGATTTGATGTAATTAAGCCAATAAATGTCCTTATTGGTCGAAATAATTCAGGTAAGTCTAGCTTACTCGACCTAATAGAATATGTAATAATGCCGCCTAAAGATCTAAAGGGTCTTCTAAAAAATTTAGGACACCAAAAAAGAGAACCCGAAATATATGTCGCCTTCCCCTTGAAGGAAGACGAATTAAAGAAGGTATTTCATGAAAGCACTTCCGGTGGAGAAATAAGCGGTAATCATTGGCTTTTTGCCAAGCAATTTGTAGATCGAAAAATAACAATATTAATGACTAATAGTAATGAGAAACACTTCTCTGATTTAGATAGTGATACAGATGCGAATATGGATCGCACAATAAGATATTGGGAAGAACTTGGCAGAAGAATAACACTACCATTTCAGGGTAATAAGTTTAAACGGCTTCATGCCGAAAGAGATATCCAACCGGAAAAGGCTAGTAATAATAATGTATATGTAAACGGGAACGGTGGTGGAGCTACAAATATTATTGAGCGTTTTGTAAATAACGCAAATTTGCCAAGTGAACTCGTTGAAGTAAAATTGCTTCAAGAATTAAATAAAATTGTTGAGCCAGATTCCAGTTTCAAAGATATAGTCGTCCAACAATACGATGAGGGTAAATGGGAGATCTTTTTGGAGGAAGAACAAAAAGGACGTATAGCACTATCACAATCAGGCAGCGGTCTAAAAACAATAATACTTGTTCTAATATACACAATACTTGTACCGTGTGACGAAAAATTGGAGTTAGATAAATATATATTTGCATTTGAAGAGCTTGAAAACAATTTGCACCCATCGCTTCAACGAAGACTGTTTTTATATCTTAGAGATTTAGCGTTAAAAGAAAATGCGCGCTTTTTCCTAACAACTCATTCCAATGTCGTAATCGACTTATTCAGCAATGATCCCGCTGCACAAATTTATCATATTACACATGATGGATGCGAAGCGATTTCGACACCTGTAATTAATTATATTGACAAAACGGGTATTCTAGATGATTTAGATGTACGTGCGAGCGATTTACTCCAATCTAATGGGATAATCTGGGTCGAAGGACCTTCAGATAGACTTTATATAAATAGATGGATGGAATTGTGGTCTGACGATATCAAACTGCGTGAAGGAGCGCACTATCAAAGCATATTTTATGGAGGTCGTTTGCTAAACCATTTGTCCGCTGAGAATCCTGAGATAGATCAACAAAATCTAATAAAAATATTGTCCACAAATAGAAATGTCGCTATTTTGATTGATAGTGATAAGACGTCCGAATCAGATGAAATTAATGATACAAAGAAACGAATACAAAATGAAATCGAAAGCGTAGGTGGTCTTTGTTGGATAACCAAAGGAAAAGAGATTGAAAATTACATTCCAAAATCGGCTATCGATTCCCTTGCTGAGAATTATGAGATGAAAGTTGAAAAGGGGTTTGGATTATACGAAGTATTTGATGATTATCTTAAGCACCTTAAAGAAACAGATACTGGAGAGAGAGGCAAAAAGAGGTTTCCTCGAAATAAATTATCGTTTGCCGACGAAATTAGGCCACATTTGAATAAAGAAAATCTCAGCGGTATGCTCGACTTAGATACTCAAATGAATGAAATGACAGCTAGAATAAAAAGATGGAACAACATGTAACGATGTGTTGCCTCAGAATCTCCTAATCCTAGCAATGAGTTTTTCGCACCAAAGTTGACGAGTTTAGATTCAGTTATCGAGCCCACCACCACACCATCCCCCACCTATCCGAGTGTCTCGTTCCCCTCCAGAAACTCCGCCACCGCCGAATAGGTCTCGTTCGGATGGCTGATCCAGAAGAGGTGGCCCGCCCCCTCGATCGAGCGGAACTCTGCGCCGGGGATCTTCTCGGCGAGGATCCGGCCGTTCTCCGGCGGGATCAGGATGTCGGAGTCCCCGGCCATGACCAGCGTCGGGGCGCGGATCTCGGATATCCGGTCGCCTATTTCAAAGGCCCGGTAGGCTGCTAGCTGCGCCCGGTATGCTTCGAGGCTGCTCGGATAGGCCATGTTCGCCTGGACCTTCCGCTCGACTATGTCGGGGTGTCCGTCGATGAACTCCTGAGGGAAGCCCGCAGGCACGGACCACCAGAGCGCCTCGTGGAGCGTCAGGTCGAGCCGCGGCTCAAGGTACGCCTGGACCTCCGGGGGCGCGAGGATCTGGGCGTCGCCTCCGGGGCTGGTGGCCCCCAGGATGAGCCGGTTGATCCGCTCCGGATGGCGGACGGCCATCTCCTGGGCGATCATCCCGCCCATGGAAACGCCGAAGACGTCCGCCCGCTCTATTCCGAGGGAGGCGAGAAGGCCGACGGTGTCGTTGGCCATCTCGGCGATGCTGTAGGGGCCCACGGGCTGGTCGCTACGCCCGGCGCCCCTGTTGTCGAAGACGATCACCTGGCGCACCTCTGCCAGCTTTTCGGGCAGGACCCACCCCCAGTCGAGGATGTGGCCGCCGAGGCCCATGATCATAAGGAGGGGCTCTCCCTCGCCGTGAATCTCGTAGTACATCCGCGTGTCACCTACAGTGGCGAACCCCTCCGATTCGGCCGGGGCATCGTCGGCTTCCCCGATCTCCCCGACCGCTGCCGCCGGAATGGTCGAGATGGCGACGAAGACGATGAAGATGACGACAGTGATGACGGTCAAGGCGGAGATCGGAGACTTGAACGGAATTCGGAGGGCGCTCATGGCCGGAGTATCTTCTGCGAAAGCCATAAATCCCTTTCTTCGACGGCGGGTGGCGAGGGAAGAGGTGGTGGAGGAAGTGGGGTGGAGAAGGGGAGGAGCGGAGCCGGTCACCGCCCCCGGCCCAGAAGGTCCTTCAGGTTGAAGTGCTCGTACCCGCCCCGCTGCGCCGGGAAGTCCCGAATCGCAAGCCACAGATCCCCGGTGGCGGGCCTGGCGACGAGGGACCACATGTTGGCGATGTGGGCCTTGAAAGCCCCGACCGGCTCCTTCGCCCGGTAGGCGAAGTCGGGGTAGAGGGCGCATATGGTGCAGAGGATGTTGTTCGTCCATGAGGGAAACTCCTCCGGCCTGGTCATTCTGGTGTAGGGGTCGTAGCGGTCGCAGAGGATCTTGATGGCGATTTCTGGGGTGATGTTCCCGTAGTGCTCGTGGATCAGCTGGCTGTACCTCTCAAACCTGCTCGGCGCCTGGACGAAGAAGTTGTACGGGTCCTTGAGGCTCTTCTGCCATCTTTCAACGGTGGATACGTCGTCAAGCTCGTTGACGGGGGCCTGATCTCTCACCATGTTGTACCCCGAGTAGCCCATCCAGCCCGGATAGCAGTTGGAGTGGTTCGTCTGCCATAGGGCGTCGACGCCCTCCATGGGACGGCGGACGGAGATCCTCTTCGACGATGTCTCGACGACCGCCGCCTGCCTGGCCTTGGCATCGGCGACGTGGTAGGCGATCCCGGCACATCGGGGATGGTCCCGGAAGATCCTGACGGCGTCCTCGACGCTCCTCGCGTGAGCCAGGAGGAGACGGGTGAAGACGGCGATCCCGCATCCTGCCATCGACTCGTGGCGCATGGAGCTGAGCTGGGTCATCATCTCAAACCCCTCCTCGTTGACGCCGCCATCGAGACCGATCATCCCGGGGTAGGTCATGAAGACGTGGCCGAACCCCTCGTCAGGATCGGCCACCACCATCATCCGGCAGTCGAGCTGCTCGGGCATGTTGAAGTTGTCCTCGTTCTTGCCGAAGATCAGCTCGCCGTCGCCGCCCGCAGCCTCGCCCCAGGCGGAGAAGCTGCTGCACCCGCCCCCCGGCGGCGCCATCGGAGGCGACCCCGAGGTCACTTCGCCCTCCTCGCCACCGTGGCCGCAGCCATCGTCATCGTCGCCGTCGCAACTCCAGTAGTGAGGATGGCAGTAGATGCACCACTGGTCGTAGTTGGTATTCCAGAGGAGGATCTCTTCGAGGGTCGCCTTACCGCCCGCGTCCCGGACGCCGTCGGCGATCCCCACCATCTCCTCCTCAAGCTCCTTGGGGATATGCGGCTCCGCCCGCCTCTGGCCGATCTCCAGCATCTTCTCCGCCCGATCCAGGTTCGAATTCGTCTGGGCGGCGACGTAGGCGGCGGTGGCGAGAAGGGTCCGGCTCACCATCAGGTCTATTTTGTCCGCCAGAAGGCGGCCGTGCTGGTAGCCCATCTCGTAAGGGCTGCCTTTGAGGTACAGAATTTTGATCCCGTCTTCGTCTTCGAACCGAGCTCTTTTCATCGTCTCATCCTCTTTCATGTACGCACCCTCTTCTGACATTCTTCTGAATTGCGATTTGGGTTTCACGTGGTTTCGCCCCAGAGCCTCCGCCGTGCCGGCAGTTTTTAGTTTCCTCTCCATCTTGAAAATATTTCCCGCTTGCCCCACCAGCTGCCTTCTGAAGGCGGCGGGCTCTTTCGGCGATGAGTAAAAGATAGCCCGGGACCGAGTCGGAATATCCGGGCCCAGGACCAGAAGCAAAATCGTAAAATAACGGGATGGACCGGGCCGAATGGGAGGGACGGAAGGCAAAAGCCTCTCGCCCGGCGCCAGCCCAGCCCGGCATCCATCCATCAGGCTTCAAAAGTGGCATCGGCGGAGTAGGAGTACCTGACGAGAGCCGACTCGCCAGCGGGATCCACCGATATCACCTGGAACTTGACGTAGCCGTCATAGCACTTGGCAACGATGGTGTGCCCCACCAGAAGAGGAGGTATCGAGGGCGATCTGTCCCATTCTCCCGGAACCTCTCTCACCGTCGCCAGATCGACAGCGCCCATATCCCTGACCTGGTTGGAGAAGGAGACGTCGTCGAGATGGGTGTTTCTCCACCAGAGGTAATCGCTATCACGGGGATAATCCGGATGGGCTGCTGCTCCAGGCTGCCAGGTTATTATCTCTCCATCGTAGGTGGGATACTCACCGACGGCACCTTCGGAAAAATCAAATCCCGAATGAGTGAGCGTAGCCTCCTGATACGAAGTCGTTGTTCCGCTCGAAGTCGTTGTTCCGCTCGATATGCCTTGAACCGCTCCACCCTCTGTTTTGACGATCCCGTCTTTTACGGTAACGAAAAAGCTGCCGTCGCATACCGCCAGGCTGCTTGGCTGATCAAGACCGGTCACCACATCGGTGACCTCACCGAAAGCGTCTATCCGTGAGATCTTATCGGAGTGGGAGACGTAAAGGTACTCGCCGTCGGTAGCCATGCCCAATATAGTCTCGCCGAGATCCACAAGGCTTGCTTTGCCCCCCTCCGGCGTGATCCTGACGATCAAGGTCCCGTCGCTATCGACGACGTAAACGTTTCCGTCAGGGAGAACCGCCAGATGCTTGGGATGGGCGAACCCGGAATCCATGACGGTCTTGGACCCATCGGGGGCTATCCTATGAATTTTTCCGTCGTAGCCGCCGGCGATGTAGAGGTTGCCCGCGCCGTCGAGGCCCATGTCCTGCGGGCTCCAGATCCCGCTTGCGATCACCGTCTTCTCGCCCGAGGTCGATATCTTGTAGATATTTCCGTCAAAGGAGCCAACGTACAGGTTCCCGGCAGAATCGAATTTCTGGTACCGGGGTCGGTCGATCCCGCTGGCATAAGTGGTTACGCTACCATCGGGGTTGACGGCCTTAACCTCGTTTTTGCCGTAGTCTGCAACGTAAAGGTTGCAGTTGGAATCGGTGTTGAGAGTTCCCCGCAGGTCCGACAGTTTTGACGCATTCGATGCCCCGAGATCGCCTTGATCAACGCCCTCTCCGCTCGCCGCAAAGGAGTATCTGACATTGTGGGACTTCCCTTCGAGGTCGGCGATACCGATGTAGTACCAGCCGGGGCTGGAAACCTCGTACTCCAGGGTCGCCAGATCGCCGGGGTTGGAGGCGTCAACCCTCGTGATCCAGTTGAAGTTCTTGCCGTAGAGGTCGATTCTAGCCTTCATGTCGTCGGGCGAATCGGTCAGCTTCACCTCCAACTTCCCGCTCGCCGCCCAGAGCTTGTAGAAGTCGACGTCGCCCCGCGGGAAGATTATGCCGTCTACGATACCGCCGAAGACGATCTCCGTCGCATCCCCGATCTCGCTGTTCGGCTCGTTTCCGTCGACCACCGGCTCGAAGGCGGGTGTGAACGCGTACTCGGTGTTGTGAGATATCCCCGCCAGGTCCGATATCCCGACGCGGTACCAGCTGGGGTCTGCGATATCGATATTAAGCGTCACCAGGTCGCCGGGGTTTGAGGCGTCTACCCTCGTTATCCAGTTATAGTTCTTGCCGTAGAAGTCGATCCGAGCCCTCATGTCGTCGGGCGAATCGGTCAGCTTCACCTCCAAAATCCCTGGGCTCGGCACGTTGAACTTGTAGAAGTCGACGTCGGCCCTGGGGAAGATGTGCCCGCTGGCAAGGTTGTCAAAACCGATCACCGTCGCGTCCCCGATCTCGCCATCCGGCTCGCTTTCGTCCAAAACCTGCTCAAACTCTGCCTGGAAGGAGTACCCAACGTTGTGGGATTTGCCCGCCAGGTCCGATATCCCGACGCGGTACCAGCCGGGGCTTGCGAGGTCGAGGCTCAGGGTAACGAGGTCGCCGGGGTTCGATGCGTCTACCCTCGTAATCCAGTTGAAGTTTTTGCCGTAGAGGTCGATCCTCGTCCTCATATCGTCGGGGACGCCTTCAAAGATGACGTCCAGAATTCCGGTGCTGTTGACGTAAAATTTGTAGAAGTCCACGTCGCCTTTGGTGAAGATGTATCCATCGACGGAATTGCCAAAGCTGATCTCGGTGGCATCACCGATCTCGCCGTTCGGCTCGTTCGAATCGACGACGGGCTCAAAGCCCAGGTCGAAGGAATACCCGAGGTCGTGGGACTTGCCCGCAAGATCCAATATCCCGACGTAGTACCAGCCGGGGTTTGTGATGTCGAGCGTGAGGGTCACCAGGTCGCCGGGGTTAGAGGCGTCAACTCTGGTGATCCAGTTGAAGTTTTTGCCGTATAAATCGATCCTCGTCCTCATCTCATCGGGAATGGAGATCAGCTTCACCTCCATGATCCCTGGGCTGTCGACCCTGAACTTGTAGAAGTCCACATCCCCCGCCGGACTGATATCCCCACCAGCTGCCCCACCAAAATTTATCCCTGTAGCGTACCCAAGCTCGCCGTTCGGCTCGTTTGGGTCCTCCTGACAGTATGCCCCGGACACGAACGCTAAAAAAACAAAGGTTGTGGTGATCAGTCCGAGAGCTGACCGTCTGATTCTTCCCACCATATCGAAAATATATCGGCGCGAAATGCCAAAAGCTTTGCGGAGGGGGGGACCGATCTTCGCGGCCGACGACGTATAGGTCGCCCTGGACCGATCTCCACCACGCTTTGAAGAGGGCTGAAAAGGGAGGCAAGAACCTCAAATCGGTTTGGTCTTGAACGCTAAACCTCGGGGCCCAGGGTGATCATCACGTTGTCGAGGCCCCCTACGTCCCTCATGTTGCTGTACTCGCCCCTGATCCAGACCTCCGAGACGTCTTTAATGACCAAATCGAAGCTCCCGCCAGCCTCTCTGAAGTTGGAAGGGACCAGAGAGACCTGGCGGCGGGTCCAGGTCTTCCCGGGCGGGTCGCAGGACCAGGATAGATAAGACCCGTCCCTCCCGACTATCCGGACCACGTCCCCGAAGGTGGAGCTGCCGTTCCCCGAATCGATCTCGACGATGTCGAAGCTCAACGCGCCTCCGACGTAAGGGGTCCAGTCTCCGGCCCAAGAGGCGGGGGAGACGTAGTACCAGGTCTGTCCAGATCCCAGGTCCTCGCCCAGGAGAAAACCGCCCGGATTACCTCCGGCCTCGCTCCAAGAGATGGAGACGTCCCTGCCCTCTCTCCACCCCTCGTTCCCGGTATCAAAGGTGCTCATGAGGTCGGTGGTGACCGGCAGGGTCACCATCACGTTATCGATCCCCTCGACGTCGCTTCTGTCGGAGTACTCGCCCCTGATCATGACCCGATCCACAGACCTCATGACCCCTCCGAACGTCTCCTCACTCGCACCAAAGGCGGCGGGGGTAAGGGCCACCCGCTGCCGGGTCCAGCCGCCTGTCGGCGAGTACGAGGGGGACGGAGAGGAGATGACAGACCCGTCCGACCCGACGATCCTCACCAGGTCCGCCTCGAAGGGCTTGCCCATCCCTGAATCGATCATCTTCAGGTCGAAGCTCAGAACCCCTCCGACGTAAGGGGTCCAGTCTCCTGACCAGGACCGCGGCGAGGCGTAGTACCAGGTGCTGCCGTCGCCTAGATCCCGGCCGAGGAGAAATCCTCCGCCGTTTCCGCCCATCTCCCTCCACTCGAAGAAGACGTCGCCTTCGGGCCTCCATCCGCAGTCGCCTTCATCGAAGTCGGTGGCCAGATCCAGACCCGACGGCGGGGCTACGACGACGTTGTCGAGCCCGACGATCGCCCTCCGTCCGATCCGTTCGCCTCCGATGGAGATTCCGGCCACCGACCTCATAGCCCGTCTGAAATCGACCTCTGAAGCCCCGAAGTTGGAAGCGTTGAGGACGACTTCGCGGCAGGTCCAAAACCTCTCGGGAGGGGGGCAGGACCAGGAGAGGATCATCCCGTCGGAGGTTGAGATCTTCACCTGCCCCTCATCGGCCTTTTGCCCTTCGGCCGCGATCAGCCTTTCGTCGAAGCTCAATATCCCTCCGACGTAGCGGCTCCAGTCTCCGGACCAGTGCCTCGGCGACTCGAAGCTCCAGCCGCCTTCCGTCGCGCCCTCCGCCTGAAGAAAACCGCCCGGATCGCCCCCAAACCGCTGCCACGATGAATGTGCGCATCCATCTGAACCCCATCCCCCGTCGCCGTCGTCGAAGGAGGTGGCCAGCGTCTGGGGCGAGCCCACAGAGCCCAACAGTCCTAGAACAACGAAGAGCAGAGCCGAAGATAGAGCCAAAATCGCCTTCATTTTACGCTTTCTCCTCGGTCGAACTTCTGCAGATAAAGTATAATATCTTTTGTGTATTCAATCGAAACTTCAAGAGGCTTCTTCCGAAGATCTCGGGAGATTGGACCCGTTATGGCCTTTGAAGATCTAAAAACAGATGAACCAGATGTTCTGAGAAAACCGCATAGATACTTCTTCAGCCTTCATTTGAGTCTCAAAAAGGCGCACCCGTCGGTTCCGTTTCGCAACAACTAAATATGGATCCGGCCAACCAACTCCGAGATGTTCGAGGCCTGGGACGAGTATCATCTGATAAACGGGGAGCTTTGTAGGCTTACCGAGAGGCTGCCAAGCTCGGGCCTCGGCGAGGTGATAAAGTACGTCCTCACCTCTCCGGGAAAGAGGGTGAGGCCCTTAATCCTTCTCCTCTCGTCGGAGGCCTTCGGCTGCGACCCGGCCAAATCGATGGACGCAGCTCTGGCTTTAGAGCTGGTCCACGCCGCCTCCCTCGTCCACGACGACATCCTCGACTGCGGGACTGAGCGGCGGGGCGTAGCCAGCGCTTTTAACAGGTACGGGATGGAGGCGGCCCTCCTCTGCGGCGACTACCTGATATCCAGGTCCATCGGCCTCATGTCCGGCTACAGCCAGAAGGTGGTCGAGGCCTTCTCCGAGGCCTGCATGGAGATGTCCGAAGGAGAGATGCTGGACCTATCCAGCAGGAAGGGGCCTGAAGACTATTACCTCTGCATCTGCAAGAAGACGGCTTCGCTCATTTCCGCCTCCTCCAAGATCGGATGCCTGATCGCGGGTGCATCCGACGAGGACGCGGCCCTCTTCGAGAGGTATGGTATGCACCTGGGCCTTGCCTACCAGGTCGCCGACGATCTGAACGAGTTTTTTGGGATGGAGAAGGGGAAGTCTTCGGAGAAGACCTCCGCGACCCTTCCCGTGATCTACAGCCGGGACCACTCGACGGAGACGACCCTCGACCTCTGCGCCGAGGTGATCCGGGACCACTGCCGCGCCGCGAAGATGGCCTTGGCCGAGGCTGGCGGAGACGAAAAGATCAAGGCGAGGCTCTTGAGCATAGTCGACAAGTGGGGAGAAGAATGCAAGTCGCTGAAAAACCGCTGCTGAAGATAGAGGCCGAGACCGATGGGGGCAGGATCTCCTTCCGGGCTACCGGCCCCCTCTCTCTCGCGGCAGGTCCAGTCATGAAGAAGATCAACGAGACCTTCGCCAGCGAGAAGCCGATCCGGTCGGGCCGGGATCAGATAATCTTCTCCACCTGGATCCCGCCAGCCCCGAGCCTCGCCTTCGATCGAATGATCTCAGCCCAGGTGGCGGCCCTGACGAGGAGGAGGGTCCCCGACCAGGCGTCGATCGCCATCATCCGCGCCTGCCCCAACGACTGCCTCCACTGCAGCGCTCCGTCTCGAACGGGGGACGTCCTCAGCTCCGAGGATATAACGAGGGTGATCGGCGAGGCCCTGGAGCTCGGAAGTTACATGATATCCTTCGACGGCGGCGAGCCGATGCTGAGGCGCGACCTTCCAGACCTCGTGGCCCATGTCGACGATAGGGCGATCTCCGCCTCCTTCTCCAGCGGCTACGGACTCACCGAGGAGCGGGCAAGGTCCCTGAAGAGGGCCGGCCTCTACGCCGTGAGGATAAGCATCGATAGCCCCCACCCCCGGGATCACGACCGGTTCCGGGGAAGGGAGGGGGCCTTCAACGACGCCCTCTCGGGGATCAAAAACGCCTTGGCCGGAGGTCTTTTGGTCGACCTCTTCATGGTGGCCTCCCCCATGAACATCGACGACCTGGAGGACGCCTACAACCTCGCAGCGGAGCTCGGGGTCCACGAGCTCTCCCTCTACGAGATCGTGGCCGTGGGGAGGTGGTCGTCCCATCTCGACGACGTCCTGAGCAAGGGCGACGTAGACCGGCTCTGTCGGTTTCACGAAGAGAAGAACCGATTGGCTGAGGGGCCTCGTATCACCGCCTTCCCCCGCCTCCTCGGCCCCGAGATGTTTGGCTGTTTTGCTGGGAGGAGGTGGCTTCACGTCGACGCCTCGGGCGATGTTCTCCCCTGCGCCTACATGCCGATCTCCTTTGGGAACGTCCGGGAGAAGAGCCTGAAGGAGATCTGGAAGGAGATGGGACGAGATCGGTGGCTGCGGAGAAAGCCCAAAGGATGCATGATGAAGGACCCCGATTTCAGAAGGGCTCATTCATCCCTATTCGAGACGGAAGAATGAACTCTCCAGTTCCCGGTTTTCCGAGAACAAAACGGTTTTATACCCAGAAGTTCATCATCGGAGAACGGGGGTTAAGATTAGATGACCAACTGTAAGTCAGCTCTGTTATCACTAGCAGTCCTCATCGCTTTCGTCTCCACGACGGCTGGTGACTGGCTCGGCAACGAACTGGCAATATCGGACGTACACCACACTGCCGAATACCTGGCGAAGGCCGGCAGCAGCGACCAGAAAAAGACGATCACAAACTCCACCGACGACGGCCTCGCGGCCCTCCCGCCAGCCGCCGCCGAAAGGGAGGTTTACAACATAGGCGGGACGGTAACAACCGCTCAGCCTCCTGCCACAGAGGCCGCCGAGCCCTCGGGGCCATCGGACTTTTCGGGGAGATGGTCTTTTGCGATGGCAGAGAGCACCACTCGATCCCTGAACCTGGCCTTCTATCAGACGGGAGACCTAGTCTTCGGCAAGGGGATATTGGGTTCGTCTGACGGCTCTGCAGCCGGAGCCGCGTCCTCGGGAGACCAGGGGATCGAGTCGATGATCGACTGGTTGAACCAGCCGCCATCAGGCATCGACTCCGCGAGCCAGGCTGCCGCCAGCGGCACCGTCACCGGGAACGATCTGAAGCTCGACCTGGTATCACTCGACTCCATCGTCCTTTACAGGTTCGACCTATCTCTGACCGGAGACCTAGTCTCCGGGAGCTACGCGGCTTACGGGAGCGACGGGTCGACCTGGAGTGGAACCGTCACCGGGTCCCGAACAGCTTGAGGGTTGAGGAGAAAAGGGGTGCCTAACTTAAGAAAGCCGGGCAGATCAGCCCGGCTAAATTTGTCCTCATCATAACGATAAGGAGGTTTGCGAAAATGAAACTTCAAAAGGCGTTGATGGTGCCGCTGATCTTGGCGGCGGCTTTTGCCTTTCCCGCAGCGTCAGAAGACCTCAATCTGGACGACATGACCGGAAGCCAGATCCGAGAGTCACTCAAAGAGTCGTTCAAGGACGAGTCCCTGGCTTACATCGACCCGACCACCGGGATGAGCCCCGGCGTCGCGAACGAGAGCGGCGTTTCGACGCCACCGACCACCACTGTGTCGCCTTGGGCAAACGTCGTCGGAAGGTGGACATTGAGCCTCGTTGACACCGCATCAAGGTCCGTCGACCTCACCTTATACCAGTACGGAAACGAGATATTCGGAAGGGGCGTCATGACCACGGGGGCCAACTCTCAAGAGATCACAGCTGCAGGGTCCATCGAAGGGTCCAGCCTCTCGCTCCGCCTGGTCACCGTCGGCGGAAACAGCATGTACAGGCTCAGGACCACTGTGAGCGGAAACAGCATCTTCGGCACTTACAGCGCCTACACCTCCGACAACGTCTCCTGGGCTGGAAACTGCAACGGAAGCCGCTTCTACGCCACCGCTCTGAGCGCACCCGACGAGGTCTCCGGTACGGTCAGCATCGGGAGCGTAGGAGCAGGAGTATCGGGCGGAAACGCCATGAGCTGATGGAGGAGCATACTTTACAAATTTTTATTTACCTTTTGGGAGTAATGTGATGAGGATCTTTCTTTTTATGATCCCGGCGCTTCTCCTGGCGGCATCCTATCCGACGCCTGCGGACGGATCGCCCGAAGACGAATGGCTCGGAATCGGAGGTCTTCGGATCGTCGACGTGCATCATACCGAGGGGTACATCCTCGGCATGATGAACCTTACAGGGGAGAACGGGACAGGGTGGATCGAGCCCGGTCTTCCAGCCGGGACCTCGGCCTATGTCGTGGGGATCTGGACCTTCTACCTCGCAGGCGAGGAGACTCGAAGGCTTGACCTGGCCCTCTATCAGGTCGAGGACGAGATATTTGGGGAGGGGACGATGACCTCGGCGAGCGGCACCACCCTGGCCACGGCGGCGGGATACGCGACGTCCAGCCTTTTGGATCTTCACGTCGTCACCGTTGGCGATCTGGCCCTCTACAGGCTGAGGCTCGGCCTTTTGACGAGCCCTATTCAGGGGAGCTACGCAGCCTATTCGGCATCGGGTCTTGCTGGGTACGGTGCCGTTTCTGGATACAAAACCGCACCACTGGGCGAGTATCCCGGTCCCGCGGAGACCGAAGAGGTCTCACCTCCGGATCTCACAGGCAGTTTCGGTGCAGGCCTTGGGGCGGTCTGAACTTCGAAAGTCCAAAAGGTATTTGTTGAAGTTACGAGATCAGATGGGTCTTGTAGGTCGATATTTCGTGGTTAATAGGAGTTACGAGCGATATGAGATACCTAAGCTTGATATTGCTTTCTATAGTGATTTCCTCGTTCATATTGGGAGCTTCCGATGGGCTTTGCCCCAAGATCCGTGACGTCGAGTGGCTCGGAGCCGGCGACCTCGGCTTCGATCTCGGCATCCCAGACCCGACCGCCGAAGGGGCGAAGGTCCTGAATAATGCTGCCGAGGCCGAAGAGATAGATTCCAAGATCAACGACTCGCTGAACGTGACCGGCGAAGACGGCGTCGACGATGCCGGGATCGTCGAAGAGACGGCGACCGAATCGGGCGTCGGGGACCGAGTGGATCTGACCCTCTTCGGCGACGTCACCGGGAATATAGACCTCGATCTTTTCCGATCCGGAGACGTCGTCTTCGGGGCCGGGAGCCTGACCGCAGGTGGCGTCAAAAGCCAGGTGGGTGCCAGCGGATCGGTTGCTGGCGACGAGCTATTGCTCAAACTGGTTCCGCTGGACGGGTCCCGCCTTTACGTTCTGGAGCTGGTGATCGAAGAGGGATCGATCCGGGGAAGCTACGAGTCGATCGGCTTCGACGGTCAGCATCTATCGGGCACCGCAGACAGCTCATTTTTTGCCTGACCCGGTCACCCTCAAAATCGGAGGGCCTCGCCCTCCTTGTCACTTTCTTTTCGTAGCCTAAGCTTGCGTGCGCATTCGATTTTGGCTTTCGGCTTTTTCCTCTCGATCTTCTCGAGCTGGCCCGACAGCAAAAGAGTTATCCACCTGCCGATAGATGAGATCTGCGATGGAACGGAAGCCTTTGAGGATGGGCTCGGTCAAGGAGGTCTACGACCTCGGCCGGGAGCTGGAGTTCAGATTCACGGATAGGATATCCGTCTTCGACAAGGTCATCCCCAGCCTCATCCCCCACAAGGGGGAGACGCTCTGCAGAGAGGGGGTCCACTGGTTTTCGCGGGCGAATAAGATGGGGATTAAAACTCATTTCGAGAAGTTTCTCCCCCCGAACGGGATGCTGGTCAAAAAGGTGGACGTCATCCAGCCCGAGAATATCAGGCCCGGGTCCGGAAACTACCTGATACCCCTGGAGGTCATATGCAGGTGGTACGCAGCAGGATCGATCTACGACAGGCTCGGAGCCGGAAAAGTCAAGCCCGAAGACCTCGGCTTTACGAAGGGCCACCGGGTCGAGTACGGCGAGCCTTTGCCCGAACCATACATCGAGGTCTCAACGAAGCTGGAGAGGGTCGACCGGCTTCTCGACCGAGCCGAGGCGTTGAAGATCTCGCGCCTCGCGCCCGAGGAGTACGATTTGATCTGCGAGACGGTCCTCAGGATCGACGAGGACATCAAAAGGGAGGTGGAGCCTAGGGGTCTCATCCACGTCGACGGGAAGAAGGAGTTCGCCTTCGACGCTGAAAGGAACCTGATGGTCATCGACGTCTACGGGACCGCCGACGAGGACCGGTTCTGGGACAAGGCGAAGTACGAGGAGGGGGAGTTCGTCGACCTATCCAAGGAGTACGTCCGGCAGCACTACCGAAGGATCGGGTACAAGGACCGGCTTTACGGTGCACGGGAGAAAAAAGAGGCCGAGCCCGACATACCTGCCCTTCCCGAGGACGTGATCGGTCAGACGAGCAAGGTCTACATCAAGCTCTTCGAGATGATCACCGGGGAGAAGTTCAAGAGCTCTGCCTGAGGAAGGCTGGACGATAGCGGCCGATGGGGGGAGAGGGGAACATAATGAAGAGGATCTTGCTGGTGATTGCTATGGCAGCGGCGGCCTTCGCCGGGTGTATCGGAGAAGAGCGCAGCCCGAGCGGCGGCGAGGTCGAAGCGAGGATGGCGACGGCCGTCGCCGACCTTGAGTCCTATCGGTTCGAGGTCGAGATGGACCAGACCGTGGAGTTCCGGAACTTCGAGGGCGAGGGATCCCAGGAGGGAGAGATGATATCCCTCCGGTGGGCAGGGGAGATCAACCTCACCGACCAGAGCTCGACGGAGGTCTCCACATCGAGGAGGGCGACCCTCGCCGGGAACAAGACCGCTGAGGAGACCGTCGAGGTCTACTTCAAAAACGGGACCCTCTACCAGAAGATGGGGGGCGAGTGGATCGGCCTTTTGCAGCCCGATCCAGAGTACGGGATCGAGAAGATCGATCAGCTGGCCCACCTGATGGAGATGATCGAGAGGGCCGAGGTGGTCGCCCTGGGGTCTGAGAAGGTCGGGGGCCAGGAGCTTTACAGGCTCCGGATAGTCCCCGACGACGACACCGCCTACGGGATCATGCTGGGGCAGATAAGCTCCGTCGATCCTCGAATCCCCCTGATGATCGAGATGAACGGCCTCTTCGAGAGGGGTGCAAAGCTCGACTGGACCGTCTGGGTCTCGAAGGAGACCGGCCTTCCGACGGAAAGCAGGATATCCACCGTCTACGTGGCGGGGCCCGGAATTCTGAGGATGCCGCCCGAGTCGCCCGAAAACCTCGAGATCCGGTTTGAGACCCTGGAGGTGAGGAGGTTTGGCGGCTACGACGAGCCGGTGGCGGTGGTCCTTCCGGTGGAGGCGACGGCCGCCCCCGTCCTCCGCCCCGACCTTCCGGAGGACGAGATCGTCCCTCAGTTCTGAAATGAAGATGGGCCGAGACGAAGATTAGCAACTGGGGATGATGGAATGAAAGAGAGGCCCGAGTTCTTCTTTTTGAGACAAAAGCCTTCGATGGCGCTTATCGCCATAAGAGACTTGGACCCCGCCTACGCCTCGGCGGTGGCAAAGACGATCGACTCCACCGTCCCCCACACCCTCAAGATCCTCGCCGAGATGGAGGAGCAGGGGCTGATCAGCTCGCGGCCCGAGGGGAGGATTAGGAGGCTCGATCTGACCGAACACGGCCAGAGGGCGGCCCAAGCCCTATCCAACCTGATCGACACCCTGGGCCCGGAGTCGAGAGGCCCATTATGGAACAGGCTCGCCCGGCTGGAGGAGATCGCCCGTGAGGCGGAGGGGCTCGGTCGAGAAGAGGCAGAGCTTCGGCTCGGGCCACTCCGGCGGGACCTGGCAAGGCTGAAGGAGGCGGGTGCAGGGTATGAGGACGAGAAGCTTCGATCTGCCGCCGAGGCTCTAGACGACTTGGTGCTGAAAGAGATAGGAAGCGGGGGATAAAGAGGGAGAATATGATGGAAATGAGGACGAGGATGAGCGAAGAATCAAGTTCGATCAAGGGCAGCAATGGCGGGAAGGTGGCGGTCGTATCGTGGACCGGCGGAAAGGACGGCTGCCTTTCGCTCTACAAGGCGATCTCGGAAGGAAGGAACGTCAGGTATCTCCTGAGCTTCTGGAACATGAACCGGCAGGGGGCCCACGAGGTCAACCCCGATCTCCTCAGCGCCCAGGCCGAAGCGATGGGACTTCCCCTCATACGAACGGGCTTTGAGTCGTACGAGGAGGAGTTCAAAAGGATCTTTTTGGACCTGAACGAGAGGGGCGAGAAGATCGATTCAGCCGTCTTCGGCCACATCGAGACCCACAACGATCTCGTGGAGAGGATCTGCGGAGAGCTGGGAATCGAGCTGGTCATGCCGATCTGGAACCAGAATTCTGAGCAGATCATAAACGAGGTCATAGCCGCCGGGTTTGAGGTGATCCTGGTCAGCGTCAAGGCCGACCTTTTGGGCGAGGAGTGGCTGGGCCGCAAAATCGATGAGGAGTTCATCAAAGATCTGCGGGCTCACGACAGCTCCATCGACCCCTGCGGTGAGAACGGCGAGTTTCACACCTTCGTCCTCGATGGGCCGACTTTCAAAAAGAGGCTGAAGATCACAGAAAGCGAGGCGACGAGGAGGGGCGGGCTCTGGTTTCTGGACGTCAAGGAGTTTGCGGTCGAGGAGAAAGAGGGTCCGTGATCCCAGGCGATGGCGGGGCCAGGACGACCTCGCCACGGTTTTGAGTGCCTCAAATCTCAAATTCGCCCGCATAAGAGGGTGAGGTTTTGGGCGCGGTTTTAATACTGAGCCAATAATTAGATATAGTTCGAATATCAGGTATAGTTCAAATGATGGTTCGTATGCTCGAAAAGTTTGGAAAATGGGAAGAGGGCGGTTTTTATGGATAAAACAATATATAGGGTGGGTTTCTGGACAGCTCTCGTCGCATTCGTTGCAGCAGCCGGCTACTCTGTTTTTCAAATTCTGCAGATCTTGGGCCTCATCAGCAAGCCGTGGGACGAGATTCTCATCTACGGATTTTCGCTTTTCATTGCGACCCCATTCATGCTCGCGCTCCTCGCCCTCCACCAAGTGACGCCGGAGGTGAAGAGGTTTTGGAGCCATGCTGCGGTTCTCTTCGGCGTGATGTACGTCACATACGTCACCTTGAACTACGCCGTTCAATTGACGGCCGTTCTCCCATATCCTGACCCGGACCCGGGCCTGGTGCAGACGCCTCACTCCCTCTTCTGGACTGTGGACGCTCTGGGGTACATAGCGTTGGGTTTTGCGACCTTATTTGCCGTCCCCCTCTTTGCGAAAGAGGGGCTGCAGAGGTGGGTCCGCCGGTTTTTCCTGGCCAACGGCCTGATCATCCCCCTCTTCGCCATAGTTTACTTTTATCCACACTTCTCCACAACGCTTCTCCTCCTCGGTCTGCCGTGGGTCGTCACCGCGCCGGGGTCGATGCTGTTGTTGGCACTATTTTTCAGGAGCGGATCGGAAGTGAAAGGCTAGATGCTGAAAACTCGAAAATTTAACAGGATCATAGTCTGAGGCGGCGCACTGGGAAAAACATGCCGGAAGATGAGACCAAAACCAACCCCAAACTCAAACCCGCTCGGTTGTATTTCGTCGATAACATCCGCTGGCTGATGATAGTCTTCGTCGTCGCCCTCCACGCCGTGGTGACGTACTCGAACATGGGGAACTGGTACTACAAGGAGCCTGCAGATCTCGGCCTCCTCTCCACTCTCATATTCGGGATCTTCCTCTCCTTTACCCAGGCCTACTTCATGGGACTCCTCTTCCTCATCGCCGGCTACTTCGTACCCTCATCCTTCGACCGGAAGGGCCCCCGCAGGTTCCTGAGGGACCGGACGGTCCGGCTCGGCGTTCCGACCCTGATATACATGCTCTTCATCAACACGGCCATCAATTACTACATCCTGGCCTTCCGATGGACGATGCCCCGCCCTCCTGCAGGAAGGTATCTCCTCGATTACGTCCTCAGCCTGCAGTTCCTCGGCGGCTCGGGGCCGATGTGGTTTGCCCTGGCCCTTCTGATCTTCTCCGCCGCCTACGCCGGGGCCAGGCTTCTTCTCCCCGACCCAAAGGAGCCAGAAAAGCCGGAGCAGGCAGAGCGGGCGGAGCAGGCAGAGAGGGATGGAGACGGGGAGCTTCCCGGCCATCGAGACGTCGTCAAGCTCGGCCTCGTCATCGCAGCCGCAGCCTTCACGATCCGCCTCGTCCAGCCGATCGGGACCGACATCCTGAACATGCAGCTCTCCTACTTCTCCTCCTACGTCGCCCTCTTCGCCGTGGGGATCGTCGCCCGCCGGAAGAATTGGCTCCTCCGCATCCCCTATCCCTTCGGGATGATCTGGCTAAAAGCCGCCCTCGTCGGCGGGACGATCTTCTGGCTTGGGATCTTCTTCGTCGGGATCGGGCCGGGCGGCGACATCTCGACGATCGCGGGCGGCCTCAATTGGCAGAGCGCTGCCTACGCCCTCTGGGAGTCGTTCTTCTGCCTGGGGGTATGCCTGGGCCTTGTGGTCCTATTTCGGGAGCGGTTCAACTCGGGCGGAAGTTTCGCCCGGTTCATGGCCGATAACGACTTTTCAGTATACGTCTTTCATCCGCCGATCCTGATCCTGGTCACGTTGGCTCTGCGGGGGTTTGCGTGGCACCCGCTCGTCAAGTTCGGCGCGGCGGCGGCGATTGCGGTCCCCCTCTGCTTTATTGCGAGCAGTCTTTTGCTGAGGCGGATTCCGTTGCTGAAGAGGGTTTTGTGAGAAGGGGATCTGCGTCGAGGCCGGTTTCATGGTGATGTGTGGTTGGGTCGTAGGATCGACGATGGCTTCGGCGCTGGACCTGAAGGACGTACCATTTCATCGAAAATCCAGGCATCAGGTACGGAAAGCGGCTGATGGCAAAGCTCTAGCGCAGGGCCTGATCCGATTCCGGATACTTACTCGATCTCGTCGAGGAGGTAGTCTCCTTTCCGCTCTCCCAGAAGGACCTCGAACTCTGGCGGCGTTAGGACCGGGACCGGGTACTTAGCCTGGTCGTCGAGGGCGATTCGAGGGCAGGCGGTGCAGACGGCGGCGTCCACCCCCAGGTTGACAAGAGCATCGGGCTCCACCCTGTCCAGATAGACGAGAAGCATCTTTTTTCCGTGCTCTTCTCCGAGAGCCGCCATCTTCCTCGCGAGCACCATCCTCTTTTGACCGGGCTTCTTGGAGACGAGAACCGCGATCCGTTCGGCATCACCAGCCCTGGCTATCGCTCCGTAGCGACGCTTCAGCATCGGCACAGTGTCGATTACGGAGACGTTCCCGACCACAGGATCTGCGGCCACCACCCTCCTTCCGGTGGCGAGGGCGACGCCTAGGGGATGGAACTGGCCGGTCCCAACAAAGAGGTACTCATCGACGTCCGCATTCCGGGCGGCCTCGTAGTTGCACCCCAGAACCTGCCCCGGATAGCGAGTCCTACTTCCGCCCGGTCTGACCACGGCCTCGATCCCCTTCTCCTCCAGGACTGCCACAATATCTTCCATCCGGTGGACGTGCTGCACTGTGGTGACGACACCCACCCGCTGGGCGGAAAGAAGGTCTGCCGCTTTCTCGACGGCCTCCCTGACGTCCGCCCTCATCCTAGCCTCGATGTAGACGACTTTGTCGTGAAGAGGGTCCCCCTCCAGCATCTCCGAGTGGCCTACGTGGATCACCAGGTCTGCCGCCCTGCAAAGGTCAAGATCGACGTCGCAGGCCCCGTAGCACGGGTCCCCGGAGACGATCACCTCAGCACCGGTCCTCTCCTTGATCTCTCCCGCCAGATCGGAGGCGATCCTCTTCAGCCCCTCTGGGACCTGGACACCGACGATCTTCGCACCCGACTTTTTTATCAGCTCCAGGGCGCGGTCGAGGTCTAGGTCGAAAAGCTCCGAACTAGAACCACTTGTCGAGGGTGCTCTGCCCAACCTTCATCGCCTCCTCAAGCCTCTTTGTCGCCTTCTCCACCCTCTCCTGCGAGAAGTCCCTCTCGTCGCAGAGGAAACTCAGGATTTTCTCGGCACTCGGTTTTTTCATCTCGACCTTGTAGTCGTCGGTGACCGGGGGGTCGAGGAAGAGATCCCTGATCTTTGCAGCGTTCTCGATCGTCTCGCCCCTCGCTTTCAAGACCCCCTCCAGGTCGCCGTGCTCTTTTATCAGCTTCAGAGCGGTCTTGGGCCCGACCCGCTTAAGCCCCTCGTTGTAGTCGGTGCCGCACATTATCGCGATTTCCACAAGCTTTCTCCTCTCGATCCCGAGGCGCAAAAGCTCCCTCTCAAGGCTGATCACCTCCGGCTGGACGTCGACGTAGACGTTCTTTCCCGGTAGTTTCCTTTTTCCAGTGATGGCCATGTTTCTTACGACCTTCGGCGCGCCGAAGAGGAGAGCATCGTAGTCCTGGCTTCCCACAAGGTCGACGTCGCCGCTGATCGCCATGAAAGCCGCCTGGGCCTCCCCCTCCGAGGGCGCCTGGACGACCGGGATTCCCATCGCCTCCAATAGGCGCTTCGAGTCGGCCACCATCTCGTCGCCGAGGCGGGAGGCGGCCTGGGCGTACTTGAACCCGTCAAGCCCCTCCTCCTTCGCCCGTTCCCACATCTCCTCGGCCTTGGACCTCGTCTCAGCCCTCTGGTTCAGGGTCTCTCTCTTGAACCGGGGCGGCTCCCCGTCGAAGACGAAGACGACCTTCGCCCCGGCCTCCATCAGGTTCGTCATCCGATAGAGGATCCCCGAGAGGTGAGATGTGGTCCTGCCAGACCCGTCCTTGAGGGGGGTTCCGTCCTGCTGCCTTATGATGCTAAGAAACTGGTAGAGGGTGTTGAAGGCGTCCACTGCGATCCAGCGCCCCGACAGCTCCATTATCTCTATGCTCTCCCTTTCCAGGAGATCTCCCAAGTCGACTCCCATGAGAACTCCGCCTTTTGAACCCTGAGCTTTGCCGCCCTTCTCAGCCCGTCCTGACCTTATCCCGTCTTTATGATCCCAAAGTTAAATATTAGTTGAACGGCGATTAGATAAATGCGAGTATGGTTGGTGATGACGATGATCGAGATAACTGATGTGGCCGCCGAGGTTCTGAAGGGCAATATGATAGAGGGTAAGGTGGTCAGAATGATCCTGGCCGCCACCGACGCCACCGGCGCAAACTACGTCCTCGCCTGGGGCGATCCAGATGAAGACGACGTGGTCTTCGAGAGCAACGGCATCAAAGTCCACATGACCCCTGAAGACGCCGAGATCCTGGGAGACAGCCCGACGATCATAGATTACGTGGACACCGAAGAGCTGGGAAGGGGCTTTATAATTCAGGGGCCCGAAGAGGGAGACGCTTGCGGATGCGGCCACGATCACGGCCACGAACACGAGCACGGCGGCTGTGGATGCGGCCACTGAGTTTCGTTTAAAGCTCAAAAGGGTCTGATAGACCCACATCCTTTTTTGAAGGCTGGATAAGATCGCTGCGACGCTAAAAATAAGGGTCAGAGTGGGACTTTTGCCCACTCTGAGCCGGATCTGTTTTGTTGCTAGTCCCTCAGATCAGAGGGATGTAGTCCACTGCCTCGGGGTTGGCGAGAGCAGAGGTGTCGCCGGTGGGGTTTCCAAGGGCCTTGGCCTTGATGACACGGCGCATGATCTTGCCGGACCTGGTCTTGGGAACGTCCTGGACGGGGATGACCATGGCAGGTATGGCCAGGGGTCCGAGTGAAGTCCTGACGTGGGTCCTAAGGGCCTTCATCAGGTCGTCGGTCGCCTCGACGCCCTCGTTCAGGATGACGAAGGCGACTATGGCCTCGCCCTTGATCTCGTCGGGCTTGCCGATGACTGCCGCCTCAGCGACGTCCTTGTGGGCTACCAGAGCGGACTCGACCTCAGCGTTGGCGATCCTGTGACCTGCAACGCTCAGAACGTCGTCGATACGACCCTGGACGAACCAGTATCCGTCCTTGTCCCTGGTGGCCTTGTCGCCAGCCAGATAGGCGCCGGGCTTGACCTTCCAGTACATGTCCCAGTACTCCTTCTTGTACCGGACTTCGTCCTTGTAGAAGGCCCTGAGCATGGATGGCCAGGGGGTCGGGTTGACGATGTTGCCGCCAGATCCCAGGGGTACCTCGTTTCCGTCCTCGTCAAAGAGGGTGGTGTTGAAGCCGGGCAGGGGGTATGCGACGGAGCCGGGCTTGCAGGGGGTCATGGGCAGCGGGGAAATCACGTGGCACCCGGACTCGGTCTGCCACCAGGTATCCATGATGGGGGAGACCTCGTTTCCGAAGAACTTGCGGTACCAGATGTACGCCTCGGGGTTGAGGGGCTCGCCGACGGATCCGAGCAGCCTGACGCTGGACCTGTCGTATTTCTCGGGCCACTCGTTGCCCTGCTTCATGAGCATCCGCACTGCGGTCGGAGCGGTGTAGAAGACTGAGACCTTGTAGTCCTCAATGATCTTGTACCAGCGGCCGAAGTCGGGATAGTCGGGAGAACCCTCGTACATGACGCTCGTGACGCCAAGACAGAGAGGTCCGTAGGCGACGTAAGAGTGGCCGGTGATCCAGCCTACGTCGGCGGTACACCAGTAGATGTCATCCTCGTTCAGGTCGAATACCCACTTGCTGGTGTAAGCGGGACCGACGCAGTATCCGCCGTGAGCGTGCTCGATACCCTTGGGCTTGCCGGTGGTACCGGAGGTGTACAGGATGAAGAGCCTGTCCTCGGCGTCCATGACCTCGGTCGCGCAGTCGGCGGACTGGCTCTCCACAAGCTCGTGGAACCAGACGTCTCTGCCCTCGGTCCATGGAACCTCAAGGCCGGTCCTCTTGAGTACGATCACGTTCTTGACGCTGGGAGCGTCCTTGACGCCCTCGTCAGCCTGGGGCTTGAGGGGCATGGGCTTGCCGCGCCTGTAGAAGCCGTCAGCGGTGAAGACGACCTTCGCCTCACAGTCCTGGACCCTGTCGCCGAATCCCTTGGAGCTGAACCCGGAGAAGACCAGGCTGTGGATGGCGCCGATCTTGGCGCAGGCCAGCATCGCCATGACGGTCTCGGGGAGCATGGGCATGTAGATGGAGATTCTGTCGCCCTTCTTTACGCCGAGGCTCTTCAGACCGTTCGCCAGCTTGTTGACGGTCTCGTACATCTCCTGGTAGGTGTAGGCCTTCTCGGCCTGGTCGGTCGCCTCAGGGATGAAGTGGTAGGCGACTTTGCTGCCCTTGCCAGCCTTGATGTGCCTCTCGATGGCGTTGTAGAACATGTTGATCTTGCCACCGACAAACCACTTGAAGTAGGGCTTAGCGGAGTCGTCCATCACCTTGGTGTAGGGCTCGTACCAGTCGGCGAATGTCTTGGCCATCTCGTCCCAGAACTCGATGTAGTGCTCGCCGCACCAGGCACGCATCTCTTTTTCAGTCTTGAACCCCTTCTTCTTCGCCCACTGCCAAGCGTTGCAGTTCTCGGCGAGGTCCTTTGGCGGCTCAAAAATTCTGGTCTCTTCCATCAGAACCTTGGTAGTTCCAGTTTTTCCTTCAGCCACTTTTCTACCTCCTTTTGACTTTTAGCTTGAAGCGTTTCCGCAATAGACCCATCCTAACGACGAGATCGATCTGGAGACGGTTATGCACTGAATGAAAGCGCGTCTCCCATCCGCCCTGCTGCAACCGCTGGCGCCTCTCTTTCCACGACCGACCGCAAGCGAACTCCTTTTTATCTGGGGCATTCTCGGAAACACTGATGCGATCTCCCTCTTCTCGTTTATAAATGTGTCGAAAAATGTGTTTTTATAAGGAATTATAACGATATATGATGTTCAATTGTTAAAGACATTGGTGGTTTTTAATTCAAAAAGTGGAGTAGCTTTCCTCGACGATCTTCGGGGCAAAATATCTGGATGTCATCTGGCTTATTGTGGAGGATAACCTGCACCATTCATATCGAATAACGCTGGAAACGTTTCCCTTTGAGCAGCCGCAGCAAAACAAGATCCTTCAGCGCATATCATGGCGAAATAAAATAGATCCCAAAACCCGGATATTTTCCCATGATCCTCTGGCCTTATTCAACGGATACCAGTCATAACTAAACGGAGAAAAGATCGACGTCACCGCCGCTATAAAGCAGAAAAATATGCGGGTGAACCCGGATGCAGTGCTAAATGTGGGCCTTTCGGGGGCCAGTTCTCCTTCATCGATGGTGGCTGCCCCACCATGCCTAGAGGAGATTCATTGTATAAAAAATATAAAAAAGGTAGAATGTGGCCGGGCCGCCTTCAGATGAGCGGTATACCGTCCACGGCCTCGGGGTTGGCGAGGGCAGAGGTGTCGCCGGTGGGGTTGCCGAGGGCCTTGGCCTTGACGACACGGCGCATGATCTTGCCGCTCCTCGTCTTGGGCAGGTCGTCGACGAAGTAGACGCCAGCGGGTATGGCCAGCGGACCCATGGTGGTCCTGACGTGGGTCTTCAGCTCTTTGGCCAGATCGTCGGTGGGGTTGACGCCCTTCTTCAGGATGACGAAGGCGACGATCGCCTCGCCCTTCACCTCGTCGGGCTTGCCGATGACTGCGGCCTCAGAGACGGCCTTGTGGGCCACGAGGGAGGACTCGACCTCGGCGTTGGCGATCCTGTGACCTGCGACGCTCAGGACGTCGTCGATACGACCCTGGACGAACCAGTACCCATCCTTGTCCCTGGTGGCCTTGTCGCCTGCAAGGTAGGTGCCTGGCTTGACCTTCCAGTACATCTCCCAGTACTCTTTCTTGTACCTGACCTCGTCCTTGTAGAAGGCTCTGAGCATCGAGGGCCAGGGGGTCGGGTTGACGATGTTTCCGCCCTCTCCCAGGGGGACCTCGTTTCCGTCCTCGTCGTAGATGGTGGTGTTGAAGCCGGGCAGGGGGAACGCGACAGAGCCGGGCTTGCAGGGGGTCATGGGCAGCGGGGATATGACGAAGCAGCCGGTCTCGGTCTGCCACCAGGTGTCCATGATGGGGGCCTTGTCGTAGGCGAAGTTCTTCCTGTACCAGATGTAGGCCTCAGGGTTGAGGGGCTCGCCTACAGATCCGAGCAGCCTTATGCTGGAGAGGTCGTACTTCTCGGGCCACTCTTCACCCTGCTTCATCAGCATCCTCACGGCGGTCGGGGCTGTGTAGAAGACGGATACCTTGTGCTCCTGGATGATCTTGTACCAGCGGCCGAAGTCAGGGAAGTCAGGAGATCCCTCGTACATTATGCTGGTCACGCCCAGGGAGAGCGGTCCGTAGGCGACGTATGAGTGGCCAGTGATCCAGCCTACGTCGGCGGTACACCACCATATGTCGCCCTCCTTCAGGTCGAAGACCCACTTGAGAGTCTGAGCAGGGCAGACGCAGTATCCGCCGTGGGCGTGCTCGATACCCTTGGGTTTGCCGGTGGTGCCGGAGGTGTAGAGGATGAAGAGCCTGTCCTCAGCGTCCATGACTTCGGTCTTGCAGTCGGCGGACTGGCTTGCTACCAGCTCGTGGAACCAGACGTCTCTCCCCTCGGTCCATGGGACCTCAAGGCCGGTCCTCTTGAGGACGATCACGCTCTTGACGCTGGGCGCGTCCTTGACGCCCTCGTCTGCCTGGGGCTTGAGGGGCATCGGCTTGCCGCGCCTGTAGAAGCCGTCGGAGGTGAAGACTGCTTTCGCCTCACAATCCTGGACCCTGTCGCCGAATCCCTTTGAGCTGAACCCAGAGAAGACCAGGCTGTGGATAGCGCCGATCTTGGCGCAGGCCAGCATCGCCATGACGGTCTCGGGGAGCATGGGCATGTAGATGGACACTCTGTCGCCCTTCTTTACGCCGAGGCTCTTCAGGCCGTTCGCCAGTTTGTTGACGGTCTCGTAAATCTCCTGGTAGGTGTAGGCCTTCTCGGGCTGGTCGGTCGGCTCGGGGATGAAGTGGTATGCAACCTTGGCGCCCTTTCCTGCTTTGATGTGCCTCTCGACGGCGTTGTAGAAGACGTTGATCTTGCCGCCGGTGAACCACTTGAAGTAGGGCATACCGGAGTCGTCCATCACCTTGGAATAGGGCTCATACCAGTCGGCGTAGGTCTTGGCCATCTCGTCCCAGAACTCAAGATAGTGCTCACCGCACCAGGCACGCATCTCCTTCTCGGTCTTGAACCCCTTCTTCTTGGCCCACTGCCAGGCGTTGCAGTTCTCGGCCAGGGCCTTTGGCGGCTCAAATATCCTGGTCTCTTCCATCAGAACCTTGGTAGTTCCAGTTTTTCCTTCAGCCAATTAAAATCCTCCTTTTACCCCTCAAATTGGGATGTTTCAGCTTCTCCACCCCGATATCAAGATCTATCTCATGATAGACGGACATTTAGATGCGATCTTATGGGATAAGTGAGGGTACACGGTTCACCTCTGTCAACAAATCCCATCATCACTGTGGAGCTGCGTTGGAAACACCTGGCAACCTTGTACTTCCTTTGTTTATAAATCTGTCGAGAACAAATATTATAATGATTTATCATGATGTATTTTGCTCAATTATTAAGGATATCTAAAAAACTTAATTCTAAATGTAGATTTTTTGATTTCGGCAACAAAACCCTCTGATGATGTGCGTTCGAATCTGTTATTATTGAGAAACACGCCCGCCCGGTGCGGATAGAATTGCCATCATATTGGTATAAAAAGGCACCCTACACATTCTAATCATAATAAATATATTTAATATACAAATTATTATTGCTCCGTGAGAGTGGATACCTAAATGTCGTTTGATCCTCGCAGATCGGCCTTGCAGGTCAAGTCATATTATTTCCATTGTCTGATTGGTATATAAATTGGATTCACTCAATTGTTTGAAATAAGCTCCATATAGTCTGAATTGCTGGAACGATAATTACAAATTCCATTACATTCCCGATAATTAGCGATATGAGGCCGAAGTATGCCCGTAGCCGATCAATACCGCATGAAATATGAAGGATAACCTCGCCCACGAAGTGTCATGAAAATTGATGGATATTTTTGAGGTCGCTCAGGTGGCGATTTGAAAGCTCTGATCTCAAAAGCGTGTTGGCACAAGAATGCCAAAAATAAAAAAAGGGATCGCTCATCTAGACGATGAGCGGTATTCCGTCTACAGCCTCGGGGTTGGCAAGCGCGGAAGTGTCGCCGGTGGGGTTGCCGAGGGCCTTGGCCTTGACGACACGACGCATGATCTTGCCTGACCTCGTCTTCGGCAGGTCGTTGACGAAATGGACCTCCGTCGGCGCGGCCACCGGACCGAGGGTCTTCCTCACGTGGGTGATTACGTCCTTGGCCAGCTCCGGGCTTGGGTCAACGCCCACCTTCAGGATCACGAAGGCGACGATCGACTCGCCCTTCACCTCATCAGGTTTTCCGACTACTGCTGCCTCAGCGGCTTTAGGATGGGCCACGATGGCTGACTCCACCTCAGCGTTGGCGATCCTGTGACCTGCGACGCTCAAGACGTCGTCGATTCTGCCCTGGATCCAGAAGTAGCCGTCCTTGTCCCTGGTGGCCTTGTCGCCAGCCAGGTAGGTGCCTCGCTTGGGGGTGTCCCAGTACATTTCCCAGTACTCTTTCTGGTACCGCTCTTTGTCGCCGTAGAAGGCCCTGAGCATCGAAGGCCACGGCGTCTCGCTCACTATGTTGCCGCCTTCTCCCAGGGGTACCTCGTTTCCGAGCTCGTCGTAGATGGTGATGTTGAATCCCGGAAGCGGGAAGGTACACGATCCTGGCTTCAACGGAGTTATCGGCAGCGGTGAGTTGAGGAAGGTTCCAGTCTCGGTCTGCCACCAGGTGTCCATGATCTGGAGCTTGCCTCTTCCGATGTGCTCACGATACCACATCCAGGCCTCGGGGTTTATCGGCTCACCGACGGACCCAAGGAGCCTGAGACTCGATAGGTCGTACTTGGCAGGCCACTCTGGACCCTGCTTCATGAACATTCTTATCGCCGTGGGGGCGGTGTAGAGGACGGTGACCTTGTGGTCCTGGATCAGCTTCCACCATCTTCCGAAGTCTGGGAAGTCGGGAGACCCCTCGTACATGATGCTGGTCACGCC
This sequence comes from Methanothrix sp., assembly GCA_035380685.1. Taxonomy (GTDB): domain Archaea; phylum Halobacteriota; class Methanosarcinia; order Methanotrichales; family Methanotrichaceae; genus Methanocrinis. The sequence goes on along the minus strand of DAOSXX010000003.1, from coordinate 66,426 downwards.
GAGACAGAGCGGTCCGTAGACGATGTAGGAATGGCCTGTGATCCATCCGATATCTGCGGTGCACCACCAGACATCGTTCTCTTTCAGGTCAAAGACCCAGTGCAGTGTCTGTGCCGGACCAACGCAGTAACCTCCCTGGGCGTGCTCTATGCCCTTGGGCTTACCCGTGGTACCGGAAGTGTAGAGGATGAAGAGCCTGTGCTCGGGGTCCAGCTTCTCTGCCTCGCACTCCTCGGACTTGCCCTTTACCAGGTCGTGCCACCAGATGTCCCTTCCCTCCTTCCATGCCACGTCTATGCCCGTCCTCTTGTAGACGATCATGTGCTCGACGCTCGGAGCATCGGCGATCGCCTCATCGGCGTTCGCCTTCAGGGGCATCGGCTTTCCGCGCCTGTAGAAGCCGTCGGTGGTGATGGCCACCTTAGCCTGGCAGTCCTTCACCCTGTCGCCGAAACCTTTGGCGCTGAAGCCGGAGAAGACTATGCTGTGGATCGCTCCGATCTTGGCTATAGCAAGCATGGCGATGGGAAGCTGGGGGATCATGGGCATGTAGAGGCTGACCCTGTCGCCCTTCGTGACGCCGAGGCTCTTGAGGCCGTTGGCGAACTTGTTCACCTCTTTGGCCAGCTCGCCGTATGTGATCTTCTGGGTGGCCTGGTCTGTAGGCTCAGGGACCCAAATGTAGGCCACCTTGTCCTTTTTGGCCCCTTTGACGTGACGGTCCACGGCGTTGTGGGTCATGTTGATAAGGCCGCCTGTGAACCACTTGAAGTAGGGCATATCAGAGTTGTCCATCACCTTGGTGTAGGGTTTGAACCAGTCGGCATAGGTCTTGGCCATCTCGTCCCAGAACTCAATGTAGTTCTTTGAACACGTCTCACGCAGTTCTTTTTCGGTCTTAATGCCCTTCTTCTTCATATACTGCATGACGTTGGAGTTCTCCACCAACTCTTTTGGCGGCTCAAAGATTCGGGTCTCTTCCTGCAATACCTTCGTCTTTCCAGTTTTTCCTTCTCCGGCCATTCAATATCCTCCTTTTACCCATCAAATTGAGATGTTTCGGTCCCACCACACCGATTCCAATATCTATCCTATGATGGATGTACGTTTAGATTCGGTCTTTTGTGATAATTGGGCTCACTCAGCTTGCCTCAGTCAGCATATCCCTCCGCATTTTGGGGCAAGCATCCGAAACACCTGGTAGCCCTTGACTTCCTTTGTTTATAAATCTATCGTGAATGAATATTATAATGATTAATCATGATATATTTTGATCAATTATTAAGAATATCAAAAAAATATAATTCTGAATGTGTATTTGCATATTTCAATAACATAAACCTTTGTGAATGGGATTTGAATCCACGATAATTGAGAAACATACCGCCTCAAAGGCGGGTCAGATTCTCATTGTATTGGTATAAAATGCTTTCAATTTATTATATGTATAGTAATTATCAATAATCTGTAATTTATCTTCTCAATGCGATTTCAAATCTATAAATGCTAGTTGGGTCTTGTTGACTGATCTAGGATGATATGTCATATTATTTTCATTGAATGAGTGATATATATCTTATATTCTCGCTAAAGTGGCGGACTACCCCCTTAAGAGGTAAACTGTTGGAATGATAATTACAAATTCCGTTGCATTCGCAATAATTTCGTCTTTTAGGTGAAAGTAACAAGGATGATGCTCACGACCGCCCTATAACCATAAATATGCGAGTTGGACTTATATGTAATAGACAATAAGCGGTTTATGGATAGTTTCAAGGTAGCTTAATCGAAAAATATACGCACCCTAAAGTTAGAACGCCGCATGCGTAACCGCAAAAATAAAAGAGTATCGCTCATCTAAACGATGAGCGGTATGCCGTCCACAGCCTCTGGATTCATGAGGGTGGATATGTCTCCAGTGGGGTTCCCGAGAGCCTTGGCCTTGACTACACGACGCATGATCTTGCCGCTCCTGGTTTTGGGCAAGTCGTTAACGAAGTGAATCTCCGAAGGTGTAGCCACAGGTCCCATCGTCTTTCTGACGAAAGTGATTATATCTTTATCGAGACCTGCAGCCGCCTCTTCGCCTACCCTCAGGATGACGAATGCCACAGCCGTCTCGCCTTTGATCGGGTCGGGCTTTCCGACTACTGCCGACTCCGCGACCTTAGGATGAGCCACGATGGCGGACTCGACCTCGGCGTTCGCTATCCTGTGACCTGCGATGCTCAAAACGTCGTCGATCCTGCCCTGGATCCAGAAGTAGCCGTCCTTATCTCTCGTCGCCTTGTCTCCGGCAAGATAGACGCCGCGGCGGCCGGGAACGTCCCAGTAGAACTGCCAATACTCCGACATGAACCTCTCTTTGTCGCCCCAGAAAGCCCTGAGCATCGATGGATATGGCTTTAGGCTCACTATGTTGCCGCCTTCTCCGGGCGGAACCTCTTTTCCATCCTCGTCTAAGATGGATATGTTGTATCCGGGAAGCGGGAAGGTACACGATCCAGGCTTCAGGGGTGTGATAGGCAGCGGTGAGTTGAGGAAAGTTCCCGTCTCCGTCTGCCACCAGGTGTCCATGATCTGGAGCTTGCCTGCGCCAATGTGCTCACGGTACCACATCCAGGCCTCGGGGTTGATCGGCTCGCCGACGGACCCGAGGAGCCTCAGGCTCGAGAGGTTATACTTGGCTGGCCATTGCGCGCCCTGCTTCATGAACATCCTTATCGCCGTGGGGGCGGTGTAGAGGACACTGATCTTGTGTTCCTGGATCATGCTCCACCATCTGCCGAAGTCTGGATAGTCCGGAGCCCCTTCGTACATGAAGCTAGTCGCGCCCAGACATAGCGGCCCGTAGACGATGTAGGAGTGACCTGTGACCCATCCAATATCTGCGGTGCACCACCAAACGTCGTTCTCCTTCAGGTCGAAGACCCAGTGAAGCGTCTGTGTCGGTCCGACGGCGTTTCCGCCCGTGGCGTGCTCGATCCCCTTTGGCTTTCCTGTAGTCCCTGAGGTATAGAGGATGTACAGCCTGTGCTCCGGGTCGAGCTTCTCCGGCTCGCACTCTTCGGACTTGCCCTTGACGAGATCGTGCCACCAGATATCGCGACCATCCTTCCAGTCCACATCTATGCCGGTACGCTTATAGACTATCGTATGCTCAATAGCAGGAGAACCAGCAACAGCCTCATCTGCGTTCGACTTAAGTGGCACTGGCTTTCCGCGCCTATATAATCCGTCCTGAGTGATTAGAACTTTCGAACCGCAGTCTACAGCCCTGTCTTGTAGAGCCTTTGCACTGAAGCCCGAGAAGACCACGCTGTGGATGGCGCCGATCTTGGCACAGGCGAGCATCGCAATTGGGAGCTGGGGTATCATCGCCATGTAGATGCTGACCCTGTCACCCACCTTGACGCCAAGGCTTTTAAGGCCGTTTGCGAGCTTGTTGACCTCTTTATATAGATCGCCGTAAGTGATCTTCTGAGTGGCCTGATCTGTGGGCTCAGGAACCCAAATGTAGGCCACTTTGTCCTTCTTGGCACCTTTGGCGTGACGGTCGACGGCATTGTAGGTCATGTTGACCTCGCCGCCCGTGAACCAATGGAAGTAGGGCATCTCCGAGTCGTCCATCACCTTGGTGTAGGGCTTGAACCAGTCAATGTACTTCTTTGCCATCTCGTCCCAGAACTCGATGTAGTTCTTCGAGCAATTCTCACGCAGTTCCTTCTCGGTCTTGACCCCCTTCTCCTTCATGTACTTCATTACGTTGGAGTTCTCCACCAGGTCCTTTGGCGGCTCAAAGATTCTAGTTTCTTCCAAAATTGCTGCCGTCTTCTTCCTCTTTTCTTCTTTTTCTCCAGCCACTTCCAACCCTCCTTATTCAAACGTCGAATGTACAACTCTATCCTAAGATCCTTGGGCAGCTCTGACCAACATCTTTTGATATTCATCTAGAATCTGCCCAGCGTTCTCTCTATTTGAGCATGGAGAACGCTTGCAAGGACCATGTCCCCTGTAATCTTCATGATTAATAAGGTTAGTGGCCTATTAATCATTATAGATACAAAAATGTTGTACACTAACGAGAATATATCTTTTGAAAATCAAAAACAGCGACATTGATGGTCACAATCGTAAATAGACTATTCGCGATTTGCGACCTCCCCAGTTAGGTAGAACGGCGTCGTCTTCACGATCTTAAATCCATGGACGCTTCCAAGACTCATAGGTTCACAGACAACGATCTTCCTGTAGTTCTCCGACCTCGCCATCATCGTCCCTTCCTTTCCCTTTTCCGTCACCTGCGCAACGATCATCTTTCCGAGATACCGGCTGTTCCTCCGTCCTGCAATATCCTGCCAGAGCAGGGTAATCCGTCTCGAACGGTCCTTTTTGAACCTGGACGGCATATCTTCGAGGCTGCTGGCTTCGGTTCCTGGCCTTGAAGAGTACATGGTGACGTTGACCTTGTCAGGCTCTGCCCTTCGGATTAGGGCCTCTGTGGCCCTCGCATCCTCCTCGGTCTCGCCGGGAAAGCCCGATATGACGTCGGTGTAGAGGGTGAGGTCGGGGGAGGCCGCCCTGAACCTGCCCACCATATCCAGAAAATCCCGGGCAGAGTAGCCTCTCCTCATGCCAGCGAGAACCGCATCTGAACCCGACTGGACGGGAAGGTGGAGGAACTTGTAGATTTTTGGATTCTCGTACGATCGGATCAGATCGTCAAGGATGGGGGAGAGCAGGTCCGGGTTCATCATACCGACCCTCACCCTGAAGTCACCATCTATCCCAGCGACGGCATCGAGGAGCTCCGGGAGGCTCGAACCCAGGTCCAAACCGTAGGCTGCAGCGTCCTGGGATGCGAGCTGCACCTCCACCACCCCCTCCGCCAGGCGGCGTTGGACCTCTCCTGCCAACTCCTGGACGGTCTTGCTCCGAAGGGCGCCTCTGGCACGTCTGACGATGCAGTAGCTGCACCGTCCCCGGCACCCCTCTGAGATGTTGACAATGGCGCAGAGGTTTTGGGCGGGTTGTCGACGGCGAGGTATCGATTCCTCGGGACGGAATTCTTCGCCCATCTCCAGGCCCGCCGGCCGATCGAGGATGCCCATCACCTCGCGGCAGCTTATACCCCGGACCGCCTCGTGTATCGCCGAGGGGAGGCAGCCTGCGATCACTAGCCTCTCGCCCTGAAGCTGAGACAGCCGTCGTTTCATCCTTCTCTCGGTCTTGCCGGTGACGATGCAGGTGTTGACAATCACGAGGTCCGCCTCCTCCAAAGATGAGGGAAGATGCCCCTTTTCGATCAGAGCGGCACTGAAGGACTCTGAATTGCCCTGGTTTGCAGCGCAGCCGTAGGTTTCCAGGTAAAATCTCATTCCTATTCCGTCTCAGTCCCTTCTCGGAGAGGTTCCTTTTCGTTCGGGGCCTCTTCGTCGCCCGACCAATCGACGGCCTCTTCAGCCATCGCCACCTGGCCGAATGAGCTCGACGACTCGGTCTCCTCTTTTTGGACCTGGTAGACTCCCACCACTATCCCCATCAGGGCGGGGGCAAGGAAGAAGCCGCCGATCCCCGCCACCAAGACCCCGCCGACGAAGGAGAGGATGACGAGGAGTGGATGGATCGTCGACTTCGTTGAGACTATGTAGGGCCTGATGACCAGGTCCGATGGGAGGTATATCAGGGCCGTCGAGACGGCGAAGAAGAGGAGGGCGTCGAAGAGCCCCATCTCGAAGTACCTATAGAGAGTTATGGGAACTATCACCAGCCACGAGGAGAGGACCGGTATCATGCCCGATATGAATACGATGCTGGCGAGGGCGAAGGGCCTGGGTATGCCGAAGGCGTAAAAGACAATCGCTGAGATAAGTCCGCTGACGATGGCGGTGTAAATGGCGCCGATGAATATGCCGGAGAGGATGCTGTCGATCCGAGCGCTGTACTTCTTGTAGATCGATATGTCCTCGGAGGGAAGGATCGTCATTACTCCCCTCGCCAGCCTTCCGCCGTCCATGAGGAGGAAGTAGCAGACGTATATCGAGGCTACGAGGTTGAGGGCCGTGAGGACCAGGGACATGCCGTAGGAGAAGACCGGAAGGCTGGAGAGGATCCTCGCCAGGATCTCGATCATCGTCTTCAGGCTTCCCGTCAGGTCTTCATAGATCGCAGGAGGGATATCGTAGATTGCGGAGAGAATATCGTAGTTTTCGTGAGGAATCTCGATGTTTCTTAGGAAGATTCCGACCCGGCGAATTATCTCTCCCTGGTTCTCCACCACCCAGTTGAGCTGGGAGACGACCTCGACCCCGCCGAGGCCGAGGATGAGGACGATGGGGAGGATTATGGCGATGGTCGCAACGATCGAGCCGAGGCGTCTGCGCCTTCCGAACTTGTCTCTTATCGGCCTGGCCACGTAGGCCAGGACGACCCCCAGGACGATCCCGTCCATGAGGGGGAAGAGAAAGTAGGTTATGAGGATCAGGATGAAGAGTAAGGGCAGCAGGATCCAGGCGTTCTCGACAAGCTGACATCGGAGATCTTTATTCAAATAATCTGCCCCAGATCTGACTTGGGCCATCAATCGATAAATAGCTTTGTGGAGGGGAGGATCGAATCCACCACACCCCTCCGGTCAGCCCCTTCTGATCAAGAACGGCCTTCAGGCCTGGCGCGGCTTTGGAAGCTCCACGGTCATCAGGACCCTGTCTGCCCCCTCCACGATCTCTTGCTGGGTGATGCCCCGGAGGCTCGCAGCGAGGACCGCGCCGCCGGCGCCGACGCCCTCTTTGGCGCTCCCTTGGGCGTAGCAGCTGAGGGCCGGTATCTTGGACCTCTCAAGGCCGGGGTCTGACATATACCATTTCCGCCCCAGCTCTTCCACCGTCTCGACGAAGCTCGCGTTTTTGTCCTCCACGATGTACCTGGTGGTGGCGATGGAGACGTCGCCCCCCGCCAGGCCCAAAGCGTCGGCGGCGCAGAGGACGGCGGCCATCTGGGTTCCTCCTGCCAGGACCACCTTCGTCCCCCCCATACCCCTCAATAGCCCCAGAATGGCGGGCATCATGGGGTCGCCGAGCTCCTGAAGGGCCCGAAGCGGATCGGACTTCATGGACCCAAAGGAGGCGCCGCACCGGTCCATGGCCTGGTCGACGATCTCCTGCTTCATCGCCATGGGGTGATTCAGGAGGCTGCTGGAGACCCTGCCGGGGTAGCCGAGGGCCTGCATCACGGCCATGGCGGTCGTCGTCCCTCCAGCGATCGACTCGCCTATGAATATGCAGTCGGAGAAGGCGGCGAGCTTCTTTCCGAGAAGGGCTGCCCGGTCCATGATCTCGGCGGTGTCGGGGACCGCCGGCGCAAACCTGATGTCGCTTCCGGCAGAGCCGTTCATGTCGACGTAGGGGACCGCGGGCTTTCTTCGCAGACCGCTCGTCACAAAGAGGGACGGGATCCCCGAGAGGCTGAGGGCGGCCTTCGTCACCACCGCCGGGGTCGTCGCCCCCTCTGGGGATTCCGGGATCTCGGGTATCGTCACGATCTTGTGAAGCTCCACCAGCTCCGCGTCGGCGCTGGGGGTGTAATCGGTGAGGTCCGGCGATGCCCCCGCCGCGCTCAACCCGGGGATCTTGCCGGTGTCGGTGTTGGAGAGGACGCAGAGGAAGAGGGGCCGCTCTGGCTGGTAATCAAAATGAGGGTGGATCCAGTCTTGCATGATCAATATGGTGTCCTGCGAGGTATAAAAACTCAACGCTAGGAGAGTTAAGACAAGTAAATTTTACTTGATCGGCGGAAAAGCAGGGTTGCCGAGTGGCCAGACATTACAGAGGCAAATTTATGTGATCGCTGTCTGCCATAGACGTGTTGACATTGTGTCAATATCGGGAAGCCCCAATCTTTATTACGACGTTTGAATATGTTTGCATTATGTCTCCCAGCAAAAAGAATAGGAGGGCATACGAAGGCGAAATAGCCGAAATGCCAGACCCTGGCGAGAAGGGGGCTGAATTTCTGGCATGGATTAAAAATTTAGGTTATATGTGGCCTCTTAAAAAATGTGAAGTATATGGCCAACATGTTGGTTTAGACATCGATCGATTTGTGAAAGATATGGGGCCTGAACGCATAAGCCTCCGTAGGAACAGAAACGGCGAAAAAGTAGTATTGGTAGAGGATAAAACATGGGCTAGCAAGTGGGCCCGTAAATCACGGTGCGATCGAGCTCATCACAGACATACAAAAAAACTATAAATAATTGTGATAACGACGACAATCCTTTAGGTTACCCAAGGGAATACTTAATATACATTGTATTACTGAACCTATGATTGGATCAGAGGACATACAGAGGGGTGAAATTATGGAAGATGAAGAACTGATGCCGTTGCCAGAAGAACTAGAAGAGGCCTGGAAGAGTATCGAACTGCCGTTCGGAGGTTTATTCGGCAATACAGTATTCATGAGGGTTTTGAGGGAGATAGTAGCAGATCCCTATCGCGAGTTTAGACCCAAAGATTTAGAGATATTAACTTCAGCTAGCCCGCCAATGATCGGGGAATCTCTTCAAAAATTGGAATCTTTTGGCTTACTGGTGAAGGGATCTAACGACTCGCAGCGCCCATTTTATCGGGCAAATCTTGAATCTCAAAGACTCATAGCACTAACATTTCTTGCTTATGCCGTTAACGACGATAGGGACGCAAACGATGACATGGCCGTAGCCGTAAAGGATTATTGCGATTTGATATACGGTCCTTCTGTAACCGAGAATATAACGGTTGTATTTAGCGAGGATTATCAGAAGTCAACCGGTGTCGAAACTTATATCGTATCGGAATCTACTTCACAAGTGGTACATATCTCTTCAGGAGCGACTGCAGAATGAATAACGCTGATGTACATAGGGAAAACAAGGCAACTCCGACATCAAGCTCCAGAGCAAAGGAGGTGTCTGTAGACATAGCAGATCTTTATCGCTTTGAGGCGAGTGATTTAGTCTTAGACATATCTGAAGAACATTATTCGAATCTTGCATATATGCAAGTTGCCCCTAGAGAAGTGTATATTGATTTCTTTGCCACACCTGGTATAAAAAAGGATGGAAAGATGGTTCTCAGGGGAACCAGAATATACATGTCTCATGCGGCTGCACAACGGCTTGTAGAAACGCTAGACCGCGTTCTGAAAGATGTACATCGGGCAGGCAAAATGGAAGTTTACACACCAAAGGCGACAAAGGAGACCAAGCCATAGCTCTCTAATTCGCGGGGGCTTATGGATCTTTGCTTATTTGCTCAATTCACCCGCCATCCACCCCTCGATCTTCTCCCTCTGCTCGAAGGAGTCACCGTCGTGTCTAAACGCCCGCCGTGGCCATCAACCGTTCTGGACGGCCTAGACTCCATCTCCATGGCATCGGCCTAATTTTCGCGGCTATGGTGTCCTTCTCCGTCGGCCTTGGTCGATCCCGCCCCTCTAACCCTTTATAAGGTCCCGATCACTCGATCAGGTTCACCTCCACCATCTCGCCCTTCTCCCTCCCCTCCACCTCCTCAGGCACCAGGACGTACCCCTCGGCCCGAGCCACAGAGCTGAGGATTCCGGCCCCGGTGGTCATGATGGGCGTGGCAACGCCGTCCTTGAGGCTCACCCTCGCGAAGGTGAGGTAGCCGGGCCGGGAGACGATCTTTCCGCCGAGTTTGGCCGTGACGGTCCGAGGAAGGTCGGTCCGGTGGGCCATCATGGTGATCAGAGGCCGGGCGAAGATGTAGAGGGCGGCGAGGGCGGCGACGGGGTAGCCGGGAAGGCAGATCACCGGCTTTTCATCGATGATCCCAAGGGCCGTGGGCTTTGCCGGGGTGATCCTCACGCCGTGGACAAGAAGCTCTCCCATCTCTCTCAGGATCGGCGGGGCGTAGTCCTCCTCCCCCACGGAGGTGCCGCCGGAGATGAGGATCAGGTCGGCGTCCAGGTTCCCAGCGATGGCAGCCCTGATGAGGTCGGGGTCGTCCCTTATGATGGGGGTCTTCCGGGGCGATCCGCCCCAGATCTCGGCGTACATCTCGCACACAAGGCCGTTCGCCTCCCGGGCCTGGCCGGGCAACAGTCTTTGGTCTGAGAAGAGAGGAATGAGCTCGCCTCCCGTGGGGATGATCGCCACCTTTGGCTTCTCATAAACCTGGGCGCTGGTGAGGCCGAGGGACGCGAGAAGGGCGATGTCGGGCGGCCTGAGCCTGTGGCCTTCTTTTAAAATCGTCTCGCCGACGGCGACGTCCTCGCCGACCCGCGCGAGGTTGCGGTAAGGGTGGACCTCGGCTGTCACCTCCACCTCTCGCCCTCGGAGGAGGGCGTCCTCCATCATCAAAACGGCGTCGGACCCCGGAGGAGCCGCCATCCCCGTCCGTACGGGAACGCACCTTCCGTCTCCTGCGGTCTCGCCGATCTTGAGGTAGACGGGGGCTAGTGGAGTTGCGCCCCTGGTGTCGGCAGCCCTGACGGCGTACCCGTCCATGGCGGCCCTGTTGAAGCCGGGAAGGTTTGAGGGGGAGGTCACGTCTTCAGAGAGGATCCTGCCCCGGGCCTCGGCGAGATGGACCGCTTCGGCCCGGTTGACGGGCACGCACCTCTCCCGAAGGGATCTCAGGGACTCGGCGGCGCTGGCCAGCTCTTTGAACATGGCTTTGGCTCTTTCCCGCCTCCTTTGTGTAATTTTCCGTCTTGTGTGTCGCAATTTTCCGAATCCGACCGATCCCGTGAAAACAGATATATACAGTACCTCTGCATCTCCCGCAGCAAGCTCATTCAGAACACTTCAGAACGGAAGGCATAGTTTCCTCGGGAGAAGGTGGTTATCCAATGGCAGCTGTTGTTTGGCTGGAAGAAGTCGGAAAAGACGACGTCTCCGTCGTCGGCGGGAAGGGTGCAAGCCTTGGCGAGATGATAAACGTGGGCGCTCCCGTGCCAGGGGGCTTTGCGGTCACCGCGCAGGCGTATCGAGATTTCATCAACCGATCCGGAATCGCAGACGATATCTTCGAGGCGCTGAAGGTGGACGTGAACGACCCCGCGGCCCTGAACGGCTCCGCGGAGAGGGCGAAGAAGCTGGTCCTGGAGGCGAAGGTACCAAAAGACATCGAGAAGGCCATCAGAGACCGGTACCGGGAGATGTGCAAACGCGAGGGAAAAGAGGTCCTTGTGGCCGTTCGGTCGAGCGCCACCGCCGAAGACCTCCCCGACGCGAGCTTCGCGGGGCAGCAGGAGACCTTCCTGAACATGTTGGGCGAGGATCAGGTCTTCGAAGCGGTCCGGAAGTGCTGGGCCTCCCTCTACGGCGCCAGGGCGATCTTCTATCGGGTGGAGCAGGGGTTTGAGCACGAGAAGGTGAACATCTCCGTCACCGTCCAGAAGATGGTCAGCTCCGAGAAGTCCGGGGTCATGTTCAGCTCTCATCCCAGCACCGGCGAGCCTGAAGTGATCATCGAGGCGGCCTGGGGCTTGGGCGAAGCCGTCGTCAGCGGAAGCGTCTCCCCCGACAACTACGTCATTGACAGAGCCAATAAGAAGATTTTGAACAAGTTCATCGCCGCAAAGGAGATCATGATCGTCCGGGACCCCAAGACCGGCGAGACGGTCACCAAGAAGGTTCCCGCCGACATGAAGGAGAAGCTCGTCTTATCCGACGAGGAGATCCTTAAGCTCGCAGCCCAGGCCGAGGTTTTAGAGAAGCACTACGGCATCCCCCAGGACATCGAGTGGGCCTTTGAGAACGGAAAGATGTTCATCCTCCAGTCGCGGCCCATCACCACCATCGGAAACAGTGCCAAGGTCGTCGAGGCCAAGGAGGGCGGCAAAGTCATCCTCGCAGGCCTTGGAGCCTCACCGGGCGTGGCCACCGGCGTTGTGAAGATCGTCACGGGCCCCGAGAATCTCGACAAGATCACCGAGGGCGACATCATGGTGACGGTGATGACCACCCCCGACATGGTCCCGGCCATGAAGAGGGCTGGCGCCATCGTCACCGACGAGGGCGGGATGACATGTCACGCCGCCATCGTCAGCAGGGAGCTCGGATGCCCTGCGGTCGTCGGGACGAAGAGGGGGACGAAGACCCTCTCCGACGGGATGCTGATCACCGTTGACGGCGGCAAGGGGAAGGTCTACGAGGGGAAGGTCAAGAAGGCAAAGGAAGAGGCACCGGCCCGGGCCGTCGTCGCAGCCCCATCCAAGCCGATAACCGCGACCGAGATCAAGGTGAACGTCAGCATGCCCGAGGCGGCAGAGATGGCCGCAGCGACTCTGGCCGACGGAGTTGGCCTCCTGCGGATCGAGCACATGATCCTCGGCCTCGGCAAGACTCCCAGATACTACATCAACGCCGGCAGGGAGGAGGAGTACATCGACGAGCTCGTGAAGGGCGTGAGGACGGTGGCCGAGGCCTTCTATCCCAAACCGGTCTGGGTGAGGACCCTCGACGCCCCCACTGACGAGTTCCGGGGTATGGAGGGCGGCGAGAACGAGCCCCACGAGCACAACCCCATGCTCGGCTGGAGGGGGATTCGAAGGGATCTGACCGACACCGACCACTTCAGAATTGAGATGAGGGCCTTCAAGAAGCTTCACGAGATGGGCCTCACAAATGTCGGGATCATGCTCCCCCTCGTCCAGCACGTCAGCGAGTTTCAAAAAGCCAAGGCCCTCATGATCGAGGAAGGGCTGAACCTGGATAAGATCGACGTCGGCATCATGGTTGAGACGCCAGCAGCCGCCCTCACCATCGAGGAGTTCATCGAGGATGGGATCGACTTCATATCCTTCGGGACTAACGACCTCACCCAGTACACCCTCGCCGTCGACAGGAACAACGAGAACGTCGCCGACCTCTACTCCGAGCTTCACCCGGCAGTCCTGACCCTCATCGAGTACGTCGTCGAGCGGTGCAACAAGGCCGGCGTCACCACATCGATCTGCGGCCAGGCCGGGTCCTACCCAGAGATGGCAAAGAGGCTCGTCGAGATCGGGATCACCAGCATCTCCGCCAACATCGACGCCGTCGCCACCGTCAGGGAGACCGTGGCGCGGGCCGAGAAGATCATCATGCTGAGGGCGCTCCGAGAGGAGTGATCGCCGGCAAACCGGAACTGATAGACGAAACTGATCGAGGTATCTGATTTGAGAGATCGAGGTCTATCTGAAGAGGAAGTCATGAGGGGCCTCTCGAAGGTGAGGGCGAAGGATCTGAGCTACGATCGGATCCTCTCCTCCATGTGCACCCCGCCCCATCCAATAGCCCTGAAGGCGCACCAGAAGTTCCAGGAGACAAACCTCGGCGATCCGGGCCTCTTCCCCGGGTCCGCCGACCTGGAGCAGCAGGCGGTGAGGATGATCGCCGAGATGTTGGGCCATCCCGACGCCGCAGGCTATCTATCGACGGGTGGGACCGAGTCGAACATCCAGGCGATCCGGGCCGCACGAAACGCCCACAACTTCAGGGACGGAAACATCATCGTCCCAAAGTCTGCCCACTTCTCCTTCGACAAGATCGGCGACCTCCTCTGCCTTGAGATCAGGAAGGCGGACCTCGACCGCGACCTGAAGGTGGACGTTGGCTCCGTCGAGGATCTCATCGACGATAAGACGGTATCTCTCGTGGGGATCGCGGGGACGACGGAGTTCGGCCAGGTGGACCCCATCGACAGGCTGGGGAAGCTCGCCCTCGACACCGGTATCCACCTTCACGTCGACGCAGCCTTCGGAGGCTTCGTCCTCCCCTTCCTGAAAGGAGACTGGAAATGGGACTTCAGGGCCGAGGGCGTCACCTCCATCACCATCGACCCCCACAAGATGGGGATGGCGACGATCCCCGGCGGCGGCCTCCTCTTCAGGCATCCTGAGGACCTGGAGCGGCTCGCCGCCTACGCCCCCTACCTCACTATGGCAAGGCCCAAGGCCCTGACGGGGACGAGGAGCGGAGCCATCGCCGCCGCCACCTGGGCGGTGATGAACCACCTGGGCAAAGAGGGTTTTACGAAGGTCGTCGACCGCTGCATGAACCTCTCCAGACAGATGGTCTCGGGCGCAAGAGAAATAGGCATCGAGCCGGTCATCGAGCCGGTGATGAACGTCGTCACCCTCAGGATGAATCATCCCGAGGAGGTCAGGGCAGATCTTCTCGAGTGCTGCTGGAGGGTCTCGACCACCAGAAGCCCCAAGGCCTTGAGGCTTATCCTGATGCCTCACACGACTTCCGAGAACGTCGACCTATTCCTGACAGACTTGGAAGGCGTGCTGAAGAAGTACGATTGAGTTCTCCAAAAATCTATAAAATAGGGGTATTCAGCCCTATTTGGGCTGACCTCTTTCATGACGCGATCGTTATGATGCAGTCTTGGGGTTTCGCCTTCAGACCTTGTGGCCGATGGCGAACCTTCGCATCACACGGTCGATGGCGATCGTGACGTGGTCGCCGACCTTCGTCTCGGGGACGAATATTACGAAGCCCTCGACCCTGGCGATCCCATCGCCCTGCTTTGCGATATCTTCAATCTCTACGTCGTACTCTTTTCCTACCTCGACGGGAGCGGTGGACTCAAAGCCCTCGTCTCGGAAGGAACCTCTATCACTTCTGTACAAAATACTTCACCGTCCTAGTTAAAAGGGAGAATGATCCGAACGCTCAGGCCTTGTGGCCGATGGCGAACCTCTGCATAACCCGGTCGACAACGATCGTCACCTGGTCGCCAACTTTGGTGTCCGGGACGAATATTACGAAACCCTCGATCCTCGCGATTCCATCGCCCTTCTTTGCGACGTCCTCGATCTCAACATCATACTCCTTTCCGGCCTCAACAGGTGCCGAGGGTGCGAAGCTCTCGCCTCGGAAAGAACCTCTATCATTACCGTACAAACACTTCACCGTCCTTAGCGAAAAACCACGAAACAGTTTGCCGCACCGTCCACTGATCATTTCGACTATTAAATCTTTGTGCTCATAAATTGAGATCTGCGTCTCGATCGAACGGCTGAGAATATATCCTATAAACGCGAACTTCGGCGGCATGGAAGGTCTCGAGAGGTACAGGGATATAGTGCCGGATTTCGAGCTCTTTGTCGAATCGATGGCGCGACCCCTTCCCGTCACCGCCAGGATCAACACCCTCAAAACCGATCGGAATCGGCTCCTATCGCGCCTGACGGAGTCGAAGGTCTCTTTCCGGCCCTTCTCCTGGTACGACCTCGGCCTCGAGCTCGACGTCGAAAAGCCCGGAAACCTCATCGAGAACCTTATGGGCCACATCCACGTCCAGGAGGAGATATCGATGGTCTCCCCCATCGTCCTCGACCCGAAACCAAAAGAGAGGGTTCTGGACATGTGCGCGGCACCCGGGTCCAAGACCACCCAGATCGCCTCGATGATGGAGAACCGGGGCCTTTTGGTGGCAAACGATCCCGCCAACACCAGGGTCGCCTCCCTCAGGTCCAACTGCGAGAGGGCGGGGGCCATAAACGTGGTGGTGACCAGGTACGACGGCCGCCGGTTCCCGTCCACGAAGTTCGATCGGGTCCTTGTCGACGCCCCCTGCACGGGTCAGGGGATGGCGAGAAAGGACATCACCGTCCTGGACCGGTGGAGCCTGAAGCGGTCCCTCGGCCTCCAGCGCCTTCAGCGAGCCCTTCTCAAGAGGGCGACGGACCTCGTGAAGCCCGGAGGCGTGATCGTCTACTCCACCTGCACCTTCGCCCCCGAAGAGAACGAGGCGGTAGTATCCTGGGTCGCCGAACGGGTCCCTCAAGTCAGCCTCGAAAAAGTCTCGGTCGAGGGGCTTGAGAGCTCCCCGGGCTTGACCGAGTGGGACGGGTCCAGGTTCGGGGACGAGATGGAAAAGTGCGCCCGGTACTACCCTCACAAGAACGATGCAGGAGGATTCTTTGTCGCAAAGCTCATTAAAGAATAGGTCGCCCTTCTCGCCGCTGGACCGGGCCGAGGTGGCGGAGCTTATGGAGTCCCGGTTCGGGATCCCTCCTGCCGCCTTCGAGGACGTGAGCTTCTATCGGAAGGGGCGGAACGTCTGGGCCTTCAGCCTCCCCGAGATCCCGGATCTAAGGTGCGAGTCGGTGGGCCTCCGTTTCCTCTCGGTCCGGGGCCGGGTCCCAAAGCCCACCACCTACGCCCTCCAGCTCTTCGGCAACCTCGCCACCAAAAACACCGTCGACCTATCCGCGGACGAGGCTGAAAAGTTCATAGCTGGAGATCGGCAGAGGTTGGAGGCGGAGGTGGAGGACGGCTACGTGGTGGTATCTTATCGGGGTGAAGTTCTCGGGTGCGGCCTTTATGTCAGAGGCGAGCTCGCCAGCCAGCTTCCAAAGGAGCGGAGGATCATGAACGAGGGTGCTAAAACCTGCTCGTCGGACGGTGATGTCGAGTGATGTTATCTCGGGAGCGAGAGGCATCAAAGTTCGATGACGACCTCCTGGCCCGGGACAGCTGGACGAATCGGGCCACCCTCATGGCGCTCTGGAACGAGCCGGTCCGACTCTTTCGGCTCGCAAACCTCTTCCGGGAAGAGCTATGCGGAGACGAGGTATCCTTCGTCATAAACAGGAACGTCAACTTCACCAACCGGTGCGTTGGAAGCTGCAGGTTCTGCGCCTTTCGAAGGTCCAACGGCTACTTTTTGACCGAAGAGGAGATCCTGGACCGGGTGGAGGCCGCCGAGAGGTTTTCTGCCACCGAGATCTGCATTCAGGGGGGTCTTGCTCCAGGCCTCGTCCTGGAGGACTACTGCCGGATCCTGGAGACGGTCAAGGAGAACTACCCGAGGATGCACCTTCACGCCTACTCCCCCATGGAGGTATTTTACATGTCAGAAAACTCCGGCATCACACCAGCCGATTCGATAAGGGAGCTGGTGCGGGCCGGCCTCGGATCGATGCCTGGAACTGCGGCCGAGATTCTGGTGGACCGGGTGAGAACGGAGATCTGCCCCTCAAAGCTGACGACGGCCGAATGGAGGGACGTGATCACCACCGCCCACCGCCTGGGGGTTCCCACCACCTCCACCATGCTCTACGGTCACCTCGAAAGCCTGGCGGATCGGATCAGCCACCTTCTCCTCCTCCGGGAGATCCAGGCTGAGACCGGCGGGTTCACCGAGTTCGTCCTTCTCCCCTTCATGCCCGGTAATAACCCCTTGGGGCCCTGGTCCTCGATGATGGGCCACCTCGAGAACCTCAAGATGCACGCCCTCGCCAGGGTCGCCCTCCACCCTCTCATCGCCAACATCCAGGCGTCCTGGGTGAAGCTCGGAAGAGACCTCGCGGGCCGGACCGTTTTTTGGGGGACAAACGACCTCGGCGGGACCCTGATGGAGGAGAACATATCGCGGACGGCGGGGGCCGTCGAGGCCGAGTGTATGACCCCAGATCAGTTCAGAGATCTGATCGAGAGGAACGGGAGGGTTCCGGTCCAGAGGACGACCCTCTACGGCCGGGTTGTATGATATTCTGGTTCGCTTTAGCCCTTTTTCGCCCATCGAAGCCTTTGACCAGAGTTCACAACGCCTAATAGGAGCCTTCTGGCTCTCTTCTCCTTCAGGCTCGCTGAGGGGGTCCTTTCCATCGTAATATCATAACAAATATCATATAGTACGAGTAGTTCTACTGCGGGGAGTGATCTGATGACCAAATTGCCCTCTTTGATGCTGATCTGCTCAATGGTGGGACTTTTCGCCCTGGTCGGAAGCAGCGCGGCTTCGAACGGCCTGGACACCGTGACGATCACCGGGTCGACGACGGTTATGCCCCTGGTGGAGACCTGTGCCGAGGAGTTCAACATGCTCCAGCAGGAGGTCATGGTGACCGTCAGCGGCGTCGGCGGGTCCGGGGTGGGGATAAAGAACGTGGCCAGCGGCTTCTCCGACATAGGGATGTCCTCCCGAGAGGTCAGGGCCGACGAGATCGAGCTTTACGGCGACAACTTTTCAGAATATCTGATAGGCTACGACGCGATATGCATCGTCGTCAGCAAATCGATATATGACTCAGGCGTCACCAACATCAGCTGCCATCAGCTCCGGGAGATATACGACGGGAACGTGACGAACTGGCGGGATGTCGGAGGTCCAGACAGGGAGATCTACGCCGTGGCGAGGATGGTGGGCTCTGGAACTGGCGACCTCTTCAACGAGATGGTTATGGGAGACCTGAAGACGGAGACCCTGGGAGCCGATACCTACGCCCAGAACAACGCCGAGATGAAGACCGCCATAATCAAGAGCGACAAGGCGATCGGCTATCTCGGCTTCAACTACGTCCAGGACGGAAACCTATCCGCCGTCGCCTACGAGGGGATCTCCCCCACCACCGAGAGCATAAAAAGCGAGACCTATCCCCTCTCCCGTCCCCTTTACGTCATGACATGGGACGAGCCCGATGAGGGGGAGAGGACCTTCATAGACTTTCTCCTGAGCGATGAGGGTCAGTCCATCGTAGAGGAGATCGGATTTCTGCCGGTCGGGGCTGAGCATCCGAATTAAAATAAGTTGGAGGGAGCGGCGCTTGGCCCCCTTCGGAACAAGCGCCTCTCGTATACCATCGTGAATGTTCCTTATTCGCGTGGGAACTGTGCTGTGGAGGTGTCGTTCCAGGAGTCGCCCCAGGCCTTCTCGCGACAGGTGCAGTCGAAGATCTCCTCCTCACCCCACGCCTTATCGTCGTCTCCCATCTCACCGTAGCCGCCTATGCAGCAGGAAAGCCAGTCCTTTCTCACCGGCATTCCCGACTTGCTGACGCAGACCTCCATGTTCTTGGTGATCTTAAAGGAGCCAATGTAGTTCTCGTCGATCTCGATGAGGGGGTCCTTCCAGCCGTAGTCGGGATCAGCTTTGGTCACTAGTTGACCTACATGTACCGACCCCTCGGTCACTTCCTCCTCGATATTCATTCTGGTAAGGCCGATCCCCTTCTTAGGTGAGGAGCTGTATTCTGTGGATTTCGCGGGTATTGGGTCTTTACACATGAGGTCGACGCCGATGTCCTTCACGAAGGCCGAGGCGTACTCGATCTGGTGGTGCATGGAGACACCCTCCTGATAGCTCTTTGATTGAGTCTTCTCCTTCAGTTTGGAGTTGTAAACTATCGGGTTTTCGGCGTAGTATCCGGTCCCGTAGGCCATGGCCACCGGAGAATAGGTCATCTCGTTCTGCTCAACGAAGGATATGTTCCCGAAATATGCTTTCTTATACGGGAGATAAACGTGGGTGTTCTTGTCCTGGGGATAGTAGGACTTGCAGCTCTGATTAGAGCTTAAAAGAGTTGCTGAGTCCATGCTACCGCTCCCGTGCATGTAATTCTGGAACTGAAGTGTTTGGGTGTTCACATTCTGGTAGACCATGACATAGCCCTCTCCCTCCACGTCCTGCTCCAGCTTCTGCTCGTTCTTCAGATAGTACCCATTCGGGTTGTCTGCTGCCAAAGACGGGCCCACTACCATCAGCGTCACCAGGAGCGCCGCCAAGATTCCTGTAATCGTCCCTACACCTCTCATATTCGTCCCTTCTCCGAATCTTCAGCTATTATCTGCTGTGACATGACATTTTTTGCTATATATTCCTTTCTAAATCAGATTTAATCTTAAAATTAGGAGAGCGTTAGCAAACCATCTTAATTTAATGACAATTCTCATGATGATCTGGGGCTTAGACGGCCGATCCTCGACGAAGACCCTCTCGAATCAGTATCGAAGTTTGCCCCAGAAAACGACGGCCTACGGGCATCTTTGTCGGATCTAGAGCCGGAGTTTTTATCTTGCGAATATCGAGCCTCGGTGCACAAATTAAATCAAATATCTTTAACATATAGCAAGCGTGTTTGATACAATGCAGTTGATCTTACTTAAGTTTAGTTGCTCTAATCCGTCCGGCCCCCGAAAAAGTCAGGCGTCCCGCACCGAAAGTCGGAAGAACCTTGACTGGGAGGATTTGGATCGAATCGATCTTTTCTCGCATCAAAGAAGACGACTCCGCCCGCAGCTCTGATCGATCGGGTCGGCGACATTTTCGAGACAAATTAGAGATGGCTTCTACCGCCCATCGTTTTTCTATGGAAAGTAACATATTCATGTTAAGCTTAGATAATCCAAATTCGAGAGAGATGAAGTATTATATGTTCAACAGAGCGTTATTCCATCTCATGATCGTCCTTTCGGTCTGCGCGGCCGCCTCTTCGGCATCGAGCCCAGAGGGCGATCTCACAGAGATAGCCCCAACGGTGCTGGCGGATCGAGACGGGGCCGAGAACGATACCGTACCATCCGGCGGCGCTTTCACAGTAAACGATACCGCCAAGGCGAGCGATCTCGCAAGCGTGGTGGTCGTTGACGACGACAACGTCACCGAGAAGGACGTGGCCGACGATGCCGGTCCGGTCGACGAGGATGCTCAGGTCCTCGACGACTCCGCGAACGAAACGACACCCACCAGGCTTCCGCCCGCAGAGGCGCCCTTCGCCACCATGCCCCGGGCGGATCTGTACGCTGCGAGCCCGATGACGGTCCTGCCAGCCGTCGAGGACTTGTACGTGAACCTGACAGAGGAGGGGATCGTCTACAACGACGATCACCTGGTCTGCGAATACCTGACGGGCGACCAGTACAGGGAGGAGGAATTTCCAGGGATGGCGATGGTCCAGTTCGACGTATCCGACCACGATATTCAGGAGGATGACGTTGCAGTTCTCGTCTTGAAGGCGGAGTCGATCGAGAAGGCGAGCGACGGCATGGCCGGGGTGGTCCTCGTGCCGATAACGTCCGAATGGTCCGAAAATTCGAGCGCCGCGGCCCTGGCGTTGAACATACTCTCTGCAATCTTTATAATGTCCAACGCCGACGATCCCGACTTCAGCCAAATCGGAGTGAACTTCGGGGACGACGAAGTTTTAGCCTTCGACGTTTCGGAGAAACTCAAGGCGGCCGAGGGCGGCAGGATATCCTTCCTCCTGGTAGCGGTAAGCGATGCTGACTACAAAGTCAGCTTCAAGTCCAGGGAGACGGGCGAGGGCCCCAGCCTCCTGGTCGCGCCCTATCCATCAGCGCCACCAGCCTGAAGATAGACGGCTGAAGGTCAGACGAGGTGACAGAGAACCTGATGATCTCTGTCCACCCCGATCATTTCCGGCTGCTTTTTGATGCAGATGTCTTCGGCGAAGGGGCATCGCGGATAAAAGACGCAGCCGGGAAAATCACCATTTTTGCAGTTGATCTCAGCTTCCTGATGGTCGCGGCCTTCCTCCAGCTCGGGGGCGATCAAAAGCCGGGCGTAGGGATGCCTCGGTCGGCTGAAGATCTCTTCGGTCTTTCCCATCTCCAGGATCTTGCCCCGGTACATCACCGCCATTCTGTCGCTCATGTGCCTTGCGACCTCCAGGTCGTGGGTGATGAACATGGTGGTGAGCTTCAGATCTCTTTTGAGATCGTTCATCAGGTTGAGGATCTGAGCCTGGACGGAGACGTCTAGGCCTGATGTCGGCTCGTCTGCGACGATGAAATCGGGGTTTGAGGCCAGAGCTCTTGCCAGAACCACCCTCTGGTTCTGGCCTCCGCTCATCTGGTAGGGGTAGCGGCGGGCGTGCTCGGGGTTCAGCCCCGCGGCCTCGATCAGGTCAGCGACTTTCCCCTCGATCTCCCTACTGCTCAGCCCACCTCTGAGCCTCAGGGGCTCTGCGATGCTCCTCTCGATCTTCATCCTCGGGTCCAGGGAGGCGTCGGGGTCCTGGAAGATCATCTGCATCCGGGGTCTGAGCCGTCTCATCTCCTTCGGTTTCAGCCTCGTTATATCGATCCCGTCGAAGACGACCCTTCCCGAGGTCGGCTCGATCAACCGAAGCGCCAGCTTTCCGGCCGTCGTCTTTCCGCATCCGCTCTCCCCCACCAGGCCGAAGGTCTCACCCCGATCGATTCGGAAGGATATGTCGTCCACGGCCTTAGCGTACTTTTTTTTCAGCATCCATCCCGATGAAAAGCGCTTCTCAAGGTCGATCGCCTCAAGCATATAGAAAACACCTCACCTGTCGCCCATCTTCTCTTTTGAGCATCGGTGGATGCTCCCTTTTGCAGATCGCCGTCGCATGATCGCACCTCGGATGGAACTTGCATCCCGAGGGGAGGTCGATCAATGAGGGGCACGTGCCCCGCACGGGCTTGAGCCCCCTCGAAGGGAGTGAGCCGAGAAAAACCTTCGAATAGGGGTGGAGCGGATCGTTCAGCAAATCCTCGGTCCTGGCGACCTCCAGGAGCTCTCCCGCGTACATGACGGCGATTCGCTCGCAGATCTCTGCCGCCGAAGCCAGGTCGTGGGTTATGAAGAGCATCGACTTCGTCTCCGTCACCATCTTCAAGAGCTTTAGGATCTCCCTCTTGATGGTGACGTCGAGCCCCTTGGTCGGCTCGTCGGCGATGATCAGAAAAGGATCCGACGCCAGGGCCATGGCGATCATCGCCCTCTCCCTCATCCCGCCACTGAACTGGTGGGGATACTCCTTCGCCCTTTTTGAGGCGTATCTGATCCTGACCGTCTTCAGAAGCTCGACGACCCTTCTCCTGGCGGACGGCCGGTCCAGCCCCTCGTCGAGCCGGAGGACCTCTTCTATCTGGCTTCCGACGGTGAGGGCGGGGTTGAGGGCGCTCGTGGGGTTCTGGAGGATCATGACGATCTCCTTGCCCCTCACCCGCCTCATCTCGTCCTCCTCCAGGGAGAGAAGGTCTTGGCCGTTGAACGTGACCATTCCCTCCACCCTCGCGTCCCTGGGGAGGAGGCGGAGGATGGCCATCCCCAGCACCGTCTTTCCGCTCCCGCTCTCCCCGATCAGTCCGAGGTTCTCCCTCCCCTCGATCCTGAGGTCCACGCCGTTTGTGGCCTTCACCAGGCCGTCGTCGGTGGGAAAGAAGACCCTCAGGTTGGAGATCTCAAGGCTGCACATATTTCGTCCTCAATGCGGGATCTCCTTTCTGAACCGCGGGTCCATCTCGTCTCTGAGGCCGTCGCCGAGAAAATTGAAGGCGAGGACGGTGATCATTATGGCAAGGCCGGGAAAGACCATTATGTATGGCGCTTTTCTCATGAAGAGGCGGCCGTCGTCGAGCATCGATCCCCATTCCGGCGTAGGGGGCTGGACTCCGAACCCGAGAAAGCTCAGGCCCGCGGCGGCGAGGATGGCGTAGCCGACCCCGAGGGTGGCGATGACGATCACCGGCGATATGATGTTCGGCAGAATGTGATGGACGAGGATGTAGAGGTCGCTCGCCCCAAGCCCTCTCGTCGCCTCCACGAACTCCTGCTCCTTTACGGATAGGATCGATCCCCTCACCACCCTCGCATAACTCGTCCACTCCACGGCGATGAGGGCCATCATGAGGTTGAAGAGCCCCGGCCCGAGGGTTCCGGCCAGGGCAAGGGCAAGGAACATGCTGGGGATGGCGAGAAAGCCGTCGACGAGCCTCATGATCACGTCATCGGCAAGCCCTCCAAAGTAGCCTGAGACGGTGCCGAGGACGACCCCGATAAGAAGCGAGCCGCAGATCACGGCGATGCCGACCGAAAGGGATATTCTTGCTCCGTAGACGATCCTGCTCAGTATGCAGCGGCCCATATGATCTGTGCCGAAGGGATACTCCTTCGACGGCGGCTGGAGCCTCACCTTCGAGTTCACCTCTGTCGGATCGTGGGGGGCGACCTGTGGTGCGAAGGCCGCAATAAAAATTAAAACGGAAATTATTGATAAGCCTATCAGAATATTCCTGTTTTTAGTCCACGACCTCATAACGTATCCTCGGATTCAGATAAGTGTAAGATATGTCCACGATCAGGTTCAGGGTGACGAAGATGACCGCTATGAAGAGGATGGAGCCCTGGATCATGGTGTAGTCCCTCTTGTAAATCGAGTCCACCACCAGGTCTCCAATCCCGGGCCAACCGAATATCCACTCGACCACCACAGCCCCGTTCAGAAGAAAGCCGAGATTGAGGCCCAGCATCGTCACCACCGGGATCAGCGCGTTCTTAAGGGCGTGCTTTCCTATCACGACCCTCTCGGGCAGCCCTTTCGCCCGAGCGGTTATTATGTAATCTTGGCTCAGCGCCTCCAGAAGGCTCGACCTCATCAGCCTGGTGGTGACGGCAGCAGAGCTGGTCCCCAGGGTGACGGCCGGCAGTATCATGTGTTCGAGGTCGCCGCCGCCATATCCTGCCACAGGAAGCCAGTCGAGATAGACGGAGAAGAGGAGGATGAGGAGGAAGGCTTGCCAGAAGTTTGGGATGGAGACGCCGATGAGGGCCCCCAGCCGACAGAGGTCGTCGGTTACTGTGTTGTGCTTCACCGCCGCCAGAATGCCGAGGGGGATGGAGACGACGATCGAGACTATCATGCTCACAACGGAGAGCTTGAGCGTGGCCCTGAAGCTCTTTATGATGGCGTCGGCCACCGGCGTATCCGACATGTAGGAGTATCCGAAGTCGCCGTGGAGAACGTCGTCTAGCCATCGGAGGTACTGGACGTAGATCGGCTGATCGAGCCCCATCCTGACCCTGAAGGCGTCTATCGCCTCGGGGCTGGGGCTCCCCTCGGGGCTCATAAGAAGCACCTCTGCCGGGTCACCGGGGGCGAGATATACCATGGAGAAGCTGATTATCGATACGAAGAGGAGGGCGGGCAAGATCAGCAGAAGTCTTTTGAATATGTAAGCCAGCATTCTAGCTCCTCGGTCACCGTCTTCTCGGGCTATCAGTCACAGTCTTCTCGGGTTCAAATAGATCTGCAAGGTTCTCATAAAGCCGGAGAACGCGTCAAATTCTGACTCCCACTTACACTTTTTCGCCTATTACTAGGAATGTGGGGTCCTTATGAGCGATTCTGTACGACAACGAGCCGCACGCGTTCTGAAACTGCCGCGCCTCCATCAGATATCGAAACGATACGTTGGAGAGCCCCGCCTCTTCGAAGAGGGAGCAGACCCGTTTCGGCTTAGAGTCGCCGTAGAGGGGAAGCTCCCGGCGTATGGGGTTGTAGTAATCGCCGAAGACCGAATAGAAAGAGGGCAGTCTCCTCTCGGCGACGATGGTCATCGCCTTTGACAGACCTTTCCGTAAGCGAGCGTTCGGGGACGGATCAAACCACGCGCCATCGATCGCCAGGACCTTCCCACCCGGCCTCAAAACTCGGGCCCATTCCTCCACCGCCTCTCTGGGATGTGGAAGGGTCCAGAGGAGGTGCCTGTTCACCAGGATGTCGAAGCTCTCGTCCTCGAAGGGGAGCCTCTCGGCGTCGGCATGACGGAAGTCCGCCACGAGGTTCATCATCCTGGCGTTTTCTTTTGCCCTTTCGATCATCCCCGTCGAGATGTCCACGCCCGTCACCGCGTGGCCCATCTCCGCCAGGATCAGGGCGAGAAAACCGGGGCCAGTCCCCACGTCCAAGGCCCTCAGGCCGCCGTCGCCGTTAAGGACAGCCAGAAGCTCTCTCTTCCAGACGGCCTTCTCCTCGTCATCGAATCCGGAAATGCCGTTGGTGTAGGTCTGGCTTCTCCAGTCCCAGTACTTTGAAATGGTCTCTTTAGCGTCCATGAATGCCCACTCCGCCCCTCGATCGCTTCGCTTCACCCCAATCTCATGAGATCAATGTGATCCGAATCAACGGACCATGTCGTCGTAAGATGGAATATAACAGATATCGCCATTATTCCTACTATAAACTGTTATTTTACCGTTTTGTTGATAAAACTTTTGGTATATTAGGATTTAATCATACATAAGAATAATACAGTATCATCAAATTGTTAAAACCGTGGCAGAATATTAAATAACATCTAAAATAGAATGAAAGCGGACCGGCCACCCTTTCGCCGTTCCGCTCCGATGGAAGGTTAGGCCACGTAGACGTTCTCGGTCAGGACCGGCATCTCGCTGGGGTATATCTCGAAGCCTTTGATCCGTTCGCTGATACCCACCAGCATCTTATCGTAGAAGAGGAAGATCTCCGGGGAGTCCTCCAGGACGCGCTCCTGGATATCGTCGTAGATGCCCTTCCGGTCGTCCTGATCGAGGGTCGTTCTTCCCTCCTCGATCAGGTCGTCGATGCCCGAGTAGCGGGTATATCCCGCCTCCGTGCCCGTCGAGAGGAACTGCTGGGATACGAAGTAGTCGGGATCTCCGTTGGTGGCAACTCCGTAAGCGTAGAGGGAGAGGTCGTAGTTTCCTTCGCTCATGGCCGATCTTATGGCGGCGGCTTCCAGGGTTTCCACCTTCGTCTTGATTCCGATCCTCTCCAGCTGAGCTGCGATTATCTCTGCCGATGGCTTGTTTGCGGGCCTGCTGGTGTAGGTGATTATCGATAGCTCGAAGGGCTCACCCTCGTAGAGCCACGCCTCTCCGTTCCAGGTGAGGCCTGCATCCTCCAAGAGCTCTTTTGCCTTATCCGGGTCGTAAGGATACCCTTCCAGATCGTCGTTAGCAGACCAGGGGTAGTTTGAGGGCCAGAAGCCCTTTGATGGAGTGCCGGCGACCCCCTCCAGGGCGGTGTCCACCAGCCCCTGGCGGTCGATGGCGTGACTTATCGCCAGTCTGACCTCCACCCTATCGAGGGGCGGTTTCGCGGTGTTCACGAACATGAAGTAAGTCCGCATGGTGTCCTTTGAGACGACTTTCGTTGTGGGATCGTCCTCGATCGTGTCGTACCACTGGGCGGGTATCGCCCAGGCGATGTCGACCTCGTCTCCTTCGAGCATCAGAGCTCTGGTCTCGGGTTGCGATATGTAGTATACGACCGCGCCGTCGGATTTGACGGGCCCGTTCCAGTAGTTCTCGTTCTTATCCAGGGTGAGGCTCACATCCGTCTCGTAGCTCGCAACCTTGAAGGGCCCTGTGCCCACCGGCTCTCTGTCCAGGTCGTCTGCGGCGGGACTCACCATGGAGGCGAATCTGACATCAGCAAGGGTCGAAAGGGTCGGACCATACGGCTCTTTCGTCTCGATCTTTATCGTGTAGTCGTCGACTGCAGATATGGAGTCTACGAAGCTGTACTGGTCGTACCACCGGTTATCGGGATCATCCTTCACCCGGTTGATTGAGTAAATTACAGCATCGGCGTTGAAGGGGGTGCCATCGTGGAACGCCACGCCCTCTCTGAGATGTATGATCCACTCCGTCTCGCTTTCCAGCTCGTATCCCGTGGCAAGCTCGGGAACTAGGTTCATATCCTCATCGTAGCTGAAGAGGGTCTCGTACACCCCTGCCTGCCTCATGTACCATCCGCCATAGTCGAAGGCGGGATCGAGCCTCTCGCCCGGGGAGAAGGGCATCACCAATCGAACGTCCTCTGCCACTGTCGCTGGCATCGGCGCCAGCAGCAACAGCGTGGCGATGCAAAGGATCTTAATCGCATATCTTTTCGACATGAAATACCTCTATTATCAGATCATTGTTGATTTTGTTAATAAATATTTCGATCTTATAGATTTTAGTATTATTAAATAAAATAATTATCAATGATCGAACTCAAATTATAACAAAATTTGCCGTTATTGCGAAAAAATTATCTACTTCGATGCGAACAAAGAAACCACTGGGGCGATGGAAACGTGACAGATCTGGCGGTGATGTTGCTGGTGACGGAAGGGGTGGCCCTTTCGGCGTTTGTGTACTATTTGGATCACAAGAGGCGGATGTACCTTTTGGAGAAGGGCATCTCCAAAGAGGAGCCTCCAGACGCCAGGCTCGAGAGTCGGCTGCTATGCGGCCTATTTCTCCTGCTCTCTGGCATCGCCCTGATAGCGTCCCCAAACATCGCCCGAATAGCAGGGCTTGAAGTCAGCCTGACCTTCGGTCTGTTGATCATGGGAATACTGGCCGTCTGCTCGGGGCTGGCGATGATCCTCGGATACTGCATACTGAAAAGAGATCTTCCCTGCTTGGCCGACTAGCTCCTCACTCAGGCGGATGCCTGGGACTGAGGTCCTCGATCGACGGATCTCAACAAGACCCACGACA
The DNA here is from genome assembly GCA_035380685.1 of Methanothrix sp. Lineage (GTDB taxonomy): Archaea > Halobacteriota > Methanosarcinia > Methanotrichales > Methanotrichaceae > Methanocrinis. The sequence continues at coordinate 38,398 of DAOSXX010000003.1, read as the reverse complement.
TTCGGATCGGCCACCCTTTAAAATCCGCCTCCTCAATAACGCCGTTCTGGGCAGGGTCGGCTCCCCGAGCCCTCTCTCCAGTACTAACAACATGGATCTTTATCGCATCTAATATGTCCCTCTTGCCGTTAAGTTCATACATCATGAGCTGTGATCGGAGGTGTGGCTTCCGGCCCCGTCCCTGAAACGCCCCGGCAATTCGTTCACCTCAACACTCCCGTCGCCATCATCGCCGGGGTGACAAGCGGGGCCGGAAGATCGCCACAAACGTAAGGATGAATGAACGACTTCTCACCTGCCCCGAAAGCTCTCTGGCGAGACTCAAATTCGCATATTGCCTGACTCCTTCTCGCCAGGGAGCCGGGAACGCGGGGTCAGATTCCCCAAGTGAGGAAATATCATTGTCGAAGATCACCATAGAAGGTCTCAGTTTCAGCTATGGAAACAAAAAGATCCTGGACGGACTGGAGATAGCCGTCGGCGACTCGGAGGTGCTGAGCCTGGTGGGCCCCAACGGATGCGGGAAGACCACCCTGATCAAGTGCATCTGCGGGATCCTCGAGCCCGAGGGGACGATACTCCTGGGAGAAAACGCCGTCGGATCCATGAGCAGGCGCGAGGTGGCAAGGTACATAGGGTACGTCCCCCAGTCCGCCACGGGCGTTCTTTCGACGACCGTCTTCGACACGATCCTGATGGGAAGAAAGCCCCATATGGGCTGGCGGGTCGGGGACGAGGATATCGACCGGGTCGTGGAGACGATGAAGCTCCTCCATGTCGAGGAGTTCGCCCTCAAGGACTTTTCAGAGCTCTCAGGGGGCCAGAAGCAGAGGGTTCTGATCGCAAGAGCCCTCTGCCAGGAGCCGGAGGTACTGCTTCTCGACGAGCCCACCTCCAACCTGGACGTGAAACACCAGCTCGAGGTGATGGAGACGATCAGATCTCTCGTCAAGAGGACGGGCGTCTCAGCCGTCATGGCGATCCACGACCTGAACCTGGCGGCGAGGTACTCAGACACCCTGGTGATGCTGAAGGACGGGAAGGTTCACGCCATCGGCGACCCCTTCTCCCTGTTGACGAGGGAGAACATAAGGTCCATCTTCGGCGTCGAGGCGGTGGTGGTGAGGGATCTTGATCGGCCTTGTGTGATCCCTCTGCGATCTTTGGACGGCGATAGGGCCCAAGGCTGAAAGGAGCCTTTTCGCCCTCGGCCTTTCACTTTAAATTGAATCCCCACAGGGCACTCCGATCAAGAACGTCAAGTGCTACATCGATATTTCCTCGCTTAGCTATCTGATTGATGATGCTCGTGATGATGTTCTTTTAAATGCCTTCCAACCCACTCCGGCAAGCTGGCTTCCGGATAACTGTCGAAGTTCGGGATGTAAGGCTTTATATCCAAAATTGGAGTGCCGTTCAGCGCGTCCAATCCCTTCACCAAAAGCCTGCCTTTGTCTGAAGAAAAATCAAGGATTTCCACCACAGAAAGGCCGATGGGATTGGGCCTTACAGGCATCCGGGTGGCAAACACCTTAACATTTGGAGGCCTATGATGATGCTTTGGCATCTTCCACTCATCGGATTTATGAATCCAATAAAGTACTATTATGTGGGAATAACCATCCAGGCCCTCTATCCCCCTGGCATGTTCGGGGTAGAGGACTACTGTAGAGGCGTCCTCAACCCAACTCCTGTTCCCGTGAGAATGGGGTACATCATCAAAGTGGTCATATTTCGATTCGACATAACCAATGGAGTTGACTACAAAGCTCTTACGATCTGCATCAACGTACATTTTTACCACCAATATCTCTTGAGCGCTTATTTCGGCTAAAAATATGCGTTATAGCCGATTTCGGCTAACGATTTGGGCATACAAACACGCCGCGTTCGTCAAGATCGCAATCCAATCGCTGGAACCTTGTCAGGTACTCCTGGTGGATCGCCTTTGGATCGAGATCTGCGAACAGGTCTGGATAAAGCCACTTTGCCAAATAGGTGGCACCGACGAAATTCGCGGTGCTGCCTACGAGATCGAAATCGATGAGGTAAACCCGCCCATTTTTCACCGCCGTTAAGTTGCTCCATCCAGATCGATTCATGACGGTCCCCCTCAACCCTTCCATCTCTTCGGAGCTATTCGCCTCAGGGCCACAAAGGCCGGGCGTGCAAGTCACAGTCTTTACTATTACATTCGGATCTTGCTCCACCAACCACTCCGGATTCACGTTGACCACCGGCTTTGGAGATAAAGATGGAAAGTCTGCTGCGATATTTATACCGCCCGCCGCCACACATATCTCATGACCGCCTGAGCCCGTTACGAAGGTGTTGTATTCTACAGGATGTTCGATGAACACCCGTTCTCGGTCTTCATCTGGGATCTCCTCTATGCGTGCCTTGATGGTCTCTTCAACATATTCATCATAGAAATCGCAGAACTCTTCGGCAGAGTCCTCTTCGTCAAGAACATAGCCGAGCTTTTTCACATTCCTCGTCATCATCTCCAACCGGCCCATGTCCCAACGAACGACGGCTATGCTATCCGAGGGCATCTCTTCAAGGCCATCTGAAACTCCCAACAACCTGCCGGTAAAAACCAGATCCGGATTCAGGTCGATTATCTTCTCGACGTCGGGCGCCGAGGCCACTCCGACCGAGGGCAGCTTGCTCAGTTCCGGAAAGAACACCTCCCTCGACTTTATGTCTTTTGATACTCCAACTACCCCATCTTCGGCTTCGACTATCTTTGTGGCCTCTAGGACCGGGTATGTAAGAACGACTATCGATTTTACCGGCTTCTTCACTGTAACGGTTCTACCAGCCGAATCGATGATTGTAAGTTCCCCCTCCTCACCACGAATTATCTGCTCGATCTGTGTTATATCATCCTCGTCGATCGCGCTGTCGAAATTGGCGTCTGCAAGCAAAGTCTCTTCGTTTGTTCCCTCGACTATGCCCTCTACATACGTTATGTCATCCTCGTCTATCTCATCGTCCATGTTCGCATTACCGAAGATTTCTAACGTGTAATCAGCTGCATCCGCAGGCATAACCACCAGCGAAATGCATGACATCAGCACCAATGCCCAGACCATTCGCTTCATTTTTCCGCCTCGTAATCCCGCATCATCTGGCGAGATAGTAACATCTCGCGTGGATCAGAACCGATAAAGTAATACGGATTTATTATTAGTAGCGATAGCACCATCGCTTATAATTGTAGCGATATGGGCTTGTGATCTCAGACCGCCAGCTATCGCACCTTCAACTCACAAGTCATACCCTCCACCTCTTGGGAGACGCGGCCACCGAGATCAGAAAGAGCGCCACGCTGACGATGACGATGGGGCTTCCCAGGGGCAGGTCCCACTGGCGGGAGAGGAGGATGCCAAAGACACTGGAGAGGAGGCCGAAGAGGGGCACGAGGACGATGATGTTTCTCATGCAGGAGAAGTACTGGTAGGCAGGGCTTGGAGTGTTCATGTGACAGGATGGGCGAATGCCCCCAAGATCTCAGCCCCGTCAAAAGAGGCGTGTCGTCTTCAAATATGGAAATATTTCCGGTCCCTTGGGGACCGGGGAGCGGGCTTCATGCCTTCTCAGAGCCGATCGAAGAGGTCCTCATCCGGCCTCCTGGACATCTCCCAGGAGAAATCCTCCAGAGAGGAGTATTTCCCGGACTTTATCTCCTCCACCACCTGATCTCTCACCCTCAGGGTCAGGCTCTTTCCGTCGGCGGAGAAGGTGGCCTCGGCCCTGCCCAAGTCTTCGGTGACGATGTTGCCTTTGCCCATGGTGCAGCCGGTGGATATCTGGATCCCGTCCACAAGACAGGAGACCGGCGGAGTCGTCCCGGTCTTGACCCTGGCATCTATGTTTTTGTGCCCTGAAGAGCCGAGGGCCTTGAGGGCCAAAAGCCCCATCCTTATGCCCAGGACCAGAAAAGGCCCAAGATGGCCGTGAAACTCGGCGCCCCTCTCGATCATATCCCGAAGGGCGACGTTAACCGGATCGATGGTTTTCATTTGCAACTTTATCACCATTTTCTAGAATTATCTTACGAAAAGTGCATTTAGTGCATGAACTACTTAACTATTGTCGTTATCATCCGCCAATATATCAGTTAATACCTGCTGGTTTTGAAATGGTGAACAAAGAAATCGGATATAAGTTTGGTGAGCTTATATTAGCATCAAATATGATATTTGAATAATTATCAAGTAAAAAGCGGGATCTTATCTTGAATTTGTATGAAAGATCTTATCACAAGACAGACGTGTGTCCAGTTTTATCGAAATATTTATTACAATAGACTCCATCTTTGCCAACCAGTATAATTTGAAAATAAGAACGTGTATGAGATTATAACATATGATATTTATCCCGCTGGAGAGGTAGAATTGGGCATAATTGAGCTAGATAAGATATACACAGCGTACGAGGGCGGTGATAAACCTGTAATAAGGGGTCTATCCCTCTCCGTAAACCCAGGCGAATACGTGGTGATCGGGGGCCCAAACAGCGCGGGCAAGACGACTTTGCTGGAGTCTATAAACGGCCTTATCAGGATCACTCACGGAAGCGCGACCGTCTGCGGGCTCGACCTCCTCCGTTCGGGAAACGAGGTCAGAAGAAAGGTCGGCTACGTCGTTCAAAACTTTTATTTTGACCCCTTCACACCCTTCACCGTAGAACAGGTGGTCATGATGGGGCGCTATGGCAGGTTGGGACTTTTGAGACGGCCTTCGAAATCGGATTTCAAGGCAGCTCAAAAAGCGATGCGACTGGTGGGCATCGAAGATCTGGCCGAAAAGACGATCGGGACGCTGAGCGGTGGCCAGCAGCAGAAGACGATGATCGCTCACAACATCGCCAAAGAGCCAGAAGTGATGATGCTCGACGAACCCTTCAGCAACCTCGACTTCCATGCCAGGGAATACCTGCAGGGAATATTCAAAGAGATTGTGAGGAGCAGGACTCCGATCCTAATGGTATCTCATGCCTTCGACGGCCTTCCCAACACCCGGATCCACTTGGTGGTGATGAACAAAGGCCAGATCACCTACGACGACGAATGCGATGCGGAAGAGGTCGAACCCATCATCCGCAAAGAGTGTGCGGTGGACTAAAATGCTGGGGTTTCTAATTGAGAATAACGTAGTTTGCCATGCGGTCGAAGCGATGGTCTTCGCCTCCATAGCATGCAGCATCCTTGGCGTCATAATCTCCCGCATGAACCTCTCGTCCATCGGCTTCACCATGTCCCATGCTGCCTTCGCCGGTGCTGCCATCGGAATGTTCCTTGATATCAGAGCCCAGATAGCGGCCATATTCTTCAGCTTGGGTGTAGCTGCCCTCATCGGACCTGTAAACGACAAAGCCAAGATGGCCGCCGATGCGACTTTAGGTGTGCTCTTCGCAATGTCGATGGCTGTGGCCATATTTTTGATCTCTTATCTGCAGTGTACGGGCAGGGGCCTCACAGCGGGCAACCTCCTCTTCGGCAACGTCGTCTCCCTCTACCGAGAAGAGATTTATGCGCTGGCTGCGGTCTCAGCCCTGACCATCATATTCGTCCTGGTGTTTTTCAAAGAGATCTCCGCCATAATGTTCAACATGAAGATAGCAGAGGCCTCTGGAGTTCGTGTCAAGCTCATATATTACATATTACTGTTTATAGTCGCCATATCCGTATCTCTTACCATCAATATTGTGGGTGGACTATTGATATTCGTTCTTTTGGTGACGCCCGCTTCCATAGCCAGCCAATTCTGCTTCAACGTCAAGAGCATGTTCGTAGTGGCTCCGCTGGTCGCCCTCTCGGTGAGCGCGTTTGGCGTCTGGGCGGGTTTCAAGTTCGCCCTGCCGATCGCACCCCTGGTAGCTCTCCTCCTCACCGGTGTCTTCGCAGTATCTGTGATTCTGTCGTTTAAAAGGAGGATCAATTACAGAAAAGATTAGAAAATGTGACGATCCGTCACAATTATAATTATATGTCTAAATGTTATGAAGAATACAGAGATCTTATATATGTCGTAAGACTTATTTGGCCCCATGGACATAAAGCGGTTTTGCAGCCTGATCATACTGATGCTTGCGATCTTCTCGATCGCTCCATCTATCGCTGACCAGGCCCCAGAAAAGATTCAGATCGTCTGCACTACCAGCGTTCTCATGGACCCTGCAACGTTCATAGGAGGCGATAATGTCGAAGCGATATCCATCGCCGATCCGACCCTTTGCCCCCACCTGCAGGCCGACATCATCCCGAATCGAATACAGCTCAATATGAACTTCATCAAGAGCGCCGACATGTTCATGGCATACAACGACTCCAACGATAGAAACTACAATATGCCAGCCGTTAACGATTTCATGGAGGCGAACGGCTTTGGAACCGTCGAGTGGAAGAAGATCTCAGACCCTTCCCTGGGATGGAACACGCCTCCGACCGCCAAGTTGCTTGCAGCCGAAGTCGAGGGGTGGCTGGTAGAGTACGATCCGGCCAACGGGGACTATTACGGGCAGCGGTATGATGAATATATTAAGACGTTTGATGCCGTGGAGCCGAGCGAAGCCGAGAGGAAGCAGCTGAACCAGACCAGTGTCATAGTGATGCTCTGGCAGATGGGCCCGGTCCAGAACTGGCTCGGAATGAACGTCGTCAATTACTTTGCTCCTGAGTTTGCTATGAACGGAACAAAGACGGCAGACAAAGTTGTAGACGATATCATCGCCAACCCCGACAAGTATGAAGATGTGGCCTACGTTATCGAGAATATGCAGTCTGGGGAGCTTGGCAAAGGAATCGAAGAGGCTCTGCTTGACAGGGGCATAAACGCAAAGCGCGTGATATTCACCAATTTCCCAGGATCGATAACTGGCGTAGATACCATAGCAGAGGTTCTCGGCTACAATAAACAGCTGGTCCTCTAACAGACCGAGGAGAAGGGCGATATCCCTCAAGCTCTCGATGCTGCCCCCAATCTGTGGGCGGTTTTATCTTTTTCCACCAGAATGCTTTGCAGCTTGCTTTCCGGTGCGCTGACGCGAGGTTGGACCGATGAAAGCTCAATGAGTTATTCACCCGATAGCTCCAATCTTTCGAGCCGGGGATTTCCAAGGCACCTTAGATGTTTGCTCTTTCCACTCTCATCCTCAGGGGTTACCGTTGGTCATGAAGTTTTTTTTGCCGATAGCAATACCTTTTTAAGCTAAAATTGTACCTAGTAACACTTAGTGGATATCTATGAGATACGATATCAAAAAGACGCCGGCTATCCTGCTCGTGGCCCTTCTGTTAGGTGCCTTTATAGGCGCCTCTGCAGAAGCCGAGGGGACGGTATTGAAGATCGGAACTCCCAACGTTATAAAATCACCCAGCTTTGTTGGTGACACCTACATGAGCGTCTTTGCCCATCTATCCAACCCTCCATTGATGAAGATGACCCCTGGAGGGCTGGTGGTGGGTCAGACGGCGGAAAGCTACGAGGTCTCGGAAGATGGAGAGACCTGGCGGTTCCTGATCCGCGACGACCTTTACTGGAGCGATGGGGAGAAGGTCACGCCGGATGATGTCAGATTCACCTTCGAGTACCTTGGGGAAAAGTATCCCCCCGCTGGATGGATCAAGAACACTGTGGATGACATCTCTGTGGATGACTCGGCGGTGGTATTTACCCTTAACAAACCCTACTCTCGGCTCAACCTCGAGTTCGCCACCTACAACATCCTCCCAGAGCACATCTGGAAGGATATTGATGATCCCATGGAGCATGTTGACGAGGGGGCCATAGTCGGCTTCGGTCCTTTTGTGATATCCAAAACAGACCTCGCCGCAGGGGTACTATATTTCCAGGGGAATCCTCATTGGAAAGGCGAGGCGCCCAATATTGACGGTGTGGAGATCCATATGTACGGCAACATGGACGTCCTCTCTCTGGCCCTTGAGAAAGGCGATGTGGATGCCTACTACAAATATGCCGGTACATACCCGTACGCTAACCTTGCAAAGCTCGAGGAGACCGGAGACTTCGACTTCGTAGAGACGGACAACACCGGGCTGATCTTCCTCGGACTTAACCTTAGGGAGGAGCCCATGGCCGATCCCGCCTTCCGGGCTGCTCTGGCCCACGCCATCAACTACCAGGAGATACTAAAGTTGGATGCCCTGGACTACGGTCAGATCCCCAATCGAGGATTCGTGCCTCCCAGCATGGGCTACTTCAAGGAAACCGATCAGCTCAGCTATGATTCCGACGAGGCTAACCGCATTCTAAATGAGGCAGGCTACAAAGACGTTGATGGTGACGGTTTCCTAGAAACCCCAGACGGTCAGGAGATCGATCTCACCCTCCTGACCCGGTCCGACTACCAGCGGATAACGGAGCTGGTACAGGAATACATGGCCTCCATCGGGATCAAGACGGAGATAACGACGGTGGACCAGAGTACGTGGATAAAAATGAAGGACGACTATCAGTACGATCTGACGGTGACCCGTACCACCCCATGGGGGATGATGATGCACGCCAATTGGGGCACTGGATACTTCGATTCCAGGCGGACTGGTGAAGGAGTGCTTCACGTCTTGGACGATCCGTCCTTCCTGCAGCTCTGTGACGACATACTGGCCGCCACCACCGAGGAACAACTGGAAAGCTATGCCCACCAGGTGCAGGATTACTATGCAGAAAACCTGCCTGGAATAGCCCTATACTGGAACAAGGTGGAAGCGCCTTACAATTCCAACTGGCAGGGATGGGTCTCTGACCCTCTCTACGGGATATACAACCTCGACACCTTCCTGAACGTGGAGATGGCCTGAGCCCAATGAGTCGGTGGAGGGAGCTTTGGAAGCAATCCGTAAAAGCTACCAGATGCTGAACGAACGGGGGACAACCAACGACCAGTTCTGGAAGGAGGATGCGGATATGCACGAGGAGATCTTCACACCATTCCGGATACCAGCAGGGGGTCCTGAAAAGGTCTCCTCCCTCATCCGCCCTGGAAGCGCCTTGCTGGACATCGGCGCTGGTGCCGGCGCCTTTGCCCTTCCTCAGACCCCCAGGGTGAAACGGGCACGTGGCCCGGACCCCTCCGTCCATCAGCTGAGGGTTCTGGAAGGGAGGGCTTTGCTCTCTTGGGATCAGGAACTTCACCCCCATCAATGGTTTCTAGAGGTGATGCAGATCCCGAAATGCTGGGTGAGCTTGACTTCTTCCTGGACGCCTACAGCATGCTCGTGGAGGATGTTTGTGCGTTTCGAAAAAATGCTCGCTGAGTTCTAACGAGGGTCTTCTTGGGTCTTCCGAGCGCAGCTCCAGTAGTTCGCTTAAGGGCTCGTCGTTATTTTTTTTCTCGGGATCGCCCCTCGGCTCTAGATCTGCGCCAGATCTCAATCCCCGATTCTGTACAGCCTCTTTTTGATTCCCCGCCAGTGAGAGCCCTGCCAGTAGAGCTTGCCGCACCTCTCGCACCTCCAGAGGGGCGATCCCTCCTCCGGTCGGCCGGAAACGTCACCGGTATCCGATTCCCCCACCTCCTCCAGGGGACCGTTGCAGACGGTGCACCTTTGCGGGTTGAGACCCAGGGAAACCCCAGCGTCCACAAGCTCTCCGAACTGCTCCTCGAGGTCCGAGGACCTTATGAGAAGGCAGTTCGCCCCGGATTTCTCGCACCTTCGAGCAAGGACCCTGTCTCTTGTCATGAGCGTCCTCTCCTCCGCCAGGGCGACCTTGATGAGGTCGGAGTCGTCGGCCCCCTCCGGGGGGGTTGAGACGTCGTGGCCTGCCATCCTCAGCCACCGGGCGAGCTTCGTCAGCATCAGGTCGGCGAGGTAGCGGCGGTCTTCGTCCATACCATGATGGTAAGTCCGCAACTATTTATCTCTCCATCGCCCTTTTTCGGCCATTATGAAGAAGGCGATGAGCAACGTGGACGTGGCGGCGGTCGTCGAAGAGCTGCGGGAGAAGCTGGTGGGAGGCTTCGTCGGCAAATCCTACCAGCTCGCCCCCGATCGGGTGGTGATCTCCTTCCAGTCTCCGGGGCAGGGGAAGCTCGACCTCCTCCTGGAGGCCGGAAAGCGGATTCACCTCACCGAGAAGCCGCGAGAGGCCCCCAAGATGCCGCCCCAGTTTCCGACGATGCTCCGAAGCCGCCTTTCCGGAGGCCGGGTGGCGGAGGTCCGGCAGCACGGCTTCGACCGAGTGGCGGAGATAGTGATCGAGCGGGGGGATGATCGGTACGTGCTCATCGCAGAGATATTCCCCAAGGGGAACATCCTCCTCCTCGACGAATATGGGAGGATCGTTCTGCCCCTGCGGCCTCTCGCCTTCCGGGACAGAAAGCTTCTCGCCGGCGAGAAGTACCAGTACCGGGAAGACCAGCTCGACCCCCGGACCGCGTCGAGAAACGACCTCGCCCTCCTCCTGGCCCAGTCGGAATCGGAGCTGGTGAGAACCCTCGTCCGGGGCCTGAACATGGGCGGGACCTACGCCGAGGAGGTATGTCTGCGGGCTGGGCTTAACAAGACGGAACCGGCTTACTCCCTGACCGGCGAAGAGATCGACCGGGTCCATCGGGCCCTGGGGGAGGTCTTCGGCCTCGCTCAGACCTTTCCCCACTTCGTCCTCGACGGGGGCGAGGTCGTCGACGTCGTCCCCGCTCCCCTGGAGGTCTACGGCGACCTCGAGCGGCGGGAGTTTGAGAGCTTCAGTAAAGCCTTAGACGAGTACTTCTCCGTTGAGGAGGCGGAGGGGCCGAAGCCTAAGACAGCACTTGAGCGAAGAAAGGAGATGCAGGAGCGGTCGATCCAGGAGTTTCGGGACAAGGAGAGAGAGTACGCTCTCCTGGGGGAGAAGATCTACGAGAGGTACGGCGAGGTCGAGGCGATCCTCGCCGCCATTTCCGGGGCCCTGGATAAGGGGTATTCTTACTCTGAGATCTGGGCAAAGATCAGGACCTCGGGGCTTCCCATAGCCGATAAGATCCTCTCTCTCGACTACCAGGGCGAGCTCCGATTCCGCCTCGATGGGGCCGAAGGAGATGGCAAGGGCGGAGAAGGCAGCGAAACCGAGCTTGAGCTGAACGCAAACCTGACCGTCCCCCAGAACGCCCAGCGGTACTACGACCGGGCGAAGGAGCAGGCGAAAAAGAGGGAGGGGGCGGAGAAGGCCCTGGAGGAGACGATCAAAATCATCGCGAGAAGGACCGCTCCCGAGAAGGTGAAGACGAGGAAGGTCTTCCGCCGCCGAAAGCCGAAGTGGTACGAGAGGTTCAGATGGTTTGAGTCCTCGGACGGGTTTCTCGTCATCGGGGGAAGGGACGCTTCCAGCAACGAGGAGATTTACGCCAAGTACCTGGAAAAGCGGGACTTCGCCCTTCACACCGACGCGCCGGGAGCGCCCCTCACGGTTATCAAGACGATGGGCGAGCCCCTCCCCGAATCGACCCTGGAGGAGGCCGCCCAGTTCGCCGTCAGCTACTCCAGCATCTGGAAGGAAGGGTTCTTCGAGGGCGACTGCTACCTCGTTGCAGCAGAGCAGGTGACCAAGACCCCCGAACCCGGCGAGTTCATCAAGAAGGGGGCCTTCGTCATCCGGGGCGAGCGGCGCTATTTCCGGGACGTCCCCGTCGGCGTCGCCGTCGGGATCGCAAACGACCAGCTCATCGGCGGCCCGGTCTCGGCGATCAAGCCTAAGGCCGACCCCGTCGTCGAGGTCGAGCCCGGCGAGTTCAGCCCCGAGGATCTGGCGAAGAGGATCTATCGGTCCTTCGCCGAAAAGGAGGAGGACCGGAGGTACCTCAAGTCCGTCGCCTCCATCGATCTGATTGTGAGCTTCCTGCCGCCGGGAGGGTCGAGGGTGAAGGGGTGACCCCTGGCCGTGAAGGCTTGGAAGATGACCCTGCGATTCTCCTGATTTTCCCTATTTCCCTATATCTTCCATCTCTTTTCCCGCTATTTTCCCCTCTTTTTCTGCTCTTTTTGATGGTTATTTGGTTTTGTTGAGATACAATCTCGATCTTTTTCTTATTCTATAGGATTAATCGGTTTAATGAGGAAAAATAAGAGACGATATGGTTTATATTGACATTTAATTGGTTAAAGTCGTTAAATAATCATAAATATCTGAAATTACAAAATTAATCAAATATAATCGTATATAAAGGATATAATATCTGATCAAAAGATTTATCTTCATTGAATTGCAGTTAAGCCGATTAGTATATCTTCAATCACAATTCAAATTGTGATTTAATTGGTTAAAGGCGATATTTGGTTAGTTTCCAGGTATAACCTGATTCGCCTCAGAAAAGCCGTAGAAAAAGACATATAGCTGACATATTGATGGTGGAAGACCAGAATATCAGAAAAGCTTGATATGAATGTGATTATCAGACAGATTAAGCCATAAAAGCTGAAAAGAAAGCAGCTTTGGAGTCCGAAAAGGAAACAGGAAGACGACATTGACGTGGCACGACCTTATGCTCACCCTGGGGTCGGTGATGGGGGCTTTTGCCCTCCTGCCCCAGGTTTGGAGCGGCTTTGTGAACCAGACCGGCGCCATCGAGCCCCTGACCTCGATGATGAACGTCGCCATCATGGTGGCGGTGGGGATCACCTACTACGACCTGGGCCTCCGGAGGTCGGCGGCGGCGATCATGGTCCTCGGCGTTCTCTGGGGCGTCCTCCTCTACCAGAACGCGATATATTGACCCCGGCGGCGGGCGGGGGAGCGGGCGGCGCCGTCCGCCTTCGGCGCGCCCCCCCACCCGGCATCTGCTGATCCGCCCTTTTTCTTCAGCTCGACCTACCGCTTCAGAGGGCCTTTCCCGCGGCCTTCGCCTTCTCCAGAAGGTCCTTTCTCTCCAGGACCGCGTCCGGCGCGCCGCCGTTCCCCATGCGGATGATCTCGGCCACCTCAAAACCCAATAGCTCCAAAATCCCGGCGAACTCGGTGGCCGCCTTTTCGAAGGCCGAAAGGTCTGGATTGCCCTGGCTGGTGACGATGACCGCCTTCTTCCCGGGCGCGAGGCGAGAGTTAAACCCTGCGTCTATTAGCGAGTACATCCGGTCCTCCATCAGCTTGAACTGCCCGGTGAAGAGGTAGAAGTATATCGGCGACCCGAAGACGACCGCGTCGGCCTCCGCTATATCCGCGAGCAGTGGCGAGAGACCGTCTTCGAGCTTGCAGCTTTCGTGGCTCTTGCAGTAGTTGCAGGCCTGGCAACCCGAGTAGTTCATCTCGTTGAGGTGGTATTTCTTAGTCTGATGGCCAGCCTCTTCGGCTCCGTCCAGTACAGCTTGGACGAGCCTGTCCACGTTGCCGTTCTTTCGAGGACTTCCCACGATTCCTATCGCTTTCACGGCTATTTCCCTCCAGATATCTATCGCATACAGGATTTCCAGCGATGATTATAAAGTTCCTTATGAACCTATTTAATGGTAACCGAGAGGCGGAAAACAAACCTTAGGCGAGCCCGTCAAGAAGGCGCCTCCGCCGTCCGGGGGGGGGGCGAGCGGCGTGGGCGGGCCCGTCGGCTTCGCCGCGGGGATCGCAGACGGGTGCGAATCGGCGGCCCGGCATCGGCGGCGAAAGGCGGAGGGCTGGTCCAGTAGGCGAAGGCAAGGCCGGCGAGGTCGGCGCAGGGGAACGGGCGAAGAGGATCTATCGGACTTTCGCCGAGCGGGAGAGGGACGGGAGGCGCTTCGAGGCGGTCGCCCCAGTCGATCGGATCGAATGATTTTGGCTGCTTACGCCGCATGTTGCGGGTATTCATTTAAAAAGCCTCTCATCCCACGTTTGAATGTCGAGTCGCTTCCCTTCCAAGTCGAAGTCGATTGAGGCGATATACCAGGGCGGCTGCAGGTTCAGTGCCAGCTTGAAAAGATCCTCTTGTGAGATTGACACACTTTTTATTCGATAGCATGATATGATAAATGGCTATCTAGTACCCACACGGAATAGCGAAGAGCCTCGATTTTTAAAGGAGCACGAAAAACGGGCGAGGGTTCACTTCATCCCCGACCTAAAGGTCGGGGTATTCGTGACCCTCCGCGCTCCCGAAGTAATAAAAAGGTCGATGCTTGGCGGAAATGGTGGCCGTCAGCCGCCTACCTCTCGGCGAGGGACTTCTGGTAGGCCTTCCAGCCGGGGCACCAGCCGGTGTGCCACTTCCAGATTCTGGCGATGAGGGAGTTTGGCCTCTTCTCGGCACGCTGCCTGATGGGGCAGTTCTCGCAGGTTGATGGCATGAGCCTGAAACTGCGCAGAAGGTATAAGGAATTTACGAGGGAAGTTGGGAGGGGGCCGAAGTTTTGCAGGTCCGCCCCTGGATCGGGGGGGAGGAACTTCATGGGAAGTACTCGGCAGGAAGCTTCAAAAAGCCCGCCGCCACCAGGACCACCACGATCACCGTATAAACTATGGAGACGGTGAGGTCTTTGATCATATCGCCCCTCGAATATCCCGTATCAGTCTTTTTGGAGACGATCTCCTTTATGCCCCTGTGCATCAGAACGAAACCCAGGATATTGGTGATCCAGTAGCCTATCACCATGGCTGGAAGGAAGGAAGAGGTCCTCGGAGACGAGGCCGACGAGGGCTCCGAAGGCGTAGGCCAGCGGTATGTTAACGAAGAGGTCGTTCCACCAGGAGACGGGCGAAAGAAGGTACCCCACCATGGCGATAAGGCCTCCTCTCGCCTTTCTCATGCCGATCTCGCGCCCGGCGATCTCGACTGAACCTGCCTCATCTCCTCCTTTGGGATTCTCTTCGGACCCGTCTTCGACCTCCATGAGGATCGACCTCCTCGCCGGAAGCAGCCACCGCACGACGTCTCCGGCACCGCCTTACACCGATATCCGAGACCCCGCTCGACAAGGCAGGATCTGATGACTGAATTTCTAAACTGTTGAGAGACATCCCTCTTATTCCTTTGTCTGGCCGATCTCCGATCACAGAGCAGCATCGGGCGTGTCGTCCAGAACTCAAATGAAATGGAGGCAACGGTGAAATGCGATGATAAGCCAAATCTGAAATGAAAAATATTTTTGTCGGATCTGAAGGTCAGGCTCAGGGCTTCTTCAGCCCGCCCTTGAGGTTTCCCACAGCCGAGATGGCCGACTTCACCGTGGAGACGGCCTGGTCGTAGAGGAAGACGCCGAAGATGCCGATCAACATGGCCAGGACCACGATTCCGATCAGAACTGCTATCACCAAGCTTATCAGGGTCAACTTTTTCCACCTCTTGTAAATGTAATTGGCTCAGGTGCCCGCGGATAGATTCGGGCCGGACGGACCTGGTCTTTCCGCCCCCGCGGAAACTAGATCATGGAACCCAGAGATCGCGACACTCCAGGCCACAGGCATGAAACTATCGCTGTCTTATGCGTTCATCCGATAAAAAGGTTTGACAGGGCGAAGAGGACGGGAAGCCAGTGACCTGGAGTCTCTGGAGATGGAGATAGGGTTGAAAGTCGTCTCAGCTCTGGACCGCCCGCCCAGAGCTCCAGCTGGCCCCGAACCCCGAAGATGGCGACGACGATCAGAAGAAGCGGAGGTACGATTGAAAAGCCGATAGGCATTTCAGACGTTCGTTTCGATGGAAAATCGAACAAACCGTCAAGATCTGACGATCGTATCCGGTCGGGATCAGTTGAAATGATCGGCCTACCCCCAGAAGCCTTTACAATATTTGGATATGAAACGAGATAAGCTCGAAAAAATGAATTTAAATAAATATGTATATTCATGTTTCCGGCAATTTTTAAGCATGATTGTCCCTAAGATCGAATCGGACTTGAGGTATTTTGTCCAAATATCCACGAATAACTATAACAAATGAATCGAGAAGGGCTGACGGAAAACGTTATATGTCATAATGGGACAACGAAGATACGTTAACCTACAGGAGTGGAGGTTAGACGTATGGTGAAAAAAGCTTTCATAGCTTTAATATTCGTCTCGATGCTGTCGATCGGAATGTCCGCAGCAGAGGACGAAAAGATGAAGACGATCACGGAGACAGCCGCCGCTGACGGCAATTTCAGCACCTTGCTGGCCGCAGTGGATGCCGCAGGACTTACAGACACTCTGAACGGTGAAGGTCCCTTTACGGTCTTCGCCACCACCGACGAGGCCTTTGACAACCTCCTCGCCAGCATGGAGATCGACATGAACGACATCGAGGGTCTCACCGAGGTCCTCAACCGTCACGTCGCCCCTGGCGTACTCATGGCGGCAGACGTCGTGAACATGACATCCATCGAAACCCTCGGTGGCGAAAACATCACCGTCGAGGTCACTGACGAGGGCCTGCTGGTGGGTGGCGCCAACGTGACGGCGAAGGACATCGTCTGCAGTAACGGCGTAATCCACGTCATCGACGCGGTCCTGATGCCCCCTGCCGAGGAGATGACCGAAGAGTCGGTTGAGGAGCCGGTCGGGGAGATGACCGTCGAGGTCGAAGAGCCCGAGTCTGAGATGGCCGACGACGAGGGCATGGAGACCGACGAGGCCGAGTGCTGATACCTGATGACTCAACCCTCACCTTGAGGCGGGGACTTTTGCGCCCTGCCCCTTATCATCATTTTTCCCTCTGATTTTTCTTCTGATTCTCTTTCTCTTTTCCGCTATCTGCGCGCTTCCTCACCAAAAACCCGATATATGACCTTAATCATGCGGTCGGCAAAGGCGATAAAATTATGTTGATCGGAATCGATGTCGGCGGAACCACTACAGACGCGGTTCTAATAGACGAAGGAAAGGTAATAAACACGTCAAAAGTCCCGACCGACCACGACCATCTCCTGGAGTGCCTGATGAGCGCCCTCGACGAGATCGTCCGGGACGTCTCCCCCGAGAAGATCGAACGGGTCGTTCTCAGCACCACCCTCATAACAAACCTCATCGCCGAGGGTAAGACCGACTCCGTGGCCCTGATCATAGAGCCCGGACCCGGGATGAACCCCGAAGGCTATACTCTTGGTGACGAGGTCCACATTGTTCGGGGGGCCATCGACTACCGGGGAAGAGAGATCCAGGCCCTGGATGAAGACCAGGTCAAAAAAGCCGCGGCCAAGATCTCCGAGCGGGGGTACAGGAAGGTGGCGGTGGCGAGCAAGTTCGGGCAAAGAAACCACAATCACGAAGAGAAGATGCGCGAGATCGTCCTGCAGGTTAGCCCCGACACCCAGGTGGAGATGGGCCACCAGGCCTCGGGACGGCTGAACTTTCCTAGAAGGGCGGCGACGACGATGCTGAAGGTCGCAGCCCAGGAGAGGTACAGGCAGTTTGCAAACCAGATCGCTGAGGCCGTCTCTCGAAGGAAGATCAAGGCACCGATCTACATCCTCAAGGCCGACGGTGGAACGCTGCCTCTGGCCACGTCCGTCGAGTACCCCGTCGAGACGATCTTCTCGGGGCCCGCCGCCAGCACCATGGGAGTTATGGCCCTCACGCCTCCGGGCCAGACCTCCGTCGTCGTTGACATCGGCGGTACGACGACAGACCTCGCCCTCATCCTGGACGGTGTTCCCCTCATGTCCTCGGAGGGCGCGAAGGTGAACAGCTACCTCACCCACATCCGGGCCTTCGCCGTCAAGTCCGTGGCCCTGGGAGGAGACAGCAGGGTGAGAGCCTCCGGCGACGAGGTCGTCCTCGGGCCAGAGAGGGCGGGTCCCGCCTACTGTCTTGGAGGGCCTGAACCGACCCCCACCGACGCCATGAGGCTCTTGAACATGATCGCCATCGGCGAGCGGTCCCTCGCCGAGGTGGCGATGGCCGATCTCGGCCGCCGCCTAGGCTGCTCGTCCGGCGAGGCAGCCCAGAAGGTGGTGGACGCCGCCGTCGATATGCTCCTCAGTGAGATCAACGGTATGTTCCTCGCCTGGGAGCTGGAGCCGGCCTATCGGGTCTGGGAGATCCTCCAGAAGGAGAAGATCAGGCCCCAGAACGTCGTCGGTGTCGGCGGAGGATCTCTTGGCCTCGTCCCCCTGGTGGCCGAGAGGCTCGGAGCCCGTGGAATCATACCAGAAAACGCCACCGTCGCCAACGCCATCGGAGCCGCCGTGGCAAGGCCCACCCTCACCCTAACCTTCAGGGCCGATACCGAGCGAGGCTTTTACACCGTCGCCGAGGACGGGACGACCGGAGAGATCAGGGATCGAAAGTTCGGCCAGAAGGAGGCAGAATCGATGGCAAAGAAGCTGATAGTGGAGCTGGCTGAAAGGATGGGGATCAAAGAGTACGCATCAGAGGCGGTGGTGACCCACAGCGAGGTCTTCAACATGGTCCGGGGCTGGTCGACCAGCGGCCGGATCCTGGACGTCAGCATGCAGATCCCGGCGGGGCTCATCCCCGAGTGGACGGGAGGTGGAAGAAGATGACGAATCCAAGAGAGGGGAATCGGGACCGAGCGCGGAAGATGGGGCTCATATTCTTCCCGGCCTTCGACTGGGCGATAACCCCCACCCATCCCGAGAGGGAGGAGCGGCTCCTTTACACCAAAGACCAGATCTTCGAGGAGGGTCTGATGGACCTGCCCGAGGTCGAGGAGTACAAGCCCCGCCTCGCAGAGCTTAAAGACATCGCACGGGTCCACTTCTGCATACCCTCAGTCGAGTCTCTCGTCACCGAGGCCCACCTCATCGCCGCGGGAAGCACCCTCGTCCTCGCCGACGCCTACATGAAAAAAGAGATCACCAACGCCTTCGCCCTGGTCAGGCCGCCGGGCCACCACTCAATGAGGGTCGCCCACGGGAACCGCGGATTTTGTAACGTCAACAACGAGGCGATAATGGTCGAGTACATCCGCCGAAAGTACGGCATCCGGCGGGTGGCGATCATCGATACCGACGTCCATCACGGCGACGGGACCCAGGAGATCTTCTACCACGACCCCGACGTCCTCTTCATATCCTTCCACCAGGATGGAAGGACCCTCTATCCGGGGTCGGGGTTCGTCGACGAGCAGGGCGGCCCCAAGGCCATCGGAAGGACGATCAACATACCCCTCCCGCCCGAGACCCCCGATGAGGGTATCCTCTACGTCCTGGAGGAGCTGGTCCTCCCGATCCTGAAGGAGTTTAGGCCTCAGCTCGTCGTCAACTCCGCGGGCCAGGACAACCACTATACAGACCCCCTCGCAAACATGCGTTTTTCGGCCCAGGGGTACGCGAAGCTGAACGAGATGCTGGCCCCGGACATCGCCGTCCTGGAAGGGGGCTACGCCATCGAGACCGCTCTCCCCTACGTGAACACAGGGATCATCCTCGCCATGGCCGGCCTCGATTACTCGAACGTCCGGGAGCCGGACTACTCCCCCGGAAGGTTTGCTATGTCGAGGACGATGGAGGCGAATATCGTGGGGACCGTCGAGTACCTCCAGGGGATCTGGGAGGCGAGAGAGGAGCTGACGGCCAAGGCTGTCGAGAGGGCAGGGCCCTTCTTCCGGAGGCATAAGAACATCTTCTACGATACCGACGGCATCCGGGAGAAGCAGACCGAGTCGGTGAAGATGTGCCCCGACAAGAGCTGTCCGGGCTACATGACGATAGACACCGACGCCGTCAGGGGTTACGGATCGTCTGATAGCGGGTTTGGGGTCTTCGTGCCGCTATTCGCCTGCAAGCGCTGCCGCGAGGAGGCGAGAGAGGAGTACGAGGCCCACAAGACCGACTCCCGGTACAACTACGTATTCTTCCAGGATAAAAACTCGGACAACTTCCGGCTCTACAGCACCAGGATGCACAACGAGCGGGTCTATTGAAGTTGAGGCGGTGGAAGTGGAAGGAATCCCACCCTCCAGGTCAGGGCGGGATGGGGGCAGGCGGGGGCGCCGGCGGCGGAGGTCGGACCCGTCGCCTTCGGCCCTCCAGTACCAACCTGCGATTTTTAGAGATGCGATGCTTCGAGGCTCGATATTTTGAGGAGGGCCGCCAGACGTCCGGGAGTCCAAAAGTTCTTTAACGCGCGGAGCTAAAAGATAAACAGATCAGCATGGCGAAATTACCAGGCGAACCAGGAAAAGTCTCCATGAAATTCAGCTCGGAGAAGGGCTTCGATGAGTTTAAACAGAAGTTATCCCTCACCAACCCTGAGGCAGCCGCTTTTCTGAGAGATCTTGCCCAGGAGATTGAGGCAGGAGGCGAGGTGGAGATCGCCCACGATGACGTCTCCGTCTCCGTCAATCCCGAGTCTCCGATCAAGCTTGAATTGAAGCTGGAGGGAGACGAGATCGAGGTTGAAATAAAGCTCAAAGCAAAACCGTGATTGGAAATCAAAATATGAATTGAATGGAGGAAGCGGAGAGATGAGGGAGATTCAGATCGCCTCGTGGTGGCGGAGGGTCGGAGCTTGGCTGATCGACTTAATCCTGGTGGGGATATTGTGGGATATTTTGGTGAGCATCGCAGGCCTTGCCGGGCCTTTTGGCATCTTCGGCTTCCATGGCCCTCTCTTCCACCACGGGTTTGTCGACCTCGGCTCTGATGACGCCCTGGTCCTCTTCATCTACTGGACGCTGATGGAAGGGTATCGGGGCCAGTCCCTCGGAAAAATGGCCCTGAACCTCAAAGTCACCGACATGAGAGGCGAGAAGATCGATCTTCCCAAGGCCGCCATCGAGAGCTTCGGGAAGGCCTTCCTCCTCCCCCTGGACTGCCTCATAGGCTGGATCGCTATGCCTGGCTCGGGCCAGCGGCTCTTCAACCGCCTCTCGGAGACGATCGTCGTCGAGGTCGACAATTCCGCGCCGGAGGGGGTCCGTTACGTGAGGCCGGAGTAGCAGGCTTATTCTTCGCCCCCGCTCGGCCATCGCCCTGATGGCGAGGGGGTTTACCTCCGTAGGCTCTGTTCCGGCGCTGAACACCTCGTAACGATCGCCGTGCAGGTGGCGCAGAAGCCCTTCGGCCATCTGGGAGCGGGCCGAGTTATTTGTGCAGACGAAGAGGACGCGGGGTTTTGTGGGAGGGGATATGATCGGAGCCTCTTGATACAATCTCATCTTCGGTCTTGCTCATTCCGATTATACAACGTGTCTTCAGAAAGAGATTCAAGGCAGCCCTCTATCGCCTCGTTGATATTCTCCAGGGCCTCTTCCGCAGTATCTCCTTGAGAATGGCAGCCAGGAAGTGCTGGACAGCTGACGATGTAACCCCCTTCTTCAGCCTCTTCGAGGGTCACCTTGAGCTTCATGGATGAGATTTGGCTTCTGAAGTTGAAAACGTTTTTCTTGCGGGCTCAGGAACAATGAGAATGCTACAAGATCATCGCTGTCCTTTTCGATCTCGGCAATGTCCTGATCGACGCCCCGCTCCGCCATCGCTCTGATGGCGAGGACGTTTCTCTCCGTCGGCTCGGTTCCGGCGCTTTCGACCTCGTAACGATCGCCGTGCAGGTGGCGCAGGAGCCCTTCGGCACTCTCGCGAGCGGGCCGAGTTGTCGATGCAGACGAAGAGGACGCGGGGTTTGGTGGGGGACATGGTATCCGTTTTAGACAGGATGTTACTATAAACATCTTCGAGATTGCGTGAGTCAGAATAAGTTCTGTCGTTGTGTGGCCACCCGGCGCGGTGCCCCGCCTTCGGCGCCGACCGACGGAGCAGCCCTTCGGCACCCGCCTACCGATACACGTTTTGACGATGGCCCACGTGAAGTACGGTCACCGTCTGCTGCGCCTCGTCGATCTCGTAGATAACCCTATAATCTCCGACCCGAATCCGCCACCCTCCACGGCCTCTAAGCTTGAGGCAACCGGCCGGTCTCGGATCATCGGAGAGCGACCGAATCGCATCGAGCGCCCGCTCGTAGTGCCCTCCCGGAAGCTTGGCCAGCTCCTTTGCGGCACGGGGAAGAATGAGGACGCTATAGGTCATCTCTGTCCTTTTCGATCTCGGTTATGGCCTGCTCGAAAGGAATCGCCTCTTCGCCAGAGGCCTTGGCAGCATCGTAGGCCCGAAGGGACTCCAGCTCCTCCAGCTCGTCGAGAAGCTTTTTGTAATCCTCCAGGCTGAGGAGTACGCCTATCCGGTCGCCCTTTTCGTTGACTACATACTGCTTTTCGAACGCAATTGAGGTCATATTATCTTCGTCCTTCAGATTCTTTTTCGGCTCGTCTGAGGTTTTCGGTTGAGTGATCATATAGTAGTGTTGTCATTTTACATCATAAATATCTAATATTTTATAAATGTCCATTCCTTCTCGTAATTTGTCTAAATATTCTGTTTTAATACCTGCCTTCTGCCCAGAAGTCGCTTCATCTACATCTTGGCCATTAATCTGAATTGACGAAACATCTTCTTCTAAATAAACTTCCTGAATTATATAACCTACCCGATCGACCTTTGTAATATTTTCAGATAAGTCTATTCCCAAGACGCCTTTATCTAGAAAACACTTTTCTATTTTCCCTAGAGGTTTATATACGGCTGGGATTCGAGACATTCGTCCACTCGCATAGAATAGGTCTTGAATCGCCTTAGGGTCCCATCCCCATTTCATCATGCCTCTTATTAAAAGAAACAGGTCCCAAGTAGATACGAGTGTTATATACCGATCCTCAGCATCCTTGACCTGGGCCTCGCTAAATACGTGTACATTATCTCTTTCCAATGCGGGGAGATTTCTTTGGTGATTAATTATCGAAACTCCTCGGACATCAGTTACATCCCACTCTCTCATACGTCGAGTTACATATTTGTCAACTTGACTGGTATCTGATTCTTTTGGGTATCCAGATATGCCTTTAACCTCGACCAAAAGTTTTGGTGATCTATCGTGTATTTGTAGATCTTCTTGCTTTGATGCAGAATTTCCATTACTTTTTAGTTCTTCGTCTACGTTTACAATTTTATCAAATCCTACGAATTCAAGCGCTGATTTGACGTCAGATACAAGCTCTTCTCCAGTTTTTGTCAATATTCCATGTAGGAAGCCAAGTCGTTCCCTTTTCTCGGCAATTTTCCTATCAATTTCTTCAAGTTCTAGCTTAGCCCTTTGCTTAACGGCCTCTTTTTTGGATTTATAATCAAGAATGGAACCAAGCTCATACTCAGGTCTTTCTACCCATCTGGCACCTTCTGCGTCAGGGAAAAGATGCGGCGAGATCTCTGGTAACACATCTTGCAATAGGGCAACAACGACTTCGCTCTTTTTCGATGTTTGTGGCAGTATGAGGACTCTACCTGTAGAATTTTCCAGAGAGCTTAATAGCCCACCAACATTTTCGTTGAATTTGTTATTTAAAATGGGAAGCCACCAATCAGTTTTATCTAAATATGGAAGAGTGGCCTCATATCTAAAATCTTTAATGAATTTACGAAGAAGCCTAAAAAGTTGGAGATCGGAGTCGTAATCAATAACATTTAGTTCTTCACCAAAATTTTCACCAACTTTGAGCCGAGAAAAAATTGAAAGGAAGGACCAATTGTCGTATTCGATATCCTTCATTTTGACTAAATCACGGCGAAATTCTTTTTTTGCAAAAATTAAATCTTGGTGGAGATGAGGTTGAGCGAAAATTACAAAGAAACCGCCATACTGAAGAATGCGATCAAAGGAATCTTTGACCATTAGCATAACTTTTGGACGAGGATCGATTCTACCTCGACTCCCTTTGGCCCACCAATCAATTTCACCTTCCGATGTTAACTTCTCCCCCACAGGATCATCAAGAATTTCTGGGGGCGTGAGGTCGATGAATATAATTTCCTGTTCTGAAAAATTCGGTAGTTTAGCTTCAAATATCACAGGATAATAATTATCGCTTTTTGATACTTTGTAGGGGGATCCAAACGTTCCAGCCGATACATTAAAACCCGCAGATTTAACCCTTTCAAGTACATCTTCAGGCAGATCTATAAGCAAGATTTTTGGCTTTTCGTATTTGGGTGAGAACTCCTCTGAAGGCATTCCATCTTTTTCCATTTCTTGTTTTTCTCCGCTTCAACGTTCTTTACATTCCAGAAGTAAATGTAGCATAAACATTTTTCGCCAATATGTTTTAAGTAGACGCTATTTTCGATGCATCTTTCAGCCAGCAACGAGAAGTCGCCCAAAAAGAGGACACAGTGTTCCTGCTGCCGAAAGCTGAAATGCCAGATACGATTCAAAAGTATTTAAATGAAAGGGAGACCACTATACTGTAACCATGCCCCAAAATCCCCCGAAGCCCGAAGAGCCCGCAGGCGACGACCTCGCCGACCTACTCACCGAGCACGAGAGAAACCAGCTCCTCGCTAACCTCCACCGGACGCTGATCTGGGTGGGGGTCCAGGACCCCGACAAGCTCGAGATCGACGCCGACCTTTTGAGAGAGGAGATGGAAAAAGACCTCATCAAGCCGAGCGACCTCCCGCCCGAGGTCCACCCGGCGAAGGGGGTCGTCGACCTCCGCCACCTGATCTGGAGGCTGATCCACGAGAAGGACCTCACCGAGAAGGAGGAGACGGAGATAAAAGAGCTGATCCGGGTTTTGAAGGCGAAGGAGACCCGCGACGAGGAGAGGCTGAAAGAGGAGCGGCTGACCACCGAGGAGGCCCACCAGCTTTTCGAGGAGACCGCCGCCGTCATCAGGACCCTGATGGACCTGAAGGAGATCCTGGAGAAGAAGGAGCAGAAGACCGACGTGGGCAGGGAGGTCGTGAAGAAGAAGGTGAACGACGTCAAGAGGTGGAACGCCTTCGTCGACGAGATGAAGGGGAAAAAGTGAAGGCGTGAGCCGCAAGGGCCGGAAGAGATGGAAGAGTTAGAAGAAGCGCATCAGCTCCTCGGCGATGATTCTGTAGCCGAGCTCGTTCGGGTGGTCGAGGCCCGGAAGGATCAGGGACTCGAGGGGGACGCCATCGGCGACCCGCCGCATCCAGGCGCCGCAGACGTCCACGAAGCCCACCCCCATCTCCTCGGCGACGTCTTCGAGAGTCTGATAGTAGCTGAGGACTATTCTGTCAAACCGGGGCGTAAGCAGCGGCTCGGAGCTTAGGAGCAGGATCTCGCTTTTTGACCCCTCCAGGATTCTCTCGACGATCTCGGTCAGGTTGTCCTTGAACTCGCCAAGCCGGATGCCCGAATACATGTCGTTAATCCCGAAGTTGACGGTGACTAGGTCCGGGCTGTGGGCGATCACCGACCAGTCGAGCCTCGCCAGGCCGTCGAAGCTGGTGGCTCCGCAGACACCCTCGTTATTGAGGCTGATCTCTGCCTCGGGGTACTTTTTCCTGAGCATTTCAAGCCAGAAGTGGTCGAATCCCTTCCGGACCGCAAAGCCCGCGGTGATGGAGTCGCCGAAGCCGACTATCTTCACCTGCTCCCCTGCCTCCAGGAGGGAGACGGTACGCCTCGTGAACGCGCTGCCCTCTTCGCTCATTTCGATCCAGGGCCCGAGTGGTGCGGCGGGGTGAACTTGTACCTGCTGTCGACGTAGGTCGTCTTCTGAAGCTCCTTGACTATGTGGTGAGCCTCGACCCTGTACTTTATGATCGTCTTCTTCCCCTCTCGCTCCCTGTGAATGAGGCCCTTATCTTCAAGGGACTTCAGCACCTCCAGGATCTGCTCCTCGGATAGGCCGTCCTTTTCGGCGTACTTGATCACCTTCGACTCGGTGCTGCTCGAGTAGGGGTCCTCAGGGGTCCCAAGGCTCCACATGTCTATAATCCGTCCGAAAACCTTCTTCTCATCGACGAGAAGGTCCTTCTCTGTAAGATCAGCGAAACTCATAGAACTAAACCTCCGACAAAACGAAGAACGAGACGCTAATTCCGCCTCGACATATATATCACCGTCACATCACCTTGACAGATCCTCCGGGAGGTCCCCGGTCAGGATCTCTATCTTCTGCTCCGCCCCGTCCAGAAGTGCGTTGCACCTTCGCACAAGAGATACGCCCCTCTCGAAGGCTTTGAGGCTCTCCTCGAGGGTGAGGTCCCCATCCTCCAGCGCCCGGACGATCTTCTCAAGCTCCGCAAGAGATCCCTCCAGGCTCAAGTCGTCAGACGCCGCATCCGTCATCTCAGTCTTCTCCGTCACCTTCGCCACCTCATATCCGCCTTCCTCTCGATCGCCCTGCACAATAGCTCCCCGTCAGCGAATATCAGCTCCAATAGCTCGCCTGCATCCACCTCCGAGGCCCGCCTCGCAAGGCCCCGATCGGTGAGGGCGATGCAGTAGCCCCGAGAGAGGGTCGAGAGAGGGCTCAGGGAGTCGAGTTTTCCCGCGGCCACCTCCAGCCGTCCGGCAAGGAGATCGACCCTTCGATCCTCCGCCGAGACGAGCCGATCGAGGGCCCGGTCGAGGTTCTGCCTCTGCTCGGAGACGATCCCCCTCATCCTCCTCCCCGAGAGCGCCCTCCCGAGGTCTGCAAACCTCTGACGCCTCCGCTCCAGGCTCGCCGATAGAGACCGCATCATCCTCGCCTCGATCTCCACCAGATTCTCCCTCAGCCCCTCGACGTCGGGCCTCACCATCTCCGCCGCCGCCGAGGGGGTGGGGGCCCTCACGTCGGCGACGAAGTCGGCTATGGTCACGTCCGTCTCGTGGCCCACCGCCGAGACGACGGGAGAGCGGGACAAATAGATCGCCCTCGCCACCAGCTCCGAGTTGAAGGGCGAGAGATCCTCCGCCGACCCCCCGCCCCTCCCCACGATGATCACGTCGGCGGTCCCCTGGAGGGCCGATATCGCCGAAGCGATGGACTGGGGAGCGGCCTCCCCCTGGACCGAGGCGGGGGATATGACGATCCGGGCGGGGCAAGACCCCAGGACCCTCAGAACGTCCCTGAGGGCCGCGCCGTCGGGGGACGTTACGACCCCGATACAGGCCGGATAGGCTGGGATGGGCCTCTTCCTTTCAGCGTCGAAGAGCCCCTCGGCCGCGAGCCTCTCCTTCAAAAGCTCCAGCTCCAGGTATTTTCCGCCCAAGCCCGAGTCGCGCCGGGCGGCCTTCACAAGGATCTGGACCCTACCTTGCGGACGGTAGAACTCGACGTCCCCGTAAACGAGGACGTTTTGCCCATTTTCAGGCTCGAAGTCGAGGCCTCCGCTGTGGCCGCGGAATAGGACGCAGGAGATCTGAGAGTCCCCGTCCTTGAGGGTGAAGTACCGGTGTCCCGATCGGTGATTCACGACGTTCGATAGCTCACCCCGGGCCCAGAGGTCACAGAGCCGCAGGTCAGTGGTCAGCCGCTCTCTGATCCTGGAGTTCAGCTCGCTGACGTTGAATACTCGGTTCAATAACAGACGAAAAAGACTGCACCATATTTAAGGACTGTCGGCGTAGGCCGAAAGAAATGGCTGCTCGTTTGAAGATAGAGGGGGAGATGGTGAGGGCCAGGTTTCTTTCGAGAACGAGCAGGTTCTCGGTCCTGGCCGAGCTCACAGATGAAGCGGGCGAGGCGGGTGAAGTCGAAAGCTTCGAGTGCCACCTTCCAAACCCCGGAAGGTTGAAGGAGCTTCTCGTTCCCGGAGCAGAGCTTCTCCTCCGGCCCGCAAAAAATGCTGAAAGGCGCAAGACGAAGTTCGACGTCTTCGCCGTGGTGGCCGATGCCCGCGCGGTGGTGGTGGACTCGCGAGTTCCAAACCAGCTCATGCGAGAGGCTTTCAGATCTGGAGAGGTTCCAGGATTTTCAGGATATGAGCTCGTCAAATCTGAACCTCAGTTTGGCAAAAGCAGGCTCGACTTCCTCCTCGCAGGCGACAGGCTCTGCCTTGTGGAGGTGAAAAGCTGCACCCTCGTTAAAAACGGAGTTGCCCTATTTCCCGACGCCCCCACCGAGAGGGGTCGCCGCCACCTTCTGGAGCTTGTGAGAGCCGTCGAGGAGGGCTATCGAGCCTCCGTCATCTTCGTCATCCAGAGGGAGGACGCGGAGGTCTTCATGCCCAACGACGAGACCGACCCAGCCTTCGGAGCCGCCCTCCGGGAGGCGGCGGTCCGGGGCGTTGAGCCGATCTCTCTCGCCTCCCGGTTCCGAGAGGGCTGGGTCGAGCTGATTGGCGAGGTTCCCGTCGACCTCTCCGCCCCAAATAAAGTTAATTGATTCCATCTCAAGCAAACTTTATATGGCATGATGCCAAACTCGGGGAGAGGACCCGATCCGCGAACAGGAAAGTGATATTTTGCACATCATGGAAGGATTTCTGCCCCATCCCTGGTGGGAGGTCTGGTACGCCCTCTCGCTCCCCGTCGTCGTCTACGGGATGTACAAAATGAACCAGCTCGTAAAGGAGAAAAGAGAGACACTCCCCCTCTTGGCCCTCGCCGGGGCCTTCATCTTCGTCCTATCCTCCCTGAAGCTCCCCTCGGTGACCGGCTCCAGCTCTCATCCCACGGGGACCGGGATGGGCGCCATCCTCTTCGGTCCCGCCATAACGGCGGTTCTGAGCCTGATAGTCCTCGTCTACCAGGCGCTCTTCCTCGCCCACGGCGGGTTCACGACCCTGGGCGCCAACGTCTTCTCCATGGGGATCGCGGGGCCTGCGGTCGCCTACCTGGTGTACAAAGGGTGCACTAGGTCCAACCTTAACTTCTACGTATCGATCTTCCTAGCGGCCTCTCTCGCCGACTGGGCGACGTATCTCGTCACATCCCTACAGCTCGCGCTCGCCTTCCCCTCGGCGACGGGAGGTGTCGTCGGGTCGTTTTACGCATTCGGGACGGTCTTCGCCGTCACCCAGGTGCCTCTGGCCATCGTGGAAGGGGTCATCTGTGCCCTGATATTCAAGTACATAATCCAGGTGAAAGGCGAGGTGATGGTGAGGCTGAAGGTGATCGATGAGAAGAGGCTCGGAAAGCTGAGGGAGGTGATCTCGGCATGAAAGGAGAGATTATAGCTGGATTGGTGATCGTCGTCTTCGCGGCCATCTTCCTCTACGTCGCTGCCACCAACACCGGGGCAGAATGGGGCGGCGCCGACGGCGAGGCGGAAGGGGTCATCGAGGATCTGACGGGGGGCACCTACGAGCCGTGGTTTGAGCCGCTCTGGGAGCCGCCAAGCGGCGAGATAGAGAGCCTCCTCTTCAGCCTCCAGGCTGCGATCGGAGCGATCATCATCGGATACTTCTTCGGCTACTACCGGGGAAAACAATCGAAAGGCCAACCTGAGGAATGAGCCTTGCATCACGCCCTCCTCGACGAGTACGCCCTAAATAGCCCCCTCAGAAACAAAAACAATAAGCTGAAGCTAGCTCTTGTGGCGGGAGCCCTTCTCGTCGGCGTCTCCTCCACATCGCCCGTGGCCCCGATCTTCATCGCCCTATCCATGAGCCTCGCCACCATCCGCCTCGGGAAGGTTCCGGCCAGATTTTACGCAGAGCTGGCCACAGCCCCCCTGAGCTTTGCCCTCTTCGGAGCCCTGATAATCCTCTTCTTCTTCGGGTCCGGCCCCGAGATATTCTCCCTTGGGATTTTGGGACACCAGATCGGAGCGAGCGCCGAGGGGGCGGATCTTGCGGTCCTCGTCGTCTCCAGGACCCTGAGCGGCATGTGCTGCCTCTTCTTCCTCGCCCTGACGACTCCGATGGTGGAGCTCTTCGTGGTCCTCAAAGCATTGAGGATGCCTGACTCCTTCGTCGAGCTATCGATGATGATCTACCGGTACATCTTCGTCTTCCTCGAGGTGGCGATCAGGATGAGGCATGCCCAGGTCACGAGGCTCGGATACGAGGGGCTTCGTAGTTCCATCAATTCCTTCTCGATGATGGCGGGATCCCTCTTTCTGCGAACCATGGAGCAGGGCGAGAAGCTCTACACCGCCATGGACGCGCGATGCTACGACGGGAGGCTCACCCTCTTCGAGGAGAGCCGGCCGATAAAGGTCCAGGAGCTATTGGCCGCATCCGGCTATGTCACGTTCATAGCAGCTCTCGCATACCTCTCTCGAGGAGCCTCCATATTCTGAGGATAAAACCATGACCTTGCTTGAGACGAGAAACCTGAGCTACTCCTATCCCGATGGGACCTCTGCCATCCAGGGGGTCGACCTAAAGATCGAGAGGGGCGAGAAGATAGCCTTCGTCGGGCCTAACGGCTCGGGAAAGTCCACCCTCT
This sequence comes from Methanothrix sp., assembly GCA_035380685.1. Lineage (GTDB taxonomy): Archaea > Halobacteriota > Methanosarcinia > Methanotrichales > Methanotrichaceae > Methanocrinis. Next base: position 8,354 of record DAOSXX010000003.1, on the reverse strand, counting down.
TTCTCCTTTTGAACGGGACGCTCCGGCCCGCCGAGGGCGAGGTCCTCCTCCACGACCGGCCCCTCCGATACGATGCCCGCACCCTCCGGGAGACGAGGAAGAAAGTTGGTATAGTCTTTCAGAACTCCGACGACCAGCTCTTCGCTCCCACCGTCCGCCAGGACGTGGGATTCGGCCCCACAAACCTCGGCCTTCCGAAGGGAGAGGTGGAAAGAAAGGTCGATACCGCTCTCGAGTACGTGGGGATCGAGAAGCTGAAAGATAGGCCCCCCCACCACCTCAGCGGCGGCCAGAAGAAGAGAGCGGCCATCGCCGGGGTGATGGCGATGGACCCAGAGGTGATGATCCTCGACGAACCGCTGTCCAACCTGGACCCCGCGGGCTCAGAAGAGGTGATGGAGCTTCTCGAAGAGCTGAACGAGAGGGGAACCACGATAATCATATCAACCCACGACGTCGACCTCGCCTATCGGTGGTCTGACCGCGTATACCTCCTGGCAGACGGGAGGATCGCAGATCAGGGAAGGCCCGAGGAGATCTTCGGAAACTCGAGGCTTATCTGCGGGTCCGGGCTTAGGCAGCCCCTTATAATGGAGGTCTACGACGAGATCTCAAAAAGAGAGCTTGCATCCCTCGGAAAAAGGCCGAGGAGCGTGCCAGAGCTGGTCGGCCACCTCACTCCGCCGGACCTCCGATGGATGAAGGTTCCTCCAGGGACGGAGGTGGGTGAGACGATCTCACCGGCAGTTCCCAAGAACGCAACCACTGACTCTGCCCGATCCGGGCTGGTGAAAGTGATCCACCTCCATGAGGGGGGCCGGGCTGTGGTGGAGTCTCTCGCCAGATCGATCAGGATCGGGGGCGTCGTCGTCTACAACACGGACCGCCAGGACATCGAAGACCTGACGAGGCTTCTGGAGGAGATCGATCTTGTGGGGGTGATGGGAACCAGGAGCAGGGCCTTCGCCGAGAAGCTCGGCATCTCTGCGGACATCTCCTCGAACGTCATAGACAGGGCGATCCTGAGAACGCTATGTGGAGACGAAGTTCTGATCCTCACCAACGGCGGCATGGTGGAGCACGCCAGAAAGCGCATCGAGGATTACGGGAGACAGAGCGGGATCGAGGTCGAGGTCGTCGTATTCAACGGTGAGACCCCACCGAAAACGAGACGATCGGAGCCGGTCCATGCCGACGGTGGGAAGGAGACCTGACCTTCCACGATCGTCTAGCGGGTCCGATTTGACAGGACCCTTTGAGACCAATAAGTGAGCAGCGAGGGTCACAATCTTCAGCTATTTTATACCTATGTTATACTGTCTGGGTAAGATATATACATTGATTGATAAAAACCTGGATATGAATACAATTAGGGGCGATGAGCCCTGTCTTTGTTACAGTGTTGTAAAAGTAGGTGTGAGCGGGTAGGGGAGTGGGGGTTAGTGAAAAATTAGTTTACCCGCTCGTGTATACCCCTCTGTTTGATTGTATAAATAGTTTTCCTACCAATAATTCAAAACATATATTACATATTTCGCCACTTTGCTGCTCGGTTGGCGATCCTTGCGGCAAAAGCGCCAGCCACAAACCCCGCATCGATGTTGACTACGACCATCACAGAACAGGACTGGAGCATGGATAATAGGGCCGCCTCACCCTTGCCGCCAGCGCCGTAGCCCGTCGAGACGGGAAGCCCCACCACGGGAGCTTCCATGAGGCCCGCCACCACCGCGGGGAGGGTCCCCTCCCGGCCTGCGGCCACCACCAGGACATCTGCATCCATCATCTTCTCCAGGGACGGAAAGAGCCTGTGAATCCCGGCGACTCCGACGTCGTACTCAGAAACGGTCTCGCACCCCATGATCTCGGCGGTCACTCTCGCCTCCTCGGCGACGGGGATGTCGGCGGTGCCTGCGGAGAGGATGCCGACCTTTCCTCCAGAAGATTTCGGAGGAACTCCCCTAGAAACGATGGCGGCTTTCGCCCTCTCTTCCCATCTGATAGATGCCCCCTCAGAGAGGGTGATCTCCCTCAGGGACGCTAGCTGTTCTGGCGATACCCTGGTGATGAGGACCGCCTTGGACGCCTCCAGAAAGGAGAGGGCTATCTCCACCAGGTCTGAGGGGTTCTTTCCCTCCGCCAGGATCGCTTCGGGGATTCCTATCCTGTCGATCCGGCTCGGATCGATCTTAGCCATATTCCCCACCTCTCGATAGGATAGGAGATTGACCTCCTGGGCAGCGGCGTCCAGCGAGATCTCCTGCCTCGCGAATCTCTCCAGGATCTCTTTGAGGTTCGACGTCAACGCCGAAATCTTGTATTCTAGAGGATAAATGGTTTATCCTGAACCGTCGGTGGTAACGGGCGATGAAGGTTAACCTCGATCTTCACATCCACTCGAAGTACTCTGCAGCCACCTCGAATAAGATGGACCTCGCCACCATCGCCAGAGAGGCCGCCAAAAAGGGCATCAGGATCGTGGCCACCGGGGACAGTCTCCATCCTCGATGGATGGAGGAGGTGAGAAAGCTTCCCGAGAAGGACGGCCTCTTCTTGCTCGGCGAGACGGCCTTCGTTCTCACTACCGAGGTGGAGGACTCTTCAAGGGTCCACCATCTCATAATCGTTCCCGACCCATCCAAGGCGTCGGAGCTGGCGGAGGCCTTCTCGGGCCGGGCCACGAGCCTCGACGCCGACGGCAGGCCCAATCTCAGGATGACCCCACCCGAGATCGCCGACGCCGCCCTGGAGGCAGGCTGCCTGATCGGCCCGAGCCACGCCTTCACCCCCTGGACCGGGATGTACGCCCACTATAAGTCCATTGACGAGTGCTATAAGGATCGGTCGGACCAGGTCCACTACATCGAGCTGGGCCTTTCCGCCGACTCCGATTACGCCGACAGGATATCGGAGCTTGAAGAGAGGACCTTTCTATCTAACTCCGACGCCCACTCTCCCTGGCCCAACAAGCTCGGAAGAGAGTTCAACCAGATGGATATGAGAGACCTCTCCTTCGAGGATCTGAGAGATGCGATCCTCCGCCAAAACGGATGCCGACCATCTCTGAACGTCGGATTCTATCCTGACGAGGGAAAGTATAACAGGACCGCATGCACCAGATGCTACCGATTCTACTCGCCCGAGGAGATGAGAGAGAGGAGGGGTAGGTGCGAATGCGGGGGTCTGATCAAGCTGGGGGTCAGAGACAGGGTGGAGATGCTGGCGGATCGGCCCCAGCTGCGCCATCCGGATCATCGGCCTCCCTACCTCCATCTGATACCCCTTGCCGAGATCATCGCCATGGCTCTCGGCGTCAAGAACGTCTATTCCGCCAAGGTCCAGAGGATCTGGAACGAGCTCGTTAAGGGAAGAACCGAGATCGAAGTTCTGGTGGAGGCGGACTTGTCAGATCTTGAGGGCGAAGAGAAGGTCATAGATGCGATCCAAGCCTTCAGGTCGAAAGACGTAGTGGTGGAGCCCGGCGGCGGAGGGAAGTACGGGAGGGTGAGGCTTCCAGACCGCCCGAACTCCACAAAAGACGACGATCAGAGATCCCTCTTCGACTTTTAAATTTCGGGCGAAAAGGAAATGCGAGAACTGGCGCCCTAAGGCGCCAGTCCGCAGTTTTCGTCACATGCGAGTTCTTCGCAGCTCAACTCTGCAGGGTAGCCGACGTACTCGAAGTCCCAGTTGGGCGGGCTCCACACGTTGCAGGAGGTGGCCCCACACTCCTCAACCTCGCCGACGTCGATGACCGAGTTCGCATATACCGGCTGGACCACGGGACCGTCGACGGTCCTCGGATCGACTTTGACGGAGTTGACGAACCTTCCGGGATGCTGGGCCTCTACCCTGTAGGCGATCGTCGCAGTCTCGAACGGCCCGATCTCGACCAAATTCCAGATGACGGTGTTCTTCTCGTAAGAGGCAAAGGGCACCATCGAGTCGAGGAGGACCATGCCTTCGGGGAGATTATCTGTCACCGTGGCAACCCTCGTGACGTCATCCCAGTTCTTGATGTCGACCCTGTACCATACAACGTTCGGGTTCTCTTCGTCCAGCTCGGGCACCTTCGTCACTGATACGGTCTCGTTGGAGCAACAGGTCAGCCACACCTTCTCTAGGGCCGTGAAGTTAGAAGCGCAGATCCACTCGTCGCCGTTGTATCCGCCGCAGACCTCGACTCTGTTCACAAGCTCGTCCGGATAGTACGTGGGCACTTCCAAGTTCAGGGTTATGGTGGACACATCGCCGATTGCCAGATGTGTCAGGGTCCAGTTGGCGTACGTTTCGGTCAGCTCACTGGGCCTGGCCGAGGCGTTGATGAAGATCGATCCTGGCGGGAAGAGGTCCCTCACGTATATCGGTCCAAGGGCCTTGTTGCCGTCGTTCTCGATCCTGATCGTGTAGGTCGCCACCTTTATGACCTTGTTCCTGCTCTCGCCCACCAGGGTTGTTTCCTTGGCGCCGTATATCGTCTCGTCAGTGATGTTTTCGAGCTTCTTGGTCACGGTCAGATGGGGTCTGTCGTACTTGGGAACTCCTGTGAAGAGGATCCTCCTCTCCAAGGAATAGTCGCCTTCGTACTGGTCGTCGACGTCGACCTCGTCCTCCAGGATCGCCCTGAACCGAGCCCGGCCCGAGAAGTTGACTTCAGTGTCCATCTCGTTGAGGCCTAGGGCCACCGTCTCTTTGTCGAGTTCGGTGATGCTCGTGTACTCCTCGCCTATGAAGCTGGTCTCCGGCGTCTTGGAGTACATCCCCTCCTTCCACTTCATGGAGGCATCGATGGAGACGTCGTCGGTGAGGCTCTGGTTCATCGGCGAGTGGACGAGGCTTATGTCCTTTGCGATGTAGTTGGTGTTCGTCTCTATGATCTCCTCAGAGTCGTAGGTTCCGGTACCCGACTCGTAGCTCCTCTGGCTGTCGCCGACCCTCTTGTCCACTACCACGAGACCCTCGCCCGATGCGGCCTTCTCGGAGCTGACGGCTGACCCGTACTCATCGATCCGCTCCAGGACCTTGAAGCTGCCAGTGTAGTCCTCCCGGGCCTCAAAGATGGGAGTCGCCTGAGGCGTGGACGAACTCGAAGGCATCTTCAGGAATCCTACATGACCACGTCCATCAAACTGGGAATCAACCTCCATCACCGACTCGTTCTTATCGAGGAACATCCTAGAGTCTCGGTCCAGCCAGACTGCATCGTGATAGGTCTCGGTCATGGTGGTTCCTGTGATGCGGTTCTTGGCTCGAGCCTTCTTGACCCAGGCGGAGTCGTAGGTGACGGTCCTGTTGTTGTAAAGCCCTATCGTAGTCGGCTTGTAGGTCGCAGAGACGTCTTCCTCCCACTCTATCGACTTGTTCTCGGTGTAGATCTGCACCCTCTCTTCGCTGTCAAAGTAGCCGCTGCCGTACTCTCTCGTCTGGAGCTCGGTGCCCAGCTCCTCTCCCACGGTCACGGTCGCGCAAGCGGAGATCGGCTCTCCGTTCCAATCGGACGTCACATAGGCGCAGTTCTTGATGAGATACTCCTTGAAGGTGGTGCTGTAGTCGTTGGCGACGTTGACGAAGCCTTCTCCACTTACACCCTGCTCCATGCCGAACTCAAAGTCCTGTCTCTCCGGAACTTTAACCTTGATGGTGATCGTTACGCAAGTTCCGTTGGGTATTACATCGAAGTGCCATTTCCCGTCGGGTCCGAGGGCGTGCGAAACCCACAGGATATCCACGCGCTTGTCGAAGACGTCCCAGACGGTGACGTTGTGTACCGGTTTGCCGCCGTTGTTGCAGACGGTGATGGTGTAGGTAACCTCCTCACCACCCTTGACCTCATACTTGTCGGCCACCTTGGTTATGGTAATGTTCCTCGGATCGTTCTCGAAGTCGAGGGTCAGGTTCTGACCTGGTACCACGGTGACATTGTGATGGCAGCCATCGGGGGGATCAATAGCTGTCCAGCCGTCCTGCACCTCCTCACAGACGGTGTATTCTTCGCCAGGAATCAGGCCGCAGATCTTCCAGTAACCGTTCTCGTCGGTCTTGTTGGTTCCGACCACCCAGCCGGTTTTGTTAGTGACGGTTATGTTCCAGCCGCTGAGCGGTTTATGGTTGGAGTGGTCGTACTTATGACCCTCGATGCAATGGACGGCGGTGAAGTTGTTCTTGAAGTTGATGCCAAGCTTCGTCTCGTTGGCACCTAGCTTGACGCCGCGATGCCAACCGTCGGCAGGATCGAGAGGCTCCCAGCCTGGTTTGAGGAATTCCTTGACGTCGTATACGCCCTGAAGCAGGTTGCAGACCAGCCATTCGCCGTTGGCGTTGGTGACGTTCTCGCCGACTCTGGTCGCTGTTCCGTTGATGTAGACCTCGATCGTCCAACCAGGCAGTTTCACGCCCTTATCATCGGTCTTGTTGCCTCCAAGACATGACCTGTTGGTGTTGGTGAAGTTCTGGCCCACGACGTTATCGCAGACCAGAGTTACGTTGATGCAGGTCGGCGTGACGTTCTTCCAGCCTGCTTTCATATCTTCACAGACCCAGTAGTCGCCCGGATTCAAGCCGCAGAACGAATACTTGCCTGTGCCGTCCGTCGACTTGCGGTCGACCTCACCCGTCCCGTTGCTCAGAATGACGGTCCAGCCGGGGATGCCGGTACCGTTGAAGGCTTCAATCTTGTAACCCTCGATACAGAGCAGAGGCGTGTTAGTGAAGTTCAAGCCCACCACGTTGTCGAATACGAGAGTCACATTGATGCAGGTCCCGGTGACGTTCTTCCAGCCTGCTTTCATGTCTTCACAGACCCAGTAGTCGCCGGGCTCAAGACCGCAGAACGAGTACTTGCCCGTGCCGTCCGTAGACTTGCGGTCGACCTCACCCGTCCCGTTGTTCAGAATTACGGTCCAGCCGGGGATGCCGGAATCGTTGCAGTCGTTGATCTTGTAACCCTCGATACAGAGCAGAGGCGTGTTAGTGAAGTTCAAGCCAACGACGTTATCGCAGACGAGGGTCACGTTGATGCAGGTCTCGGTGACGTTCTTCCAGCCTGCTTTCATGTCTTCACAGACCCGGTAGTCGCCAGGCGCCAAGCCACAGAACGAGTACTTGCCCGTGCCGTCCGTCAACTTGCGGTCGACCTCGCCCGTCGCGTTGCTAAGGACTATGGTCCAGCCGGAGATGCCGGAATCGTTGCGGTCGTTGATCTTGTAACCTTCGATACACAACAAAGGCGTGTTAGTGAAGTTCAAGCCCACCACGTTGTCGAATACGAGAGTCACATTGATGCAGGTCTCGGTGACGTTAGTCCAGCCCGACTTCATATCTTCACAGACCCAGTAGTTGCCGGGCTCAAGACCGCAGAACGAGTACTTGCCCGTGCCGTCCGTAGACTTGCGGTCGACCTCACCCGTCCCGTTGTTCAGAATTACGGTCCAGCCGGGGATGCCGGAATCGTTGCAGTCGTTGATCTTGTAACCCTCGATACAGAGCAGAGGCGTGTTAGTGAAGTTCTGGCCCACGACGTTATCGCAGACGAGGGTCACGTTGATGCAGGTCTCGGTGACGTTCGTCCAGTCCGCCTTCATCTCTTCACAGACCCAGTAATCGCCGGGCGCCAAGCCGCAGAACGAGTACTTGCCGGTAGCGTTAGTCGATGTGCGATCGACCTCGCCGGTGGCGTTGTTCAGAATGACGGTCCAGCCAGGGATGCCGGAATCGTTGCAGTCGTTGATCTTGTAACCTTCGATACACAGGAGCGGAGTATTCGTGAAGTTCCGGCCCACGGCGTTATCGCAGACGAGGGTCACGTTGATGCAGGCGTCGGTGACGTTAGTCCAGCCCGACTTCATCTCTTCACAGACCCAGTAGTTGCCGGGCTCAAGACCGCAGAACGAGTACTTGCCCGTGCCGTCCGTAGACTTGCGGTCGACCTCACCCGTCCCGTTGTTCAGGATGACGGTCCAGCCGGGGATGCCGGAATCGTTGCAGTCGTTGATCTTGTAACCTTCGATACACAGGAGCGGAGTATTCGTGAAGTTCCGGCCCACAGCGTTATCGCAGACGAGGGTCACGTTGATGCAGGCATCGGTGACGTTAGTCCAGCCCGACTTCATATCTTCACAGACCCAGTAGTTGCCGGGCTCAAGACCGCAGAACGAGTACTTGCCCGTGCCGTCCGTAGACTTGCGGTCGACCTCACCCGTCCCGTTGTTCAGGATGACGGTCCAGCCGGGGATGCCGGAATCGTTGCAGTCGTTGATCTTGTAACCTTCGATACACAGGAGCGGAGTATTCGTGAAGTTCCGGCCCACAGCGTTATCGCAGACCAGGGTCACGTTGATGCAGGCATCGGTGACGTT
>DAOSXX010000002.1:0-169503 GCA_035380685.1 Methanothrix sp. | reverse complement strand
CTAGCCCGCTCAACCTTTACAAGTTCCTGCCCCAGACCAACTGCGGCGAGTGCGGTGAGCAAACCTGTATGGCCTTTGCAGCAGGTCTCATCGCCAGAAGCAGAAAGATCGACGAGTGCAAGCCACTCTTCGATGAGAAGAACCAGAAGAAGTACGGCAAGAAGCTGACTTCTCTCAAGGATGTCATCGCTCCCGAGGTCGCTCTCATATACGTAGGAGCTGGCGACAAGCAACTGAAGGTCGGAGGCGAGGACGTAATGTACCGCCACCAGATGACCTTCTTCAACAAGCCTCCATTCGCCTACGACGTCACCGACGCCATGAACGAGGCTGACCTCGTCGAGAGGGTCAAGCTGATCGATACCTGGAAGAAGTTCTACATCGGCAACTGGGAAGAAGTCGAGATGGTGGCCGTAAGGTGTGTCACCGGCGATGCTGGCAAGTTTGCCGCATGCGTCAAGAAGGTGATGGAGAACACCAAGAAGCCCCTGATCCTCTGCTCCTTCGACCCCAAGGTCCTGAAGGCAGGTCTAGAGGTTTCCGCAGCCACGAGGCCTCTCATCTACGCCGCCACCAAGGACAACTGGAAGGAAGTCGCCCAGCTGGCTTACGACTACAAGGTCCCAGTGACCCTCTCCGTCCCCTTCGACCTTGACGGCCTGAAGAGCATGGTCGCGACCTTCAAGGAAATGGGACTCGATGACCTCGTCCTGGACCCCGGCACTGCGCCAAACGGCGAGAAGCTCCAGGAATCTCTCCAGAACTTCATCAAGCTGCGGAGAGCCTCCGTCGAGGAGGGCCAGAAGGACTTCAACTATCCGGTCATGGCTCTGCCGATCAACGCCTGGCTGACCACCAAGGACCCGGTCAGAGGTGCCTACTGGGAGTCCGTCCTTGCCGCAACCTTCGTCATCCGCGGCGCGGACATAATGATCAGGCACTCGATCGAGCCCCACAGCGTCATGCCCGACATGCACCTGAGGTTCAACATCTACACCGACCCCAGGACTCCTGTCCAGGTCAAGCCCGGCCTCTACAAGGTGGGCAAGCCGACCGAGGACTCGCCGGTCTTCCTCACCACCAACTTCGCCCTGACCTACTACACGGTGGAGTCTGACCTCGCGTCCAACGGCATCGACTCTTACCTCCTGGCGGTCAACACCGACGGTATCGGTGTCCAGGCCTCGGTCGCTGGTGGCCAGCTGACCCCCAGCAAGATCAAGGACGCCTTCGCCGAGGCGGGCATGGACTTCGAGACGACCACCCACAAAGCCTTCATCCTGCCCGGAATGGCCGCCAAGTTCAGCGGCGAGCTGGACGACCTCTACGCATACAAGGTCAAGGCCCTGGTAGGTCCCGAGGACTCGGGACGTATCCCCGGCTGGATGGAAAAGCAGTGGCCTCCAAAGAAGTAAAAGCGATGAAGTGTGTCCCCTGAGGGGCACACCTTTTCTCTCTATTTTATTCGTGTATTTTTACTGTATTTTGTCAGTATCCGTTTCTACCAGATATTTTTCTTGTATTTTCCCGGCTCGCTTTTCACTCGATCTCTTCAGGCTCACCTGACGCGAGAAGCAGGTCTTTATAGAGGAGTATCTCGATCACCTGAGATACGTACCTTCTTTGCTGATATCTCTGGATGTCCTCGTTCATCTTCAGCTCGCTCTCTATCTGGACCCTGATCAGGGCCATACGGAGGTCCCGCCTCTCCTCGTCGTTCAGCTTAAGTGAGCAAATCTCCTTCAGCATTCTAGGCAGGTTGAGGGGGTCTTTGAGCACCCTTGCCAGTAGGAGGACGTACCCTCTCGGAGCATCGGGTTTTGCCTCACCTGTGAGAGTTTCCAGGTCCTCGACCGAGTATTTTTCGTCGTTTATTGTAACATAATCCATCTCTTCACCCCAAAATCAGATCTTCAAATCTCCCCGGAGGATCGATTCACATATCGATAGATCTCTCGGAGAGTTCACGTTCACCGCCAGCTCTATCCTATCGAGGATCAGGTGATAGTCCTCCTGCTCGAACCTTATCTTCGAGCCCAAAAGGACGTTCACCCCCGAAGGCACTATGAACCGCCCCTGGTAGTTGAAGAGGGCGTCAGGCTTCCCTCCGATCCGACGGTATAACTCCAAGGGCGTGTGGACCGAGAGGGCGGGCTCGGGGACATTTTCGTAGACCTCGATGATCTCGTCTACGATATCTCCTCTCAATAGAGGCAGGTCCGCCATCACGATCAGGACGGGCTCATCGATCCCAGCCTTCTCGACGGCATAGATCATGTCGGGAACGTATCCCTCGCCGGGCGTCTCCACCACCTCAATTCCCACCTCTTCGACCCACCGTATCGTCTCGGGAACGCTGGATGTGGCAGCCACCAGGACCCTCTCAACGGAGCTATCTCGGAGGGCTGATACGACCCGGCCGATGAGGGGCTGGCCTAGAAGCCTGACCATAGGCTTCTCCCCCATCTTCAGCCTCGTTCCAAGGCCGCCAGCCATCACCACGGCGTCCAGAAGAGGACCTCCCATCCGAACGCGTTCGTCGTCAATATAGCGGCAGCGACGAGGGCGACGCATCTTGCCACCTCGTTGGTGGCACCGAAGCCGTCCCCGGTGGCTCCGCCGAAGTTTCTCCTCGAAACGGCGACCAAATAGAGGGCCGATATCTGGGCCGCAAGGAGGACCGCGACGCCGAAGATACCGGCTAGGGACCCGCATATTAGAGCTGCTATGACGAGGCCCACCAGAAAGTCGGTCCGGTCGGTGTTCCTGATGGCTATCTGACCGAAGCCCTCGTGAAGGGGCACCGAGAAGGCGGCGAAGGCTATCATCGACTGCTTGGCCGCCACCTCCGCCACGATCAGGGCGATGGGAAGGAAAAAACTGGGTATCGCCGTCAAAGAGGCGTAGACCGCGAGGATCGCCATCACCACGAAGACGACGCCCCCAGTCCCGATGTAGACGTCCTTCATGGCGCTGATCTTCTTCTCAACGGTGGTGTGAGCACTGACTCCGTCCCCAAAGTCGGCGAGGCCGTCGGCGTGGTTAATCCCGCAGAGCTTGTAGATCGCCACAAGGGTGAGGGCCGCCACGATCCCCGGTGGCGCGATCTCCGACAGGACAAAGGCAACGATGGCGTAGATCAGCCCCAGGACGGCTCCCACCAGGGGGAAGAGGTAAATGTGCCTCATGAGGGCCTCGATCCCCTCCATCGATATCCCGACGGGTATTGTGGTGAGAAATCCGAAACCGGACTTGAAGGCGAGGAGGAGATCTCTCAGCCGAACACCGCCCTGGTGTACATGTTCGCGGAAACTCCGCCGATCAGACCTGCGATGACGTCGTCCATGAAGGGTCCGAGCTTCCCCAGGATCCCGGGCTTGGCCTTATCGTACCGCACATAATCGAAGGAGCCCTTGTACCCGCCGACATACTTGGCTATGCTCATGCCCAGAACCTCGTCGGCTATGAGGTAGGTGAGGTCCCTCTCGTAATCGGAGCTCCTCATGTTCGGAAGGTTTCCTCTCTTCCCCTCCTCCTCCAGGAGAACTCCCGCGTATATCAGAAGACATAGGTTGGGGTCAGAGAGGGCGAGGTCGAGCTCTCTTCGAAATACCTCTTCGGCCTTATTCCTCGTCTCCACGCCAGGATGCGGCACGTAAAGCTCCAGGGCGGAGCTGACCACGTCGTCGATGGATATTCCCGCCTCAAAGAGCACTTCTCGGATGTCCTTACACGAGCCCATATCGATCGAAATGAACTAAGTCCTCTGACCGGATAAAAGCGTATCTGGTAGCCGAAGACCTCTTGACATGGGCGAAGTTATTTAAAGTCTCATGGCGAGATATTATGACGGGATTTTATGAAGACAATGGTCAAGATATTTGTCGATCACGAGCATTTGGGCCGCGTGATAAACACACTCACTGAGCTGGGAATAACGGGATTTTATCTCTATGAGTACAAGGGGATGGCTCCCAAAGAATGGAGAGATTTCCGGCTGAAAGAGGACCCGGAGATGACCATCGAGGCGGTCAGACATCACGCAGAGCCTGGGGTTCTGGTCAACACCGTGATAGACGGAGACTGCGAGCCGATCGTCAAGGGGCTGGAACAAGCTTTAAAAGGGATAAGGTATACGATAATGGGGCAAAAGGTAACGGTTATGAAGGTCAGAGGAGATTAAGCATTCATGCCGAATTTGAGACGAGAAGTGGAATCCGTGCTTGAGGTCATCAGGAACGCTCTGAGGATGGAAGGTGGAGATATCGAGCTGGTCGATATCACTGAAGATGGAGTGGTCTCGGTAAAGCTGACCGGAAGCTGCGCTGGTTGCCCCTTTTCTCAGATGACACTCAAGAATTTCGTAGAACGTGAGCTGAAGAATAACGTAGACGGCATAAAGGAAGTTGTGGCGGTATAGTGCGTGCACTTTTGATCGCCTACATTTTACGCCCGTCGAGTTGATATGGTTCTGCTCAATTTGGTGTATAATCTCTGAAAAGGCGGCTCTTCGCCGACGGTTGAATGCCGACAATAAACGAGCAAGAGGCAAAACTTGTGTTTCCGAGTAAGAAAGTTCAAACGTTGATCGGGTCCAAGATCAAAGTCGAGATGAAGGGGTCAGAACGTCACGTTCTGGAGGGAAACCTCAACAGCGTGGACGACTATCTAAACCTCCATCTGCTAGAGACTGTGGAGATTGTAGATGGTGAGAGGGCACGGTCCCTGGGTTCAGTGATACTCCGCGGGAACAACATAATTCTCATAAGTCCGGTTGAGTGACTGTCCGGGTGTCCAGATGTATGAGGAAGCGCTGGAGTACATCAAGTCGTGTGAGGAAGGTGTTCTGCAGAGCAATCTGTGGAAGTGTTTGGATATCGATTCTCGCAAATGCTCACGCATAGTCTCGAAGCTCTTGAAAGAGGATCTCATCACCAGGGAGCCAGAGTCCGTCGATGGGGTGAGAACATATCGGCTGAGGTACGTTGGGATTCCGTCATCCTCTGGTCGCTTCAGACAACTTATTTCGGGAGAAATATTCGAGCCGTGTGCGGGTTGCATAAACGAATGCGTTCCTGAACATTGTCCGGAGCTGAGCGAGTGGATCTTCGCCATAGTCCTGTCGGAGGATTCTGATCTCCACATCGACCAGCCAATAAAAAAGATCAGCACGGCCAGGCTCCAGCAGTAAGTTCGCCCGCCCATTTTTTTTGATCAAATCAGGAAAAATAGCTGTTATCAGGCGCAACAGCGCCCCATAAGGTCCTCCCTACCGCAAAGCTCACCTCAAAGCGCCCAGAGATGGCCCCGATAAAGACGGAAAGACTAGAAAGCCGGGGTGGATTTTCAGGAACTTATCTGGATCTGACTTTCTCCGAAGCCCTTCTTAACCAAGATCTTCTTTATACGCCCGGTATGATTGCCTTGCAGCTCGATAACGCCGTAGCCCTTAACGGTCCCACCGCAGGCAAGCTCCGATTTGAGATATGTAGCTAGTTCGTTGAGATCTATCTCGTGAGGATCTATTCCCTGGATCACTGTAACCTCTTTTCCGTATCTTCGTCTGTTGATCTTCACCGTGATCCTCTGCTGCTCTTTGGCTACCTCTTGGCATATGCAAAGGTCTTTGGGAAGGCCACATACTGGGCACATCTCGGAACTCATCTTCTGGTAGTTACCTCCACAGAATATATGAACTCATTCGTTGGAACGGCTTTTTGAGACATCCTTCACACGGCTTTCGAGGCTGTGGATCCCGATATAATGGGGTCTTGCGTCTCATCAGACCCAGTTTCAGGTTTGTTTCTCCCTATCCTGGAACCCTCTCGCCATCACTTTCGGTCCTGCAAATGAGCCAGTCTTCTAGCAGAAGAAGATATCAATAAGCTAAATAGCTATTGGTGGCCGTTGGCACCTGCAGAAATAACGATAAGCATCGCTCTTGTTTCGTCCGGGTCTCAACCAAGATCGATCTCAAAAAATCCTTCTTGAGACGATCAGATCGACTTTTCGGTCGCCTGCCCGTCCAGCCGTCGGGATAGGCGCAAGATCTGCTGGAGTGAAACGCTATTCCGCGATCTCTATCTGAGGTCTGGTCGCATCTCTTCTCAGTCTCGGTCTCGGGTTTGAGGCGGCAGAAGGGGTTGGCAGGTCTTTCATCTCTTCACCTCTCTCAACCTTCTGACGATCACCTCTGCGAGGAAGATGGCAAGCGCCGCAAAGAGGAGGGACCACCGACGGCTGACCCTCTGCTGGGTCGTTATCTCGCCTCTCTTCCTCGCCTCCTCGACGAGGTTTCCCGCCACCTCCGCCTCCGAGAAGACCTTTCCGCCGCTCGACATGATCAGCCTTGAGAAGTCCGGGTTGAAGCCGACATGCCTGAATTCGAGGGGATAGTTCACGGCGATCCCGTAATCGCCGACGGTGTATATCCCCTGCCTTTCGGGGGTGACTATCGCAGAGTACCGGTTCTCTCCCACCTTCTCCACCTGCCCCGACCCGATCTTCGGAGGGCTCGGACTCGTTATGGTGATCTCGAGGGGGGTCCCCAGCCATCCGTCCTCGGCGTCGATCCTCCCCGACTCCGGCCTCGGGTCGCCGACTGCCCAGTTCACCATCCTGGATACTAGCATCGAGTTTTTGGCAGAGTAGACCTCCGGCGCCCAGGCGGCGCCGTCGTCGGTGGTGAAGGCACAGACCCTCCCCAGGCCGTACCTCCAGGTGGTGAGGATCGGCTTTCCGTCGAGCATCACCACCAGCCTCTGGCCCCCGGACTTGGGGGTGACGTCGTTGAAGCCGGTGGCGTTGGCGGCGAGACTGAGGTCTGAGGTTATGTAGTGGTTTGGGTTCAGAATCATCAGGGCGTAACCGCCAGCGGAGATCTCCTCCTCTTCCGGCAGCTCTTCCTCATCTGGCCTCTCCTCGGCCCTGATGGTGACGGAGCTGGGATATACGGCGGAATGGTACAAAGCTCCGGTCCTGGCGGCGAGGTCTCTGAACCCTCCGGGAGCGTCCTGGAAGGACTTGACCTCCACCAGGTGGACCGTCGCCTCCATATCCTGGATCATCCTCGTCGCCTCCTCGAAGACCTCAGGGTACTCTTTCACCCTGCCGTCGGAGATGACGATGATCTCGCCCTCTCCGCTGCTGGAGTTGAGGATGTTCCAGGCGAGGGCGAGGCCCGTATTGAGCTGGGTTTCCTCCTGGGCACCGGGCTGGGGCGAGAGGCTCGATATCCGGTCCGCGATCATGATCTCTTTTCCGGCGATGGGGGTCGGGGTGAAGACGACGAAGGCTTCGGTCCCGAAGACGACGAGAGCGACCCGATCGTCCCTGAACTCCGGCGACTTGAGGATCTCTATGGCGAGGGATTTCTCGTAGTCGAGGAAGGTGGCGCCCCCGATCGACATCTCTCGTCGGGTGCTTCCGGAGATGTCCATGATGATGACCGTCGTCTTCCCGCCCTCGAAGATGCTGGGGACCGACTTCACCGGCAAGACGTCCTCGAGGGTTGAGTTCCTGTAATCGCCGAAGTCGAAAGACGCTTCGCCTCCCACCACCACGAGGCCGCCACCGTCTCTTACGTACTCCTTCAGGCTTGCGAGCTCGGGACCGTACCTCTGGTTGTCCAGGACCACCGTTTTGTACCTCTTGCCCCCGGGACCCAGCTGGTCCGCCCTGAACGAGGATGTGGTGGTGAGCTTGTACTGCTCGGATAAGACCGCCGAGAGGGGCGACTCCTCATCGGCCACCAGGAGGACGTCGGGCTTGGGGACGACGTAGACCGCCTTCTGATACCGGTCGTTCTCTCTCTGGGCGTCTTGGGGGAAGTTTATCGTCGCCTCGATAAGGTGGGTTCCCGTCGACGAGAATCGCTGGGATATCTTGATGGAGGCAGACCTCCCCTCCCCCGAGACCTTGTCCTGGTATATTACCGAGTCGTCAGCCCTGACCGTGAGAAGGCCGTCGAACCCGCCGCTCGAGCTTCTCACGATGACGGTGAAGGGATAGTCGCCTCCGAGGACGGCGGTGTTCGTCCCGGAGATCTCGACGCTGTAGTCTTCTCTTTCCGGCACCATCTCCAGGGCGAAGACGGTGGTGTTGGCGGATCTCGCCAGGGCAAGGGCCTCCTCCAGACTCCGGCCTTTGTTGCTGTAGCCGTCGGTGACCAGAAGGAGGGCTCCGCCCTGCTGGGCGTACTGGAGTATCTTGTCGCCCAAGGGCGTAGCCGTCCCTGAGAAGGTTCTGATCTGAGAGTCGGGGAGGTCCGCCTGGACCCTCTCCGCCGCACCTCGATCGAAGATCTCCGTCGAAGCTGTCAGGTCCGAGACGACGGTTATGAGGGGCCGTTTAGTCTGGGTCGTCTCTGTCACCGTGACGTAGGGGTTGGCGAGGGCCACAGCCAGAAGACAGAATATGGCAGTTCTGCTCAGAACGAGGAGCCTGTTTTTGTTCAGCCGGAGGCTCGCCACCCCCGCGATCAGGATCATGGGGACCAGCATCAGGAGTCGGGGCTCGGAAAAGTACAGCCCTTCGATCAACTCTCCCGCCTCCTTCGCAGGATTAGAAGCTCAAGGACGACGAGGCCCGCGGCTATCAGCACCATCCATGGAGAGATGTCTTTTTTGATCACCTTCTCGGTGGTCTTGCCGCCGGTGAAGGCGCCGAGGTTGAGGGTCCTCTCATTCATCAGGTTCGATTCTATGGGATCGTACATGTTGGCTGCGAGGGTCTGGCCCTGGAACCGATAAATTCCGACCCTGTCCAGTAGGAGGACGTCGGTTGCGATCCTCTCGCCCGGGGCGTCCACCAACGTCGTCTCTCCGAGCCTCACGATCTCGCCGGTCTTGCGGTTCGACTCTGAGGCATCAGGGACGTTTGTGAGCCAGCCCGTCATCTCGTACCAGAATATCGGGTACTCGGGCCTCTGGTAGAAGTCGGACCTCTCGGAGGAGAGGCCCAAGTAGACGACAGTGCCGCTCCCCAGCCTCCAGTAGGATATGACGGGAACGCCGTTCGCCTCGGCGATCGTCACGGAGCCGGGGCGGGCCGAGGCCTGAAGGCAGCTGAAGACCTCGACCTCGTCGAAGTGGAGGTCCTCTGCGAAGACCGGGTTTCTCGTCCAGAGGGGCGCCGACTCGTTGATGACACCCGTTATCCTGACGGGCAGGTACTCGGGGCTGGCTGAATCGTTCGAGGCGACGTAGACGACCTTGCCGCCGCCGTAGACGTATCGATTCAGGTCGCCGTCGGTCGTCGCGTTCTCCATCACCACCAGGTCAAACCTTCCGTACTCGCCCGACCTGCTGATGACGACGGTGGATATCGATCTGAGGGCTGCGAGGACCGGCCCCTCGTCGCCCAGGTAAAGAACCCTCCTCGGCCTCAGCTCCGGGGTGTAGACGTAAGCTCTGTTGTCGAAGGATATGGCGTCATCGATCTCAAGGATCACGGAGTTGACGCCGGGGAACGCGTCGAAGGTGAGGTAGCTTTCGCCGCCGGAGTCTATGGTTCGGGTGCTGGTGGAGGCGCCCCCAGGCCCCTCGATCTTTATGGGGACGGTCCTGGTCCTGCCGTAGTTTCTTATGAGGCAGGAGTAGTTCAGGACCCCGCCGGAGTCGACGATCCAGCCGCCGACGATCCCCACGTTGTCGCCCTCTCCGCCGGGGTCGACGAAGGCCACCTCGGTCCCCTCGCTCTCGATAAGCCTTCTCGTCACCTCCGGGTCGTCGCCGGTCCAGCTGATGAAGTCGGATACGACGAGGATCTGGCCCCCCTCGGCTCCCAGGAGGCTTTTGCCCATCATCATTCCCGCTGAGAGGTCTGCAGAGACCGCTTTCGGGGATAGGGATTCGAGAACCGTCCTCGCCTGCTCACCGTTTCCCTCCCGGAGGGCGACGATGGGGATGTTCTCCGCGAGAACGATGCTGATCCGATCCTGGCCGGAGGCGTACTGGAGGAAGATCTCCTCGGCTTCGCTGAAGCTCGCCTCCATGCTGGCGGATAGATCGATCACAACCACCAGATGCTCACCTTGGGTTCCCCTCGCCTCCGTATAGGGGCCTGCGGCGGCCAGGACGAGAAATACGATCACCAGAAGCTGAACCCAGAAGAGGGGGTCTGTGATCAGCCGGTTCAATGATGCCGTGGGCTTCGCCTCTCCCTCTAATATGAAGGCCGTCGACGGAAAAGGGAGGTCTTTTGGCTTGGGCCGGATCATGTAGAGGATGATCAGGGGGATCGCGCTCAAAAGCCCCAGGAGGGCGAGAGGGGAGCTGAAAGGCATCAGCGACCTTACGCCCACGCCCGAGAAAAGGTTTACGCAAGTTCGAAGGCGGCCCCCATGCCAACATTCTTAATACGATTGACGATCTCAATGTTGTCAGATCCTGCTCATCGAGGTGCACCACAATGGTCAGCGTCATGGAAGTTTATCAACTTCTCCCCAAGACGAACTGCAAGAAGTGCGGCCTTCCCACCTGCATGGCCTTCGCCGTCGAGCTTCTTGGTAAGCGAAAGGCGATCGAGGACTGCACGCCGCTGGTGGAGGAGCCGAAGTACGAAAAGAAGCTGGCGGGGCTGAGGGAGCTTATGGCCCCCATATTGAGCGCCGACGCCACCGAGACCGGGATGGTGATTCATCCCGAGAAGTGTTACGGGTGCGGAAACTGCGTCGTCGCCTGTCCCGTCAACGTGGCGAATGACCCCAAGGGGACGGCCATCGGTCGCGGGCCCGTCAGCGGCAAGGCGATCTTGGTGGTAGAAGACGGCGTTGTCAAGTGCGTGAACTTGGATGAGTGCAGGCGGTTTGGGCCCAATAAAGTCCTCTGCAACGCCTGCATCGTGACCTGTCCGAGCAAGGCGATCGAGTTCATCTAGGTGATTTAAAATGGCGTTCTGTACTGGTTGTTCTCTCCTCTGTGACGATATCGAGGTGGACTTTGATGGGGCGAAGGTCAAAAGGACCATGAACCTCTGCAGAAAGGGTCGGGCCCACTACGATTCGCTTCGAGTCGACAGGCTCGCCCCCGCCGTCGACGGGTCCGCTGCCTCCATCGATGAGGCCATATCGAAGGCCGGAGAGCTTCTGGCCGGGGCGGAAAAGCTCCTCCTCTTCGGCTGGGGGAACTCGACCCTGGCGGCTCAGCAGGCAGGGATAGGGCTAGCAAAGAAGCTCGGCTCCGTCATCGACGATCCCTCCTCCTACTCTCAGGGGCTCATAACCGAAAAGATCCTCGCGGGCGATCTTCCTTCCTGCACCTTCGACGACGTCCGGAACTTCGCCGACGTCTCAATCTTCTGGGGGGACGACCCCTCCAGCAGCCATCCCCGCCACCTCTCGCGGTTCTCCTACTTTCCCCGGGGCGAGAAGAGGCAGAGGGGGTACGAGGAGGATCGGGAGGCGATCGTCATCGACGTCCGAAAGTCGCCGACGGCTCAGATCGCTGCCGACGGATTCTTCAAGATCCCGCCGGGAGGCGACGCCGAGTTCGCGGAGGCTCTGATGGCGACGTTGGGTGGAAAGATCCCCAAGGTCGAGGACAAAAAGAGGATGCTGAACCTGGGAACGAAGCTCCGGAAGGCGAAGTTCGGGGTGATCTTCACAGGCCTCGGCCTCGCCCACTCCATGGGTGGAGATCTCGACGCCTTCTTCTCTCTAGTCGGGAAATTGAACGAGCTATCCCGTTTCTCAGTGATCCCGACCCTCGGCGACTACAACACTCGGGGGTTCAACCAGAACCTCTTCGACGAGACCGGCTCCGTCAACTCCGTCTCTTTCGCCGATGGTGTCGCTCACGGTCCCGAGTTCGGGATCGCGAAGTATCTGGACTCTTGCGACGCCGTCATGGTGGTGGGCGCAGACCCCGTGGCCGCTCTTCCTGCGCCCCTCACAAAGTTGCTCTCCGGGATTCCCATGGTGGCGGTGAACTCTCACAGGACCCTCACCACGGACGCCGCGAAGGTTACGATCCCCATCGGTGTGGCGGGGCTCGAGGTGGGAGGCTCAGCTCTGCGGACCGACGGGGTGAAGGTGGACTTCGATGCGGTGGTCAAATCGGACTATCTCCCGGACGTTGAGGTCATCGAAAGGATAATGGAGGCGGTCTAGATGACAGGAAAGGAAGTAACGGTGGTCACCTACCGGGGCATCTTCCAGGAGGTAGAGGAGGCGCTCGGGATGTACAGCGACGGGTACCGGGACCAGTCCGCCCTCATCGATCTGGACGGAAGCGATGCAAAGGCTCTGGGCGTGGAGACCGGAAAGCCCGTCCTCCTGGAGAACGGCTCGGGAAAGGTGGTGGTGGTGGCGAAGGTATCAGAAGACCCCCATCCGGGCGTCGCCTTCATGCCGGCCAGCCCGTGGTCAGCCCAGCTCCTTTCAGGAGAGGTGGGCGGAGGCGGCCTTCTGGAGCTGAAGAGGTTCAGGGCGAACGTCTCTTTCGCCGAGGGCGCTGTAACGTCGATCGAGGAGATAAGAGAGAGGATCGGGGCGGATTGACCCGAAGTCCGGATGTATCGAGATGAAACCGAACCTGATATCCATAGCCGACCTCTCCTCTGAGGAGATCAGTGCGATCCTGGACCGGGCCGACGAGCTGAAGGCTCGGAGGGACGATCCGGCCTCCCGGTCGATTTTGGCGGGAAAGAGCCTGGCCGCGATCTTCGAGAAGCCCTCCACCAGGACCAGGGTATCCCTGGAGGTGGCGATGACAGACCTCGGAGGGCACGCCCTCTACCTCAGCAAGAGCGAACTCCAGCTCGGCCGCGGAGAAACGATAGCCGACACCGCCCGGGTCCTCTCGCGGTTCGTCCACGGGATCGCGGCCCGGGTCTACGACCACAAGACCGTCGAGGAGCTGGCCAGCGAGGCCTCGGTACCCGTCATCAACTCCCTATCGGATGTGGAACACCCATGCCAGATCCTGGCGGACCTGATGACGATGCGGGAGAGGTTCGGCCGCCTGGCTGGCCTCAAGGTGGCCTGGGTCGGAGACGGAAACAACGTCTGCAACTCGACAATTTTGGCCTGCGCCCTGATGGGGATGGAGATCGCCGTTGCCTCCCCGCCCGGCTTTGGTCCAGACCGTAAAATATTAGATCAGGCCGATCGTCTAGGAGGCGGTGCCGTCGTCGTCACCGATCCCGTCAAGGCCGTAGGTGGCGCCGACGTCGTCGAGACCGACACCTGGGTCTCCATGGGCGACGAATTGGAGGCGGAGCGAAGGATTGCGGCCTTCGGCCGATATCAGGTGAACTCCGACCTCCTGAAGCACGCCAGCAAAGACGTCATCGTGCTGCACTGCCTTCCGGCCCACCGGGGCCAGGAGATCACCGACGACGTGATGGATGGGCCGAGGTCAGCGATCCTCGACCAGAGCGAGAACCGGCTCCATTCCGTCAAAGCGGTGCTGGAGAAGCTGATGGTCCGATAGTCATGGTCTCGCGGCATCGAGACGGTATCAAGATGATTTTCGCAAAGCGGGGGTTGCCAAGCGGTCAAAGGCGCAGGGCTTAGGACCCTGTCCTGCAGAGGTTCGTGGGTTCGAATCCCATCCCCCGCACCAATTTGCCGTTATTGCTCTCGATTTTTTGTTGTTCCGCCGGTCTGGCTGCAATTTCTGGACGATCTTTTAGACACCTCTGCCATCCGTTGCGGATTATACCTGTGTGGGCGAGCAAGGCAGAGATTCGCCTTGCTCGCGGGTCAGAAATCTGTATGCTATTTTGGAATAATCTGACGTAAAATTATCTAAAATAGTTGTTTTTATTGCATTAAGACAAAAAAGTTTAACTACAATAAACTAATTTTGCTCAAAATAAGTTGAGTTGGATCAAGTTAAATTGGGTGAAGGAGTTGAGACCGCTGGAAAACGTGTTCATGGGAAGGTGCCTCAAAGTAGATGGATCGGTTCGGGAGGGCACCAACTATCATGATGAGGTGTACTTCGAGGGCTTGTCGGGGATCAGAAGGGAGAAAAGACCGCTCTTAGCTTCCGTTTTTTGGACGGAGGTGCCCCTGAAAATGATGCCGTTATACTCGATCTGGTTCGATTCCGTCCTCCCTCATGCGGACTTGAACATCGAATACGCATGGGGGTAAAGTCGAGATGAGACCGTTTTTGAGACTTATGGGGATTGGAGTCCTCATCCTCTTTTTGACGGCAGCAACCGGCGAGGCCCAGGACTTTCCCCTGGCCAGGGACGATCCCACCATCAGGAACGCGGTGGGCTATCTCCTATCCTGCCAGAACGAGGATGGGGGGTTTGGCAACGAGCCCGACGCCTCGACGAGCAGCCTCGTTCCAACGGCTAACGCCGCCATGGCCCTCGCCCTGACCGGCGATCTGAACCGCGCCAGAGAGGGTGGGAAAACGCCCCTCGACTACCTGGTCGCAAACCCGCCCGGCGACGACGCATCTGGCGGGAGCATCGGCCGGTACGTGATGGGGATCGTGGCCTGTGGGGGCAATCCCCGAGACGTATCGGGGGTCGACTACGTAGAGTGGCTAAAGAAGTTCGCAAAGCCGCCTCGCGGCGAGGAGAACCTCTTCTCCGAGTCCTACATCCTCCTGGGCCTCGCGGCCGCCGGCGAGTCCAAGTCGGCGGAGGCAAAGGCCTTCATATCCTACGTGTTGGAGAAGCAGCACTCCTCCGGGGGCTGGGGTTGGGGCGGCGGGGCTCCGGACCTTGACACCACCGGGATCGCCACCTCTGCCCTCCTGGCCGCGGGCGAGGACCCGGAGTCCCAGATGGTAAAGGACGCCATCGCTTACATCAGAACTCAGCAGAGCGATGACAGCGGCTTTACCTCCTCGGGAATGAGCGCCGACTCAAACGCCATCAGCGACTATTGGGCGATCATGGCTCTCAACGGAGCGGGCGTCGATCCCACCGAATGGCGGAAGGGAAGTGAGACTCCCGTCTCCCATCTTCTGAGCTGCCAGCAGGAGAGCGGAGTCTTCTGGTGGAAGCCCGACACCCAAGGGGGAGCCGGATTTCTCGTTGAAGCGACGGCTTACGGGATCATCGCCCTGATGGGCGAGAGGCTCCCCATAACCGCCGCCATGCGCGGTGAAGTGGGCGAGGGCGCCACCGTCACCGTCACCGTCCTGGGCGACGGATATCTTCTCTTCAGCCGCGATCTCGCCATAGGGGCCGAGAGCTTCAATAAAGACGGCTTTGAGGTCTCTAACCCCACCGTCCTGGGAACGCTCGCGGCGACGGGGCTCACTTACACCCTAGCAGATACCGACGGATCGGGAAGCCCGGCCGTCTCTGACCTGGAGGGGTTTGGAGCTCCCATCTACTTCGTCGACGGCGCGAGGCAAGATGACCCCATCGGCGAGTACAATCTGACGGGCGACGAGTGCGTAGTGATAAGCGCTCCCGCCACTGTTCTGCCCCTCGTGATGATCGCGCCGAAGGATGTCGTGACCGGCGAAGAGTTCGCCATCGAGGTCGCCTCTGAAGATCTGGACGCCAGGGGCAGCATCGTCAAAGCTCCGGTGGAGGGCGCGACTGTCACAGTGACCTTCAAGGCCGTATCCACCGATTACACCACCGACAAAGAGGGCAAAACCCTTGAAATCGCCCTCAACGAGCCCGGGGAGTACAAGGTCGAGGCCAAAAAAGACGGCTACATCAGCACTTTTTACCTGAATTGCGGGTACCAAGTGATAAACTGTCAGAGCGGCGAGCCTGTAGACGTCACCATCCACGTCCTCGGCAACGGTGCACCCCTCTTCAGCGGCGAGGTCGAGGTGCAGACTGCAGATTTCAATAAGGACGGGTTTGTAGTCGATAATCCCACGGCCATGGGCGCCCTGGAGCTGACGGGTGTACCTTATTCTTTATCGGAATGGTCCTGGGGACTCTTCATCTCCGACGTCGCGGGATTTGGGACACCCTCTTTTTATGCAAATGGTGGCCAGGCCCCCGTCGGGCTCGATCAGTTCCATCTCAGAGATGGAGACTGCATCGTAGTCAGTGCTCCGTGGTCGGTATCGCCACTTTACATGGATGCGCCAACGGATGTGGTGGTGGGCGAGAAGTTCAAGATCGAGGTGGAGTCTGAGGAGTACGACGCCAACTGGAATCTGGTCAGAAAAGGTCTGGAGGGGGCGACGGTCACCGTCGGTACGACCGCTTACATCACCGGAGCCGACGGATATACGCCCGATATAACCCTGAACCAAGCAGGAGAATATGAGGTAAGGGCAGAAAAGCCGGGTTACATCGGAACATATTATCTAAGCTGTGGTTCCCACGTCATCAGCTGCCAGAATGCGGCTTTGACAGAAGTCACAATCCACGTCCTCGGAGGCGGGAGCAAGCTCTTCAGCGGAGAGGTAACGGTATCTTCTGCGCCTTTCACCAAAGATGGCTTTGAGGTTGACAACCCCACCGCAATGGGCGCCCTAGAGCTGACAAAGTTGACATATTCCTTATCGGAATGGAGCTGGGGCCTCTTCGTCTCCGACGTCGATGGGTATGGATCACCCTCATTTTATGTCGACGGTGGTCAGGCGCCCGTCGGGCTCGATCAATATTATCTGAACGGTGGCGAGTGGATCACAGTCAGCGCTCCTTGGTCGGTGTCTCCACTCTATCTGGATGCGCCAAATGATGCTGCGGCGGGAGAGGCCTTCGATATCAAGGTAGAGACAGAGGAGTATGATGCCAACTGGAACCTGGTCATGGTTCCAGTCGTAGGCGCAACCGTCACCATTGAGGGCGATCCCGGCTCTCCTTACAGCACAAATGGTGCTGGTATCGCGAAGGTCACCCTACATCAGACCGGCGAGTACAAAGTCAAGGCCGAGAAGGCGGGTTACATCGGAACCTACTATATGATCCCCGGAGGCTACCACGTCATCACCGTTACCGGCGAGAGCGGCGCACTGAGCGTGACAAAGAGGGCCGATAATGACACAGCAGAGCCCGGCGATATCCTCACCTATTATATAAAGATCTGCAACGATGACAAAGCGGCGATGAAAAAAGTCAACGTAACGGACTTCCTCCAGATGGACTCGGAGTTCGTCTACGCTGACCCTTGGCCGAACAAGACAGCCGGGAATGAGCTGGTGTGGAACCTCCCTGAGGAGATAGCGCCTGGCGAATGCAGAGAGATCAGCCTGAAGGTGAAAGTCTCGGAGACTACGCCCTCGGGCTATATCCTTGAAAACTGCGCCAATGTGTTGGCCCTCAACGATACCGACGTTTTGATCAGCGCTTTGGATTGCGAGAAGGTCTTCATCGGCATAAGCAACCCCCTCGTCGTGACCAAGACCGCAGACAAGGAATCTGTGGAGAGAGGAAAGAAGGTCAAGTATACGATAAAGGTCTGCAACCTCTACAAGGCTCAACCGCTGACCGACGTCGCGGTCGAGGACGTCTTCAGCCGTGATGTGAAGTTCGTCTTCGCCGACCCTGCGCCCCTCAGCAACTACGGAGATGGGGAGCGTTTTCGAGAGATCGTCTGGACCTACGACTCGATCGAGCCCAATGATTGTGAGGAGATAATCCTCGAAGTTCTGGTTCCCGAGATGCAGGACTTCGAGTTCGGGATGGAGCAGAGGGTGAGGGGCGAGGGGTTCGTCAACGTCGCCAACGACTACTCGACGGCCCCGCCGGAGTACGTCCTCGAAAACGTCGTCCTCGTCAGCGCCAAAAACAGCACGAATAGTCTCATCGAGGCGTCGGCCAGCGAGAGCGTCGGGGTGACCGACCCCGGAACCAAGCTCTCCACTCGGGAGCACGGGAGCGGCAGCTACGAGAGCGAAGAGCTGGTGGCGGTGAAGACCGAGAACAAATCCATCGAGATGTCAAAGGACGTCTCGGCGACCTACGCCACCACCGCCCTCGGCCTCTACAACAACCGATCCGTAGCCTACTCCTCGAGATGGACCGAATCGGCCTGTGCAAAGAACAGGATCACCGGAACCTCCATGAGCGAGACATATCGGTATGCTGCCTCCATCGACCGCGACTCCCGCTTCAAGCTCGACGAGACGAGCACCTCGATGGCCTTCGAGTCGGGGTTCGATGGGATGGGAAGCTTCAGGATATTCCAGAAGCCCTCCTCAAAGGACGGTCCCGCCGAATTCGAATCCGAGGAGACCTATTCGGGGAGCTTCAAGATATATCAGGTCGCCAACGGCTCGAGCATAAAGTACGAGAAGACGGCTTCGGGAACCGGGTCCGTCGCGGCGGATAAAAGAATCGGTGGCGAGCAGAGGTCTTACGAGGCCGGGTCCGGCGCCTACGAATCCGACGAGATCATCGAGGCTGCGACCAACTACATCGCAAAAGATATCAGCCTCTCCTATCAGCCGACGAGCTTCGACCTCGGAGGCGATCGATCCTTCAGCTCCTCCAACAAATGGAATGAGGGCATCTGGTCAAAGAACGTTAGCGAGAACAGCACCACCTTCATCGGCGAGGAGTTTTCAAGCCTCGACCGCCTCGATAAGGAGACGTTCGTCAGAGGCCTGGGCGACGTGGCCACGGAGGCCGAGTTCTCCGGGACGGGAAGGTTCAGGGCCATCTACGTCAACACCCACGTCAACGAGTCCGATAACGAGTCAGTCAACGGCTCGATGAAAAGGCTTCGAGAGGCCGAGATCGAGATCGACGACCATTACTTCGGAGATTACTCCATCCAGAGGAGGGTGATCTTCGCCGGAGCCTACGAGTACAACGAGCCCCACCTATCAGCCGAGAAGTCCGGCGAGATCTTCTACGAGGACGACGCCACCCTTGCACGGTACAACATAACCCTGAAAAACGACGGCAACCGGGCCCTCGGCCCCCTGGTGATCAGAGACATCTTCCCGCCCGGGGCCGAGTTCGTCAACGCCTCCGAGAGGGTCTCTCGTCTATCCGATGAGAGCGCCGAGTGGACCTTCCTGAACCTGGGGCTCGGCGGCAGCCTCAGCTTCAGCCTGTGGCTTGACGTCACCGACTGCCGCGGCGACGAGATCGTGAACAGAATCAAGGCCTCGGCGGGCTACAACGGAAACTCGACGACGGCCGCCGCCTTCTCCGCCATCGAGACCGACTGGCTGAGCTGGACAGAGGACGCATCGGTGACGGCGACGAAATCCGGCGAGGTGGACGAGAACGATCCCAGAGTCGTCACCTACACCATCACCGTCCAGAACCTCGACGGGAGCACCAAGGTCGCCACGGTCGCCGACATCCTCCCGGAGGGTATGAGGTTCCTCGACTCCTCGTTGGAACCCTCCTCCATCGACGGCAACACCGTCACCTGGACCCTGATCGATATCGGCCCCTACGAGTCCGAGAAGATCGTCTACGGGGTCGAGGCTCTCAGGAGCGGAAGGTTCTTCAACCGAGCCGTGGTGGATGCCAGGTCCGTCGACGGGTCGAGCACCCCGCCTGTTTATGCAAACTCCATCGTCGAGACCAGCGAGGGCGAGGTCGAGCTTCCTAAGCCCATATGGCATCCGCCCGACTGGGACTTCGTTTACATGGACTATGAAAACAACCTCACCTGCGAGGAGGTCTGCAATCTAAAGGAGCCCGAAGGCGCGGTAGAACGGGGCTCCGATGGTGAAGTCGCTGACAAGGTCGTCTTCGGATCTGCCAAAGACGGCGCCGAAAAAGCAGCTGGTGAGTCAGTGCTCGGCGGCCCGACCGATTCTTCTCGATTTGATGAACTCTCAGAAAACGTCGACCTGGCGGTGAGCTACATTCTCACCTGCCAGAACGATGACGGGGGCTTCGCTCCCAAGCCCGGAGATGAGAGCAGCCTCGCCTCCACCACCCTCGCCACCATCGCCTTGGATGCTGCGGGAAAAGATCCCGCCGACCAGTTGAAGGGCGAAAAGAGCCCTGCAGACTACCTGGCCGAGAACGCTGACGAGCTCGCCAGCTCTTCGAACGTCGAGGCCCAGACCGGCAGGTACGTCGTCGCCCTCGTCTCGGCGGGGCTAGACCCTGCCGACGTCGGAGGAACCGACTACGTCGAGATTCTCAAGGGCTACTCGAAGCCCAGCGGCGGGATCGGAAAGGAGAACTACATCTGGGACGACGGCTGGGTGATCCTGGGGCTTGCCGCAGCCGGTGAGTCGGGATCGGAGGAGGTCAGAAGAGCTGCCATTTATCTGAAGGGGCATCAGACCGCCTCGGGCGGATGGGCCTGGCACGGCGGCGCGGGAGGGGAGGACCCCGACACCACGGGCCTCGTCGTATGCGCTCTATTCGCCGCTGGCGAGGACGAGAGCTCAGAATCGATCGTAAAGGCCCTCGACTACTTCAGGTCGGAGCAGAACGACGACGGTGGGCTCTCGTCCCTGGGATCAAACTCTGCCACTGACGGCTGGGTGATTATCGCCCTCAACGGTGCGGGCCAGGATCTTGAAGACTGGCGGAGGGGATCACACTACCCCTTAGACCACCTATCGAGCCTCCAGAAGGAGAACGGCTCCATCTGGTGGAAGGAGGAGAGCGAAGGCTCCTCCTTCGAGTGGACAGCTCAGGGGATCGTGGCGATGTCTGGAGGAAGTCTTCCACCCCAATCCCCGGAGAAATAAGAGATGATCGATGGACGGCCGGAGAAGAGCCACCCAGCCGTCCATTTCGGTCGGGCGGTTTAAGCTCGGTCAGGTTGTGGCAGTCTCGTGGGCCTCTGCCTCTTCAGTCCCTGCCATGCTCATCGTCACCGTCTGCCCCTGCTCGAGAGCGAATTTCTCCACGGTGACCTCCGCGGGCTCGCCGTCGACAGTGAACATCCACCAGGTTCCTTCTTCATCGTAGTTGGAGATCACGCCGTCGATCCCGACCACCAGGACGCCCCACTCCTTCTCCTCGGTCGTGACCTCCGTAGTCTCGTTCAGGAGGTCGAGAGCCGTAGATCCCTCCATCATCTCGGCGTGTTCAGCCATGTCGATGACGCCGTCTCCCTCGTAGTCAACCTCCAGGACGACGGTTATGGTCCCCTCTTCGGCACCTGCAAAGGAGATGGTGACGACGTCGCCGTCCTCCAGGACGTAGCCGTCCACGGCCACATCAGCCTGCTCGCCGTTGACATCTAAGAGCCACCAGGTGCCGTCCTCGTCCCAGCTGGCCATCACGCCGTCGATCCCGACCACAAGGACGCCCCAGTCCATCATCTCGACCTCGACGTCAGCAGCCGTATCCAGCAGGGCGAGGGCGGTGGAGCCTTCGGCCATCGTCTCTTCGGTCGTCACGTCCGCCACGCCGTCTCCCTCATAGTCTATCTCCAATGTCGCGGAGATATCCTCGGCCGCCGCGGCGAGGACGAGCAAAAAAGCCACGGCTGCCACCAAAAATGCGCTTCTAAGTTTCACGACGTCTCATCTCCTCAAGTTGAGACTTTAATAAAGTAAACTTGACTTTAATCTACTTAGGTTTTTCGGATCTTTGGATCCGTGCCTCAAGATGGCGAACGCCCATCATCGTCAAAAGAATGGGGGCATTAGACGATGCTCTCTGCGCTGCGATCGCTGGCTGTATGACTTCACCGTGGGCAGAGGAAGGGGCTAAGCCACTCCGACATCACCACCTCCGATGGCTAGGTGCCATCTTCGAGCAGGAAAACTCCCGCGGTACCCGCGGTAGAAAGCCATTTATGTCAGAGAAATTTAAGACAAAAGAATTGATGCTAAATCAAAATAGCTTTATTAACGGTGTGCAGGTGATGATATGAGACAAGCCCTTTCACTTCTGCTGATCCTGCTTATATCAGCGGGTCTTGCGGCGGCTTCGGCCACTGCAGAAGAGCTGTCGGTTCCCGGCGACCTTGACGGCGACCTCGTGGTATCCGATGAGGAGCTGAGGTCCGCCGAAGAAAAATGCGACGCAGGTGAGATATCAGAAGAGGAGCTGGCGGAGATCAGGCTGATAAACGAGAGGTACCCTCGGACCATAACCGACTCGGTCGGAAGGACCGTGACCATCTACAGGCCCCTAGAACGGGTCGTGGTCTTCAACAGCGCAACGATCGAGATCATGAGATCTCTGAAGACGAACACCACCATCGTCGGCGTGGACCGCTACACCAAAGAGGACGGGATCTTCTTCCCGGAGATGACGGGTGAGGAGGTCGCCGACGTTGGAACCACCGACGCTCCTGACTACGAGGCGATCCTGGAAACCGAGCCGGAAGCGGTCTTCGTCTACGCCACCAACAGGGTGGCCAGCTCCGAAGAGATCCAGAAGACCCTAAACTCCGCCGACCCAGGGATAACCGTGATCAGGCTCGATGGCTCCAACCCCGAGATCTACAGAGAGGAGGTGGAGAAGATAGGAACCCTCTTCGATAGAGAGGAGGAGGCCGAAGACTATCTCTCGTTTTATCGAGATTCCGTTGCTGGAATAACAGACCTTGCCCTCGATTTTTCAGAGGAGGAACGGCCGCGGGTCTACCTGGAGACCCCCACCGGCAAGACCTGCGCGAACGGGTCAATATGGCATCAGAGGATCGTGATGGCCGGTGGGAAGAACGTATTCGAGAACGCCTCGATTGACTATCCTGAGGTGGACCCCGAGAGCGTGATCGTCAAAGATCCTGAGATCGTCATCAAGATCTGCTCCACCGGAAGCCTCAAATTCGGCGGCTATGCCGATGACGACCCCTCCGAGATGAAGGCCTTGTGTGAGGAGATGATGAGCCGTCCCGGCTGGGACGATATCACCGCGGTCAAGAACGGAGACGTATACGTTCTATCCATCGACGTCTTCGCCGGGGCCGAATATTTCGTGGGGCTGAACTACTTGGCAAAGATCCTCCACCCGGACCTCTTTTGCGACCTCGATCCGGAGGCGATCCAGGAGGAGTACATCACCGGGTTCCAGGGTCTGGACTACGACCTGAGCAAACACGGCGTCTTCGTCTACCCGGAGGCATGACCAACCGGTCGTGTCTCTTTCTTTTCCTTTCTAAATCCTCGTTCTCTCCTACCTTTTCCTATGATCGAAGTATCATGGTTGTGTTGGTCCAGACGGGAAATCGATGTATTCGGCCCCATTTTCTCCATCTCTTCAGCCCCGAAAGGTTAAAATCAAATGCCTTTTCCTATGGACAAATTAACTTGGTAACATAAAAAAACCGAGGTATTGTGCAGGTCTTGGTCTTCATGGGTGCAGGATATTCGAAGTTTCTCAAATGCTCGCTCGTCTCAATTTCGATCATCTTAGGTTGGGCTTTCGCGTCGGATTGGCCTTGTTTCCAAGGGGACGATACCAACTCCGGCCTGACCATGGATGATCTGCCCACCGACCCCCAGGTTATGTGGTCCGTCGATCTCCATCGGATCGACGTCACCCCCATAATCGCTTCGGACCGGGTCTACGTCCTCGCAGACAACGGCACCCTCTGGGCCCTGGACAAGTTGACCGGAGATGCGATCTGGAATGCCAAGATGGACGGCTGGATCTTCCAGACCTCCACCCCTGCCCTCGCCGGAGGCAGGATCTTCGCGGCGACGGACTCGGGGGATCTGGCAGCCTTCGACGCTCGGACCGGCGAAGAGGTCTGGACCCGCAGCCTGACCGACAGGAGGTTTGAGGTTCCCATCGCCTCCTTCGATGGGAGGATCTACCTCGGCGAGGGGAGCGCCTACGGCCGGGGCGAGAAAAGGTACTTCTGCCTCGATGAAGGCGGAGACGAAGTCTGGACCCTCTCCCGAGATACCACCGGCTACATGTGGTGCGGGGCCGCCGTCGCCGGAGATTATCTCGTCTACGGCTCAAACGACGGCCTCCTCCTGAGCGTCGATAGAAAGACCGGCCGCCTT
The DNA here is from genome assembly GCA_035380685.1 of Methanothrix sp. Lineage (GTDB taxonomy): Archaea > Halobacteriota > Methanosarcinia > Methanotrichales > Methanotrichaceae > Methanocrinis. The sequence goes on along the minus strand of DAOSXX010000002.1, from coordinate 145,717 downwards.
TCGGACCTCCTGGACCTCTCCGACGGATCGAGGATCGATTTTGCGGCGTCGGATCCCGGCCGCATCCGGGCTTCGGTCTCTTACAAAGACGGCTTCGTCTATACGGCATCTGAGTTCTCGGCTGAGAGGGGATATGCCTGGAAGGTCGGATTCGACGAGGACGATGGGTCCTTCGAGAACCTCGGCTGGAGCTCTCCGGTCGGGTTCAGCACATCAACTCCGGCCGTCTATAACGGCAGGGTCTACCTCGGCGTCGGCGAGCACGGCTATCCAGGGGCTTTGACATGCCTCAACGACTCCACTGGCGATGTGATCTGGTCATACCCCGTCGATGCAGGGGTGAAGTCCTCGCCGGTGATATCTGCGGCCGAAGAATGTCCACGGATCGTCTTCACCGTCGCCAAGGTCAACGGCTCAATCTACTGCATCGAGGACGGCGGCTCCGAGCCTCGGCTCCTCTGGAGGTTCGACCCGCCGGATGATGGATACATCCTCGCCGGAGCCGCAGTCTCGGACGGGCGGGTCTACTTCGGAACCGAGAAGGGGCTCCTGTACTGCCTCTCCGATGTCCAGGCCGAGCCGTCCGCAAATGCGACCCAAGAGATGGAAATTGGGGGAGGCTCTCTACCATGAAACTTAAGCTCTATCTGGAATTTTTTGCGACCATGCTGATCTTTTCGGCCTTGACCGCGCCCGCGCTTTGCAACGGATCGGACGATGTAGATGCGGAGGATGGCGATGGTGCCGGATGGCACCAGTTCCACCTCAACCCTCAACATCTGGGTGCATCTTCGTCCTTTGCGCCGAGGACGAACGACGCCGCCTGGACGAGGGAGATCGGCGCCCAGGCCGGATCTTCGGTTTCAGTGGCCGAGGGCCGGGTCTTCGTCAACTGCGTCGACGAGATCGTGGCCCTGGACCAGCTCACAGGAGAGACTCTCTGGACTGCGCCCTTCGAGGAGAGCGAGGACGTCTGTTGCTCATGGCACACCCCCGCCTACCACGATGGCAGGCTCTACTTCTCGGGGATGAAGACCGTCTGTCTTAACGCCGCCACCGGCGAGGAGATATGGAGCTTCATTCCTCCTTCGGGAAGGGGATCTGTGGACGGAAGCCCGGCCGTGGCAGAGGGGAAGGTCATCGCCAGCGACTGGGACGGCCACCACTACTACTGCCTCGATGAGGCCTCCGGCAAAGAGATCTGGAACTTCACCGTTGAGGGGTCTGCCCAGTCCACGCCAGCCATATCCAACGGCAGGGTGGTCTTCGGGGCCTGGGAGTGGGGGCTCGGCGGTAACATTTACTGCGCCGACCTCGAAGACGGCTCTGAGATCTGGTCTCTCCGGACCGAGAACTCGCCGGCAGGATCAGCATCGATTCTGGAAGGCGTCGTTTACATGACCACCTACAACTTCAACGGAAACGGCGACCTTCTGGTCTTATCTCTATCGGACGGGTCGATCCTCTGGAGAAAGGAGATCTCGCCGACCGACTCCACCCCCACCATCGCTGAAGGGAAGGTCTACGTCTGTGGCGGCTGCGAGGGCTTCAGCCATTCCAAGACCTACTGCTTCGACGCTGCCACCGGCGACCTCCTCTGGGAGACGGACGAGGCCGAGAAGATCGGAGACTGGAGGTGCTCGATGGCCTACGCCGACGGCCTCGTCTTCGCCGGCCAGCCCGACTTCGACGATTTCGGCGGAACCTTCGCCCTCGATGCCACCACTGGCGATCTGGTCTGGAGCCATCCCGGTGGCGGATCTTCGCCGGCCGTTGCCGACGGCATCGTCTTCACCCTCGACAAAGGAGCGGTCTACGCCTTCGGCGGTGCGGCAGACGGGGAGAGGGTCCTGTGATCCGACGGCTCGCTTCGCTGCTGATCTGCCTCATCCTCGTCTCTGCGATCTCTCCGGCCTTCGGGGATCATCTGACGTTTCGCGGTGACGCCCAGAGGAACGGCAACGTAGACGGGACCGGCCCCTCAAGCCCCGACCTCCTCTGGAGCGAGAAGCTGACGGCCAAGGGCTACATTGGCAGCAGCGCTGCGGTTTATGGGAACAGAGTCTACGTCTCCTCCTGGCCGGACATGAGCTACAAGGGCGAGCAGGCCCTCGGCTGCCTCGACGCCGAGGACGGATCGGTCCTCTGGTTGAATCCTCTGGGAGGAAAAGGGGGAGCATCGACTCCCGCCATCTCCGACGGCCTCGTCTTTGCCGGATCCTGGGATGGCGATCTTTACTGTCTGGATGCCGTCACTGGTGAGACCGTCTGGAACCGGACGGTTGAGGAGGACCCCAAATGGTGGGGGGTGGCGTCATCACCTCTGGTGATCGAGGAGATGATATTCGTGACAACCTTCTCAGAGGGGGCCCTGCACGTTCTGGACCTCAGCGGAGACGAACTCTGGAACATTTCAACCGGAAAGATCGATCCGTATACATCGCCAGCCGGAGATGAAGGCAGAGTTTACTTTGCGGGAGGGGACCCTGCTCTCTATTGCGTGGACACCTCTTCTTTTGAGCTTCTCTGGAAGCACCCAACAGAGGCCCCCATAACCTCAACGCCAGCGATCAAGGACGGCAACGCCTACTTCGCGACGACGGAAGATCTCCGCGCTGTGGACGCTGAAACGGGCGAAGAGATCTGGCTTGCGCCTTTGAAGGGCACCATATCGTCTCCGGCCCTCTCCTTCGACCGGGTTTACATCGGCACCGACGATGCCAGTCTGAAAGGCTTCAATGCATCGGATGGATCCCTCATCTGGAGCGTCGAGGTCGATAGCTCCGTCAAGTCCTCGCCCCTCGTCGTCGGAGACAAGGTCTACTTCGGTACCTATCGAGGCGTCGTCTATGCCCTCAACTGCTCGGACGGCTCGGAGGTCTGGACCTATGACACCGAAGCCTACCTGATGTCCGCCCCCTCTTTCTCTGACGGTGTCCTCTACATCGGCTCAGACGACGGCCGCCTTCGCGCCTTCGGAGAGGAGGCCTCCAAACTGATCTTCGAGGGCGAAGTCCTCCTCGGCGACGGCAGCTTCAACGCCACCGTCGAGGATGGCGAGATCTATTCGGTCGATGAGAGAAGCGCCCTAGGCGCGCTGATAAAGGCCTCCGAGACCGGCGGGTTCGAAATCACCTTCGACAACTCTCTAGTCGACGGTTACGGCCTTCTGGCGAGGGCGATCGGCGGCATCGAGCCGGGGACTGAAGAGATCTGGAGGTACGTGGTGAACTATCCAGATGAGCCGATGCCAACAGTAGGCCCGGACCGCTTTCCCCTGGAGGAGGGCGACGTGGTGACCTTCTACCTCGGAGATAGAAACAGCAGCCCAGAGGAGTCCCTCAGGGTGGAGATAACGACGGGATGGGAGTGAGGGAAGCGTGTTCGTTCACCGAAGCGGCAGAAGATCGAGGGGAAGACAAAGGAGCTGGATGGGGATCTCTGCTTTTATATCCCTCATCCTCTTGACGATCATCCCCGCTTTGGGAGACTTTGGACCAGGTCTCTCTGGAGCTGAATCGGTGGAAGAGCCCTCAGATCTGATCTGGGGGGGCGAAGTTCTCCTCTCGGATGGAGAGGTGAACTTCACCGGGCCTGGAGGCGATCTTCACGCTGTAAGCGGGAAATCAGCTCTTGGTGCCCTCATCAGAGCCTCAGAGGCTGGAGGGTTTGAGCTCGAACTGGACTCGTCTCTCTGGTCGATCCGAGGCCCCGTCGTCGAGTCGGTCGGAGGCGTTTACGCCGAGGATAACAGATCCTGGAGGTACTGGGTGAACTATCCTGAAGAGCCCGTCCCCCTCGCCGGCCCCGACCAATTCCAGCTGGATGATGGCGACAACCTCACCTTCTACCTGGGCGATCGGCACGCCCTGCCTCGCGGATCTCCCCGGGTGAACATAACGGCGAGGATCCTTTCGAAGAGGCCGGAGGCGCTATTCATAACCGCAGAGAACCACGCGGTGATCGAGGAGTCGGCGAAAGACGCGGTCCTGAACGTCACCCTGACCTTCGTCGAGACGGCTCCCTATAACTTCTCGGGCTACGACCTCATATTCCTGGAGATGGTGGGAAGCGATGGCGCAACCAAGCTCTTGCCGTTGCTTTCGCCCCAAAAGGAGGCGGGCGTTCCCGTGATCTCGATCCACTCGGAGGGGTACGACGACCTCCTAGGCAACATGGACCTGGAAGATCATCCGGAGATCGAGGACTACTGGAACTACGGCGGCCTCGAGAACATGGAAAGGCTCTATTCGTACCTCGCCAAGACCTTTTGCGGCCTGGACGTCCCCGTGAACGAGCCCGTTCCGACGCCCAAAGCCTACATCTGCCATCCGGACTCGCCAGACCTCTTCTTGAACACCACCTCTTACCTCCGATGGTACCGGAATAATTCCGGGCACGGGTACGACGAGGGGGCGCCGACGATAGGCGTGATGAACCTGGCCGACGACCCCGTGACCTCATCGATGAGAGTCGCCATCATCAGAACGTTGGAGTCGAAGGGTGCCAATGTCATCGACGTCGGATTCGAGAACACCACTACGATTAAAGATCTCTTCATTTTGAACGGATCGACGATCGTGGATGCCATGATCCTCACCAAGCCCTTCAGGCTGAACTACGGAGATCCCGAGGAAGGGATCAAGGATCTGGAGGAGCTGAACGTCCCCGTCCTCAACGGGATGAAGCTATGGTACCAGACCCCAGAGGAGTGGAGGAACAGCACCGGCGTTTACCCCACAGAGATCTACTTCAAGATCGCTATGCCCGAGATGGACGCGGTCATTGAGCCCATAACGATGGCGGGAAGGACCGAGAAGGGGAACTTCGAGCCGGTACAAAGCCAGATCGAATGGCTGGCGGAGAGGGCCATCGCCTGGGCAGAGCTCGGCCGAAAGCCGAACGCGGAGAAGAAGGCGGCCATCATCTACTACAACCACGGCGGGGGAAAGGACAACCTGGGCGCGACCTACATCAACGTCCCTCGGAGCCTCCAGGTGATTCTGGACGGGCTTAACGAGTCAGGATACCGTGTGGAGGGGACGATCACCGACGAGCGGGATCTCGTCGACCTGATGGCCCACGAGGGGACGAACGTCGGCACCTGGGCTCCTGGAGAGCTGGAGAGGATGGTGGTGGCCGGAAACGCAACCCTCATCCCCGTCGAGGATTACCTGATGTGGTTTTCCAAGATCGATCCCGAAAAGCAGAGGGAGGTGACTGAGAGGTGGGGCCCCGCCCCCGGAGAGATCATGGTCTACGAGAACGAGACCGGAAAGTACTTCGTGATCCCGAAGCTCTCCTTCGGAAACGTCATCCTGGCGCCCCAGCCGACGAGGGGGTGGCTTCAGAACAACACCGTCCTCTACCACAATAAGGACATACCGCCGCATCACCAGTACATAGCCTTCTACCTCTGGCTCAGGAAGGGTTTTGACGCCGACTTCATCGTCCACCTCGGAAAACACGGCACCCAGGAGTGGACCCCAGGGAAGGAGAGCGGGATATCCGGCGACAAATGCTGGCCTGGGATCCTGATCCAGGACCTTCCCGTCATCTACCCATACATCGTCGACAACATCGCCGAGGGCTCCCAGGCGAAGAGGAGGGGAGATGCCGTGATGATAACCCACCTTACGCCGCCGATAGTGGCGTCTGGCCTTTACGGCAACTTCACCAACCTCGCCGAGACCGCCTTCAACTACAACCAAGTGGAGAACGCCACCGTGAAGGCGCTCTACAGAGAGGATATCATCGCCCAGTGCGGAGAGATGCACCTCGACGAGGATCTGGAGGTGAACTTGACTGAGATATCCTCCGATCCGAAGGCCTTCGACGATTTCGTCGACGTTCTTGAGCACTACCTCTACGATCTGAAGAACGAGTTCATGCCCTACGGCCTTCACACCTTCAGCAGGCCGATGGAAGGTACCGCCCTGGTGGAGATGACAGAATCGATGCTCGGCGAGGAGTACAAGAGAGAAGTCGCCCTGATGATACCCTACGAGGATTATCCCAACGCATCGAGGCTCGACAAGGAACGGGAGCTTGAAAGCTCTTCTTTCGACCTCCTGGCCGAGGTTCTGCTGAACGAAACAGTGCCGGATCGCGCCCAGTTGAAGGTATTTTCCAACCACACGGGCTCGATCGAAGGTGAAGAGGTCATAGGGTCGGAAAATTTCACAGGTATCGGCGAAGCCGAAGAGATTATCCCCTCCGAGAACCTCACTACGCTTCTTGAGCTTGGCATTTTTTATTCAGAGGGTCTTACTGCCTGCGTAGAAGAGACGCCGCGTTTCGTAAACGCCTCTGAATCAAAGTACACGCCACCTTCGCCTGCAGACGATCCCATAAGGGACCCCAACGTCCTTCCGACCGGAAGGAACTTCCATTCCATAAGCCCCCGACAGGTTCCCACCCCCGCGGCCTGGGAGGCGGGCCAAACCCTCGCAGAGGAGCTGATAGAGAAGTACCGAGATGATAACAACGGAAGCTACCCTCAGAAGATGGCGATCATCCTCTGGGCTTGGGCGGTGACGGATCACGGCGTCGTGGAGTCCGAGATCCTTCACATGATCGGGGCGAAGCCGGTCTGGGACTCTTACGGCGGGGTCTGTGATGTGGAGCTGGTACCGATGGAGGAGCTTGAAAGGCCCAGGATAGACGTCCTGGTCATCCCCTCCGGGCTTGATAGGGACCTCTTCCCGGAGAAGCTGAAGCTGATCGATCGGGCGATGAGGCTTGCTGCAAACGACACCGGGACCGCTTATCCCAACTACGTGAGGGAGAACTCCGAGGATATCAGGGCGTCCCTGATGGCGACCGGGAATTACTCCGAAGAGGACGCGGAGTATCTCTCAATCTCCAGGATATTTTTGGAGGCCGCGGGGACCTACGGTCCCAACCTTGATAGCGCCGTCGCCGCCAGCGACACCTGGGAGACGGACGAGAAGCTCGGAGACCTCTTCATCGACAGGATGTCTTACATCTACGGAGACGAGGTCTGGGGGAGCGAGACCTCCTCAGGGAAGGTCTACAGCACCGACGTTCAAAGAGAGGTCTACGAGCTGAACCTGGACGACGTCGATGCGGCATCTCACCACACCAATTCCAACCTCTACGGCTTCATCGACAACGATGACGTCTTCCAGTACATAGGAGGCCTGGGCATGGCGGTGAGAACCGTAACCGGAGAGACTCCTCCCATGTACGTCACCGACGTCAGAAACCCAGACCATCCGAAGGTAGAATCGCTCCACGACTTCTTCCACCGAGAATTGAGGACTCGGTACTACAACCCCAAGTGGATCGAGGGGATGATGGCCCAGGGCTACTCCGGAGCGCGAGAGATGGACAAGTTCGTCGAGTACCTCTGGGGTTGGGAGACGACGGTTCCGGATCTCGTCTCCGAGAATACCTGGAACGAGGTCCACGACGTATACGTCAACGACAAGTACGAGATGGGGCTGGAGGAGTTCTTTGACGAGAACAACCCTTATGCCTTCCAGGTGATCTCCGCCAGGATGCTGGAGACCTCGAGGAAGGATAGATGGCATCCCTCCGAAGAGGTGAAGCAGGAGCTCGTCGAGAGGTTCGAACGCTCCGAGATGGAGTATGGGGTCACCTGCTGTCATCACACCTGCGGCAATCTGCTGCTCAGAGAGTACATGGAGGGTATCCTCGCCGGCGCGGAGCCGACAGAGGCCAGCTCCAGCAGCACCGGCAAGGGCGGTGGGTCCAGCCGCCACCCCTACCCCGGAGATCGCGGGTCCTCCAACCAGACCAGCGCCTCGGGGGTGGGGATGACAGGCAGAGAAGAGCCAGTCGAATCCGAGTCCCTCGATAGTGAGGTCTCAGGGTTTGTGATGGAGAACGTCCTGGAGAAGAGCAGTATGCCCTCCATATCGGGGGCTCCGCTGATGGGCATCATCCTCGTTCTCTTCATCCTTCTGGTCATCGGAGCGGGTTTCAGACGGGAAAGGTAGGACGGCTGACGGAGGACGTTAGCCCTTCCTCCGTAGGCAGAGATTACGCCGAATCGAAGATCCGGCGCCTCTGCCATTCCAAAAATTTCGGATGCTATGTCCCATTGATCTGCGATATATGTGGCCGCCTGAATAGCCGCCAAATCCTCAATAATTGGCGGAGTTGGTGGGGCGAAAGGGGCACTGAAAAATTTTTGACAAAAATTAATATAGCTTGTTCTTCAAAAGAGGAATATAATATGGAGGACGAAATTAGAGCATCATCTAAAAAAGAGGCCTCGATAGACCCATCCCTAAAGGATATCGAAGAAGCTTACTTGGATCTCATGAAAGCTTATTCTGCGTGTTTAGCCGCATTAATTCTGGAAAAACGTAAGCGTTGGCATTATATGGTTCCTCTAGTTATCAGATGGAGAACCAAAAAACGAGTGGATATGCTACGTGTGACTTTTCTGCTTTTAATTGCGGCCGAAAGCGATGCGGAAACTGAAATTATAAAAAGATTTAAACTATATTGTGAAGATATGAAGTCCTTAAGTGACCAGCTCTTAAAATCTGGATGTATGGATCTGTTATTCGGCTCAACACCAGCAATACTAATAATATTATTTTCTTTTGTTAAAAGTATGACCGAGATTCAAAAGGAGACATTCAACAAATTATTCTTGGATATTAGTAACTTATTTTCCCTTGGATTGCTGTTATTGCTATTGTTATTATCACTGCTAATAATATTTATAATAATACTTATATTTGCCGGGTTTCCAGAGAGTGGACGCATGTTCAGTCGGTTTGGCGTTTTTGGAAAAGATAAACAATTTTATAGATTAATCCGAAATTATTCATCCCGCGGTTAAAGTGTTGTAAGAGCCAGGTGGAACCGTCGTTAAGTCTATCGGTAAACTGCATAAATCCTATATAATAGAACAGGAAGACAAAAAGCAGGGAACGGATTTGGTCCTTTGGGCTTCGGAGATGTGCTGATGGACGAGCTATATACCTTTGCCATAACGGTGCTGATGGGGTTTCTCGCGATAATGAACCCCATAGGCAACACGCCCATCTTCATCGGTCTTGTGGAGGGCTATTCCGACACCGAGAAGGGCAGGATCGCCCGGAAGTCGGTGCTATTCGCCTTCATCATCGTGTCGATGTTCGTAGTTCTTGGTGGAATCATTTTTAAAATTTTTGGTATAACCATCTATGCATTCCAGATAGCGGGAGGCGTTCTGCTATTTCTGGTCGGATATCAGCTCCTCCACGGCAGCGAGTCGAGGATGCACCACCCCCACCCCGACGAGGGGGCGGGAGGATCCGATGACGTGGCCATATCTCCCTTGGCGGTGCCGATCCTCGCAGGACCTGGGACGATCTCCTCAGCCCTCTCCTTCACGGCCACCAACTCCTCCCTCTCCCACGTCGCCGTGGTGGTGGGGGTCTTCGGCTTCATCTGCCTTTTGACCTATCTCGCTTTCGCCTACTCCAAGAAGGTGACGGCCCTGCTGAAGCCGGACATGATAAAGGTGGTGTCGAGGCTGATGGGCCTGATTTTGACGATCATCGCCGTCCAGATGATGATCCTGGGGATAAAGGGCGCGTTTTATTAAGGGTCTTCTGATCCTGGCTTCTTTATAGCTCGCAAGAACGCCGCCTCGATAGATTTTAGTAAAATCGCCAAAAGAAAGTCGATGTTGATCGCATAGGCGTCATCCGATCGAAGGACGATCGACAGAGAAGATTTTTCTCCGAGGAAGAAGATCATATCCTTCCAGGAATATGATAGAGAGAGGGGATGAATTTGAAGATTCTGGGGATAAATGCCAGCCCGAGAGGCTCAAAAAGCCAGACTCTCAGATTGGTCAGGGCGGCGCTGGACGGCGCCAGAGAGTCCGGAGCAGAGACAGAACTGGTGGACCTCTGCCAGCTTGATATCGAGTACTGCAACGCATGCGCCACCTGCTTCGCCAAGGGGAGATGCATCTTTGAGGACGACTTCGCTGAACTGTACCAGAAGATCCTGAACGTCGACGGCCTGATCCTAGGCTCGCCCAACTACTTTCACACCGTCACCGCCCAGATGAAGACGATGCTGGACAGGATGGCCGACGCCATCCACTGCCAGCTTCTCACCGGCAAGTACGGCTGCTCGGTGGCCACCGCCGGAAGCCCCTCCTACGATGAAGTTACCGACTACCTGAACAAGATCCTGATGGGCTTCGGGGCCAACGTCGTGGGCCAGGTGGGTGCCTCGCCCCGTCTCCCCGGCACGATGGAGGCCGCTGAGAAAGAGGCCTTCGCCCTGGGGCGAGAGCTGGCGGAGGCCATCCGAGACAAGAGGGTCTACCCCGATCAAGAGGCAGTCCACCAGGAGAGGCGAAAGTACTTCAAGGCCCTGGTGGAGATGAACAAGGATATCTGGACCCACGAGCACGAGCACTGGAAGAGGATGGGCTAGCCTTCCGCGAGCCGCCTCCAGGCCCTCTTTTCGATGAGGCTCTTTGAAGCGTTCGCCTCCATCTCCTTGAAACGCTGGCGAAGGACATGGAGGTGAAGGCGTCCTTTATGGAAGGCCGATCCTGGTGGCTGAGGCCCTCGCCGGGTCTGGTGTGATAGATTTTAACGGCCCATAAAGCACCTCAACGTGGCTGCGGTCGACAGCCAGCCTCCGTCGTCGAAGGGGCCAAGTTCGTGAACCTCCAGCAACAGGGCGACCTCATGGAGTTTTCGATCCGGGTCGACGGAGAGGGCGGAGAAACTCGGACTTCGACCGGCGGACTTGTTGTAGTGGATTCATCTCGGACAGAGATGAATCAGCATCAGAATAAATTAATACCATCGGATCGGATATGCCAATTAATCGTGAGATATGCCGAGGGAATCTACCATGATCAGCCCCTTCAAGAAGGACAAGGAAATAACGGCGAAGGAGAAAAAGAGGAAGAAGAAGCAGGAAGAGAGACGGAAAAGAGCGCAGGCTCGAGGAGAGAAGCCCATAAAATAGATGGCGCAAATGTCGTCATTCGAGAATCAAGTTCATGGCGCGACGTAGAAAAACCAACATCTATTTAGTGAAGTGGTATAGAGTGGGGTCGGATTGTAGGAAGATGATCCAGAGGCATGAAACCGGAGGCGCTTAGATGTGAAGATTGCTGTGGATATCGATGGCGTTTTGGCAGATCAGGTCGCCGCCGTCCTTGAAGTAATTGAAAGAGAATATGGCCAGAAGTATTATAAAAATGATGTCGATCGCGCGCACTGGACCTTCGGAGGAAGGGAGTTATGGTCTGAGATTGGAAGGCTTTTGGCCGACCCGGAGTACACTCGAAGTCTGCCGCTCATAGAGGGGTCTCAACGAGGCGTAAAACAGATCATTCATCACGAAGTTTTTGTGGTTACAGCCAGGCGGCCCAATGCAGAAGAGGCCACCAAAGAGTGGCTGAATGTTCACTTCCCATGCCTGAAAGATTACTACCGTGCAAAGACGGGGACCAAGCACAACGTACCCTCCGATGTACTGATAGACGACCTCGATTTCAACATCGTGGAATTCGTCAAAAGCCATCCCGATCGACGAGGAATTTTGTTCAAGCATCCATGGAGCATCAATGACACCGATATCGAAGATTATTCCGACCAGGTCTACTATTGCTCCGAGTGGAAAAGTGTGGTGAAGGCCATCGATGATATCGATCGCGCGGGATAGGTCCGGCTTCCAGTATCCACCATCCAGATGGGCGATCTGGGTCATTGACCGATTAACCGCTGAAAGATAATATTAAATCTCAAATTTCTGCCATTTTCGTCCTCAGGAACATTTTTACTCGGCGACGCCTTCTCCCCAGCATGGCCGATACGAAGAGAATCATACCTTGTCTCGACGTGAAGGTGGTCGACGGCCAGCCTTCCGTCGTCAAGGGCGTCAAGTTCGTGGACCTGAAGCGGCAGGGTGACCCCGTGGAGTTCGCGATCCGCTACGACGAGCAGGGCGCCGACGAGCTGGTCTTCCTGGACATAACCGCCTCCGCCGAGGGGAGGAAGACGATGGTGGACGTCGCCCGCCGGACCGCCCAGGAGGTCTCAATCCCCTTCGCCGTAGGCGGAGGGATCGGAAGCGTGGAGGAGATCGTCGAGATCCTCGACTCCGGAGCCGACAAGGTGGGGATCAACACCGCGGCGCTGAAAGACCCCGGCCTCATCAAGAACGCCTCGAAGGCCGTGGGATCTGAGAGGATCACCGTCGCCATCGACGCCCGCAGGAACCCTGCCCTCAAAAAGGGGTCGAACACCTTCAAGCTTGAGGACGGAAGCGATACCTGGTTTGAAGTGGTGATCTACGGGGGCCGAAAGCCCGTCGATATCGACGCCATCGACTGGGCCCGCAGGGTCGAGGAGCTGGGCGCAGGGGAGATCCTCCTCACCAGCATGGATCGGGACGGAACGAACGACGGCTACGACATCCCCCTGACCCGGGCTGTCTCCGAGGCAGTCGATATCCCGGTGATCGCCAGCGGCGGAGCCAAAAATCCGGAGCACATGCTCGAGGCCTTCAGGGAGGCGGGGGCGGACGCCGCCCTGGCGGCGGGGATCTTCCACCGCGGAGAGTACACGGTAAAGGAGGCAAAGGAGTACCTCCGGTCCCACGGGATCGCCGTGAAGCTAGACTGAGGGGCAGAGTCGACGGTGGGTAGGGAGGAGAGGAAGCGCCAGCTTATGGCGCTGCCTGCGGACGTCTCTACCCCCGCGAGATCAGCGCTTCACAAGAGCATAACTTTTTATAAAAATGGCTCTCGCCGAAATCGGATTTTTTCGATCTCGGTGATACGGTATCGGGTGGAGGATGTTGGACGGCACGCTTTAGCGATTTAAGCCCCCCTCCACCACGAATTGAAAATTCGCACGCCCTTTGCCGGCCCACTAAAGCTCTCTGATGTCTTTATAAATGTCTAACATGAGCGCGTAAACTACGCCAGCGAATAGCAGGGCCAAGAAGAGGCTTTCAGACAGCACGCAGATCATCTCCTATATGATCTACATAGCAGTATATTCTATATATACATTATGGTGACGGAGAGAGGGGTGGTCTGGAGCCCGAGCTGAGAGCCACGGCTGGGCATTCTGATATATGCTTGTTCTAGGGGATTTGAGAGATCTCCGGATAGCGCTTCGGTCATCGGTCCTGATAAGAAGAACGGGATCCATCGAAAAGGGCAGATATGAACTTCGGATATATTCGATCATCTCACATAAGGCACCTCGAACCGCTATGCTTAAATATGTTATACAGTAATTTAAATTGAATTATGGGAGACCGCCTTGGAGCATTTGGAAAAATCACCCCTTCGTCTTCCAGAAGTCGATACAGGATCACTGGCAAGATAAGGGACCGAAATAACAGAGCGGTCAAAGGTTACAGGGTAGGGGCCTTTGACGAGGATCTCGGAAGCCGCCTCAACCCTGACGATCTTTTGGGAGTGGCGAAGACCGACGGGAACGGCGACTTCGAGATCTCGTTCTCAAAAGACGCCTTTGAGGACTGGTTTGAAACCGATCCCGACGTGTATCTGGTGGTCAAAGACAGGGCCGGAAAGGCTCTGATCAGAACGCCGACCAAGAAGAACACCACGAGATTGATGGAATTTCAGATTAAGCTCGATGGAAGCGAGGTCGGCCCCCAAGGGCACGATCCGTACTCGGACAGCCTCTTATCGATGATCGGGGCCCTCAGAGATGCCGGAGACGCCGCCGACCTCTCGAAGGCCGACGTGCGAACGATATTCGAGCTGCTCATGAGGGTGATCGCCAGCTGGACGGTGAACCGGGACGAACTGGTGAGGCTTCGCGGTTATGACGGCATCCAGGTCCCAAAGAATCCAAGAGAAGAGAAGCACGACCATGTGACAAGGTGGGACAAGCCGATCCTTCGGGTTTGAGTTCGACTTTAACTTCAATTCCAACTTCAAGCAATTTTTCTGCGGTAATGGATGTAGGAGTGATGGAGGTTTTCTATTGAGCGGGATTTACGGGGTGGAAGATCTCGATATCAGGGAGGAACGCTACCAGACCGTCGATGGAGACGTTCTGGAGGAAGCGGACGTCTGCATCATAGGCTCCGGCGCTGCGGGATCAGTGCTGGCAAAGAAGCTCGCCGAGGCGGGAAGGTCTGTGGTCCTCCTGGAGCGGGGCGGCTACTTCGAAGGAGAAGACATGAACCAGAGGGACGAGGACATGCTCCCCCTCCTATGGAAGAACAGCGGAGCCAACTTCTCCGACGACTTGAGGACGGCCATCGCCCAGGGATCGTGTCTTGGCGGATCGACGGTGATAAACGATGCCGTATGCTTCCCCATCCCCGACCTGGTCAAAAGAGAGTGGAGGAGGCTTGGGGTCGGCATCTCCGACGAGGAATGGGACTACGCCACCAAAGAGGTCTCGGAGATTATTCACGTCTCAGGGATCGCGGACGACGAAATTAATATAAATAACAATATGCTGAAACGGGGCTGCTCTCTGATGGGCTACGAGAATCACGGCCCCAACTTGAGAAACTGCGTCAACTGCATGCGGTGCGGCCTATGCCACCTCGGATGCCATTACGAGACGAAGCAAGATATGAGGGTCACTTACCTCCACGAAGCCCTGAACGATCCCGGCTCGAATCTGAGGATATACTGCAACTGCAGAGCCGAGAAGATCACGACAGCAGGCTGCGTCGTCGATGGTGTCGAGGGAGACTTCCTCGATCGGATCGGAAACGTCGTCTTCAAGCTTAGGGTAAATGCCAGGATCGTGATCGTGGCCGCAGGCGCCATAGCCTCGACGGAGCTTTTGATGAAGAACTTCATAGCCGAGGGAAAGGCAGGTAAGGGCCTGTCCCTCCATCCCGCCCCCTTCGTCATCGGAGACTTCCCCTTCGAGATCAAGGCCCATCAGGGAGTCCCCATGGCCTACACCCTCCACGACTTCGGGGTGACAAACGGGGTTGAGGACGGCGGGTTTCTGATCGAGTCGTCGTTTCTTCCGCCGCTACAGTTTTCGATGGCCCTTCCGGCCCTGGGAGGGCTGATGAAGAGGTACGGCCACTACGCCATGGCGGGGGTCCTGGTGAGGGACGATCCCAGAGGCGAGGTCTCCCTCTCGGACCTGGGCTTTTCGAGGGTCTCGTACAGGCCGGGGACTAAAGAGCTGGACGCCATGGCCAGGGGCGCAGAGCTGATCGCCCGGATGTGGTTTAGGCTGGGGGCGACGAGAGTCATAACCTCCCACCTCTCAAAGAGCATCCTGAACGGCGAGAAAGAGATCTCTGATCTGAAGGATGCCATAAAAAGAGATCCGGACAGGCTCCTTTTGGGGTCTGCCCATCCCCAGGGCGGAAACCGGATGGGCGACGATCCTCGAAGCTGCGTCGTCGACTCAAGCTGCAAGGTTTTCGGGTTTGAGAACCTCTTCGTCTGCGATGCCAGCGTCTTCCCGACGGCTTTGGGCGTCAACCCCCAGCTAACGATCATGGCCCTGGCCGCCATAATCTCCGATCGGATCGATGGAAGATGGAACGAGTTTGCGTCCCTGAGCCCAAGGGCGAGGCTCGGCGAGGTCTGCTCGACGAAGCAGCCGATGCGCTGCAAGATGGCAAAGCTGAAGGAGCTCTTCGATGAGGGCGAGAGCGCCTTTGGCAGAGAGTCTCTCGTCAACTCTCCGAATATGAAGATAGTCGATGGAGAGAACTGGTCTTTCGACGTCGACGACCTCACCATATGGAACAACAGATACAGGAAGGGGTTCTACGCTTCCGACGACGATCCCCTGACAAAAGGGCTGGTTTATGCGCTCGGATTCTACAAGCGGTTTTGGAGAAGCGGCGACTCGGTGAGGGGCGAGACGCATCCGTACTATTCGGATATATACGCGGCAAACGAAGCTTCCGATGTCGAATATCCCGAATACGGAAAGATCACGCTCCTCCAGTACTTCGACCCTCCCTACAACCTATTCTACGACATCCTCAAGATCGTGGACAAAGACACCCTCATCGGCGAGGCCTTCGGGTTCGGATCGCCTCCAGAAGGCAAGCACGTCTTCTACTTCATCCTCTCGAGGAGGTACAACGTCGACTTCATGACCCACGACGACTTCGAGTTCATATTCTCGAACAAGGCGAAAGCGCCCGAAGCGAGGGAGGTTCCGGGAGTGTGGGAGGCGAGGCTCGTCTCGGACCCGGCCCTCTCTCCTGTGGTCTTCAGGTTCAGATACTTCATGGAAGATGGAGAGCTGAAGGCCAGGTTCATCCTCGGAGGCGTTCTGCCGATAGGCGGCACAGGGGCGGAGTTCTCCAAAGACCTGATGGAGGAATTCGATTTAGCCGGACGGGCCTTCAAGAGCGAGATCAGGATGGTGAGGCGGGACTTCATGCTCGGCAAGTTCTGCGACGAAAAGAGCTCCATCTTCGGGATGCTGGAGCGCTCCACGGGGTTCATCATCAAGGATGAGAGGGGCACATGCGTGCACTACGTGCTGAGACGGGTCGGGTAGAGAGGGCATAATATTTATTTTATACTAACATTTTCGAAAGCCAAAAATATTTAGCCGATCGGCAGGCTTATATTTAAAGCAGCCGCGTTATTTTCTGGAGCTTCTGCAATTCTGGAGGTCGCGCGTTAATGAGCTTCCTGATAGATCCGCCCCTGCTGGTTTTGTCAGGCCTCTTCATCTACTTCGGAGGTCGAAGGCTTGGCTGGAATAGACATGCAAAAATTGTGGTCGGCGTTGCCATCATACTTATATTTATAATATTCAGCTCGCTCCTCTACGCCGACGTATTCCGGTGCGTATTTCCCTTCTTCTCAGGCTTGAGCGGCTCAGAGTTCATGCTCCACTCCAACATCACCGGCATCACCAAGGAGATGGTTCCCACCTTCGTCGTGGTCCTTCTCTTCGTCCTTTACCCGGTCTGGCTCTTCGCAGGGTATGCTGCGGCCCTCTTGATATCTAAGCGGAGGCTGGTCTCAAAGGAGGTCTATTCATTATGGGACGTCAAGAGCCGGTCCGAGCGCGGCCCCTCGGAGTACGCCGTGGCGAGAGATCCTGATGCCAAAAAGTGCGTGAGGGAGGCTGTAGCAGCCCTCGGCGGCATCGAGCGTTTCGTTAAACCCGGTGACAAGGTCTTCATCAAGATCAACGTCTGTGGCGGTGTGCCCGAGGTGGCTGGGACTTTCACCAGCACCGAGGTCGTCGACGAGATCGTCGATCTGGTGAGAGGGGCGGGAGGAGACCCCTTCATCGGAGACGCCGACATGATCTGGAACAAGTTCTGGCAGGTGGCGGCCGACTCCGGCTGGGTCGCGTGGGCGAAGGAGAAGGGGGTGAGGCTGGTCAACCTCTCCGAGACGAAGATCGTCGGATTCGACTTCGGCGAGGAGAGCATCATCGGCACCGACAGTGCATCAAAGGAGGTGATCGACGCAAAGGTCATCATCTCGGTCCCGACGATGAAGACCCACCTTTTGACGGGGGTGACCCTGGGGATGAAGAACATGTACGGCACCTTCCCGGAGGTGGACAAGGCCAAGTATCACAAGATGAAGATCGAGGAGGTGATATACGAGATTAATCGGGCCTTCAACCCTAACCTGGTGATCATCGACGGCAGCATAGGTAACGAAGCGATAGGCCCCCTCAGCTCCAGGCCCATCGACTTCCAGACGATCGTCGCCTCAAACGACGTCGTCTGCGCCGATTCCATCGCATCGCAGCTGATGGGATACGATCCCGAGGAGGTGGTCCACCTGAAGCTCGCCGCGGAGCGGGGCCTGGGGGACGCCTCGATGAAATTTGATTTCGACGACCTGCCCTACAGGCACGCCAGCGGCAAGGACGGTAACTGGGACCGGCCCGAGGCGAAGGTGAAGGACTTCTACAACTGGGGAATCGAGCTGATCCTGAAGTTTCCGGGCTGGAGCACCCTCTTCAACGTCGGAGCCGACTTCTTCCTCTACGACATGGCGAGGCTTCCCGTCTTCAAGTACCTCACCCCGGCCCTCCTGAAGCTTCTGAACGACGTCGTCTACCTCCACCTGAGAGGCCAGGGGGATACGGAGAAGGACAGAGCCAGGAGAAGAACCAACTTCTTCATCCTCCTCCTTCTGGCGGAGGCGGCCCTCCTCGGCTTCTACATGGATGGGTACCTTTTACGATCCTTCTTCTTCGATCTGAACTTCATCCTCGCCATCATCGTCTCCATCCTCGCAGCCATCAGGATGAAGACGAGAGACCTTCTGGCCCTCGTCCTCTCGTCAGCGGCGGTCATGTTCGTCGTGGAGACGGGCATCACTTCGGACGGGATCGTGAAGTATGCCGGTAGCGACGGCCCCACCCTCTTCGTCGCATCGGGTTGGGCGCTACTTATGGTTGCCATATTCGGGTTATCGGATCTTCTTAGGCAGTGGCTGGCGAGGCTTCGGATATTCGACACGCTCAGTGGATGGCGGGCCCTTCCCTTCGCTGCGATCGTTGCGGCCTTCTCCCTCTTCTTCTACCTAGAGGGGTACTTCGACCTGGCCGGAAATTGGGTTTTGGTGATGTACGCGTTCATGGCTCTTCTCGGCCTATTTTCCTCGAACAGGTGCCCCATCAACTGGAACGCCGCTCTCGTCACCGTCAGCGTAGCCCTTGGCGGCTACATGGAGCTTGTGGGCATGTTCGGGGGGATTTGGAGTTACAGCTTAACCGAGGGCCTGCCGATCTTCATCACCCTCGCCACTGCTATAAACGCGGGGGCCGTTCAGGGGATCTCGTTCCTCGCCGGGGTCGATCTCTCCACCTCCACGGCTGGGTCGACCGCCGAGGATCGAGCTATTGAGCCTTTTGAGACGGGATCGCAAGGTTGATGCGATCCCGACGTTTGCGATGGTCAGCCCAGATCAGGCGTCGGATCAGGGACGATGGTCGACCATCATCGATTGCTGGCAGCCGGGGCTCAGATCTCTATATCCATCGAAGCTCATCCTCCCTTCTGCATAGGCTTCGTGCCAGCCCGGAGGTACCGGCATCTCCGCGTAGAGGAGGTCTCTTCTGGCTTCGAGGAGGCGGGGCTCTTTCCCCATGAACCGGGCGGCACAGGTGACCCTGTTGCAGGTAGTCTCTGAGAGCCGCTCCATCCATCGGTATCCGCCGACCGACCTCAGAAGATGGTGGTCCAGGATCAAGGTATCGACCCTATCGGTGAGAGCCATTCCATTCTCCCATGCGACCTCCCGCAGCTCGGGTCTTAGGCGGGAGAGGTAGAGGGGCGGCCCCGAGGCGAGGACGATGGTAGGCCGCCAGTCTAGGATGATCGATATCGACTCCCCGTCGAGGAGCTGGATGTCGGATGCGTGGACGAAGACCTCATCCCCATCCTGGATTCGGGTCATCATCACCGTTCCCAGCCTCGAACCCCTGGAGCCGTGGGGGACGGGCTGAGAAAAGCTGATCGTCCCGTCAGACCTCTCTTCGGCGTCGGGGAGGATGCAGCCTGCGAACCGGGAGAGGTCGATCCACCGCCGGACCGCCAGGTCCGAGAGGTCGTGGGGTCCCTTGCACCAAAGTCGGACCCCGTCGAGGGACGGTACCCTGCTGAGGGATAGCTGGTAGGGGTTTGCCTCCGCCAGGGGGATGTGGTCGCCGTGGTAGTGGCTGATCACCACGTCTGTGGCCCTCTTCAAGGCTCCGACGATCTTCTCTCGGACCTCGGCCCCCGCCGCCACCTGGTGGGGGTGAGGGAGCTTGCCGCGCCTCAAATATCCGAGGGCGACCCCCGGATCTATGACGATCGTCCGCCCTTCTGTCTCCACCACGCAGGAGAGACCCCTGACGCCGAGGGACTCGGTGCCGAGCACTTCAATCTTCATGATCGCCTCGTTTCGTCTCGCTCTATCTCGATGCCGCGCCGATGCCGTTCTGATCTGAAAATACGATATCAGTCTCCACCGTTTTGGACGGAGGTAGGTATCTTAAAAGTTTTTCCCGGTCGAAGTGGTCGCGCCCAACCCCAAATTCGCCCCGGAGCTTCCCATCACCTTCAGCACCTCGGACGCTCAACCCTCGGCCGCAGGAAGGGTGAAGAGGACCGTGGTGCCCATCCCCTCTTCAGACTCTATCCATATCCGACCGCCATGAACCTCGATTATCCGTTTCACGATCGCAAGGCCAACGCCGGTTCCCTCGGTGCTGGGGTCCAGCTTGTAGAATAGTTCGAAGACCTTCTCTCGCTGGTCGGGCTCGATGCCGATCCCGTTGTCTTTGACGAAGAAGACGATCTCGTCGCCTTCCCGCCACCATCCGATCCCTATCTCAGGCCCGATCACGTCTCCCATGTACTTCATGCTGTTCTCGATGAGGTTCGTCAGAACCTCGACGATCCTCAGCCGGTCCACTCGAACGGCGGGCCAGCTCTCGGGGAGGAGGACCTCGATCCCCTTCGATCTGGCGTCCTCGGAAAAGCGGCCCAGGGATTCCGAGACGATCTCGCCGAAGGAGACCTCCTCCGGTGGGTTCACGACCCTTCCGATCCTGGAGAGCTCGAGGGTGTCTTTGAGAAGGAGGTCCATCTTCGAGACGGCGTCCTCTATCATCTCGAGGTCGGTCTCAACCTTCTCATGATCGCCCTCCGAGATGTCCTCTCGCAAGAAGCCGACGAAGCCCTGGACGGTGACCAGCGGCGACCGCAGGTCATGGGAGACGGTGTAGACGAACCGTTCCATCTCGGCGTTCTTCGTCTCCACCTCACCGATCCTTCTCTCAAGCTCGTCTCTGGCCCTGACCAGGTCTTCCCTGGTTCGCGAACGGATGATGGCACCGCCAATGCTCCCTGCTGCCGATTGAAGGACAGTGGTATCGTTTTTGCTCCAAATCCTCTCGGAATGGCAGTCGTCAAAGCCCACAAAGCCCCAGAGTTGCCCTTTAACGATTATGGGCACGATCAGGATGGAGATTATCCCCTGGGACTCCAGGATCCCCCTCTCCGATTCGGGAAGGTCCTTGACCAGGTCTTTGTACGGCTTACCCTTTGATAGGATTTTGTAAATCCCGGTGTAGTCGGGATTATAAGGGAGGTTCTGAAGCTGCGGGTTATTTATCTGGGGCTCAACATCGTCCTTTGCCCACTCGTAAAGCTGGCTCATGAGGACTTCGCCAGCCTCAAGGTGGTTCTCGAAGATGTAGGCCCGATCTGCCACCACCGCCTCGGCCAGGAACTGGAGGGCATCGACCATGACGCGGTCGAGGTCTTCCTCGACCAAGAGGGCGTTGGAGGCGACGGCCGAGGCCACCAGGAGCATATCCCTATTCTGAAGCTCGATCTCGCTCTGTTTCCGCTCCGTGATGTCTCTTGCGATCCCGCAGATCCCGACGACCCTTTCGAGGTCGTCTCTCAGGGGCACCTTGACCACGTGGAGGGTGGCCAAAGCACCATTGGCGAGGTCTATGTGCACGTCGTTGGCGACGGCACCCCCGGAAAGAACCTCAGCGTCGGCCTCGTGGATTTTAGTTGCCGTTTCAGAGGGAAAGAAGTCTTCGTTCCTCTTTCCAAAAATCTCCGAGGCGGGCATCTCCAAGAGCCTCTCCATCGCAGGGTTGGCCTGAACGTACCTCCCCTCCAGGTCTTTGATGAAGATGCAGTCTTGGGCGGTCTCAAAGATCGTCCTGAACCTCTCCTCGCTCTCCCTCAGCTTTTGGTTGTAATTCCCAAGACGATCCAGCATCTCGTTGATCGATTCTGCCAGGTTCGCAAGTTCGCCCCGCCCCGCTTTGGGGACGCGCACCGCATCTGGCCCCTCCGTCCGGCTTATCTCCTCCACAGAGCTGGTGATGGCGTCCAGTGGGGAGAGGACGAACCGTTCCAGGAACAGGAGAATGACTCCCCCGAAGGTGAGGCAGGTCAGGACCACCGCCAGCTCAAGACTGCGGATGACCATCATGCCGCGATGGTGGATATCCCTCGGCAGGCGGGCTTCGAGGAGGACGGTGGGTTTTCCGTAGACGTCCTCGATGGCCTTGAAGGCGAGCATCGAATCTTCATCCACCGTCTCTATGATGATGGGAGCGTCTTGTGAGGTTAGACTTCGAAGTCTCTGAGGCGTCTTTGCGGCGTCGATAGGTTCCATCTTCAGGACGCCGCCGCTCAGCCGTTCCAGCTCGTTGAGCCGGACCTCGTCCAGGGGGCGGCCTATGATCAGAGAGCCGCAGATGGGGCCAGCCCCCCGATTGTCCAGGATGGGGTTAGAGCTCACCATCATAAGCCCCTCAGAAAGGACGATGATGCCAAATACGCTATCTTCTGGGGAGGTGTGAGCGATCAGGAGGTTGTCTTTGGGCAGATCCGCCAGGCCCGGCGAAACGGGGACCGGCTTACCTGAGGCCAAGTCTATCGCTTTTCCGTAAAACTGCTCGCCCGAGCTGTTGTAAAAGAGCATGGTATTAACGCAGAGGTTGGCGAGGGTCTCTTCGCCCAGGTTCGCGAGTATGTAATCCTCGTTTCCGTCCAACACGAAATCGCGGGTTTCGTTCCATGGAGCCCAATCACCACCGATCCTGTTCAGGGAAGATAGATCCTCCTCGATGGCGAAGATGGTGTTTTCGACCTCGTGGCGGGCCGCCTCCTCCTCCAACTCCGAGAGGTTGCTGATCATCAACTGCCACATAAAGGCGCTGATGATCACGATCATGATGAGAATTATCGCGCCGTTGACGATCAGAGTACTTTTGCGCAAGGTCATGAATCTACTGCCTCTGAGAGGGTCGCAGGTTCGTCTTCGCCGTTCATGCTGGTTTTGGATAGCGGTTCAATTTAAACCAGTAATTTTTAACGTCCTCGATCGTCTTTTGGAGGTCGTCGAAGCTGAGAGGCTTTGTGAGGTAGCTGTTGACGTAGTTGGAGTAGGCCTTTTTGAGGTCGTAATCGCTGGTGGAGGTGGTGAGGACGACGACCGGGATTACCCTCAGACTCTCCGACCTCTTCATCTCTCGGAGGACCTCGTGACCGTCGAGCTTCGGGAGCCTGAGGTCGAGCATCACGAGCTTTGGGAGGGCGGTCTCATCTGCGATCTCGCGCTCGTAAAGATAGTCCAGCGCCGCCTTTCCATCTTTGACCCAGTCGATCTTGCCGGAGAGCCCCAGCCGTTCAAAGGCTCTCATTATCAGAGCCGCGTGGGCGTAATTGTCCTCCACGAGCAATATACGAAAAGAATCGTCGGCAGCCCAAAGGTCTCCAGATCCTTCGTCTTCGATCATCTCTTCTCAACCCCGTTGCTCCATCAGGTCTTGCGAATGACAGGCCAAAACGCGCCATACCAATCGACCACCACTACAATATGAACCTTCGCCTGATCCATCGTCCCTTTCTCGTCTTCGATGAAGATAGATTGAAGCGTGATGATCGATCGTCCTATACAGATTACGTCCGAGGGAGCGCGCTTTCGCCGTCGTTGGCGGCTACGTCCGTCGGAGACGGCTCGGGATCACAGGTCGATTCTCATCCGGCCGTTCTCTTTCGATTTCTTTGCGCGAAAGATATGGCGACCTCGGTCGCACTTTTCCCTGAAGAAAAAGCGCGCCTCATGTGTCCCTTCTCTCAGATTTCGTCCTTTCTCTTCTCCACCACCCAGATCTCCTCGATCATCGTCGAAGGGTAGTTTCCGGTCTCGTCCTTCTCCAGGTACTTGACCATGTCCCAAACGTTCAGGAGGGCCGCCGAGACCCCGGCCAGAGCCTCCATCTCGACCCCCGTCTTGCCGACGGAGGTGACGGCGACCGTCGCCCTGATCCGGTCGGAGAGAAGATCGAAGGTCACCTCGACGCCGGTGATGGGGATCGGGTGGCACATGGGTATCTGTCTTGGCGTCTCCTTCACCGCCTGGATCGCCGATACCCTTGCCACGGTGAGGACGTCCCCCTTCTTCACCTCGCCGTTTTTGATCGCCTCGACTGTGGCCTCCTTCAGGCGGATTGTTCCGGAGGCAACCGCCCTCCGCCCGACGGGGGGCTTCTCGGTGATCTCCACCATCCCCCCCCGATCTTCCCGGATAGCTGAACCGATCTTCAAAGAATCACAGCCACAACGCCTCACGACCACATGGCCCGGGGTATATTCTCGATGACGTCGGTGGCGAGAAGGGAGTAGCCCTTCTCCTCGAAGGCCAGGTCGCCGGCGGTCCCGTTGACGAAGGCCGCAGCGACGGCGGCCCGCAAGGGCGAGGCCTTGCAGTGGAAGGCCCCAGTGATCCCGGCCAGGACGTCCCCGGTTCCGCCGACGGTCATCCCGGCGTTCCCGGTGGCGTTGCCTCTCACGACATCGCCATCGGTGATCAGGTCGACCTTCCCCTTGAGGAGGATGGTGAGCTTCATGTCTCTTGCAAAGCTCATCAAGGTCTCGTTCTGGACCCGGCCCGGCGGCACCTGGATGGAGCTGACCCTCCTAAACTCGCTCTCGTGGGGGGTGATGATCCCCTTGAGGGGGATGCCGGGGAAGAGGGCGTCGGCGTCCATCACCACCCTCTCGCACTCGGGGACGATCTTCGCCAGAGCCGCCCTCGTCTCGGGGTCCCGGCCCAGGCCCATGCCGACGACGACGACGTCGTGGCGGGGCAGGAGCTCTCGAAGAGCCGGCAGGTCGTCGGGGGATAGGTGGTCCTCGGATAGGGGCCTGACGATCAAGTTCGGGGAGAACCCGGCGATGGTGTCGGAGACGTTGCTGGGCGTGGCAACGGTTACGAGGTCCGCCCCGGCCCGGAGAGCCGCCATCGCCGATAGGGCAGGGGCTCCGCTGTAAGGACCGCCCCCGATCACCAGGACCCGGCCGTTCTGGCCCTTGTGGCTTCCCGGAGCCCGATCTGCCACCAGGGCCAGGTCTCCGGGGCCCGCCAGAAACTCGGCGGCCGGAGGTATGCCGATCCCCGCCACCACCACCTCGCCGGGGATGCCGTCTTTCGGCCTGTGGAAGGTGACGGTCACCTCGGGATCGACGACCTTATCGGTCCCAAGGCCGCTGGGGACGTCCACCGATACGACGCTCCTCTTCGATGAGTTGATGGCGTCGATCGCCTCGGCCTCCAGACCCCGGACCCTTCCGCGGACGCCGGTCCCAAAGACCGCGTCCAGGATCAGATCGTACTGAGATAGCGACTCGAGGTCCCTCGGATCCCGGACCTCCCGGAGGTCGAAGCCGAGATGTTCCAGGATCTCCCAGTTCCGCCCCGCCTCTTCGGTGGCGATATCTCTCGACCTTCCGAGAAGAAATACCGTCACATCGAAGTCGGCGAGGTGGCGGGCGGCCACGAAGGCGTCTCCACCGTTGTTGCCCCGTCCCGCGACGACGGCGACCTTCTTTCCCTTTGCCCTCTTTTTGACCTCCTGGGCGAGGGCGGCCCCCGCGTTCTCCATCAGCTGGAGAGGGATCAGACCAAAATAGGCGCAGTTTGCATCGACGACTCTCATCTCGTCGGGAGAGATCGGTCTCATAACGGACCCTTATGTCCCTGAAATGATAAAAGTTGTGGGGGCGGCTCACCAGGAGATCTTCTTTCTGTAGTGGTTTCTGACGATGATCGCCACCATGTTGATGGAGAGGACCAAGGCCAAAAGGACGAGAGCCGTCCCCCAGGCGTTCTGCTCCACGTCCCAGGCCCCCAGGAAATAGATGAGGTTGAGGAGATGGTAGCAGAGGTTGTTCACCGGCTGGAAGACGTCGGGAACGATGCCGTAAACCATGTGGACAGGGGTAGCGGAGAAGGTAACGGCGGTCCACATGATGGGGGCCGTCTCCCCGGCGGCTCTCGCAACCCCGATGATAAGACCCGTGAGGACTCCTGGAAGGGCCGAGGGTATAACCACCTGCTTGATCGTCTGCCACTTGGTGGCACCGAGGGCCACACTCCCCTCCCGCAAGGAGTTTGGAACGCTCTTCAGAGCCTCCTGGCTTGTGAGAATTATGGTGGGCAAGTTCATCAGCCCCAGGATCACCGACCCCGCCAGAAGGGAGAGCCCGAAGGTGGCCACCAACAGGGCGAGGCCGAAGAGGCCGTAGACCACCGAAGGGACCCCGTTGAGACAGCCGACGGCTATGGTGACGATCCGCTTCAGCCCCGAGTGCTTGGAGTACTCGTTGAGGTAAATGGCGGCTCCGATCCCCAGGGGCGCCGAGATCAGCATCGCCCCCATCACCAGCCAGAAGGTCCCCTCGATGCAGGTGCTGATCCCGCCCTGCTGGCCGAGCCGGAAGTGGGGCTGGGTCAGAAACTCCCAGCTTATAGCTCCGATCCCCCGGAAGAGGATCACCGAGATTATGCCGCCCAAAAGCAGAAGGGTGAAGACCGCCGAGAGCCTGACCATCGAGAATACCAGAACCTCCCTCCCCCTGGTGCTGTACCCGTAGAGGATGTTGATGGAGTCCTTTATCGCAAAGAAGCTTGCCGAAAGGACGAGAAAGGGCAGGACCAGATTGTAGGTGAAGATCGCGCTCAGCCCCAGAAACTCGAACTCCTGGTCAGGCCGGATTAGGCCCAAAAAGATCAGAAGAAATACCGCCAGAAAGTAGACCAGATCCCCGGCTAAAGGCAAAAATCTGCCCCAGGTCCAGACGACGCGCGTCCTATCGTCAGCCCCCCGATTGAGGACGAGGGCAGAGAACGAAATGAGGACCGCACATACCAGCAGGCCGCCAACCCAGAAAGGCACCAGCGGGAGTTCTCCCGGCTGGATTATAAGGTAGTAGAGCGAAGATATAAGCAAAAATAGGGCTACGACGATCGAAGCCAATGGTGCCAGTCTGATCTTCTTCATATCAATATCCACCGAACTTTTTCTGGATCGCGGCCCTGACGAGGTCCGCCGATATGTTGAGGACGGTGACGATCACCAGCAGAACGAAACCCACGGCGAAGAGGGCGTGGTAGTGCATCGATCCGTGGGCCACCTCCCCCATCTCCCCGGCGATGACCGATGTAAAGATCGCGCCCTGATCGAAGGCGTCGAAGACGGGCGAGGGGAGCCGGGCGACGTTACCCACCACCAAGAGGGCGGCCATCGTCTCCCCGATGATCCGGCCCACGTTCAGGATCACGGCAGCGATGATCCCCGAGGAGGCAGCGGGTAGAGTGACCCTCCGGACCGTCTGCCAGTGGGTGGCGCCGAGAGCTAGAGACCCCTCCTTGAACTCCTTGGGAACGGCCCGGAGGGCGTCCTCGCAGATCGTCGTCAGGGCCGGGATGAACATGATCCCGAGAAGGACCGCCCCCGCAAGAATCGACCGTCCCGTCAGCATGTCGAAGCTCCTCTCGAGGTAGACCACCAGAACCAGAACCCCAAGAAAGCCGTAGACGATGGAGGGAACCCCGGCCAACAGCTCGATGGCTGGCTTCAGAAGCTCCCGGGACCAGGGGCCCGCCAGCTCAGAGAGGTAAATCGCCAGTGGCAGCCCCACCAGGATGTTGATGAAGAGGGCGATGAAGGTGATCAGAATCGATCCGACGATGATCGGCGCCATGCCGAAGATCTCTCCGGCGGGATGCCACTTCTGCCCCAGGATCATATCGAGGATCCCCACGTCTCTGAAAGCGAGAACGCTCTCGTAGGTTAGGAAGTAGAAGATCAGGACCATCACCAGTATGGAGGTGATGGCAGCAAAGAAGAGGAGCGCTTCAACAAAAATGTCACCGGATCTGAGGGGTCGCCGGGCGCCGCGTTCAGCTGGAGGATCCATATCATCATCTGAGCGTTCATTCATCGCTTAAAGCACTTATCTATATTCTCTATATATGGCGAGTACAGCTATATATCAGGCATATAGCCGGTGGGGGAAAAGGAACATGAGCAGATCGCCGGAAGAGGAGAAAATGTCAGTATCCACCGAACTTTTTCTTGATCGCAGACCTGACGAAGTCCGCCGAGATGTTCAGGACCGTGACGATCACCAGCAGTACGAAGCCCACGGCGAAGAGGGCGTGATAGTGCATCGAGCCGTGGGGAACTTCCCCCATCTCTCCGGCGATGACCGACGTGAAGATGGCGCTCTGGTCGAAGACGTCGAAGATCGGCGAGGGAAGCCGAGCGACGTTGCCCACCACCAGAAGGGCGGCCATCGTCTCCCCGATGATGTTTCCGACGTTGAGAACGGTGGCGGCGATGATCCCCGAGGCTGCGGCGGGAAGGGTGACCTTCCGCACCGTCTGCCAACGGGTGGCGCCGAGGGCGAGGGAACCCTCCTTGAACTCCTTGGGAACGGCCCGAAGGGAGTCCTCGCAGATCGTCGTCAGGGCCGGGATGAACATGATCCCCAGGAGGATCGATGCCGCCAGAATCGACCGTCCCGTCAGCATGTCGAAGCTTTTTTCCAGGTAGGCGACCAGGATCAGAACCCCGAGAAAGCCGTAGACGATGGAGGGAACCCCAGCCAAAAGCTCAATGGCTGGCTTCAAAACCGAGCGGCTCCGGGGCCCAGCCAGCTCTGCCAGGTAGACTGCCAGGGGAATTCCCACGAAGATGTTTATGATGAGGGCCAGGAGAGTCACCATGATCGATCCCACGATTATGGGCGCCATGCCGAAGATGTCCCCAGCGGAGTGCCACTTCATCCCCAAAAGGAGGTTGAAGGCCCCCACCTCCCTGAAGGCCACAAGGCTCTCGTGAATCAAAAAGTAGAAGATCAGTACCATAATCAGGATCGAAGTGATGGCGGCGAAGAAAAAAGAGTACTCGATGGCATGCTCTCGAATCTGGCGATTAAGAAGGAGTCTCTTCTTCGGAGGGTCCATGAAAGTTTTCAGCGGGTAATTGTATAAGCCGCTTGTCCATATTAAATATATAGAGAACCATTCTTGAACATATTCATCATATCCATTTTGGCGGTATTCCGTCGTTCCAAATTGCTCTTAGGATCGGCTAAAGAATCCGTCCTGGATGAATAGCGCCGAATCACCCCAATTCAATAAATAGATCTATTTAGAAAATAGCGGTGAAAGGGAGGAAGGTGAAATAAGCGACCCTATTTATTATATTTGTGCAATATTTACATAAATCCGTCCCCTTTCCCCGACTGTGGCGGCGTTGATGCGCCTCCCATCAGACCGGCGCAAGAGAGCCTGCCCACAGATCTGACGAAAGAGGCATAGAAATGAGACGGATGCATTTAACCCTCTGGATTTTGGCCATATTGTTCGTTTCGGCTATTCTCCCCATGACGGCCATGGTAGCCGAGATGGAAGACGGTATCGATGACGGAGCAAAGAGCGTGATCTTCCTGATCGGCGACGGAATGGGATACGCCCAGGTGACCGCCGCGAGATGGGAGAAGGCTGGCGGCGACCAGCCCAACTACCAGCCCACCCTGGACAACTATCAGTCGACCAGGCTGTACATGGACGATATGGAGTTCGCAGGACACATGTCCACCCACTCCCTGAACAGCTGGATCACCGACTCCGCCGCGGCGATCACCGCCATGGCCACCGGCGAGAAGACCTATAACGGCGTGATCAGCGTCGCCAACGTCACCGACCGTGGCGCGGTCATGGGACGCGAGAACGCCACCCTTTACGCCGTTCCCCTGAAGACCATCCTGGAGATGGCCGATGAGGCCGGAAAGGCCACGGGCGTCGTCACCACCACCAGGGTCACCCACGCCACCCCCGCTGGATACTACGCCCATTCCGCCGACCGGGACTGGGAGAACGAGATCGCCGAGCAGTGCATCGAGAGCGATATGGAGGTCGCCATGGGTGGAGGCGCGAGCAAGTTCTCCTTCGAAAACCGGAGCCTTCTGGAGGAGGCAGTTCCCCTGGGATGGACCGTGGTCACCAACGAAAGCGAGCTTGCGGCCATAGACCCCGCCGCCATCGAGAGGCTTTTCGGAATCTTCACCGACTCCCACATGTCCTACGAGCTGGACCGCGACCCCGCCGTTGAGCCGAGCCTGGCAGAGATGACCAAGATGGCCATCGACATCCTCTCCAAGGATGAGGACGGCTTCTTCCTGATGGTGGAGGGCGGAAGGATCGACCACGCCGACCACGCCCGGGACTATAAGAGAACTGCTGTCGACACCGTCGCCTTCGACGACGCCGTCAAGGCGGCCCTCGACTACGCCGCCGAGAACCCCGATACTCTTGTGGTCGTCACCGCCGACCACGAGTGCGGCGGCCTTGCTTTGGGCGCCGCCACTAGCGAGTACACCGAAGGCTGGGCCCCCAACTTCGGCTCTGGAGCCTATCCGGTCAATGGCGACTATACCAACCTCACCATTCTGGAGGAGGCATCTCACACCTCCGTGGACGTCCCCCTATTCGCCACCGGACCTACGGCGATCGAGTTTTCCCGGGGCCTCGTTGACAACACCAAGGTCTTCACCCTGCTGAAAGAGGCGATGGGGCTCTGACGGCCCTGCGCCGATCACCTATTTTTCGAAAATGGGGGATCAAAGCGTTGACCAGAAAAGATGCAGAATCCGGATTTCGCCGAGCTCTTTGGATGATGGCAGTACAGAAGATACGGACAGCGATGGGATTTGACGAACCATCGTCAGATCTCCGGAATGCTCTACAGAGGAGCTGAAAAAAATGATCACCGGCATAATTATGGTGAAGACGGTTCCCGGCCATGAGAGGAGAGTTCACCGAATCCTCAAAGGTCTTGACGGAATTAGAAAGATGTACATCCTATTCGGAGATTTCGACCTCTTCTTGGAGGTCCAGGCGGGCGGCCTTTTGATGCTCAACGGCATCGTCGAGACGATAAGGGGAACAGAGGGGGTCGTCACCACCAGGACGATCATCGCCCAGACCTTCGAGGAGCTTGGACCCATGAGGACGGAGGCCTGCTGAAGTTGGATTGCCCAACTCGCCAAAACGATGCATCGAAAACGCACCCGGCGAAATTCTCGGCTACGTCGAGACGGGCACAAACCCCAGCTCCTCTGCGATAGCCTGGCCCCTTTCTCCTGTGAAGAACTCCAAAAACGCCCTCTCGTTCTCGTTGGGCTCGCCCAAGGTGTACATGTAGAGGGTCCTTTTCAGGGGATAAGACCCATCCATCACGGTCTTTGTCGACGGCGCTACCCCCTCATAGGCCAGTGCTTCGACCTCGCCGTCCTTCACGTAGTTGAGGCTGAGATACCCGATGGCCCCTTCGCCGGAGACTATCACCGCCCAGACCCCGGCGTTGCTGCCACGATACGAATCGGCCCCGGGGTTTCGTGGTCCAGCCGTCCCATGACGACCTCGCTGAAGACGTCTCTGGTTCCGGAGCCGGCCACTCGCGCGATGGCCGCGATCGGCTCGTCTAGACCGCCGAGATTCTTCCAGCTATCGATCTCGCCGTTGTAGATCGACAAGAGCTGATCGCGAGACATCTCTTTGACCCCGCCGTCATAGACGTCCCGGCTCACGGCGATGCAGACGGCGTCGATGGCGATGGGAAATGGCTCGAACCGGTCGCCGTAGATCTCAACCTCCTCGGCCTTCACCTCCCTCGAGGCCATGGCGATGTCGGCGGTGCCAGTGGCGAGGCTCTTGATCCCAACGCCGGTGCCGCTCCCGGTCACAGAAACGGAGAGATCGTCCTGGAGCAAGTTGAACTCCTCGGCACAGGTCTCGACAAAAGGCAGAGCCGAAGTCGACCCGACCACAGAAAGCTGACCGCTCCTTTGAGCCGATCGCTGGAATACATCCTGATAATCGTCCCAAAAAAGACGAAAACTGCAACAACGACTAAAACGAGGACGATCACGACAAGTTTCAGAATGAGTCCCCGCCTTCCGCTCACGAAATTCCACACCTCCAAAGAAGCAGCCTCAAGCTCTCAAAATCTAAGAAAAGAATTCAGAGACAACCTCGATAGCTGACGAAAAGCGATCCAAGACAGAAGGAGGGCCCGGGGCCTGAGGGCCCCGGGCGATGTTATCTCTCGTTCAAGCTCAGCTAATTGCTTTCAAGCTCAGTTAATCGATACGAAGCCGAGATCCTCGGCGATGGCCTGACCATACTCACCGGTCACAAAGTCCAGGAAGATGGAGGCGTCCTCGCTCGGCTCGCCGTAGGTGACCATGTAAAGCTCTCTAGCCAGAGGGTAGGAGCCGTCATTTATCGTCTCGGCGGAGGGCTCAACTCCTTCGTAGGCGATGGCCTCCAGATCTCCGTCCATGACGTAGTTCAGGCCGAGGTAGCCGATGGCCTTGTCGCTGCTCGTTATCGCGGTCTTCATCTCGGCGTTGCTGCCGACGTTGGTCTTGACGCCCGCAGTTTCAGCCTCGCTGCCGCCCATCACCATCTCGTTGAAGGTGTCTCGAGTGCCTGAGCCTACCTCTCTTCCGAGGACGTAGATCTCCTCGTCGTCGCCGCCGAAGTCCGCCCAGTTGGTGATCTCGCCGTTGTAGATGGCCTGGACGTCCTCCTGGGACAGGTCTGTGACTCCGGAGTCATAGACGGCCGTGCTCACGGCGATGCAGACCGCGTCGTAGGCGATGGGGGTCTCGACGAACTCCTCGTCAGGGTAGGCCTCCTTCTCGGAGTCCTTTACCTGCCTTGAGGCCATGGCGATGTCGCTGATCCCCTCGGCGACGTTCTTGATGCCAACGCCGGACCCGCCGCCGGTGACGGATACCTCGATGTCATCTTGCATCGCGTTGAACTCCTCGGCAGCCTGGGCGCCAAAGGGAAGGACCGTAGTCGACCCAGATACCGATAGAGCTGCAGCGGTCCCTGCGGCCACAAAAAATGCCGCGATCAGAACGCTGGTCAGTACGGATTTTGACATGATGCTCATACGGCCCCCAACCCTGCCGGAATTGTGTATAAAGTTATTCGCAATAAAATAAATATAGACACTTACATAACTTTTGCATATATAGTCGATGTTCTGGATGATGTTCTATATACATGAGTTGAAGTTCGTAAACGGTCCTCGACTCCTATCTGCTGGCATCGGGGAGATAAAGATTGATAAAACTGGGCCGAGCTGTGACCGACGATTCGGAGGCGCCTCTGTGGATATATAAAACCTATTCACAAAAGTCATGTAAACTACCGATAAGTATTGAAAAGTCGTATACCCAGAGCAAGTAGACCTATTTATATTATTGTGATTAATTTTATACCCCATATCCAGCATGGTTGTCTTCGCCGATGTGAAAATCGCGATCAACAACATCAAATTTTGGAAAAGGGATGGATATATGAGGGATGTAGGGACGATTATGAAGATTTGGGCTGCAGTCTTTGTGATATGGGCTGGGCTCATGCTGACCTTGGCTGCCTTCAGCCCTTCTTTGGCCGCCAACAACCCCGAGGGATACTTCGTCGAGAACGAGCACTATTTCGAACAGGACGTCTCTGGCGAGGGGTACGCCATGGTCTATCAGAAAGTAAACACCGAGACCCTCCAGCTCCAAAACTACATGCACGGGAGCGGTAGCTTGGACTCGGCGACTCTGTTAAACTCCAGCCAGGAGGAGAAGGACTACTACAAGTTCGACCCT
Source organism: Methanothrix sp. (assembly GCA_035380685.1). Classification (GTDB taxonomy): domain Archaea; phylum Halobacteriota; class Methanosarcinia; order Methanotrichales; family Methanotrichaceae; genus Methanocrinis. The sequence continues at coordinate 112,240 of DAOSXX010000002.1, read as the reverse complement.
GACACAGGCCAGTACGCCTCGAGCAAGACGAAGGTCCACCGGGGCGAGATATCCTTCGTGGAACAGAACGAGATGAACCAAGCCCCCAAAAGCTTCGCCTACGGCACAGGCTACTACGCCGAAAACCCGGTGGTCTTCAACTCCAAGCTGAAGGAGAAGACCCAGAGCAAGAGCTACCAGGAGGGCATCTCCATGCACCACAAGATCGAGTACGCCCAGGGGTTTGAGAAGGACATCAGGGTGAACCTGGAGTGCATAGAGAGCAACGAGGAGGGCGTGGCAGGCCACGGCCTCGCTGAGATGGGGATCGAGGAGACGGTGACTGACGGTACAGTCCACGTCGGAGAGCTCCTGACCGATCCCGACGGCAACCGTGGATGGAAAGACCCCCTGATCGAGATCGACGAGAATTACGTAGGATCCTTCGCGATCAAGAAGAACATGAAGCTCTGCGCCGAGAAGAGCAAGCCCAAGGCCCCCAAGGACTGGCTCTCCTGCTGCATCGGCGGCTACGGCGAGATGGAGGATGACGACAAGATCTGGGGTGAGAAGGAGATCTTCGACTGCACCTGCCGCGATAAAGCATGGGGCGACTCCTGGAGCGACAAATCCAAGGAACAGCCTCTGTAACTGAATGGTGTACTGTTGAATCCTGTGGTGGTGCAAAATATTACGTTATCGCAGTATGGCGATTTCAAAAGGCCGCCACCATAAGATTCAACAGAATCTTGATGGTTAAGATGTGTGTGAATTAATTGATATCTCAAAATAGTAATCTGCGGGCAAAAGCCCGCACCTTTGACGCTACAATCTCAGCTTCAGGGGACGAGCCTTCTTCGATCCCTGGGGAATAATACGGCGTCTCGGATGTTCTCCAGGCCGAGCATCGTGAGGACCACCCTCCCAAGGCCCAGGCCCCAGCCGGCGTGGGGGGGCATCCCGTATCTGAAGGCCCTCAGGTAGAACTCGAACCCCTCGGGGTCGAGCCCCTGCCGCTTAATCTTCTCGACGAGGACGTCGGGGTTGTGGACCCGCTGGGCGCCGCTCGCAAGCTCCATCTGCGGGTGCATCATGTCGAAGCCCCGGCTGATCTCGGGCCGGTCCTCGAAGGGCTGGGTGTAGTAGGGCTTGATGACGGTAGGCCACTCGGTCATGAAGTAGTGCTCGCCGACGGCAGAGCCGATCGCCTTCTCCGCCTCGGTGTCCAGGTCCTCTCCCCACTCGATCTTGTTTTCTCTGCTCGCATTTGCGATCTCCAGAGCCTCGGTGTAGGTCACCCTTTTGAAGGGGGTCTTGGGGACTTCGAGGTCGATGCCGAGGGCCTCCAGATCGTTTTTGCACCGCTCGGCCACGTCGCTGTAGGCCTTGGCCATCGCCTTCTCCAGGAGAACCATCACGTCCTCCTCGTCGGCGAAGCTGACCTCGACGTCGATAGATATCGCCTCGTTGAGGTGGCGCCTCGTGTCGTGCTCCTCGGCCCGAAAGATCGGCCCGATCTCAAAGACCCTGTCGAGGCCCGCCGACATCAGCATCTGCTTGTAGAGCTGGGGGCTCTGGTTGAGGAAGGCCTCCCTCTCGAAGTAGGTTATGGGGAAGAGGGCCGTTCCGCCCTCGGTGGCCGTCGCCACCACCTTCGGGGTGCAGACCTCGATGAACCCGTTTTGGGAGAAGAACTCCCGGAAGGATCGGAGAACCTCGCTCTCGATCCTGAATACCGCCAGAACCGGAGGCCTTCTGAGGTCGATGAACCGGGAGTCGAGCCTGGTGTCCAGGTCCGCCCCCACCTTTCCTGTGGGGTCCATGGGAAGGGGCGAGTCCGCCTCGTTCAGGATGGTGATCTCCGATGGGATTATCTCGTAGCCCCGGGGGGCCTTCGGCTCGCCCTTGACCTTTCCCCGCACGAGAAGGACGCTCTCCCGGCTGAGGCGTCTCACCCTTTCGAGGAGGTCTTTGTCCACCTTCTTGGCGACCAGGGTCACCTGAGCGAAGCCTTCGCGGTCCCGCAGGACGAGAAAGCAGATTCCTCCGAGGTCTCGAACCTCGTGAGCCCAGCCTGCGAGGGTCACCTCTAGGCCGTCCATCTCCGGAAGTATATCACCTGAATAATGAGTTCTGAGGACCAAATAACGTCACCGTGGGGAGAATAGGTTTCTGATATAAAAGCAGTCCGCAGATCGGGGGCGATGGAGGTCAAGATGGTGGGATTTGCCATCTCCAACAAAGCCAAATAGGATAAGACGTTAATTAACATAATATTAGGGAAATTTGGAAAATTAGGGATATTTGTTGTCAGATACCATCGAAGATCCATCGATTGCGCCGCCTCAGCTTCGAAACGAGCTTTGAAAAAGGAGTGCCAAGCTGCTCTGAAAAGACGGAACGTCTCAACCGGCAGGATGTAAACGGCTGAAAAGCATCCGGTAGATATATCTGAAAAGGGGATTGTAGTAACTTCTGGCCTGTAATCACCATGACGATATCGCGGAAAGATCTGATGGAGCAGGACGAGTTCTGGATATTGCTCTTCCTTCTGGGAGGCGTTCTCCTCAACTGGCCGATCCTATCACTGGTCGCGGGAGGGGACGAGACCTCCGGGAACTTCACGATACTAGTCTACATAATCGCAGTCTGGCTCATGATCATCCTCTTTGCTTATCTATTCGACAGGTGGACCTCGAATTGATCAACCCGGTTCTTGCCCTGGCTGCGATGGTGCTGTACCTCCTCCTCCTCTTCGGCATAGCCCATTACGCCGACAGGAAGCGCGAACAGGGCAAAAGCATCGTCTCAAACCCCTACGTCTACGCATTATCCTTCTCGGTCTACGTCACCGCCTGGACCTTCTACGGCTCCGTCGGCAGGAGCGCCACCGACGGCCTCGGATTTCTCCCGGTTTACCTGGGACCATCGCTTGTGATGCTCCTCGGCTGGACGGTGATAAGAAAGATGATAACCATCTCCAAAGAGCACCGTCTGGCCACCATAGGCGACTTCATAAGCTTCCGGTACGGGAGGAGCTACGTCATCGGGGCTCTCGTCTCCATCGCGATCCTCATAGTGATAACCCCCTACGTCGCCCTCCAGCTGATCGCGATATCGGAGTCCCTGACAATAATAAGCGGGTCGTATCATGAGATCCTGGGGGTGAGAAGGCTGATCGTGGCCGTCCTTCTAGGGGTCTTCGCCATCATCTTCGGGACGAGACATCTCGACCCCCTGGAGCGGCACGAGGGGCTGATAGCGGCGGTGGCCTTCGAGTCGGTGGTGAAGCTGGTGGCCTTTCTCGTAGCGGGCCTCTACATAACCTACGGCCTCTTCGGCGGCTACGGCGAGATCGTCAGCGGGATCGCGAGCCATCCGGACTTTTCCCACCTTCTGGAGATAGATTACGTCTCCTGGTTCTCTCTCTTGGTGATGTCGTCGTTTGCGATTCTATTTCTTCCCCGCCAGTTTCACGTCATGGTGGTGGAGAACTCCGATGAGGGACACCTGAAGAAGGCGATGTGGCTTTTTCCCCTCTACATGCTACTGATAAACCTCTTCGTCCCGGCGGTGGCCTGGGGCGGCCTCCTGCTGGGTGCGCAGAGCAGGGCGGACATGTTCATGGTCTCAATCCCCATGAGTCAGGGCCATGAGCTCTTGGCCCTCCTGGTCTTCATCGGCGGAACCTCGGCGGCCACGGCCATGGTCCTCGTCTCAGCGGTGACGGTGGGGACGATGATGCTAAACGACCTCGAGATGCCCTACATCGTCCGGAAGATCGGAAAGGGGAGAGATCTGCCGTCTCTAATCCTCACCCTGAAGCGGCTGAACATAATTCTGGTCTTGGCTCTGGGGTACCTCTACTCTCTTCTCGTAGGCTTTCCGGCCCTCGTGGACATCGGCTTGTTGTCGTTTCTCGCCGCCTGCCAGCTCGCCCCTGCGGCTCTAGGCGGCCTCTACTGGAAGAAGGGGTGCCGTCACGGGGCGGTGGCGGGCCTTGTGGCGGGCTTTTTAATCTGGGTTTATTCCGGCCTGGTCCCGACCCTCGTCGATGCCGGATGGGTCTCGAACGATCTTATCGCAAACGGTCCCTTCGGGATTGCCCTCCTCCGGCCCACGGCGCTCTTCGGCCTCCAGCTGGACGTCTGGACCCACGCCTTCTTCTGGTCGATCTTGGCCAACTTCACCCTTTACGTTTTATTCTCCCTCATCCACGAGCCGACCGATGAGGAGAAGGCCCTCGCCGACAGCTTCGTGGACATATACAAGGTCTGTCCAAGGATCGAGCCCTGTCCCATCCTGCCCTTTGGAGAGAGCATGGTGATAAGGGTCGGGACGGTGGACGAGCTGGAGGGGACGGTGGCAAGGTATATCGGGGCCGAGAGGGCCAAAAATGTAGTCGAGATGAACCTCGCAGATCTGAATACCAACCGGGAGGAGATCGATGCGAGGCAGCTCTTCGAGCTGAGAGACCGGCTCGAAAAGACCCTCACCGGCTCCCTTGGTCCCTCGGCCACCAGGATGATCGTCGAAGAGGAGGTGGCGGTAAAGCCGGTCGTCGAGGTGATGAAGGAGACAAGGCCCCTCTACTCTCTCGATCCGGGAAAGGTCTACATCGTCCCGGAGAAGGCTTACGAGGTATTCACAGACCAGATAACTCACGGTGTGGAGGGGCTCTGCATAACGTCGTCGAACCCCGACGAGATCAGGCTTAGGTGGCACTTCACCGAAACCCCCATCGTCAGGCTCAGCCACGAGAAGGGCCGGGGCGAGAGGTACATCGCCCCCAACAACCTTCCCCTCCTATTCATAACCATAAAGTCCTTCGTCGAGAGCAGCAAAAACAGCATAATCCTTCTGGACAGCCTCGAAGAGCTGATCGAGGAGAACGTCTCCCTCGTTCCCGAGGCGGAGGTGCTGGACTTCGTCCACGCCCTCGAAGGCCTATCTGGGAAGGGCAGAACGAGGCTTCTCCTCCATGCGAGGCCCGAGTTTGTGAACAGAAAGCTGACCTCTGAGATCACCGAGGCCACGCAGCTGATATTCCTTCTGGGACCCCTTTCGGCCTATCTCTTCAAGGTCTTTGCTGAATCCCTTTTGAAGAGGCTCGACGAGCCTTCGAGGTTGACGGTTTTGAGGGATCTTGAGGAGATGATGGAGACCGAGAAGCTCTTCTCCGGGATGAGGGGGCCAGACGAGGGCGTCGCCTGCGATCCGGAGATGGGCGAGATCGGCGAGGAGCCCCAGAGGGGCGGGGTGAAGGTCGACTCGAGCTCGAGGTTGAGCCGCGGAGAGTTTTTTGCGGCCTTGAGGCGGTTGGGAAAGGCGATCGTAGAGGTGGACCCAACCTTTGATCTTTCGAGCGCCGCAAAGCCCCTGATGGCAAAGTACGGTCTGGACCCCATCGAGCTGCGGCTCGCGCCAGGGACCACCTACGTCATCGAGGAGGATAAGCCTCTAAAGAGCCTCGCGGCCTTCAGCGACCTGGTCGACCGGGGCGTTGAGGGGCTATGCATAAGCAGGTACCACCCAGAAAAGCTGTTGGATAGGTACGGCCTCTCCCCGAAGAGGGTGATCTGGCTCACCCAGTCGGCCGGGGTCGAGCCTCAGTACAGGCACGTCGACCCCACCAACTTCCCGAGGCTCAGCAGCATGATCTCCGACTTCCTCTCGAAAGCCGAAGAGCCTTTGATCCTGCTGGAGGGACTCGGCTACCTCATCACTCAGAGCAACTACGAGTCGGTGCTGAGGTTCGTCCAGTCTCAGAGGGACGAGGTGGCCCTGAAGAGGGGGATATTGATAATTCACATCGACCCCCTCGCCCTGGACACCAAGGAGCGGCACCGGCTGGAGAGCGAGATGGAGGTTCTCGAGATCGGAGACGAAAAATCATAAATAGGCTGGAGAGAGGAGATCCCCTGTGGTTCAAGTGGAGATCATAGTTCTGGGATTGCTGCTGCTGGTCGCGATCTACGTCTTTTTCAGCCTGATAATGAAGTCCGTGAAGTTTTTGGCCGTAAACACCCTTTTTGGCCTCATCATCCTCTACCTCGCCAACGTCGTCGGCGGCCTTTCCATCCCCTACAGCCTGCCGGTGCTTCTGATCTGCGCGATCCTGGGGGCGCCTGGGGCGATCGCCGTGATCATACTGAACCTCTTCGGCCTTGCGTTCTGACGGCGAATTATCCTGCAATTTCAATCAGGTTCGGTATCCTTAAGCCCAAACGGTCTAAGTCTTGAGAATATTTTTATACGATCGGGTTGGAGATATCTTAAAAAACTTTGGGGGAAATCTATGAGGTTCTATCTGTTGTTAATCTCCATTTTCATAGCCCTTCTCCCTCTCTCTCAGGCGGCGACCCTGGTCGTAAGTTCGAAGGGAGACGACTATTCGGGGATTCAGGATGCTATCGATGCGGCGGCGGCGGGAGATACAATTCTGGTGGACGGGGGAACTTATCGGGAAAACCTGAACGTGACCAAAAAGCTGACCCTGACGGGAATGAAAAGCCCGGTGGTTAGTGGAGGTTTTTGGGGCAGCGCGATCACCATCAGCGCAGATGGGGTTACTCTGGAGGGGTTTGAGGTGAAGGACTCGGGAAGATGCGATAAGAAAGGCGATCCTCTGATCCCCGGGGCCGGAATCCGGGTGAACTCGAAGGATAACATCATCAGGTTCAACCATGTTTACTTCAACTGTTGCGGCATCTTCGTCAGCGATAATTCAAGCAACAATTCGATCAACTACAACGAGGTTAAAAGCAACGACGAATACGGCATCTACCTACTGAACTCCAGCGATAACATAATCTTCAGAAACGACGCCAAATCCAACAAATACGGCATCCACCTCGTCAACTCCAGCGATAACGTGATCTATGGCAACGATGCAAGTCGCAACGTTAAAGACGCCAGTCATACAGAACATGGCATCTACCTTCTGAGATCGAGGAGTAACGTCATTTATGATAATGATGCTGAATTTAACAACGGTGACGGGATTCATCTCAGATATTCGGTCGGGAACAACGTATCGGAGAACAACGCCTCCCTAAACGAGAGGTTTGGAATATCTCTCCACGGATCGATGGACAACCTGATCTCGGGCAACACGATCTTCGAAAATGAGATGATCGGCATTCAGCTCGAGTCGAAATGCAGCAACAACACCATATCAAATAACTCCGTCCAAAAGAACCGTTGGGGCATCACACTTTGGGAATACTGCAACAACAACAAAATCGTCGGGAACACAGCGAAAGACAACGATAAGTACGGCATTTATCTCTTCGCGTCCAACGAAAACAACACGATAACGAGCAACACTGCGAGAGGCTGCACCGACGCTGGAATCAGCATCCTTCCGTCTAATGCGGGCAACATCATATACGGAAACAATTTCGTCGATAACGGAATAACACATGATGCCAGCGACAACAACGGGACTAACATCTGGGACGACGGGACGGCCGGCAATTACTACAGCGATTTCGTCTGCACCGATGGCGACGGCGATGGCATCTGCGACGAAGAATATCCGATTCCCGGCAATTCCGGAGCTGTAGATAGGTACCCTCTCGCCTCCCCCTCCTCGGCTCAAACGATGAACCCTCAGGGACCACGTCCAGGGACGGGTTGATTTTGGAGGAGCTTTCGTGAGTTTCAAAAGGGGCGGCCTGCCCCTTCCTACCATTTCATTCGTCTTGTGACGGATAAATCCCGATCGTCAGCTTTTCGAGGGTTTCGCGCCGCCTTTTATAGAGCTCCCACTTCATGGAGCCCCATCAATATCCATCCCATAAAACCCGTGAAAATCAAGGGTCGGTGCAGCTCGTCGAGCTGAGCTGGCCCGACCTATGGAAGTAGTGGACGACGAAGGCCGCGAGAAGGACGGCCATGATCCCGGTGAGGAAGATGCCGTCGAAGACCCCCGCACCGCCGATGGAGAGGACGAGAGGCTTTCCGCTCAAGTCCATCGATCCCGGGCCGACCATCGGCGGGGCGAGCGTGGCCAGAACGCCGGGAGTGAGGAGGCTGAAGACGTCGGCCCCCAGGAGGGTTCCCATCGTCCCGCTGATGTAGGCGAGGGCGGGGGCGGCTTGGAGCCTTCTTGCGAGAGTTAAGCCGCAGACGGCGGCGAGGGCGGGGGCGACGTAGACGGGGAGGAGAATCCCCTCGTTTGCCACCGGCATCGCCATCCTGTACGTGATCGTTGCCACGATGAGGGTTCCCAGGATCGCCCTCCTCGTCGAGACGTGGCATTTGACGAGGATCGTCAGGGAGACGACGATGGGGATTATGCACCCGCCGAGGTTCACGGCCAGGGTGACGGGATGGAAGGTGGTGGGAAACGAGAGGCCCATCATCGGCGAAATGAGGGAGGCGACCTCCAGGAAGATCGGAGGGTAAGATGTAATGAGCCCCGCATGGAGGGGGATGTTCACGCTGCTTCCCGCAAAGCTTCCGAAGACCATCAGAAGGGCGTGCCAGTGGCTGAACCCCACCTGGAAGAATGCCTCCGCCGTGAGCCGCAAGAAGAGGTAGATGACGATCAGGGGCGCGGCCAAGGCCAGCAGTATGAGGGCAAGGGAGATGGGGATGACGAGCCATTCGAACAACTTCAACACCCGGAAGACAATTTGCTCGGGCCGTTAATATAGTCTTCCAAAAGCCGGAACCGAAAAGAGGATCTCTTCGAGGAAGGCCTGACCTATTCATCAAAGAAAATCAAAGAATAGACGGAGCGGTTTTGATATGGCGATAATTGCAGGAAAAGAGCTTGGCGAGATCATGGAACGGGGGGTCGTCCGGGAGATGATCGATCCCGAGGTCCAGGTCCAGATGTGCGGCGTCGACCTCTCCCTCAGGTCAGTTGAGCGATTTGTGACGGCGGGGGCGGTGGATTACGACAACAAGGAGCGAGTAGTCTCGAAGACGGAGGAGATGCCCTTTGACGAGGCGGGCTGGGTCCGCCTTGAGGCGGGCTGCTACCTTGTGACCTTCAACGAGACGGTCAGCATCCCCCAGGCCCTGACCGCCCTCGCCCGTCCGAGGTCGAGCCTTCTTCGGAGCGGGGCGACGGTTGAGACCGCCCTCTGGGATCCGGGGTACATGGGCCGGAGCCAGTCGCTCCTGGTCGTCCACAACTCGAAGGGGCTGCGGCTGAAAAGGAACGCCCGCCTGATCCAGCTCGCCTTCTATCGGCTCAGCAGTCTGGCTGACAAGGGGTACGAGGGAGCTTACCAGAACGAGAACCTGTGACCCTCTCTCCGTTCCTCCCCACCTACTCCTCCTCGACGAGACGGCGGCGGGCTAGCGGCCGAAGCTCAGAGTCCAGCTCGTAGAGGAGGGGAACGCCCGTCGGGATCTCGACCTCCATTATGTCCCGGTCCGAGATCCTGTCGAGGTGCTTCGCCAGGGCGCGGAGGGAATTTCCGTGGGAGACGACGAGGACCCTCCGGCCCGACCTGATCTCGGGTCCGATCCTCTCTTTCCAGAAGGGGACGACCCGATCGTAGACGTCCGCCAGCGACTCGGCGCACGGCAGCCTCTCCCGCGGAACGTCGGAGTACCGACGGTCGAACCGCGGGTGCCGGGGATCATCGAGATCGATAGGCGGCGGAAGATCCCGGTAGCCGCGTCGCCAGAGCCGGACCTGATCCACCCCCACCTCGGCCGCCACCTCGTCCCTCGTCCTGCCCTGAAGCGCCCCATAGTGCCGCTCGTTCAGCTCCCAGGCCTTCACGGCGGGGACCCATTCGAGCTCCATCTCCTCGGAGACGATCCAGAGGGTCTTGATAGCCCTCTTCAACAGCGACGAGAAGGCGATGTCGAAGTCGAGACCCTCCCGGCGGAGGAGGCGGCCTGCCCGTCTCGCCTCCCCCTCGCCCCGAGGCGAAAGGCCGACGTCGGTCCAGCCTGTGAACCTCCGCTCCTGGTTGTAGACGGACTGGCCGTGGCGGAGGAGGACGAGGGTGAAAACGGATCTCATGGATTGCCCCGCGATCTATCTGGTTCTTGGGCCGGAAGAAATAGTGTCGGCCCCGTTTTGAAGAATCGTAGGCGGGGCTGGAGATATTCTTTACGATTCGTGCGCAAAATCCGCAGAAAAACGCAGAAAAAAGATGGTGACCGGGCAGGCCTTCAGAGCATGGCCCGGGCCGTGGTTATGACGCGGTTGTTTCTGTCGACCACCAGAACCTCTTCTCCTTCGGCGATGTCAAGGTCGGCGGAGATCACCTGGCGGCCGAATACCCGGCCGCCCCTGGCGACGAAAGGCACGGCGGCGTCCGATATAACCAGCCTCTTTCTTCTCGGCGTTGGATTCTCTGGCAAGAGTTATCACCTCTGGAGATACTGGTGGGTCTGATTGGATATGAATTTTTTGGTGAAAAGTGTGATTTGATCTTAAATTCAGTGTAGGATTTTATCTTTGATCTCTTCCTCGCCCTCTGGCTCCGCCCTCTCGCCCGCCTCCTCCTCTTCCATCTCCCGGCTCGCCTTCAGGCTCTCGTTGTAATATTCGAGAGCCTCCTCGAACTGGTTTGTCAGCTGATAGACTGTGCCGATCTGGTGGAGGGTCGCGGCCTCCCCCGCCCGGTTCCCGATCTCCCTTTTTATCGCCAGGCTTTCGTGGTAATAATCCAGAGCTTCCCGGAACCGGTTCGTGTCGCGGTAGACCTTCCCGATCTGGTGGAGGGTCGCCGCCTCGGCTGCCCGATCGCCGATCTCCCGATCGATATCGAGGCTCTTTTTGTAGGCGTCGACGGCATCGTCAGATCGGAGCATCGACTCCAAAACCAGACCCTTTTGCTTGAGGGCGGTCGCGAGCATCCTTTTGTCGCCCGTCTCTATCGCGCAGATCTCAGCCCGCTCTGTGAACTTGAGGGCCGAGCTGAGGTCTAAAAGGGCGCGGGACTTGGCGCCGAGGCGGAGGTTCGGCTCCAGGGCCCTCTCGTAATCCTTGGAGAAGAAGAGATGCTCGGCGATGAAGATCTCCAAAAGCTGCTTATCGAGATAGCTCGTCTTCATTTTCCCATTTCTCCCGGCTCTTCATCCCAACTTCCGCAGTTCCATCTCTCGATCCTCAGGGCGTTTCGGTCTTCGGCGGTTCGGCTCAATCCTCGCTCTTCTCGACCCTGGCAGAAGCACCTTTTTGCGAAACTCTCGCCAGAATGAAATTTGTCGGACTTTGGCTTAAAGTTTTGCCCGCCACCCGACGTCGTACCTCGCCCCGCAGTTCGGGCAGATCAGAACGATCCTGTAATCACCACCGTCACGGAGGAAGGAGGCGTGAAAGCCCCTCTCGTAGCCGCAAGCAGGACAGATCCTGAACTCGCCCTCCGGCTTGACCTGCTTTATTTCCTCTGAGACCTTCTCGCTCAAGAAATCACCCGAAGGAGGTTGAGTAACAAAGTATTTTAATCTTGTTCGGCCTGAGAAAGGTGGTCGGTTTGGGGTCTGTTTTAGGTTTGGATCTGGGTCTGGGTTTGGGCTCTGGATTTGTATATCGTCTGGGGGAGCTCAACTGCAGATGGGCAGTCTGGCCCCCGGCCTCAGCTTCGGTCTGCGCCGCCCGGCCCCCAGGCTTCACTTCTTCTTCAACTCATCTCCGACCCCTTCAACCCCCGTCATCAAGAAGACTCCCCCCTTCAGGTTCTTCGGGGCCGCTCTTCCTGGGACCTTGCCGGCCTCTGCTCCCCTACGGTCCCGCTAGCCGCGTCTATGGCCCTCTCAGCCCGGAGCTTCGCCCGGCTCTGGATATCCTCCACAAACCCCGAGGCCAGAATCCCGGTGGGGAGGGCGAACATCCCGACGCCGAGAATTATTATCAATGAGCCCGCGATCTTCCCCAGGGTCGTCACCGGGTAGACGTCACCGTACCCGATCGTCGTGAGGGTCAACAGGCCCCACCACATCGTCGCCGGGATGCTGGGGAAGCTATCGGGCTGGACGTCGTGCTCCAGGAAATATATGATGCTGGAGGCGACGGTCAAAAAGAAGACTATGGCGAAGAATGTCACCGTCAGCTCCTCCTTCTTCGCTCTTATCACCCTCTCCAGGGTCCCCATCGACTCCGAGTACCTGCCCACCTCCAAGAGCCGAAAGAGCCAGAAGACCCTCACCCCCCGGAGGAAACGGAGGTCCGGGAAGACTATCGGAAGGTAGTAGGGTAGGATCACCGCCAGATCTATGATCGCAAGAGGCGAGAGGGCGAACCGCACCCTGCCCCCGACGGGACCAAATCGGCCCGGTCCCGTCACCGGGCACAGGTCCGAGACCCATAGCCGCAGAGCGTACTCCGCGGTGAAGGCTACGATGGAGAAGAGGCCGAAGGCGTCGAAGAGGTGTCCATACCTTGCATCGATCGACGCCTCGCTCTCCAGGACCACCGCCGCGACGTTGAGGAGGATCAGGGCCATTATGAAGAAGTTCGTCCGCCTCCCCAGGGCGTCTTCCGGATCGGTCGCCTCCAGGATCTCGTACGCCCTTCTCTTGAGCCTCTGGACCATCCCTCCCTTATATGTCATCTTAATATATACCGGTGTCTTTTTTTGATCATGATCGCGGCCTGCCTTCAGCTTTCGATCCGCCTCTGCAAACCAAGGGAGAACCTGGCCAGGGCCCTGGCCATGGCCGCCGAAGCCGTCGAGAGGGGCGCTGAGATCCTCGTCTTCCCGGAGCTCTTCCTCGCCGGCTTCTGCTACTCCCAGGACCTGTCGGACCACACCCCCTACCCCTCCCTCGGCCCCCTCCGGTCCTTTGTCGAAGAGCACGGCTGCCTGATCGTCGGGTCCATAGTCGACGGGCGTCTGAACAGGGGCTTCTGCCTCGACGAGTCGGGGATCGGCTTTCAAGATAAGATCCACCCCTTCGGGACCGAGAAGGTCCACTTTGACGGCGGGGAGCTGATATCGCCGATTAAGACCTCCCGGGGCGCCGTCGGCCTTGAGATCTGCTACGACCTCCGGTTCCCTGAGGTGGCGAGGAAGCTCGCCCTCTCCGGCGCAGACTTTCTCGTCACCATCGCCCAGTTCCCGCCGTCGCGAGGATACGTCTGGCAGTCCCTCTGCCGGGCTCGGGCGATCGAGAACCAGATCCACCACATCGGCTGCAACGGCGCGGGGCCCGATTTCAGCGGCGGCTCCGTCATACTCGACCCCTGGGGAAGGGCCGTCGTCGAGGCGGGGGCCGAGGAGGGGACGATCCTCGCCGACCTCGACCTGGCGGATCGGGACTGTGCCCGGCGTGAGATCCCTGCCCTGGCGGATCGGCGGCCCGAAATTTACAGATCCGAGAATATATGACGATTGAAGGCTGAAAGGAGAAAAGACAGACGGACGAAGGAAGGATGAGGGGATCAAGATGGGTGGTCCGAGATGAAGCCCGAGACGGCGAAGTTCCTCCGCTCAAGGTTCAGGGAGTACTACCTGGAGGAGTCCCTGGAGCCGCCGCCATCCCTCGAAAGAAGGGAGTGGGGCTTCATCCTCTTCGACGACATGCCGAAGTTCGTTATGCGCCGCCACAAGTCATTCTTGACGAGATCTGAGCTCGTCGACTACGTCAGGACTCAGGTCCCGGCCCACATCTACCACTCCGCCGCCATCTACGAGCGGCCCGGAGCCCCCACCATGCGGGAGAAGGGGTGGCTCGGCGCAGACCTGATCTTCGACCTCGACGCCGACCACCTCCGAAACGCGCCGTCTTCCTACAACGAGATGCTCGACCTCGTCAAGGTCGAGACTTTGAAGCTTCTGGAGTTTCTCACCGGCGACTTCGGCTTCGCGGGCGACGACGTCCGGGTCGTCTTCTCCGGCGGGCGGGGCTACCACATCCACGTCCGCGACCCTCGGGTCCTGGACCTTGCGAGCGGCGAGAGGCGCGAGATCGTGGACTACCTCACCGGGAGGGGGCTTGAGATAAATCGGTTCATCTCTGCGGGCCAGGCCGAGGGGGACTTCGGCGTCGAGACAGCCGACGTCATCCGGTGCTCTCCTGCCGATTCGCCGGGCTGGGGCAAAAGAGTAAACAGGTCGATGATCTCCTTCGTCGAGCAGATCCGCGCCCTGGACGAGAAGGAGGCTATCAAGATCCTCTCATCCGTCGAGGGGATCGGGCGGCGGAACGCCTCCAAATTTCGCCAGAGCCTGATGAGAGACGACGTGCTGGAGCGGATACGAAACGGTGAGAGCCTCGACCTATTCAAGGGCAGCTCCAAGGTCTGGAAGCCTCTGATCGAGGGCTACCTTGAAGAAGGGGGGGTCCATCTCGGCTTCTCCCGGGATCTTGAGAGCGGCGAGACCGACGAGCCGGTGACCACCGACATCAAAAGGCTGATAAGGTTCCCCCTCAGCCTCCACGGGGGGACGGGGCTCCGGGTGACGCCCCTCTCCATAGACGGCCTCGAATCCTTCGACCCCCTCCGCGACGCCGTCGTTTTCGGCGACCGCTCCGTCGAGGTCTGCCTCCGGGGACCCTTCTCCATCGAGATGCGGGGCGAGAGCTTCGACTTGGACGAGGGGCCGGCAGAGGTTCCCCTCCACCTGGCCGTCTTCCTCATGGCCCGGAAGGTGGCGGAGCTGGGCAAAGCTTTAGACTGATGAGATGACCTAATACCCTTCTCGACCTGGGACGCAAATCGGTGGGCGAAGATGAGCGATCTGGACCTCGTAAACCTCCTGCGAAAAGAGCGAAAGGCAGCGGAGCTTTTGCCCCTGGAGCCCGGCTTCTACCAGAAGGTGGGCGAGTACCTGGCTGAGCTTGAGCGAGATCGGAAAGATGTGAAAGACCCCTACTCCGTCGAGGCCCAGATCGTCGAGGACGAATTGAAGGCGGCCCGGGGGAGCATCGGGCGGCTCATCGATCTCCGGATCAAGAAGATCACGAGGAAGGTCCAGCGCGCGGGCTCCGCCTCTCGGGACGTGGCCATCAAGGGGATGACCCCTGAGGAGGAGAAGATATACCGCCAAACTTTGGCCGCCCTCACCGAGGGGAGGGAGGCGATCCTCGCCCGGGTTAACCGGGTCGAGCGCGCGACCACCGAAAGGGCTTTAACGCCCAAGAAGGGTATGGACCAGGAATACGCCCTTGTGATCATGATGGAGAGCGTTCCAACGTTCGCGGGCGTTGATGGGAGGCGTTACACCCTACAACGGGGAGATCTGGTGATGCTTCCGGCTTTACACGCCAAGAACTTATGCAACAAAAATTTAGCTCGCGAATGTAGGCAGGTGTGATCCCATGAAGATGCCAAAGGAGTTTAAAGCTCATTGTCCTTTCTGCAAAAAGCACACCACCCACGTGGTGGAGAGGGTGCGAAGGGGACGGGCCACGACGATGGCCCACATAGACAGACAGAAGCACCGGGCCCAGGGGATAGGGAACTCTGGGAAGTTCTCGAAGGTTCCGGGTGGCGACAAGCCCACCAAGAGAGTGAACATCAGGTACCGGTGCAGCGAGTGCAAGAAAGCCCACAACCGCAAGGGCTTCAAGGTTTCAAAGTTCGATCTGGTGGAGGGTTAATTCTGTCTAAATTTCTAAAAGTCAAGTGCAACGACTGCGAGAACGAGCAGGTGATCTTCGGCAACGCCGCCACGGTGGTCAAGTGCCTGGTCTGCGGAAGGACTCTGGCCGATCCCAAGGGCGGAAAGGCCCAGGTCAAGACTCAGATCTTAGAAGTGCTAGAGTGATCGATATGCAACGTGAGGGTTGGCCTGAACCAGGGGAGCTTGTGGTCTGCACTGTGGACCAGGTGGTGGACTTCGGAGCCTTCGTCATCCTGGACGAGTACACGAATAAGAGAGGGCTGATCCACATATCTGAGGTGGCCAGCGGCTGGATAAAGTACATCCGGGATCACGTTCGCGAAGGCCAGAAGATCGTCTGCAAGGTGCTCAACGTCGATCCGTCCAGACACCACATCGACCTATCTCTGAAGGACGTCAACGAGCACCAGAGAAGGGATAAGATCCAGGCCTGGAAGGCCGACCAGAAGGCGTGGAAGTGGCTCCAGATGGCCTACGAGGGTGATGAGGAGCACCTGGCCGAGGTGACAGCCAGCCTCGTCAAAGGGTACGAGAGCCTCTACATGGCCCTGGAAGATGCGGCCGTCAGCGGGATCGACGCCCTCACCGAGGTGGGGCTCAGCCCCGAGGACGCGAGCAAGGTTCTCACCATCTCTCAGGAGAACGTCAAGATCCCCTACGTCGAGATCACCGGCTACGTCGACCTCACGAGTCCCGCCTCCGACGGGGTGGAGCAGATCAAGAAGGCTCTCAAGAAGGCCGCCAAGTCCAAGGAGGAAGAGATCGCCCTGGACGTGAGGTACGTCGGAGCGCCCCGCTACAGAATTCACGTCACCGCCCCCGACTACAAGCTGGCCGAGGCGGAGCTGCGGAAGGCGGCCCAGGCCGCGATAAAGTTCATCGAGAAGCAGGGCGGCGAAGGAACCTTCCACAGGCAGGCATGAGATCTAAGATAAAGAAGTGCAGGATTTGTGACCTGTACACCTTGAAGGAGAACTGCCCCATCTGTGGCGCCGCGACCAGCCAGACGAAGCCCGCCCGGTTCTCACCCGAGGACCGGTATGGCAGGTACCGGCGGGCGCTCCGCCAGGAGGCTGAATGAGAGAAACTTTTGTTCGCAGGATTAAGGATCTCGATCTCATAAACCCGATTCTTGTTGAAGGCCTGCCGGGCGTAGGTCACGTTGGAAAGCTTGTGGCCGAGCACCTCATCGAGGAGCTGGAGGCCGAGAAGATAATCGAGATCTACTCGCCTCACCTCCCCCCTCAGGTGATCGTCTTGGACGACGGGACGGTGAAGCAGGTCCGAAACGAGATCTACGCCTACCATGGCGAGGATCGAGACCTGCTCCTCCTGGTGGGCGACTACCAGAGCGCCACCAACGAAGGCCACTATGAGCTCTCGGGCGCCTTCCTCGACATATGTGAGGAGTTCGGGGTCAAAAGGATCTACACCCTGGGCGGCTACGGCACCGGCCAGTTCGTCGACAAGCCCCAGGTCCTGGGGGCCGCCAACAGCCTCGATCTAGTCGAGGAGATGAAAGGGTACGGCGTCGTATTCCAGGAGAACGAGCCGGGCGGGGGGATCGTCGGCGTCAGCGGCCTGTTGGTGGGCCTATCGAGGCTCAGGGATATCGACGCCGTCTGTCTGATGGGCACCACCAGCGGTTACCTCGTCGACCCGAAGAGCGCCCAGGAGGTCCTCCGGATTTTGTCCAAGGCCCTGAACATCGAGGTGGACATGCAGGCCCTGGAGGACCGGGCAAAGGAGATGGAGCGGATCGTGGGCAAGCTCCAGGAGATGGAGAAGGCCCAGATGCCCTTCGAGACGAGCGGCGAAGAAGACCTCCGCTACATCGGATGAGTTCGTCATGATTGAAGAGCTCTTCGAGAGGGCGCGTCTTCTCCTCGCCTTGGCCGAGAGGGCCGGGGCCGAGGAGGCCGAGGTCTTCGGGTCGGTGGCGAAGTCCGTCGACGTCGACCTCCGAAAAGATCAGGTAGAGATGGCGAGCGTGAGCCGCGACCGGGGATTGGGCCTCCGGGCCGTCGTCAGAGGGGCTGTCGGATTTTCCAGCACCAGCGACCTCACGAAGCTCGAACTGGTGGCCGAGAGCGCCGTCAGGGCCGCCCGGGCCCGGGGGTCCGACGAGAAGTGGCGGTCGCTGCCATCATCCGGAAAGCCGGGCCGGCCCGAGGGGGTCTATGATCCTGCCATCGACGAGATGGGGCCCGAAGATTGCCTCGACCTGGCGGCGACCCTCATCGCGGGGGCGGGCACTGTCTCGGGCGCCGAGCCGGTCTCGGGAGGCGTATCAGCCGTCGCCGGCTCGGAGCTTCTGATCAACACAAGCGGCGTCGAGCTTGAGGAGAGGGGTACGATCTTCGTCGCCCATATCGAGACGTTGGCGAGGGGCGATGACAGCAATGTGGTTACAGGTTACGATTTTGCCAACTCCAGGAAGGCCACATCCGACCTCGGAGACGTGGGGCGGTCGGCGGCCAGCCTCGCGATCCGGTCCGTCGGCGGCGTCCGGGGCGAGAGCGGGCGGGCCTCGGTCCTTTTGGGTCCTATCGCCTTCGCCGACATCCTCGAAAACGCCTTCGTCCCCTCGACCTTCGGGGACAACGTCCAGAAGGGACGGTCGTCTCTTGCGGGTAGGATCGGGGAGACGGTGGCCGTGGAGAGCTTCAGCATAACTGACGACGGCCTCCTCCAGAGCGGGATGGCCACCTCCAGCTTCGACGGCGAGGGGGTCGCCTCCCAGAAGACGCCCCTCGTTGAAGACGGCGTTCTGAGGGGTTTCCTCTACGATTCTTATACCGCGGGAAAAGAGATCCTAGCGACCAAGAGCACAGGGAACGCAGACCGACCGGGCTACGCCGGGATCCCGAGGATCGGGACGACGAACCTGATCGCGTCCTCGAAGGACCCCTCGAACGTCCTGGCGGAGACGGAGAGGGGATATCTTGTGACCGGCGTCATCGGGGCTCACACCGCAAACCCCGTCTCCGGCGACTTTTCGGTGGAGGCAAGAAACGTCTTCCTGGTCGAGGACGGCGAGGCAGTGAAGCCGATCCGCTCCCTGATGCTGGCGGGAAACGTCTTCGAACTCCTGAAATCGATCAAAGCGGGGACCGACACGCGGATGGTGGGGTCTGCCATAGTTCCCACGGTCGGAGTGGAGATGAAGGTCGTCGGGAGCTGAGGGCAGAACTTTCGAAGGCGAGTATATCGAAGTCGGTTGATGAATCTTACGTTATAATTATCGAGGCGGTTGTTGATGATCATCGGTGGGCCATCCTCCCAGCTTCTGGGGGGCAGGGTTGCAGCAGTTCTCAAAGAAGATTTGGCGTTGTGCGAGTACAGCAGGTTTCCGGATGGCGAGGCCTACACCCAAGTATGCTCCGACCTCGACGACCGGATCGTCGTCGTCCAGAGCACGCCCTCGGACCGGGACATAATCCAGCTCC
Organism: Methanothrix sp.; assembly: GCA_035380685.1. Taxonomy (GTDB): domain Archaea; phylum Halobacteriota; class Methanosarcinia; order Methanotrichales; family Methanotrichaceae; genus Methanocrinis. Next base: position 93,264 of record DAOSXX010000002.1, on the reverse strand, counting down.
TCCAGCTTCTGGACGTATTCCGGGGAAGGAGGATCGACCTCGTCGTCCCCTACTTCGGGTACGCCCGCCAGGACAAGCAGTTCAAGCCGGGCGAGCCCCTCTCCGCGAGGGCGATGGCCGTCGCCATCGACGCCTTCCTCGCGGAGGGGTCGAGGGTATTCACCGTCAACATCCACGACCGGTCCGTCCTCAAAAACTTCAGCCACGAGGCCACCGACCTGGACGCCGCGCCTCTCCTGGCCGACGAGATCGGGCGGATGGGCCTCGACGATCCGGTGATCATATCCCCTGACAAGGGTGCGGTCCGGATGGCAAAAGTGGCGGCGACCCGACTCGGGATCGATTATGACTATCTGGAGAAGACGAGGCACAGCGGGACCGAGGTCTCCATGGCCCCAAAGGAGATCGATGCATCAGGAAGGGACGTCGTGATCCTCGACGACATGATCGCCACCGGTGGGACGATGGCCCAGGCGATATCGATCCTCAAATCGAATGGAGCAAAGCGGGTCTACCTCGGGTCGGTCCATCCCGTCCTGACGGGGAGCGCCGTCCTGAAACTGTGCAGAGCCGGGGTCGAGTCGATCATCGCGACCGACACCCTGGAGAAGGCGGTCAGCACCGTGACGGTCGCGGGGCTCGTCGCCGAGGCCGTAAGGCCCTGAAAAATCATTTTTCGCGAATTATCGAAAAGGAGGCCGAGGTCTGAGATAGGACCGGACCGTCGGCCCCTTCCGCCACAACCCAGCCTTCTGCGAAGGCGACCTGCCGTCCGATCCTTGTGACCCTGCCTTCGGCGACGATTCTCCCCTCCCGCACCCCTCGGAAGAAGGAGGTCGTCTCCGAGATCGTCGCGATCATATCGCTCTCGTCGAGGGCGGTGAAGAGGGCGAGGGCCATCGCCTCGTCGGCGAGGGCGGTGTAGATCCCGCCTTGCATCCATCCCGCCCCGTTCAGTATATCGGGCCTCACCACCATCTGAAGCTCGGCCTTCCCATCGCCGAAGGTGGCGACCTCGATCTCCATCAGCTTGAAGAAGGGGTTCGCATCTCTTCCTTTCTCTCTCAGATCTTCGAGGTAGCTCATTATATCGCCATTTCATCAAAACCGGTCTGTAAAAGCCTTTTGGAGGGTGGAATCAAAGGGCCCCTTCAAGACCGGCTCCGAGACGAAAAGGACCCATTCGATGCATTCTTCGAGACCAAAAAGTGATATCCGTTCGGGTTTAAGGGTTTGATCATGGCAGGGAACTCTTTCGGCACCATCTTCAGGATCACCACCTGGGGCGAGAGCCACGGCCGGGGGGTCGGGGTCGTCGTCGACGGCTGCCCCTCAGGCCTCGCCCTCTCCGAAAAAGATGTTCAGCAAGAGCTGGACCGGAGGCGACCGGGCCAAAGCTCCGTCTCGACTCAGAGGACGGAGGAGGATCGGGTCGAGATCCTGAGCGGCCTCTTTGAGGGGAAGACGACTGGAACGCCGATCTCGATGCTCGTCTGGAACAGGGACGCAAAGTCGAGCGCCTACGACGCCTTGCGGGACAGGCCAAGGCCAGGCCACGCCGACCTGGGCTACGCCGCCCGGTACGGCGTCCGGGACCACCGGGGCGGGGGAAGGTCCTCGGGGAGGGAGACCGTCGGCAGGGTCGCGGGCGGCGCCGTGGCAAAGAAGCTCCTCACCGAGAGCGGGATCGAGGTGGCGGGCTACGTCCGCGAGCTTGGTGGCGTTCGGGCCGACATCTCCGAAGGCGCGGACTTGTCCCGCCTCAGAGACGAGGCCGAGAAAAACCCCGTCCGCTGCCCTGACCAGGGTGCAGCAGAGGAGATGGTGCGGGCTCTCAAAATGGCCCGATCGGCCGGCGACAGCCTCGGCGGCGTCGCCGAGATCGCCGCTATCGGCGTTCCCGCCGGGCTTGGGGAACCCGTATTCGACAAGCTCGACGCCGACCTCGCTTGTGCCCTCATGGGGATCGGGGCGGTCAAGGCCGTGGAGATCGGGGCGGGGGTCGGGGCGGCTCGGATGAAAGGAAGCGAGATGAACGACCCCATCCTTCCGGGGACGGAGGGGCTGATCTTCGAGACGAACAACGCCGGCGGAATTTTGGGCGGCATATCGACGGGGGCGCCGATCGTTTGTCGGATCTCGGTGAAGCCCACCCCATCCATATCCATGCCCCAGAGGACGGTGGACCTCTCGACGGGCGAGGCGGCGGTGATCGAGATCAAAGGAAGACACGACCCATCGATCCCGCCGAGGATCGTCCCCGTGGCGGAGGCGATGGTGGCACTCGTTCTCGCAGACCATCTTCTGAGGCGGAGGGTGGCGAGAATTTGAAGCCTGGCCAAATTTTATATCGTCCATCAGAAGACCGATGACCATGCAGAAGGAGTTTCACACCCTCATCTCCCTCGACGAGGCGAAAAAGATCGTCCTCGCCGCCGCTCCGAGAGCGGGTCAAGAGATCGTTCCCCTGGAGAAGGCCTTCGGCCGTGTCCTGGACGAGAGGGTGGTATCCCCCATCGACGTTCCGGGCTTCGACCGGGCCGCCATGGACGGCTACGCCCTCCGGTCCGCCGAGACCCTGGAGGCGAGGGAGGACCGACCCGTCGCCTTCGATCTCATCGGCGCCGTCCCCATGGGAAAGAGGCCGGAGCTGGTCGTGGGCGAGGGCGAGGCCGCCGAGGTCTCCACCGGCTCGATGATGCCCGAGGGCGCCGACGCCGTCGCCATGGTGGAGCACGCCGAGGTCGAAGGAGAATCCCTCCTCATAAGGCGGGCGGTCCACTTCGGGGAGAACACCCACCGGGCCGGGGGAGACGTCGCCTTCGGTGAGACGATCCTCCTTCCTGGAAGAAAGCTCTCGGCCCGGGAGATCGGCCTATTGGCGGCGGTGGGCCGAACGGAGGTGCGGGTCCGATCCCTCCGGGTGGCCGTCGCCTCATCGGGAGACGAGCTGGTCTCTCCTGGCGCGAGTTTGGCCCCAGGCCAGATCTATGACATAAACTCGCGCTCGATCGCTGCGGCCGTGGAGGAGTGCGGCGGCACACCAATAGTCTGTGGGATCCTCCCCGACGACCACGACTCGATGGCCGAGGGGCTTGTTGCCATGGCAGAAGAGGCCGACCTCGTCATAGTCAGCGGGTCCACCTCCGCCGGGATCGGGGACATGGTCTACAGGGTCGTCGAGGAGCTGGGGGAGATCTCGTTTCATGGGATCAACCTCAAGCCGGGAAAGCCGACACTATTTGGTTTTATCGGAGATAAGCCCTTCATCGGCCTTCCGGGATACCCAACGAGCGCCCTCACCGTCTTCGGCCAGCTGGCGGCGCCAGTCATCAGAAAGGCGGTGGGGACTGAGCACCTGGCGCCGGTGGTCCGGAGGCGGCTCGCAAGGCCGGTCCGGTCCGAGGGCAGGAGACAGATGCTGACGGTTGCGGTCGTCGGTGGCTGGGTCTATCCCGTCGACAAGGGGAGCGGCTCCATCACCACCCTCGCCCTGGCCGACGGCGTCGTCGATATCCCCGACAGGGTCGAGCTTTTGGACCGGGGCGATGAGGTGGAGGTCCAGCTCTTCGGCTCTGTTCAGGAGCCCGCCCTCCTCCTGGAGGGCGAGGACTGCCCGAGGCTTGAGGCCCTCGCCGGGGCCCTCCCCTTCGAGATCAGGGTCGTCGCCACCGGGAGCAGGCGGGGGGCCATCTCCGCGATGGACGGGGTCGCTGATCTCGCCATCGTCTCCCGGTCGGAGGGACTCGATCCGGTCTGGGACGAGACGGGGCTTGAGCCCGTCGGCGGATACGCCCGCGATCTGGTGATCATGGCAAAAGATCCCGAACTTCTCGACCTCGTGGGGATCGAGGAGAGACGGGTCCTGGGCTGGACCAGGGACTCGGAGATGAACAGGATATGGAGGAGGGTTCTGGAGGAGTCGGGCTGCTCGTCGGTCGGGTTTGTCGGCCTTGCCCGATCCCACGCCGCCGTCGCTGCCTCTGTGAAGGCCGGCCGCGCCGACCTCGGCTTCGCCGTCCGGGATGTGGCAGAGGAGGCAGATCTCGCCACGAGGAAGGTGGCCGAAGACGAGATCATCTTTCTCGTCCCTTCAGAAAAGAAGAATCGGGACGCGGTCCGCGCCTTCCTGGAGGCCCTGGGAGATTAAGGGTTTCGTCTCAGCCCTATTTGAGGGGTGGTGCCCCTTTTATCTGTGACCATAGATCCAGGTTGTCCAGCCACTCTCTGGGACGAGAGAATTCCCGGATGGATGGCGACCTTCTGATCCGACTTCTCCCTGCTGGAGAGATAGTCAACCGGCAACGTACCCCGGTGCGAGCCGCGGGAGTGGGCCGGAGTGTAAGTATCCGCAACTGATCAGAGGTCATAGGAAATCCATAAATATTTGATTTGACCATGATTTGGATGGAATCGCGTCTCATTCATTAGGGATTGGCTGGATGGTGTTACTAGAGATTAAATAAGGTGATATTGATGAAATATACATGGCTATCGGTGTTTGTTATCATCTCAATATTTTTTGCGGTATTTGCTGGAGCTGTCAGCGCAGATAATTTTTCAGCTTCTGCAGGGGAGATCCGTCCGGTCGCGGCTGACGCAAACGCGGATGAAGCCACTGATCAAAACTCCTCAAATGCGAGCACGGTCAGTTCAAACGAAGTACAAATGAAGACTATCGGCGTCATCGGTGGGGTAAGTTGGGTCTCATCGATCGAATATTATCGTTTGATGAACGAGATGGTCAGCAAAGAGTTGGGGGGGTTACATTCTGCAAAGGTTCTGATGTATTCTGTTGAATTTGGTGAAGTCTCTGATGAGGAGCGACTGGCAGGAATGGGCGACTGGGTCGCCTTGACGGAAACGATGATCGATGCCGCCCAAAGGCTCGAACGAGGTGGTGCAGATTTTATAATTATCGCATCAAATACGTTCAACTCACTTGCTGATGACATCCAAGCAAATGTGCAAATCCCAGTTCTACATATCGCCGATTCAACAGGCGAGAGAGTAAGGGACCGCGGAATAAAAAATGTCGCATTGTTGGGCACAAAATACACAATGGAGAACGACTTTTATCGAGACCGACTGGAAAAGAAATATGGACTCAATGTTATTACTCCCAATGAAACCGAAATGGATTATATCAATTCAGTGATCTTTGATGAGTTATGTGCTGGAAAGTTCTACAACGAATCAAGAGTGGGGTACATTCAGATCATAAATCGTCTTATAGATGAAGAAGGTGCAGATGGTGTCATATTGGGATGCACCGAGATCCCATTGTTGATCAAACAGGAGGATGTAACTGTACCGGTTTTTGACACTATGACCATACACGTAGAGGCAGCAGTAAAATATGCACTGAGTAACCCATAGTGTTTTTAATCAAGTATCAGGTGGTGTAAGCCACGTCCAACATTCGTCGGCAGGGCGGGTCAGGGCTTTTGAGTCCGGCAGGCGGCCGGAAACGAATTTCCACAAGACCGAGAGTCCCCTGCCCTTCGAGACCGAACTGGATGAGGGCCCGATACTGTGCTCTCAGCTTGGAAGAGGTTCCCGGCGGGAACGAAGAGATGATTATGGTGCTAGAATACGAGTTTCCGACCCTGACCAAAATTTGACGAGATCGTTGGAGTCTTGAGTCTCTTTTCCCCAAAAACCAGTTTTCTGCTGTGATTGGTCGAGAACAAGGCCAACCACCCGACTCCATATTGGGTATTTAAGTATGAAAGTAATCCTGATATGCTAAATCAAAATCTCCTTCCGAGGATGGTGCTGCACAGGAGGGCGATGAGTAGGGCACAAAACCAGTCTGGGGGAGTCATCAGGTCGAAATTTCATCAAAAAAGCCCACTGCAGGATGTGGATGCCATCCGAGTTCTTTTCGTAGGGCAGGGACTCGATATCTCAAAGTTCGACGGAATGGTCGTAGAGACGGCCGGGTCAGCGACGGAGGCGACCGAGAAGCTGGACACCTCCTTTTACGACGTCGTCGTCGCCGACCGTTCGATGGACGGCATCGCCCTTCTGAAGGCGGTTCGCGCCCGAGATCCGGAGATCCCCTTCATCCTTCTCATCGACGGCGGAGATGAGGCGGCCATCGTCGAGGCCCTGAAAGCTGGGGCTGAATACTGTTTTAAGGGAAGAGACGGCAACATCATTTTATCGGACCTCGCCCATCGGATCCGGACGGCGGTGGACAGAAGAAGGGAACGGTCTATCCACCGGTACCTGGATGAGCGCTACTGCGCCCTCCTTCATAGCCTTCCAGGAATGGCTTTTACCAGCTCCTTGGATTCCTTCGATTTTGTTCCAACATCGCTTCTCGGAGATGTCGAGGAGATCTCCGGCTACACCAAAGAGGAGATATCTTCTTCCAACCCGAGATGGGACCAGATAATTCATCCCGACGACTTCTCCAGGCTGAGACTAGAGGTAGAAAAGGCCAGATCCGCTTCCGCGCACATCTCGGAAAATGAGTTTCGCATAGTTCGGAAGGATGGCGAGATCGCCTGGGTCCACGAGCTGGTTCAGACCACCTGCGAAGGTCCTGGTGCTCCCGTCAAAGTCGAGGGGGTCCTCTACGACGTTACCGCCCGAAAACGGACGGAGGCCGCGCTGAAAAATAGCGAGAGCCAATATCACGAGCTGGCGGACTTGCTGCCCCTAACCGCCTTCGAGCTCGATCTGGAGGGCCGGGTCACCTTCTCAAACAAGAAAGGCCTGGAGGTCTTCGGATACTCTCCCGAAGACCTCAGGCGAGGCCTGACCATCTTTGACGCCGCCGCGGCTGACGATCCAGATGACCTGGAAGAGGCCTTCGGGCTCGCCTTGAGCGAAGCCTATCCGGAACATGAGTTCCTGATGAAGAGAAAGGACGGCTCCACCTTCCCGGGCCTGATTTATTCCGCTCCCATAATCCGGGACGGTCACTCCTTGGGGCTCAGGGGTATCATCGTGGACATCTCCGAGAGGAGAGAGATGGAGGAGGCGCTGAAGGCGAGCGAGAGGTTCTATCGGACCATCATCGAGGATCAGACCGACCTCATCTGCCGTTTCCGGCCCGACGGGACCCTCACCTTCGCGAACGACGCCTACTGCCGCTACTTCGGCAAGACCCCCGAGGAGCTCTTGGGGAAGACCTTCATGCCCCTGATCCCAGAGGAGGATCAGGAGATGGTCCACCAGAAGTTCTCGTCCCTCTCCCGGAAAAATCCTCTTGTCAGCTATTCCCATAGAGCGATCCTCCCCAGCGGCGAGGTTCGTTGGCAGCGGTGGACCGACCGGGCGATCTTCGACGAGTCGGGACAGCTCCTCGAGTTCCAGTCGGTGGGCCAGGACATCACCGAGCAGAAAAGGATGGATGACGAACTGCGCCGTGCCCATAAAAAGCTCCAGGATATAATCGACTTTCTTCCGGACGCCACCTTCGTCATCGACCAAGAGAGGAAAGTCATCGCCTGGAACCGAGCTATCGAGGTGATGACGGGCGTTCGAAAAAAGGAGATCATCGGGAAGGGAGATCACGCCTATGCAGAGCCCTTCTACGGGTATAAGAGGCCGATACTCATCGATCTGATCTTTTCAGAGGATGTGGATACGGCTTCACATTACGATCACATCACAAAAAGGGCAAATGGCATCTTCGGGGAGGTCTTCGTCCCCACCCTCTACGGCGGGAGGGGCGCCTACCTCTGGGGGACGGCGTCCCCCCTCTTCGACGATGAGGGGCGGATCGCTGGAGCCATCGAGTCGATCCGGGACGTCACCGAGCGGAAGCGGGCGGGGGAGATGCTCCAAAGGGCTCACGACGAGCTGGAGGCGAGGGTCGCTGAGAGGACGAGAGAACTGGAGGCGAAGAACGCCGAGATGGAGAGGTTCGCCTACACCGTCTCCCACGACCTCCGGTCACCTCTCGTCACCATCCAGGGATTTCTCGGCTTTCTGAAAGAAGACTTAAGAGATCGGGATGAAGAGAGGATCGAGGCCGACATCGAGATGATCTCCGGAGCCGTCGGGAAGATGGACTACCTTCTGAGGGACACCCTCCGGCTCTCGCGGATCGGCCGGGTCGCAAACCCTCCGGAGAACATCCCCTTCGGAGAGATCGTCAGCGACGCCCTCGCCTCGACTCAAGAGATGGCGAGGGCGAAGGAGGTCGAGATCTCCGTCGCCGAAGAATGGCCATCGGTCCACGTCGACCGGCTGAGGATCGGAGAGGCGCTCGTTAACCTGGTCGAGAACGGCATAAGGTACTCGGCCGACCGGCCCCGCCCCCGGGTGGAGGTGGGGTGGCGAAAAGACGGCGAAGAGGCGGTCTTCTTCGTTCGGGACAACGGGATCGGGATCGATCCGGGCCAGCAGGAGAAGGTCTTCGAGCTATTCTACAAAGCCGACCCGGAGAGCGAGGGGACCGGCGCAGGGCTCGCCATCGTCAAGAGGATCATTGAGGTTCACGGCGGTCGAATTTGGGTCGAGTCGGTGGAGGGGGAAGGGAGCACCTTCTGCTTCACCCTGCCGGTGACCGGCAACTGAGTTTCAGGCTGGAAAAGATCGAAGACCATCGGCACTGACCGAATATGATCCTCGCACCTTTCGGGTCCAGCCCGTCGAAATCCGAGCCTCTCGTAGATCTCGACGGCGTTGGGCGCCGAGTTGACGGTGACCGTCGCGATTTCGGGATTTCTTCTCCGGCAGATCGCAAGGGCTCGGCGCAAAAGCTCGCCTCCGATGCCCTTGCGTTGAAACTCGGCGTCAACGAAGAATAGAGCGACGTGGCTGTAGCCTCTCATCTCGATCATCCCGACGATCTCTTTTTGCGCGGTCGTGGCGATCAGGATGAAATGGTTCCACTGCGACCGACGCAGAAATAGGTGAGGATCTGCATGGTTACGAAATTCCTGGACGCCCTCCTTGGAAAACTGAGGCGCGACAAACTCCTCGAAAACCCGAAGGGCGAGGTCGCAGGCCAGAGCCTCCTCGCCCCGTTTCATCAGCCTGTACTCCAGAGACGACGGCCTCATCCGCTTCCGCCCCTCTTCACCTTCCTCTCGTAGTAGCTTAAGGGGTGGCTGACCCACCGACAGAGCCTGTCCTCGCCGGGGCAGTTCCCGTAGGTGGCCATGGTGGCGCAGGATGGAGGCCTGTAGGCGGTTCCGCCCCGTCCCGAGATGTGCTCCACCTGGTAGCGGGTCCTTTCCTCGTCGAAGTCGGGGCTGGTGTTGAAGACCCCGACGACCTCGTCGACGGTCATCCCCACGGCCAAAAGGAAGGTTGTGAGGGCGAACCGCGCGGTGTGGGCGAGGTTTGTTCCCTTCGCCACCTGACCAAGCATCTCCCGTATACAGGGGGGGAAGGCGTCCTCGGTCACCTCGCCGAGGTCGACCTTCTCCTCGGCCCTCTTCGCCGAGAGCTCCTCCTCGATTTGGCCCAGCTCCTCGCGGAGCCTCTCGCATATCGCCTCGGGGACGGGAAGAGGAATGCCCCGCCCGACCCTCTCTCTCGCCCTCTCCTCCAGAAGCCGGGCCAGCTCCTGGCCGGTGACGGCGACCCATCCAGCCTCGAGAGAGCGGTTGACCAGCTTCCAGCCGGGGCTTTTCATCTTCGCGGCGGCTTTGAGGTAGTCGGAGAAGTGGACGCGAAGGCCTGCCTGATCTGACTGGGGAAATACGTCCAGGTCGCGGGCGAGCAGAAGGAGATCGGCCTGATCCTCCCTGACCATCTTTTTGCCTGCGAGCTTCGCCTCGGCGAGGGCGTACCTCCTCGCGAGGAGGTCGTCGTTGATGCAGGATACCATCACCCTCGCCAGGGGGTAGGATAAGAGTTCAGCCAGGGGGTGGGCTCTCTCGTCGGAGATCTCTCCCCTCACCGCGCCAAGAACGCGGTCTAGAGCCCTCCTCCTCACGAGGCGGGAGAGCCGAGGCTGCGGGTTTGGATCGTCCAGGAGGCCCTCCAGGGAGTAGCCGGTCTCCTTCACCCTCGCGGCGGCCTCCCGGGAGAAGGGGTAGTCGGAGAGGCTCATTCCTGTTCGATTCTCGGGGCGAGGAGGTAGTTGATCTCGACGCCCTGGCCGAGCTTGAAGCTGATTCTCAGGGGGTAGTCGACGCCAAGCTCTAGCTTCACTTCCTGGGCCTTCCCGATAGCCTTGCTCATGTCCGATAAGTAGTCCAACGAGAAGAGAGATCTCGCCTTTCCGGGCTTGAGGCCGAGAAGCTCTGCTCCGGGCATCTTCAGCTTGAGGGAGTCGATGTCGCCTTTCGCCTCCATGTAGAACTGGTCTTCGGGATCGTCGGTGACGCCGAGGACGACGTGGTCAGACACCTTCTCGGCGGCCCTGATCGCCTTTCGGAGCTGCGCGCCTGGAAGGATGACGTGGGCGGGTAGGTCCAGCTCAGGCACCCGGGGCTCTTTTCTTATGGCGCTGGGGTCGATGAGGCTGAGGGTGTAGGAGAGGGAGTTAACCCCTATCTTCAGCTTGTGGTTCTCCTCGTCCAGCTCGAGAGTGACGTTCTCACCCCGGTCGGCCATGGACAGAACGTCGCTGAGCCTCACCAGGTCGACGCCGATCTCGCCGGAAGTCGCCTTGAAGTACTCGAAGGCCTCGGAGTTGAGCCGGAAGGAGACCATGGCCACGTTGGCGGGGTCCACAGCCTTCAGCTCAACGCCGTTCTCTGACAGGGTGAACTTCACCTCGTCGACTAGAGACGATACCGCCTCCACAGCATCCCGCAGGGTTTCTGCGCTTATCACTGCCTTGAACATCCTCGTAGCCCCCTCATCGAGAGATCAATTTTATCTTAAATATAGATTATCCCATCAGTCGTACTCTCTCCAGGTGAAATTGCATTTTGTGCATCTGAAGAAGCGGACTTCGCTCTCGTCTGCGGACCGCAGCTGCCGCAGCCACCAGTAAGCGGTATCGTTCCCGCACTCAGGACACTTGTACTTGGTGGTGGGAAGCCCCGCCGCCTCGGAATCCTCGATGACCGTCATGATGCGCTCTTTCTGCTCGGTCTTGCTGACGATGGTGTTGCTCTTCTTCATCTCTATTTTCTTGCCGCACCTTCTGCAGACCAGCATTCCCTCCGAAGGCACCATTATGCTTTTACAATCGGGACAAAACTCCATCAGATGACGAGTACTCACTCGTCATATTAAAGTTTACCAGTTGAGTAAAGGTATACGATGACAGGCCCCGACGGGCCTTCCGTCTCTGAGGTGATCATGAGCACAGCAATTAACGTAATATGCGAGAACAGGCCTGGGGTCTTGCGGGACATAGCCGGGGTGGTGGCGAGCCTCGGCGGCAACATCGAGTACACCCAGCAGTTCGTCCTGGAGCGGGGGGTGAATATAGGCAATGCCACCGTCTACATGGAGATCGACCAGCTTGCCGAAGAGATGGTGGAGAAGCTCGAGGACCTCCCCGCAGTCCTGGAGGTATCCGTCCACCAGTCCTTCGAGAAGATCTACGGCTCCAGGGTGATCATAATCGGAGGCGGGGCCCAGGTCGCCCAGGTGGCGGTGGGGGCGGTCAACGAGGCCGACCGGCACAACCTCCGGGGCGAGAGGATCAGCATCGACACCATCCCCCTGGTGGGGGAGGACCCCATAGCCGACGCCGTCAACGCCGTGGGCCGGCTCCATCGGGCCTCGGTTCTGATCCTGGCGGGAGCCCTCATGGGCGGCAGAATCTCTGAAGAGGTCCAGAGGCTTCAAGAGGAGGGGATCCCGGTGATCGCCCTCAAGATGGCGGGATCGGTCCCCTACTACGCAGACCTGGTGGTGACAGACCCCATCCAAGCCGGAACCTTCGCGGTGATGCACGTCGCCAAGACCGCGATATTCGACATAAAAAGGGTTCGCGGCATGGAGTTCTGAGCCAGAAGCGGGATTGAAACTAAGAGAAAAATATCGCAGGGCGATCTCGATGATGGTTTTGTCCCGAGGCGGCGGGCCTACCCACGAAGCCCCATCGCATCGAGATCTCTGATCACATCGCCCTCGAAGAGCTCCTCCACGGTGTAAAAGTCGTCCCCGGCCATGAGGACCGGGGCGCTGAGGGTGAATACCCCATTGACCCGGAGCTCTGTGAGGGCCTCGGCGCTGGCCATGTCCACCGTCTCGAACTCGACCCCCCAGCCCTTCAGGACTTTCTTAACCTGCTCGCACCTCGGACACTCGGTGGTGGTGTAAACGACATACTTCAAGGATTATCCTCCCGTTCTTCGTCCCTCGTTCTTTTCCATCGTTCACCGACGGCGATTCACCTCAACACCATCGGGTAGCCCTTCTCAGCCCGGACGGCGTATCCCTCATCGACGGCCCTTTCGGCGCAATCCCTGCAGCACGAGAAGTTGGCGAGGTAAGTTACCCCCTCCATCTCGTGCTCGAAGATGTTGTTGCAGCTGAGACCGATGATCCGTCTGCAGTCCAGACCCCTGCAGAACTCGTGGTCTTCAGCCGCCATCGGAAACTCGTCCTCAAACCAGATCTTCGGCAAAAGGACCGGGAGTATCGCCATGTCCATGCCACATCCACAGGGGCCGTAGGTATCCTCGGGCCCCTCGTAGACGACGGCCTTGGTGATCTGATATTCCATCTTCCACCACCCCAAGTCAATATTTAGCTCCATGGGGTTAAGGGCCGAGAAGCTAAATAACCTTTCTCATTTTCACCTGCCCGAAGAAAGTATGTCTGGCCAAAGAGCTCGGTTGTAGTTGATCTTTTTGGATCTCCTTTCCCGGTCTGGATCTTCGCGTGAATAAAAGAAACAATCATTCGGGGACTTTTGGCTCGATATGTGTATATATCGATTTTTCTTCGTTTTTCAGGTATAATATTGCCTGAGAGTTTACGAAAATTATATATAGAGACCTGATGGACAACATGGTGTCTATTAGGTCCTCTAGTCGGAGAAGAAGCTGTTTTGATCCTTTTTCTGACTGTAAGGGCCGAATATGATCGCAGGAGAGGAGCTTAAATGGCGATACTTCCGGTGGCACCGGTCAGCAGACTCATTCGCGAGGCTGGGGCCAAAAGGGTCAGTGAAGGCGCGCGCGACGCCCTGGCAGAAATTCTGGAGAGCTACGGCATGGAGGTGGCCGAGGAGGCCGTCGAATGGGCGAACCATGCCAAGAGAAAGACGGTGAAGGCCGAGGACATCAGAGAAGCGGTCAAGAGGGTGAGGCCGCCCCGGGCGCCGGGCACCGACTGAGGCAGATATTATTTAACCCTGGAGGTAAGGTCGTCATTCTATGCCTGAAAGCTTAGACTACGCCTCCCTGGGTCTGGTATGCGGTATCGAGATTCATCAGCAGCTTGATACCGCCGCCAAGCTGTTTTGCGGCTGTCCCACAAGGATCAGGGACGTGGAGGAGTCGGACCATCAGTTCTTCAGGCGCCTGCGACCGGCCAGAAGCGAGCTTGGCGAGATCGACAGGGCCGCCCTGGAAGAGGTTCTCGTCTCCCGAAAGTTCATCTACTGCTCTTACGATTCCACCTGCCTCGTGGAGGCGGACGAGGAGCCCCCAAGCGAGCTGAACCCCGAGGCCCTGGAGATCTCCCTCATCGTCTCGAAGCTTCTTTCGATGCAGATCGCCGACGAAGTTCACACTATGAGAAAGATCGTGATCGACGGCTCCAACACCTCCGGCTTTCAGAGGACCGCCTACGTCGCCTCTCACGGCTCGATCGAGACCTCCTGCGGCAAGGTCGGGATGGAGACGATCTGCCTTGAGGAGGAGGCGGCCCGGATCATCGACGATCGGGGCGACGAGGTGGTCTACTCCCTCGACCGGCTGGGGATACCCCTCGTCGAGATCTGCACCTCTCCCGACATCGTATCTCCCCAGCACGCCCGAGAGGTGGCTCAGCGGCTCGGGATGATCCTCCGCTCGACGGGGAGGGTCAAGAGGGGTCTTGGGACGATCCGTCAGGACGTCAACATATCCATCCGGGACGGTGCCAGGGTCGAGATAAAGGGCGTTCAGGACCTGAACCTCATCGAGACGATCGTGGAGGTCGAGGCTAATCGGCAGCATCTTCTCCTGGAGATCAGAGATGAGCTTCTCGGGCGGAAAGCGCAGGTCTTCGACCGGGTGGCCGACGTCACCGGCCTCTTCGCCGCCACCGAGTCGAAGGTGATCAAGGCCGCCCTGAAGAAGGGGGGCGTCGTCCTGGCGGTGAGGCTCGGAGGCTTTGCGGGCCTTTTGGGTAAGGAGATCCAGCCGGGACGGCGGCTCGGCTCGGAGATCTCCGACCGGGCCAAGAGGGCGGGGGTTGGCGGGATATTCCACTCCGACGAGCTACCTGCCTACGGCATCACCCAGAAAGAGGTGGCGTCCGTAAGGTCTGAGCTTGAGGCCCGCAAGGACGACTGCGTGGCGATGGTGGCAGCGCCCCGGGACCGGGCCGAGGCCGCCATGAAGGCGGTCCTGGATAGGGCGAAGGAGGCCCTCATCGGGGTTCCCGAGGAGACGAGACGGGCCCTCCCCGAGGGGACGAGCGAGTACATGAGGCCGCTCCCAGGATCTGCCAGGATGTACCCGGAGACGGACGTCCCTCCCGTGGTGGTAACTTCCGATTATCTCGATTCCCTGAAGCTGCCCGAGCTCTTCGAAGAGAGGGCGGCGCGGTTTGCGGAGGAGTACGGGTTGAACAAAGAGTTCGCGGGGCTGATCGCCTCGTCGCCGAGCTACCAGCTCTTTGAGGACGCCGCAAGGAACCTCTCCCTTCCACCGGCCCTGGTGGTGAGAACCCTTGAGATGATACCAAGGGAGCTGGCTCGGGAGGGGGTGCCGATCTCGAACCTGACCGAAGACCGATATCTTGACGCCCTCTCCCTCGTCGCCGGGGGAGGGGTGGCGAAAGAGGGGATCCCCCAGCTTCTGGAGACGATGGCGAAGCGGCCTGAGCTATCGGCGGCCCAGGCCGCAGAGGCCGCGGGCCTCGGAGGCGTAGACCAGAGCGGCGTCGAGGACGTGGTGGTCGGGATCGTCGCCGAGAAGGAGGCCTTCGTCAGAGAGAGGGGAGAGGCGGCCCTCGGCCCCCTGATGGGCCTTGCCATGAAGGAGCTCCGAGGAAAGGCCGACGGCGCCCTCATAAGCTCCGTTCTGAAGAGGGAGATCGATCGGATTTTGGCGGAGTAGAATAGTCGCTCGGGGGCCCGAACTTTTCGCAGAGGTCGGGGCAGGGAACTTTATTTATTTCTCGCCGAGCCAACTACTATTTTGTCTGTAGATATCAGTAGGCCGTCGGAGGCTTGAGGTATGAAACGGGAGATGCTCCTCTGGGACGAGACGATCTTCAAGGACCGGGAGGTCCTGGAGTTCGACCACCTGCCCGAGCACTTCGCTCACCGCGAGTCTCAGATGGAGGCCCTCAAGTTCTGCGTTCGCCCCGCCTTTGCGGGGGGCCGTCCCGTCAGCGCCCTCTGCCTCGGCCCCCCCGGCACCGGGAAGACGACGGCGGTATTCAAGCTCTTCAGCGAGATCGAGGCCCACTCATCGAAGGTGGTCCCCGTCCACGTAAACTGCCAGATGGACCACACGAGACACGCCATATTCCTCCGGATCTACAGCAAGCTTTTGGGCCACTCGCCTCCCACAAGCGGCGTCTCCTTCAAGAGGGTTCTTGAGCGGATCGCGAGGACGATGGCGAAGGAGAACCGGGTCATCGTGGTGGCCCTCGACGACGTCAACTACCTCTTTCCCGAGCGGGAGGTGGACCGGGTCCTTTACACCCTCCTTCGGGCCCACGAGACCTTCCCCGGCTTCAGGGCCGGGGTGATCGCCATCCTCAGCGAGCCGGCCTTAAACTACGTCTTCGATCCGAGGGTCGGGTCGGTCTTCCAGGCCGAAGAGGTCAGCTTTCCCCTTTACTCCATCGAGGAGATCAGGGACATCCTCGACCGCCGGGCCCAGCTCGGCTTTTATCCCGGCGTCGTCTCGGCGGAGATCATCGATCTGGTCTCAGACCTCACCGAGAGGGCCGGGGATTTGAGGGTCGGGATCGACCTTCTCAAAAGAGCCGGGATGGAGGCCGAGAGGAGGGCGTCCCGAACGATATCGAAAGAGGACGTCGACCGGGCCCGCGAGAGGTCGAGGCTCGTCCACCTCGCGAGCGCCTTAAAGCCCCTCCGGGATGACGAGCTCCTCCTTCTGGGCCTTGTGGCAGAGATGGAGACCTCCAAGGCCGGGGATCTTTACGAGAAGTTCAAAGATGCCACAGGCTCGGGCTACACCCGCTTTCACGAGATTTTGAACAAGCTGGACGCCGCAAGGCTGATAGATACCGACTTCAGCGGGCCGGGCCATCGGGGCAGGTCCAGAGTCATTCGCATCAGGTACGATCCGAAGGAGGTCTTGGACAGGATCAGGCCGAAGGAAGATATATAGAGTATCAATAGGGCATTAGCGGTATTTTGGGGTAACACTATCTATTTATCCTATTGTGATAAATTTTATACCAGATACCTGTAAGGGGTGGTCCCTGATGAATAGACCGTTACTTTCCCTTTTGATCGCCCTTTTGGCGATCGGATCGATCTTGTCCTTTTCGGGGTGCGTCGACGAGAAGGATGGCGCGGCCGCTAAGGATGCTGCCGCAGTCACCGTCGCCGGGTCCACCACGGTGATGCCCCTGGTGGAGGCCTCTGCCGAGGAGTTCAACAAAATCCAGAATGCGGTCCACGTCTCCGTCACAGGCGGCGGGTCCGGCGTCGGGATCAAGAACGTCGCCGAGGGGCTCGCAGATATCGCTATGACCTCAAGGCAGGTGAAGCCCGACGAGATCTCCACCTACGGTGACAGCTTTGAAGAGTTTCTGGTGGCCTACGACGCCATCGCCGTCGTGGTGAGCCAGCCGATCTACGAGGCTGGCGTCACCGACCTCTCCCAGGAGGAGGTGGCCGCCATCTACAGCGGCGAGGTCGCCAACTGGATGGAAGTGGGTGGTCCCGACGAGAGGATCTACGTGGTGGCGAGGGAGGTCGGCTCCGGGACGAGGGATACCTTCACCGGGATTGTAATGGGGAGTATAGAAGCTGAGACCCCGGGGGTCACCACATACCACGGCAGCAACGCCGAGGTGAAGACCGCCGTGACAAGCAGCGATAAGGCCATCGGATACGTGGGGATCAACTACGTCGAGGGCGGGGCCCTCCGGGCCGTAGCCTACGATGGAGTCATACCCTCCGCCGAGACGATAAAGGACGGCTCTTACCCGCTCTCGAGGGCTCTCAACCTCTATACCTTCGGCGATCCGAGCCCCGCCGCCGAGAAGTTCATTGAGTTCGTTTTGAGCGATGAGGGGCAGAGTATAGTGGCCGACTCAGGATTCGTCCCTGTCCGCTGAAGCATAAAATTCAGAATTGGAGGGAGCGGCGCTGGCGGTTCGTGAGCCAGCGCAACTCTTTTCATCGTTTTCTTCGCGTTGATTCCGAGCTTCACAGAGGCTGCTCTCTGGATTTGTCCGGCCAGGCGTCGCCCCATGCTTTATCGCGGCAGGTGCAGTCGAAGATAGCCTCCTCGCCCCAGAGTTTGTCGTCGTCAGCCATGGAATCGTAGCCTCCGATGCAGCAGGAGAGCCAGTCCGGCCTCACCGGCTTCGTATACTTGGTAGCGCAGAATTCCATGTTCTTCTGGATGCTGAAGGTGCCGACGTAGTCCTCGTCGATCTCGATCATGGAGTACTTCCAGGGGCCCACCAGCTCGCCCACGTGGACGACTCCTTCGGTCACATCCTCCTCGATCCTCATCCGGGCGAGGCCGACGCCGTTTTCAGGTGTGGAGCTATATCTCTTATGGTCTGTTGGGTATTCCCAATAGACGGGAACTTCTTCCTTGCACATGAGGTCGACACCCACGTCTTTCACGAAGGCAGATGCATACTCGATCTGGTGGTGCATCGAGGTCTCTACTTCAGGCTGGTAGTTCTTGCCCCAGGTCTTCTCCTTCAGCTTGGAGTTGTAAACTATGGGGTTCTTCGCGTAGTAGCCTGTCCCGTATGCCATCGCCATGGGGGCGTAAACCATCTCGTTCTGCTCTAATAAGGATATGTTTGCACTATAGGCATATTCGGGTGACTGATAAACTTGGGTATTCAGATCCTGAGGATAGTACTTGTTAAAGCTCTGATTTGAGCTGATCAGGGTCGCCGCATCCATGGTGCCGCTTCCGTGCATGTAGTTCAGGAGCTCAAGGGTCGGAGTGTTCACGTTCTGGCGCACCACGGCGTAGCCATTTCCCTCCACGTCCTGCTCGAAGGTATGCTCGTATTGAGTCAACCAAGTGGCCGATGCCGGCGCAGCTATGAAGAGCAGCAGGGCAAGCACCGCCGCGGCTTTCGTCATCCTTTCAATCCGTATCACGTCATCCCTCCCTCAAAACTAGGAATGTAAGGTCGGCAGCTGCTCTGCAACTACCTGACCTAAGTAAGGGGCATAACATGTATATAACGATTTATGCTTTATGCGTCTCTCCAAAATTTGTACTACAAAAAAAGAAAATGTAAGCTAAAAATCTTATAAATCTAAAAATAGCATATAATAAATCACAACCGTATTGCTATAAACGCACAAGGCAAAAATATAGTGCTGAACCCAAGAAATAATACTTATTTGGCCAATAGATGGGCCTCTGGATATCGACGGTTAGTTTCAATCTTTTGGTGCAGCACTATAATATGGAGGGAGCGGCGCTGGCGGTTAGAGTGCCAGCACGACTCTGGTTTTCATCGTGATATCCGTCGATTCCATTCAGGATTCTGTTGAATCTTATGGTGGCGGCCTTTTGAAATCGCCATACTGCGATAACGTAATATTTTGCACCACCACAGGATTCAACAGTACAGCCACGAAAAAGATTTTACGCGCCCAGGCCCTACATCCAGATCTATTTTCGGGACGAAGGATCACCTGAGGGCGGAGGATGGGCACCTTTTGATCGACGGGGTCGACGTCGTCGAGATCGTCGAGGATTTCGGAAACCCCTTTACGTGACGAGCGAGAGGCGGCTGAGGGAGAACGTGAGGGACTACCGAAAGACCTTCCCCGACGCCTGGATCTACTTCGCTATGAAGGCGAACGGGAACCTGGCCCTCCTCCGGATCCTGGCGGAGGAGGGGATAGGGGCCGACGTCTTCTCCACCTACGTCCTATTTTTACGGGATGGCTGACCTTCTCGAAAAAGATGGACAAATTTGATTTCTCCGTACGCTACGAGCAGCTGAAAGAGTTTTGAACAAAACCAAATTGGCAGACCGATGGAGGGATATATCAGACCCTTGCGAACTCCAACATTTCGGGGGGATCGAGCGGAGACTCAAAAACTTTATCTATTGACTTGTTCAGAAGTTATATCATGTTCTCCAGCAGCAGCTTCGATGGAGGGATCGAGTGAGAAGAGCTGTAAGCATCTTCCTGCTCTCGGCCCTCCTCTGCCTTTCGACGATCGCCTCGGCCCAGGACGATGATTTCATCGGCGGGGTCATAGGGCCGGGAACCGAGAGCCCCAGCGGCAGCATTGGTATGTCGAACCCCGCCGCCGACTACTGCTCCAACCAGGGTTACGATTACAGCGGCGGAAGGTGCGTATTCCCTGACGGGTCGTCCTGCGACGCCTGGGAGTTTTACAGGGGAGAGTGTAGCTACGACCCGGAGCCTGAGAAGCCGATAGGAATGCCAAACCCTGCATCGTCCTACTGCACGGCTCAGGGGTACAAGCTCGAGATCAGAACCGATCCCAGGACCGGCGGGCAAGTGGGGTACTGCGTATTCCCCGACGGCTCCTCCTGCGAAGAGTGGGCCTTCTACAGGGGACAGTGCCAATACAATCCGAAGCCAAAACCTCAGCCGACCCCAACTCCGACGCCCACACCTCCCGTCCCTAGGCCCCAGGCGCCTATAGCCACCTACACCTGCGATGCTCCGCCCGCCTCCGAGCAGGAGACGATCCTGGCCTACGATGCCAAATCGGCGCCCCCAAGCCAGGTTTACTTCATGGGGAGCTTCGTTTCCTGGCGCGACTTTCAGGGCACATTCCCCGCGACCTCGCCCGCTCTTTGGATAAAGACCTCTTCGGGATGGTCCTGGAACGCCGTATGCCCCCTGGGCGCCTGGATGAGCGAGGTGATCTACCTTCCGAGGAACGGGTCGGTCAACTTATACATGATGGACTTCAGCGGAAACGCGAGGCTGCACCGGCTGGGATCTGCCTCTGAGGGGTACAAGCAGGTCATCCTCTACACCAACTCGCCGGGACAGAAGATGGCGATCATCACCCTCGACGGTGTCCCGAGCAACGTCGTCTTCATCAACGTTAAGTCCGACTGGACGCCCTGCGGTGTCCGAGACGTCAGCGGTTCTGCAAGCCCAGGGGTGGACCTCATCCCTGAATGAGGATTTCCGATCAGAATTTTGTCGGTAAGAAGGTGATGAATTGATAACGAAGAGCATGCTTTTGCTGATGGCGACGCTTGTAGCGCTGGCGGCAGCGGGCCCCGCAGTCGCCGATCTTGTGACGATCGAGGCGGAGGATTACTCGATAGCCATGAACGTGGACCTCGTCAAAAACGACTCGCAGGAGATGGAAACGGGAAGCTTGACCTATCCCCTGATCGTTCGAGGATCGGAGTGGACGGACGATGCCGCCTCGGCGACGAACTTTTCCCGCCAGGCCTTATCGATCGGGTCGGCCTCCGAAGACGTGATAGACCTGCCCCACAACCTCTTGACTCTGGAGTCATACGTGGAGATACAGCTTGACACGTATCCTGAGCCGCCCGAGGGCGGGCTCGACACCACGCCCGTCGGCCTCGGAGAGGAGGTTGACAACATAACGATCTCCGTCGTCAAGAACGTGACCGTGGGCTGGATAAATCCGATCCAGACGCCGATGTACAAGGTGACAGTGACGGGGGACTATGGCAACGGCGACGGCGCTGACCTGCCCGAAGTCTACTTCGTCCTCTTCGCCGTGGACGACGTCACGACCTGCAGGATAGTGTCGGTCTACGGTTTCTCCGGAGAGATGGGTGCCGAGGAGTTTGAGGAGTTCCTCGGGAACCTGGACGTCCTCATCAACGTCCGTTCTTCTTGAGGATATCCGGTCATCCCGATCGCGAATGATGAACAAAGCTGAGGAAACTCCAAGTATGTGATTTCGAGATGGATATATATGTACGAAAAAATGAAAGAGAGTTCTGGAAACGTCGTCGGCTTTCGGCTGAGCGGAAAGCTGACGGACGCCGATTACAAGGCCATGGGACCAGAGTTCGAAAATGCCATCGGAAAGTACGGGAAGATCAGGATACTGTGGCTCCTGGAAGAGTTCAAGGGATGGGAGGCGAAGGCAGTCTGGGACGACTACGAGTACTGGCGAAAGTACGGTAAAAATTTCGAACAGGTGGCCATCGTCGGAAACAAGCGGTGGGAAGACTGGATGGCGAAGCTCGCCAAGCTCTTCATGAAGGGCGAAGTGAAGTACTTCGACGAATCCCAGCTCGAAGACGCCTTGGCGTGGGTGCGCGAGGGCGCATCGAAGTAGGCGGCTTGCTGCCGCCATCAGCCAATTTTTTCAACTTCGAATGGGGTTACCAAATCTTGTTTATTTTTCGGATCGTTCATCTCCCACAGACAGGACACCTCGGATTGCGGGAAACCGGTATCCTGATCAGCTCGGAGAAGGCGAGGTCGTAGATCAGCCTCTGGCCTTCCGCCACCTCTCCGATCCCCGTTAAAAACCTCAACGCGGCCGCCGCCATCGCCACACCGATAACGCCTGTTGCCACGCCGACGACCGGCGTCACCTCCGGCTCCGGGAAGGTCTCGTCCAGGGCGCAGGCGAGGCATGCGCTCTCCTGGGGAACGACCGTGAAGACCTCGCCGCTGAAGTCCTGGGCGAAGCCGTAGGCTGCGGGAACGCCAAGGTCGATGCAGACCCTGTTTGCGGCGAGGCGATCGGCGTTCCGATCGAAGCAGTTCAGGACGAAGTCGGAGCCCTTTATCACGGATCGAAGGTCGTCCTCCTTCGCGTCCTTCACCACCGCCTTGACATCGAGGTCCGGGTCGAGGGCTCGGAGCCTTTCGGCACCGACCAGGGCTTTGGGCCGCCCGAGGTCGGCGGAGGTGAAGAGGACCTGGCGGTTGAGGTTTGTCAGCTCCACGACGTCCCGGTCCACGATAAGGAGGCTTCCCGCGCCGGCCGCGGCCAGGTAGAGGGCGGCTGCGCCCCCGACCCCGCCGACTCCAAGGACGGCGACCCTGCTTTGAACCAGCCGTCTCTGGGCCTCGGTCCCGAAGCCTGGGATGGCCATCTGCCTGGACCATCGGTTCCATCCCGCCTCATCGCGCTCTGGCAAGCTCGTCACGCTCCCGCGGGCAGGTTTCAGGCTGCCCCGCCCATGACGCCGAAGGAGACGACGTCCCCCTCCCGGAGGCGGGTATCGAGGCCCTCGGGAAACTTCTTTGCGATGTTCAGGTCGAGGGTGTTGAGGCAGAGGTTTGCGTAGTCCCGGTCGCTGTAGAGGGGCCGGATGAAGCAGAGCTGTTCGAACCGATAGCCGTACCCCTCGGCCAGATCGTTGACGAGGTTTTTGACTGTCGAGTCATCGGCCACATCCAACACTTCAGAGATCTTCCCCGTCACCTTCGAGAAGAAGCCGTAGTACCGGGCGGTCACCTTCAGGATTTTGCCCTCCAATTCTCCAAAATGACGGCTCGGTAGGCTGCCGTTTTATCTCGGAACGGCGAGGTCCAGCCGCAGGTCTCGATCGAGATCATCTAGGCAGACTCCACGGCCGGTCTTCCCTTCGAAGCCTTATCCGTCTTCGCCATCGTTTCCTGGTACCGTTTTCTGTAAGGCACAAGCTCTCTGGCCACTTCGCTGAGGCCGTAGTCCTCCAGGACCTCGTGGAGGGGGAATCCCGTCTCACCATCCCAGCCTCTCACCTCGTAGTAGCGGGGGATCAGCTCGCTCTCGGGGAAGACGACGCCCTTGTTGGGTCCGTCGGGCATCGGCTCCTCGGTGAACCTTTTGGGGTTTTTGTCCTCGTTCTTGCCGACGAGGACCCGGTTCCAGTAGGCCCTCTCCAGGTGGACGATCCTGCCTCCGACCTTCAGAAGCTCCTCGGGGGTGTAATCGACCCCTGTCGCCGCCTTCACCAACCGGACCATGTCTTCGAGCTGGACTGCAAATGACCAGGTGTGGGTGAAGGCGCACTGGGTTAGAGAGTCGCCGAGGGCCTTGAGGTCCTCCTGGTACCGTTCCATCTCGGGCTTTTTGACCTTGGAGAGCCGCTCTTCGGCCTCCCTCGTCCCCAGGATCTTTTCGACGAGGCCCGGGTAGAAGGCTCCGGTCAGCTCAAGGCACGGAAGGCCCTGGAGGTGGTCGCCGCCGCGCCTTCCCGTGGCAAATCCGATCCCGAAAGCAAATCCCAGCCCCCGTGGGTCATCCTGGGACATGTCGTGCCCTTTCACCGAGATCGAGTACTCCTCGCCCCGGCCCAGGATCCGGGACGCCCTGAAGGACCCCTCGGCGAGGAGGTCGCCAAAGCCCTCCCGGCTTGCGATCATCGTTATCAGGGACTCGATCAGGTCCGCGTCGCCCCATTCGAGGGCGAGGCCGCCGGTGTCCTTCTCGTCGATCAGCCCCTTCTCCCAGCACTCCATCGCCCAGGCGATGGCGCCGCCACAGGAGCAGGAGTCCATCCCCAGCTCGTTGACGAGCTTGCCATTGTGGATGACGCTGTTCATTTCGAGGAGGCCTATCCTCGGCCCGATGGCGGTGAGGGTCTCGTACTCGGGGCCGCCGGTCGTCTCGCCGGCGTATTTCCCCTCCCTTATCCTGCTGAACCTGCCGCAGGAGATGGAGCATGCAAAGCACCCCTCCTTGTGGGCCAAGAACAGGTCGCGGTGGCGCTCTCCGCTGAGAAGGTGGGCCTCTTGGTGGTTGCCCCGCTGGAAGTTTCTCCAGCAGAACCAGCCATGCTCGTAGTTGGCGGGCATGGTGAGGAGGAGGGACCCCTGGTCGTGGAGGAGCTGGGCAACGGCGTCCCGTTTTATCCGGTCCCTCGTCTCGGCGCAGATCTCGAAGAACTCTTCGGGGCTCTCGATCTCGACGGCTCCCGTACCCCGGACGGCCACAGCCTTCAGGTTCTTCGAGCCCATCACCGCCCCCATCCCGGACCTGGCGGCGGCCCTCGATACATCGTTTATTATGCAGCCGTACCTGACCAGGTTCTCCCCGGCGGGCCCGATCGCCGCCACGTGGACCTCCTCGTCACAAAGCTCCTCTTTGATGATGGCGTCGGTCTCGGAGACCTTCCGGCCCCAGAGGTGGGAGGCGTCTTTGATCTCGACCAGATCGTCCCGGATCGAGAGGTAAACCGGCCCCTTCGACCTTCCCTGGATCACGACCTGGTCGTAGCCCGCAAACTTCAGCTCTGGGCCGAAGTGGCCTCCCATGTTCGAGTCGCCGAAGCCCTCGGGCGAGCCGAGGGGCGACTTGGCGGTGATCGTCGTTCGGGAGCTGGCGGGGGCGAAGGTGCCCGTCAGCGGCCCGACCCCGAATATCAGCCGGTTATCGGGGCCGAGGGGGTCGACGTCGGGTCCCACCTCTCGATATAGGAGCTCTGAGTTGAAGCCCCGGCCGCCGAGCCATCGTATCCTGTGGGATCGATCGATCTCTTCGACCTTCGTCGCCCCAGAGGTCAGGTCCACTCGGAGCCTCTTTCCCGTCCATCCTTTTGTCATCGTCATTGTCATCGTCCTCCTCTTCCTCTTCCTCATCCGAGATCTCAGATCGCCTCGCTGGGGGCTTTGAGGAGGGCTCTTCTTCTGGCCATCAAAAACGAGTCGACGTCGACGTAGGCCAGGGCTCCCGTCGGGCAGAACCGGGCGCACTGGGGATCGCCGCCGCAGAGGTCGCACTTGAAGGCGAGCCTCTTTTCGGGGTGGAAGCCGATCTGGGAGTGGGGGCAGGCCGGAATGCAACTTCGGCACCCGGTGCAGAGGTTCTCGTCGATGAGAACCGCGCCGGTTGTGGCGTCGAGGCTGATCGCCCCCTCGGCGCAGGCCGAGAGGCACTCGGGACGGGTGCACTGGGCGCAGATCGAGGGGACGTTCCTCCCCTCGGCGTCGAACTTGATCACCCGGACTCGGGAGAGGGCGGGGCTGCACTTCCCCTCGTGGCCGAGGGAGCATGCCATCTCGCAGCTCCTGCATCCGGTGCAGAGGTTGGGCTGGACCATCAGAGTTTTGAGAGCCATTTGAGATCACCAAAGGATATCGATGTACGATCTTGTACTATGATGCACAAAGCGTCGCTGTTTATTTAAAATTTGCGAGCGGGCTCGCCAGGTCCGGGTTCGCCGGGCGGCGCGAGACCCCTCTGGCAGCCGAAACAAGAGGATGATTCCAAAGGTTAATATGGCAAAGATGAGTATAAAAAGATGCAGCAGTCTATCCGTCCGTTCGATTCGGCCGATCGGTGGCCGCCTGCCTGCTCATCCGCGCTGAAGAGATCAAAGGGGGAGAAAACCACGTCTGAAAAGAAAGAGAAGAGGGAGAAGATGGTCGAGGTCTGTCCGGTCTGCGGAAGCTCCGAGCTTTACTACGAGGCCGGGAGTTCCATCGGCAAGGTCTACCACTGCAAGGACTGCAACTACATCGGGGCGCTGGTGATAGAGGCCGACGACGAGATGATCGAGGCGATTAAGGAGGAGTACGAGCGGGAGAAGAAAGGGACTGATTAAGCTAGGTAGTGATAAATATGGTTCTTAGTATTATTTTGGAAGATGGACAAAAAGAGCTTCTTTCTAACTTAGTTGAAGCTGCTAGGAATATACCTCGTGAAAATCGGCAACCATTTTATATATACGAAATGGATTCCGGGACGTACATTAGTCATATGGGTCTGCCAGAACATGAAATGAAGGACATATACATGGACGATATCAGAATCTTGGCGAACAGCGGCCTGATTCTGATCTCTAATGATGGTGATGGTTTAAAACAATTTAGTGTTACACCACTTGGGTTTGAATACTATAGACAAATCAAACAAAGGGTAAATCAACCAATTCAAAGAGTCGAAAGCACTGTCAAGAATTACGTAGAATCGAGTTATTTTCAACAAAAATATCCCCTAGCATATCAAAAGTGGGTGGATGCTGAGTCTAAACTTTGGGATGATAATTCTGAACGGCAATTGCAGTTAATTGGCTTCACCTGTCGAGAAGCGATGCAAGAATTCGCTACTGCACTGGTCGATAGGTATCAACCGCGTGATGTTGAAACAGATAAAGCACGTACAATTAATCGACTTAGAGCAGTTTTAAGCTTGAATTCTAATCGTTTAGGAGAACGTGAACAATCACTTTTAGAGGCACTTATCAATTATTGGGGCGCAGTTAACGGCCTTGTCCAGCGACAAGTCCACGATGATCAAAAATCAGGTTTAACAGGAGAGGATGCCCGTAGAGTTGTCTTTCAGACTGCCATCGTGATGTTTGAGATCGATCATTCCCTTTCAAGAATGTAATAATTAATATTTAAAATCTTTTTAAATAACTGATTTCTGGCGTAAACCTCTACTCAACTGCCAGCATGACTATGCAAATTGTGACGCCACCTATTCATCCCGTGAACTGTTCCAGATCTATCTAACCCCATCGCATATTTCATAAACCCCGAAGTAGACCTGACCACAAGATGACCTCCACCGACTCTGACGTCCCCGGAATGACCACTCACAGGATAGAGGCCCTCACCGACGGGATCTTCGCCGTGGCCATGACGCTCCTGGTCCTGAACCTGAAGCTCCCCCAGGGTGGGGTGGAGGGGATGGAAGCCGACCTCATCGACCTGGTCACGGGACAAAGCCACGTATTTTCCAACTACGCCATGAGCTTCCTCCTCGCCGCGGTCTTCTGGATCATTCACCACCAGCAGTCTCACTTCATAAAGAGGACCGACCGAAATCACATCTGGCTGAACGTAATCATCCTGATGTTCGTCTCGCTCATCCCCTTCTCGACCTCGCTCATCAACGACTACCACGACGACTGGATGGCGAGCATCTTCTTCGGCATGAACATGTTCATCCTGGGCTCGCTCTTCTACCTCAACTGGGACTACGCCACCCGGGGGCATAGGCTGGTGGCTCTGAGCCTCGACCCTCGTCGGATCGCCGTCGGAAAGAGAAGAAGCGCGGTGACGCCGATCGTCTCGCTTCTCGCCATGGCTCTCGCCCTCGTGGACGCTCCAATCTCCTCTCTCGCCTACCTTCTGATCCCGGTGATCCTATTTCACCCGACCTTCAGATATAACTCGGAAAAGGCCTGAGATTCCGCCTGGAATTCTCAAGATCAGGCAGCTTTGCAAGACAACCAGGTTTTGATGACCTCAGAGGGGCCTGGTTACCTGCCCGCTAATTCGCTCTGAGAATACATCGGAGGAGGAAGAGGAGAAGGCGGAGACGGTGGAGAGGAGGAGAAGAAAAAAGGAGATGGTCGAGGGCTATTAAAATGGACGAGAACGACAAGAAACGATCAGAAGCGTTCGAGGATCACTTCACACCCAACTTGCCTAATATAGTAGGTTCCACCATCGTTGCAGTTCCATGTCCCAGTCAGATCTGCTGCAGACACTGTACAGTGCAGAGGAACAGCACGCTTTTTTATCCACTGTGTGAACGACGCCGTATGCCGGTCACCGAAAATCTGGCGCCGAATTTGCCCAACAAATCCACATCGCACATTTCATAAACCTCGAAGTAGAACCTAGACCACAAGATGACCTCCACCGACTCTGACATCCCCGGAATGACCACCCACAGGATAGAGGGCCTCACCGACGGGATCTTCGCCGTGACCATGACGCTCCTGGTCTTGGACCTGAAGCTTTCCCATGGAGGGATTGAGGGGATGGAGGCCGAACTCATCGACATGATCACGGGCCACAGCCACGTATTTTCGAACTACGCCAAGAGCTTCCTTCTCGCGGCGATCTTCTGGATCATACACCACCAACAGTCCCACTTCATAAAACGGACCGACCGAAACCACACCTGGCTGAACATCATCATCCTGATGTTCGTCTCCCTCATCCCCTTCTCGACCTCGCTCATCAACGACTACAACGACGACTGGATGGCAAGCGCCTTCTTCGGCATGAACATGTTCATCCTTGGGTCGCTCTTCTACCTCAACTGGTACTACGCCACCAGAAACCACAGGCTGGTAGCTGTGAGCCTCGACCCACGTCGGATCGCCATCGGAAAGAGGAGAAGCGCTGTGACGCCGATCGTCTCGCTTCTCGCCATAGCTCTCGCCCTGGTGGACCCCCCAATCTCCTCTCTCGCCTACCTTCTGATCCCGGTGGTCCTCTTTCTCCCCGCCTTCAGGTACGATTTCAACACCCCCGAAAAGAAGTAAGCTGAGCAATCGGGGTAAGGGTGGAGCAAGCAGAGCCTGAGCCTAATCCGCCTTCCGCACCTTGCCTCGCGCAAGGGATGCGAAGACGCCTATCAGGCATAGGACGACGAATACCGAGAGGATCGCCGTCACCGCCTCCAGGAACTGCGGGTAGACCTCCGGCGTCACCTGGACCCTGCCCATGAAGATCGAGAGGGCGGTCATGGCGATCGCCATGGACGTCATCATCCCGATCGACCTCATCGTCCCCACCATCCCCGAGGCGACGCCGTAGTACCTCTTCTCAACTGAGCTCATGATGGCGTTGGTATTCGGCGACGAGAAGAAGGCAAAGCCGAGCCCGAGGAGGGCGAGGACCGCGACGACGAAGACGAGGCTCGTATCGTAGTCCAAGAAGTAGGCCAGGAAGAATAGGCCGATGGCCGTGATGCCCATCCCGATCGATGCCACCACCTGGGCCTCGATCCTGTCGGAGAGCTTTCCGGCCCAGGACGACAGGAGAGCCTGGACCGCTGGCTGGGCCACCAGGACGAACCCCGCATGGAGGGGCGAGAGGCCCTTCACCGTCTGGAGGTAAAGAGTGAGGACAAAGGCGACGGCGAAGGTCGCGCCGTAGTTTATCAGGGCGGCGAGGTTCGATAGGGCGAAGACCCTGTTCTCCCGAAAGAGCCGGACGTTCAGGACAGGGCTATTGCTTCTCAGCTCCACAGCGCCAAAGGCGAGAAGCCCCGCGATCCCCAGGGCGAGGTAGGCCGCCCCCGAGGCCGAGGGGAGGCTGGTGAGGCCGTGGACCGTCGAGACGAGGGCGAGGCCGTAGATTATGGATCCGGACCAGTCGAACCTCTCGCCGGCGGCCTCGATCCACTCGCCCTTCAGCTTCTGGACGGTGAGAAGGACGACTCCAAGGCCAAGAGGGACGTTGACGAGGAATATGCTCCTCCATCCCAGGTACTGGGTTAGAACCCCGCCGAGGAAGGGGCCAAGAGAGAGGCCGAGGTAGACGGCGGTGACGTTGATCCCGAGGGCTCTGCCCCTCTCCCCCGGCGGAAATACGGAGGTGAGGAGGGCGACGGCCGTCCCGAAGATCATGGAGCTTCCCACCCCCTGGAAGAACCGGAAGAGGATCAGGATCGATCCCGTGGGGGGGAAGGCGCAGAAGAGGGAGAAGATCGTATAGGTCGCCATCCCCAGGGTGAAGAACCTCTTCCTCCCCCAGATGTCAGCGGCCCTCCCCAGAGGTACCATGAAGACCGCCATCGCCAGGAGATGAGCGGTCACGACCCACCCCAGGAGGACGGCGTCCATCCCGAACTCGACCCCGATGGGCGGAAGGGCGACGTTTATCGCCGAGTTTATGAAGGCCGGAAGGAAGGCGGCCACGGTGGCTATGAAAAGGACGCTACTTTTGCTCTCGGCTTCGCACATCTATTTGGGGATTTGCGAGCAGCTATTTACCTTCTCCCCTTGCCCTTTCACCTCTTGACCCGTCTCCCTTTGCCCGTTCTCCTCTTGCCCGTTACCTCCTGCGGCCCAGGTCCGGCCTTCAACGCCGGGAGATGGATAAATATAAATCGCACCGAAATTAATATATCGTGCATGAAGATCGTGGGAATATGCGGCAGCCCTCGGGAGAAGGCGACGGATCACGTCCTCAAAGAGTGTCTGAAGATGCTGGAGGTGAGGGGGTTTACTACCGCCCTCTTCAGCGTTCGGGGAAAGAAAATCAGCCCCTGCCTCCACTGCGACTTTTGCCTCAAGAATAAAGAGTGCAGGATCAAAGACGACATGTACGAGGTCTACCCCCTCCTCCGAGAGGCCGACGGGATCGTCTTTGCGACGCCGGTCTACAACGGCGCCCTGAGCGCCCAGACGAAGGCTGTCATGGACCGGTGCCGGGCTCTCGCAGCCGCCGACTTCGATGTATTCAGGGGCAAGGCCGGGATGGCGATAGCCGTCGGCGGCGATCGGATGGGAGGCCAGGAGCTGGCGATCTCTCAGATCATCACCTTCTACGTCTTAAGCGGCATCGTCCCCGTAGGGGGCGGGTCCTTCGGCGCAAACCTCGGCGCCACCTTCTGGTCGAAGGACACCCTGGAGGGGGTCAAGGAAGACGAAGAAGGCTTTCGAACCCTCCGAAAGACGGTCCGGAGGTTCTCCGACCATCTTTTGGGGATCGGCCCCGGAAAGGAAAAATAAATCAAGGTGTGAAGGGATATAGAAGCGGAGATGGAAGCAGACATAGAAGCGGACGGGGAGAGAAGATGACCGAAAAAGGGACCAAGAAGAAAAAGGTGGTCTGGGGGATCACCGGGAGCGGCGACCGGATCCGGGAAACGGCGGAGATCATGACGGAGATGAGGCGAAAGTACGACGATGAGGTCGAGATCCGGGTCTACATCTCCAAGGCCGGAGACCAGGTGGTGAAGTACTACAAGCTCTTTCCGGAGCTGGAGGCGGAGTTCGACAAGATCTGGGTCGAGGCGAACGCCAACGCCCCCTTCCTCGCAGGCCAGGTCCAGATGGGAAGGTTCGAGTTCCTGCTGATCGCCCCAGCCACCTCCAACAGCGTCGCCAAGATATCCCTGCGGATCGCAGACACCATGCTCACCAACGCCGCCATCATGAGCCAGAAGGTCCTCCTCCCCCTCTACATCATGCCATCAGACTTCCGGGAGGGCGAAGTTACCACGAAGCTGCCCGACGGAAGGGACCTGAAGCTTGTGATCAGAAAGGAGGACGTCGAGCACGTCCAGAAGCTGGCGGCGATGGAGGGGGTCACCATGCTGGAGAGACCCGAAAATATCCCCAAGGTCTTCGAAAAGCATTTCGGGTAACGATGCCGGATCGAAGAGGCGCCGGAACGAAACGAAGAGCTCCAGGACGGCCAGATGGTGCCTGCTGGTGGCGAATCCCCCCAAAATTATCGCCACCTTCAAAAACAGCTTCATTAGAATGAGCGTGATGGTATGACGTGGTCAGGAGGACTTCAGCTCCTTGAGCCTGCTGATCTTGTTCATCACCTGGTCGGTCTCTGTCTTCTTGTTCGTCTCCAGGTAATCGATTATGTCGTAGAGCCCCTTCTTCAGCTTGTAGATCCGATAGGGTCTTCCCTTCCCCGGGTTCTTCTCGTCCCTCTCGGCTATCCAGTCCAGCTTTCGCAGCTCCCTCATGGCGATGCTGACCTCTGGCTGGCGGAGATCCGACCCCATCTCGATCTCCCGACTGGTGGCCTCGTCGACGCATGCAAGATACGTCAGTACCTTAGCCACGTTCCTTTTAAGGCCGATCTTCATCAGTATCGATGCGAACTCCTCGCGTTCAACGTTCTGAGCGGGTAGCGAAACATTCCTCAATCCGGTCACCATTGTCATGGTAGTTATAGATCCATATATAAGTTACGTTCAAAATAAATATCACCTAATCCGGACCGGGCGGAGGTAAAGCCCGATTCGATCCTGGAGAATCGAAACTGATTTTACCAACCCATTCCGAGTACAGCTCGATATATTATCGGGCTTATGAGGCGATCCTATGACAGGACTCTACATCACTGACAGCTATCTCAAGAGCTTTGAGGCGAGGGTGGAGGCGGTTTCAGACGGCAAGTTCGTCGTCCTCGATAAGACCGCATTCTATCCGAACTCCGGAGGCCAGCCCCACGACACAGGCATATTGGTCCGAGACGGCGAGGAGTTTCCCTTAGCCTATGTAGGCCTCTTCGGAGGCAAGATCAGCCACGAGCTGGGTCGACTCGGCCTTGAGGCCGGTGACGAGGTGACCGGGACGATTGACTGGGACCGAAGGTACCTCTTCATGAGAAGCCATACCGCCTGCCACCTCCTCTCCGCCGTGATCTTCAAGGAGACGGGGGCGATGATCACGGGAAACCAGATCGGAGAGGATAGGTCCAGAGTCGACTTCAGCCTTGAGGAGTTCGACCGATCGAGACTCGCCGGGTACGTCGACGAGGTGAACGAGATCGTAAAGGAGGACAGGGCCGTCAAGACCTCAGTCCTTCCGAGGGAAGAGGCGATGGAGATACCGGACCTGGTTCGGCTCGCAAAGGACGTCCCCGATAGGGAGGAGATAAGGATCGTCGAGGTGGAGGGGATCGACCTTCAGGCCTGCGGCGGAACCCACGTCAGAAGGACCGGAGAGATCGGGAGCGTCGAGATGCTCAAGGCCGAGAACAAGGGCAAATCCAACCGCCGGGTCTACTTCGGAGTTTGCGAGGGTGATTGAGCTTGGACGAGATGGAGCTGTTGGGAAAGACAAAGGTGAGGGTCAAGGACGAGCGGGTCGTCGAGACCGGCGAGCCCCTCATCAAGTGGTGTCCCCTCTTCGATAAGGTCCGGGGGATTAAGGAGATCACCCCCGAGGCTGCGGCCGCCAACATGGAGTTTCGGATAAACGAGCACGGAATGTTCACCCCAAAAAGGAAGCTTGAGATGGACGTCTTCGTCGGCTTTGGCGCCTCCGAGGTGATGATGACGGCGACCTCCCGGGGCCTCATCGAGGCGGCAG
Organism: Methanothrix sp.; assembly: GCA_035380685.1. Taxonomy (GTDB): domain Archaea; phylum Halobacteriota; class Methanosarcinia; order Methanotrichales; family Methanotrichaceae; genus Methanocrinis. The sequence goes on along the minus strand of DAOSXX010000002.1, from coordinate 60,303 downwards.
TCACCGTCTGCGACGGCGCCGGGACGGTGGTGACGTCAAACCCGAGCCTCATCCAGGGGATGGGGGGCTGGATCTCGGGGCTCGTCAAGACCGATCCGATCCCCGAGGTCCTGGCCGGGATCGAGGCGAGGGACGGAACCGTCCTGGACCCGAAGACCGCCAGGATCGACCAGGTGGCGGGAGCTAGGCTCGCCGCAGAGAGGTACTCGAAGTTTGCGGTCACCGTCGCCGACGCCGACACGGCCGAGGAGCTGCGGGATCTGGAGAGGGAGAAGAACGTCCGGATCCTGATCGTGGGAGTTCACCTCACGGGGATCGGCGAGAAGGAGGCAAAGCGGCTCATCGCCAAAGCCGACATCGTCACCAGCTGCGCATCCAAGTTCATAAGGGAGATGGTCCAGCCTCTCGTCCAGGTGGGAACGGCGGTGCCCCTATTCGGCCTGACCCGGTGGGGAAAGGAGGTCCTGGTGGAGAGGGCAAAAGAGGTGGACCGGCCGATCCTGATAAACACGATGCCTCTGCCGGTCCTGCCGGAAAACAAGCAGCCTCGACCGCTGGTTTGAGCCAAAAAAGGGGTAAGGCCTGGTTTACAGACAGGGTAGGTATAACGCGCTTCCCGAGCCGATCTCCTGCCTGATGTTGAAGTCGCCGATGTAAGTGCCGCCGTAGGTCATGATGGTGGCGCCCTCGGGGCCGTCCCTCACCCGGGCCCCCAGCCGGGCCGTGCCCCGCCCCTCGGAGGCGATGGTGTAGATGGAGACGTTGTCGTCCTGGAATATGACGGTGTCCTTGATCAGGTACTCTATCTCGGTGTAGCTCTCGGAGATGACCGTTCCCACCGCGTAGTTCTTGGCACAGAGGGCGTTACGAAGGTCGCCCTCGGACTGGAATACGCCCCACTCGTTGAAGAACATCCCGCCCTCGTCGACGTAGGCAGTCTGTCTCCTGGCGACGGTCCCGCTGCCTTCGGTTCCCACGACGAGCTTCTGGCCTGCGATGCCACTATCGGTCTGGTAGATCTTCATCTCGTCGATGTAACCGCTCAGGTATAAGTAAGAATGATCGGTGACGTTCCCGGCGATGCTCCAGGCGGCAAGCCCCGTAGGAGAGGTCAACATCGCGGAGAGGACGATAAGCGGCAGCAAAACTCTGGCCTTCATGATAAACCCCATTTCTTGCTCCATATTCTGGTACATCCATTATAAATCTGATGGGTCATCAGATCCCGAATTCCTTTCGCCCATCACCATCACCAGGTTCCGAGCCGGGCGGCGCCCCGTCCCTGAGAGGAGATCTGGTAGACAGGCACGTCGTTCTGGGACGCGAGGGGGTCATTGATCAGATACACCCCTCCGGCGTAGCTCTCGGAGACGACCGTTCCCACCTCGCGGTTCTTGGCACGTAAGGCCCTGAGAAGGTCGTTCTCGGAGGTTTGAGGCGTGTAGGGCTGATAAAAGAATTCGCCCTGGACGTTGAATGATATCTCGCCCTCGTCGACGTAGCTGGTCACTGTCCTGGTGGCGGTCCCGCTCCCGCGGGAGCCGTAGACGAGCTTCGAGCCCGCCAGACCCTCCTCGGTTTGGTATATGAAGATCTCGTCCATGTAACCCCTCAGGAATATGGTCGAGCGCTGAGTGACGTTTTTGGAGACGTTCCAGTCCGCCAAGCCCGGAGATGAGAGCGTCACCAGCAGGACGATGAGCAGCAGCAAAACTCTGGCCGTCATGATCGAACCCTTTACTAAACACCTATTTTGGCGCCTTCATTATAAATCTGATGGGGACTAGGCTCCCGAACTGGTGCCAAGCCTTTCAGCGCCTTGGCATCTCCTTCACCTCTCTTTTCTTCCCCTCTCGCCCCCTCTATTTCCTTTCATCTTTCCCCTTCTTCTCTTTCCCGGCGGGCTATTCCTGATCGCCTCGATCCGGCTCTCCAGGGCAGATTTCAGGTCGAGGTTCACCTCGCCCGAGTACCGGTCGATCCGGGCCGCGATGGCGAGCTTCGCCGCAAGAGCCCGAGCCGCCCGGCCCCGGAGCCTCCGGGCCGTTCCTCCGACGGCGGGGTGTCGATAGATCATGCCGTGTTTGGGGGAGGGGGCCTTTCCCCGGAGGTGCTTGAAGAGGGCCTTCTCCGCTCCCATCACCTGGATCGCCGAGGCCGGCATCTCCGATAGGCGTTTGAGCCCTCCGGCCCGCGAGATCATTCGTGCCGCGAGGAGTGGCCCGGCGAGGTTCGAGAGGTTCGGGGCGATCTGGGCCGTCGCCGTCTCCAGGCTTTTTTGGACCGACTCGCGCGCCTCGCGAAGATCGAGGACGGCTCTGGCGAAGACCCCGATCGACTCCTCCTCTTCGGCCAGGGCTTCGGCGAGGGCTCTGCCCCGGAGGCGGCGGTCGTCGGAGAGGCGGGACCACTCGTAGAGCCTCTCCTCCAGCCGGTTCACGGCCTCGTTCAGGTCGTCGAGGGCCTCGATCGTCTGAAGGAGCTCCGCCTCGGCTCCGGCCGAGGCCCGGAGCTTCCGCCTCACGAGGTCCAGGGCCGTCGATCGGAGGGCGGCGTTGTACTCGGAGTCGTCACCGAAGAGGCCCGCCGCCAGGGCGATGGCGCGAAGGTCGGGCTGGAAGGCCACCCCGCCAGCCGCCCAAACCGACGCGCCAAATCCCGAGTCGGCAGCCTCCGATATCTCCATCAGACGGTCTGCAATCTCGTCTGAGCTTCCGCCGAGGGAGACCTCCCCGGATTCGTCATCCAGAAATCCAAACCAGGTCGTGATCTTCATTCCGATACCCACTATTCCGCCAGGTCCAATATTACTTTCGCCCCGCCGGAAGTAAGTTTATCTACCATGAAGGCGTTTTGAGTATCGCCTCTCTATTAAAAACTGGAGGTCAAATATCATGAAAGCAGCCGTCGAGCAGATTTTGGCTCGGCTGCGGGACCAGAATGTGGAGGTTTCCGCAGACGAGGTGGAGAGCCGCATGAGGCTCTTGGTGGAGAAGTTCGGGGTCCCCGAGGGCGAGGCGACCCGGTCCGTCGTCAACTATTTTCTCAAAGAGCACGGCATAGCGCCGGCGTCCTTTGTTGCCAGAAAGAGCGAGAGCCTGAAGGTCGGCGAGATCAACAGCCCCGGCCGGTGGATCGACCTGGAGGCGAAGGTGGTGGAGCTCTGGGAGCCGACGAGCAGCGCCATCTCCCAGACGGGGCTCATCGGCGACGAGACGGGGACGATCAAGTTCGTCAAGTGGACCAAGTCCGAGCTTTCTGACCTGGAGCTGGGGAAGAGCTACCTCTTCAAGAACGTCGTCACCGACGAGTTTCAGGGGAGGTTCAGCGTCAAGCTGAACAGGACGAGCGGGATCGAGGAGCTGGCCGAGGAGGTGAAAGCAGCCGAGGTCCAGACAGGTGGTGGCCAGGTCGAGGAGATGAAGATCTCGGAGATCACAGAAGCCGCCCGGTGGATCGACCTCAAAGCGAAGGTCGTCCAGCTCTGGGACCCGACGAGCGAGACGATATCCCAGACCGGCCTCATCGGCGACGACTCCGGGGTGATCAAGTTCGTCAAGTGGGCGAAGTCGGATCTGCCGGACCTCGTCGAGGGCGAAAGCTACCTCTTCAAGAACGTCGTCACCGACGAGTTCGAGGGGAGGTTCAGCGTCAAGCTGAACAGGACGAGCGGGTTTGAGCCTCTTGAAGAGGCGATCGAGGTCAGCCCCCAGGAGGCGACGTTCACCGGAGCGATCGTGGACGTCCAGAAGGGGTCGGGGCTCATCAAGCGCTGTCCCGTCTGCAGGAGGATGCTGACGAAAGGGGTCTGCGGCGAGCACGGGAAGCAGGAGGGTACCTACGACCTCCGAATCAAGGCGGTCCTGGACGACGGCCTGAAGGTCCAGGAGGTCCTGATCAACCGGGAGAAGACCGAGAGCCTGGTGGGGATCAGCATGGAGGAGGCGAAGACGATGGCGATGGAGGCCCTCGACCACGAGGTGGTGAGGGGGATGATCGGAGAGAAGCTTCTTGGGAGGTACTACACAGTCTCCGGGCCGACCGTCGATCGGTACATCCTCGTCGAGACGATATCACCGGTTCCTCCCGTCACCGCACAGGAGGCCGACCTCCTGGAGGCCAGGGCCGAGGAGGTGATCTGAGATGGCCGGATTTGCACGAGAGGTGGCTCGGAGGGTATTCGCTCAGGAGCTTCGCGACTCGGACCTATCCTTTCGGGAGAATGAGGACCAGTACGCCCCCCTCTACCTGATTACGCCGACGGGGGCGCGGTGCAACCGGGTCCTTCTGGTGGGGACCCTCACCGAGAAGGACAACCTGGGCGACGACGTCGAGTACTGGCGGGGGAGGGTCGCCGACCCCACGGGCAGCATCTTCGTCTACGCCGGCCAATACCAGCCCGACGCCGCCCAGGCCCTCTCGGGGACCGAGCCTCCGGCCTTCGTCGCCGTCGTCGGAAAACCGAGCGTCTACGAGACCGAGGACGGGACCAGGCTGATATCGGTGAGGGCCGAGTCGGTCCAGAGGGTCGACGCCGAGACGAGGGACCGGTGGGTCCTGGAGTCGGCGGCGAGGACCCTCGAAAGGATCGAGGCCTTCAAAGCCTTCCTGGAGATGGGTGGAGCCGACGCCTTCTCCAGCGGCGACGAGCTCCTGAAAAAGCCATCGTCCCCGGCGGACGTGGCCGACATCGGAAAGGCCCACCTCCACTACTCGCCGGACCTGGAGAGGTACCGGCAGATGGTGGTGAGGTCTCTTTTTGCCCTCAAAGGGGAGATCTCCGAGCCGAGGATCGACGAGGCCGCAGAGCCCAAAGCCGAAAAGCGGAAGGCAGGGTCCGGAAGGGCCGGGCCCGCCTGGGAGGAAGAGGCCTTCGGCGGCGGGCCGGAGGAGCGCGAAGAGGAGATCAGCGATATCGAGGAGCTGGAAGAGCCTTTCAACCTCATTGAGGATGAAGGGCCGGGGGACGTCGAGAGGATCGAGGAAGAGGGGCTCTTCTTCGGCGGACGCGAAAAGGCCGCCCCCAAGAAGAGGAGAGAGCGGTGAGACCGGAAACGGAAGAGCCGAGAGATGCCCTGAAAAGTTTATATAATATGTCCGAGTTTATATTAGGTGGTGATAGAATATGGTGATCGGAGTGACGATGGTCAAAGTGGTGCCGGGACAGGAGAGGAGCGTTTACAACGCCCTGAGAGAGATCGAGGGGATCAAAGACGTCTATCACGTCTTCGGCGAGTACGACTTCGTGGTGGTTTTAGAGGTGGAGGGGCTTTCCGTCCTGAACCGCCTGGTGGACACCATCCGTGAGATTCACAACGTGACCGCGACCCAGACGGTGGTGGGGGCCGAGCTCTAAGCTCCCCCCTCTTTTCTTCCATGGAGATAGCAGAGGAGCTGGCCAAGCACCAGAAGGCCATCTCCGTAGCCGAATTTTTCGAGAAGAACCGCCAGATACTGGGCTTCGACTCGGCGCCGAGGGCGCTGATAACCACCGTCAAGGAGGCGGTGGACAACTCTCTAGACGCCTGCGAGGAGTCGGATATTCTCCCGGACATCTTCGTCCAGATCCAAAGAAGGGGCGAGGGGTTCCGGGTGGTGGTGGAAGATAACGGCCCCGGCATCGTCGGGTCTGAGGTCCCAAGGGTCTTCGCCAAGCTCCTTTACGGATCGAGGTTTCACGCCCTGAAGCAGAGCCGGGGCCAGCAGGGGATCGGCATCTCCGCCGGCGTCCTCTACACCCAGCTCACCACAGGACGGCCGACGGCGGTCACCACCAAGATCGGGCCTAACCACAAGGCTGGCCGGTGGGAGCTGATGATCAACACCGCCACAAACGAGCCCGAGATCCTGAACGCCGAGGAGACGGAGTGGGATCGGCCCCACGGAACCAGGGTGGAGCTGGAGATGGAGGGCTCTTACGTCCGAAGCCGGAGGCAGTCGATTTATGGTTATTTAAAGAACGTGGCGATCGTAAACCCCCACGCCCGAATCACCCTCGTCGAGCCGGACGGGAACATGGAGGTCTTCGAGAGGGCGACGGACAAGATGCCGCGCTCCTCCTACGAGATCAAGCCCCACCCCTGGGGGATGGAGCTTGGCGGCCTCATCAAGATGCTGCGGTACACCGACAAGAAGAAGCTCAAAAGCTTCCTTTCGGGGTCTTTCTCCAGCGTCGGGGCGATCATCACCTCGGAGATCTGCGAGCGGGCGGAGCTCGACCCCGAGATGGTCCCCCAGGACCTGACCCACGCCGAGGCGACCCGGCTTCTGGCCGCCTTCAAAGAGATGAGGCTGAAGTCGCCCCCGACCGACTGTTTATCCCCCATCGGCGACGAGCTGATAAGGGCGGGCCTCGAGAAGGAGTACAAGGTGGACTACATCGCCACCTCCACGCGGTCAGTCTCGGTCTACTCGGGAAACCCCTTCCAGGTGGAGGTGGGGCTAGCCTACGGCGGCGAGCTGAAGGCGGACGGCAAAGTCGACGTATTGAGGTTTGCAAACCGGGTCCCCCTCCTCTACCAGCAGGGAGGGTGTGCCATAACCCACGCCATCGAGAACATATCCTGGAAGACCTACTCCCTCAGCCAACCGGGGGGCGGCGTTCCCACGGGGCAGGCGGCCATCCTCGTCCACATCGCCTCGACGAACATACCCTTCACCTCCGAGTCGAAGGACGCCGTCGCCGACGTCCCCGAGATCGTGGCGGAGGTGGAGCTGGGGCTCAAAGAGGTGGGAAGAAAGCTCCGGCGGTACCTATCGAAGAAGAGCGCATTATCGGAGCGAAAGGAGAAGGAGGAGATCATAAGAAAGCTCCTTCCCCGGATCTCAAAGAAGCTGGCGGAGCTTCTCGAAAAGGAAGAGCCGGACATAAACCCCGTCGTCGCCAAGATCATGGGAAACCTCCTCGTAAAGAGGTCGGTCGTCTCCGAGAACGGCGAGAGCTTCGTGACGCTGGAGGTCGCAAACTACGGCGATGCCGCTCGGGCCTTCAAGCTCCACGAGACGGTCTCGGTGGAGGCCGGGTCCATTGAGCCCGCCGCGAGGGTGATCGCCCTCGGGGACGGGTACGATCACCTCTGGAAGGTCACTCTCCGGCCCGGAGAGCGGCAGATGATCAGGTACACCGTCCCCTCGGAGGGGGTCAGCTTCTCTGAGCCGGTCGTCGAGGGGGTACCCTCGGAGCTTGTCAGCGGTGCACGGGTGGTGGGTTAATATGAAGGATGCTGAGGCTACAAAAGAGAGGCTTCTCGGCCTCGCGGAGACGCTCTACGACCAGTTTCAGAAAGGGATAGTTCCCCACCTGGCTCTGCCCAGCAGGACTAAGAGCAACCTCGAGTACGACCAGGAGGGGGAGATCTGGGTCTACGGCGACCAGGAGAGCGTCAGGTCCGTCAAGACCGTCAGGGGCGCTAAATCCGTCCTCAAGACCGCTTACCTCGTGGAGCTTCTCATCAAAGAGCACCTGCTCCAGAACCGGGGCTCCACCCTGAGAGAGATCTACTACATCTCCGAGAACTGGGACGTCGCCAAGTTCGGGGAGCAGGCCGAGAGCGACCGGCTCGTCGAGGACCTGGAGATCCTGACCGCTTTGCTCAGGGAGGACTTTCACGTCCGGCCCGAGGAGGATGGGGCGACGGTATTCGGCCCCCTCACCATCAGTGAGAAGACCCGGCGTGGGGAAAGAACGATCCACTGCCAGGAGGACGTCGGCGAGGCAGGCTACCAGATACCCTTCAACGTCGACAACGTTGAGTTCAAGGACCACGACGCGAAGTTCGTGGTGGCGATCGAGACGGGCGGTATGCACGCGAGGCTCATCGAGAACGGCTTCGACCAGGAGCACAACGCCATCCTCGTCCACCTGAAAGGCCAGCCCGCACGGTCAACGCGCCGGCTGATAAAGAGGCTGAACGAGGAGTTATCTCTGCCCGTCCTCGTTTTCACCGATGGCGACCCCTGGTCTTACCGGATCTTCGCCAGCGTCGCCTACGGCGCCATCAAGAGCGCCTACCTCTCCGACTACCTGGTGACGCCAGCAGCCCAGTTTCTGGGGGTCCAGCCGACGGACATCGTCAACTACGACCTCTCCACTGACAAGTTGACCGACCAGGACCTCCAGGCCCTTCGAAGCGAGCTCGCAGACCCAAGGTTTGCGACCGACTACTGGAAAGAGCAGATCCAGCTTCAGATCAAGCTCTCGAAGAAGGCTGAGCAGCAGGCCTTCGCCGGGAAGGGGCTCGACTTCGTCACCAAGACCTACCTCCCCGAGAGGCTCTCGGAGATGGGGATGATCTGAGCAGCGGAACGGTGGTCGGCTTCGAAGTTCCAACAGATCTCCTGAATTGTATGTGTTTAGCTCCTCTTAATCGGCATCGGTAAGTCGATTTTGGGATGTCGTACATGCTCCCACTCCGCACCTTGAGTTCTGAAATATTGATATCTTTACTGCTATCGATTTGAAACATCAAATTCAATTATTCTAATTTAATACAATATTTAATTTTTTATGCGGACATTACGTTAATTAGCCCTCGCAAATGAAGTGATGAGATACCCGCTCAATATGGAGTCAGTAGTAAGCGGATATAATATTAACGTTAATGAATAACATAATTTATAATTATGGTTATGGAATCACTCGCTAACAAAATACTCGATTTAGGGAATTAAGGTACGGAATGTGGGATGCTCACTTCAAAAGGGCAATTTCAAGCAACATAGGCAATAGATATTGGTTTTGGATCTTGGCGACATTGTTAATCCTCGCCCCTTCCTAGAAGAAATCAACATCATGTAACCTAATAGTGGGAGCTAAACACGTACCCGGAATTTAGTTTTTTTTATTCGGTAGAGAGTTATTTTATTTGAATGCCCCGCGGCAAATTGGCTTGGAGCGTTCAGGACCACCGTGGGAACATTTGCATGAACGATATGGCCGCTGAAAACGGCTTGAAGAAAAAATTCAGTCATAGCCAAGATATCATTGAATGGAAAATACTAAAATTAGTATCGTCTACTACTAAAGACGGAATCAATACTCAATTCCATTTTTGGCTCTCGCTGTTTGTGGGGACAAATCGAAGCGTTCAAGAATTTGATAGTTCGCATATTGCTACCGATCAGATATATAACTGCCTTTTAGGTCGGACACAGAGAACGTTCTCGCATCTTGGAGTTCACTGTTTAATTCCATAATTTTCCACAAGAAACTGCGAGTCTCCTCGTTTATCCGTTCTTTTATCAAGGACATACCTTTATCCGTAATGGAATAGATTTTTGACCTCATATTTTCCCTATCGAATTCGGCCTTTATTATGCCATCTTCTTTAAGAGAGTATAATAGAGGATAAACGGTCCCTTGGCTAATAAAGATATCATAAGATTCAAATATTTTTTTGATTATATCATAACCACACATCGGAGCATCTTTCAGAATGTCTAGAATTATGATATCTAAATTTGTCTTAATAATTCTTTCTAAATAATAATCATAGTTTACATTTTGAGGATTTCGATTAATCTCCGGGCGAGCGTACGCCTTTAAATCCTCTTTAAATGGTGATGGCCCAAACTTTGGGATTTTTGTGGGGTTTTCGAAATCCTCATTTTGGCTATACGTTCTATTTAAATTATTTGTTGACATCATATCACTCTTTTGGCCGATTTCCCTCATACATATATCTTCATACAGACCTTTGCGAAATAATCGAGCAGATTGTTTGTCGAGCGTATATTTGGCTAGATATGATTGAATTAAAATGAGCATTTTCGCAACAAGTTTCCCAGCTTTCGATGGAGATGACACTCTTAACAACAGCAATTTATTTAAAGGAATATGAATATTTTGGATATCAACATTTTCGATTAGGATAGGAATTATTAGCTTCTGGTCTGCAATAGCTGCTCCCAACTCAAAGAAAGTCCATTGACTTTCCATACTATTCGAACTGAGGATCACAATTAATGTATCGCTCTCACGCAAAGCATCCCGAATTTGTTTGAAACTCTCTCCAAGAGGGCGGTTAGCAGCGTCAAACAAACAATTATTAAGCCCAGTGTGTCTAATGGCCCTAACGAACTGCGAAACCCAGTCTCTATCTTGGTTAGTGGAAGACAGATAAACATCGTATTTCTCCTCAATCATTTTCGTACCTTCTTGGGTCAAACCCGCGCACCAAGTTGTTCTAAGTAATGATCAATCTTGTTTAGGCGAATCATGTCTCGTTTCTTAAGGAATACCGGCACATTAGGCTTGGCTTGGAAGTCGTCGGTGGAAATACCATAGAGCACGACCACTATAGGAATTCGTCGAATCCACGCCGCACCGATCTCTGCCCAAATGTAGGAACGTCCTAACGACCAAGGTGTTGCAAGCACGAGGAGTTCATCAGCTTTATCCAGAAACTCGCGAATAACTTCCTCGAACTCAGCGCCTACATCGATATCCGCTTCATCTAGAAACGACTCAGCACCCTGCAAGGTGATTTCTTGCGCAATTTTGCGCGCCACCCAGGTATCCTCACTAGAATGACTCACAAAGATGAATATCCTATTCGCTGATGAGGCCATTTATCTGCCACCATTTCCTTACACCCAATATGGCACTAGTATATTACCCTGCCCATGAGTTCAATTCAATATTCTCTCCTCTTCAAATCTTCTCCTCCAACCTCATGAGGAACTTGGGATACGTACTAACCGATAAGACCAAGCCTGTAGGTATTGGTCGTACAGGTAGCTCAGGCGGTCCTCGCCTCTGATAGAACGACTGTTTTAACGCCGTCGGCGGCTATACCGAGATCTTATCCACTGTCTATCCAAAACATCGTTCTGAAAAACGCCAACCTATCGGCAGGCAAATCCCTGTCAGAATCAGGGCAAGATCCCAACCACCGGCAGCCTTTGCGCATATTTCGACTGGAAGCTTGGACAATACCTATGGATTTCCAGTCGTCGATGACGACGACCCGGCATCCTTCGTCGATCATAAGCTTCTGACTCCGCACTGGGGTGCGGTCGTGCCCTTCGCTCTAACCTCAGGAAGCCAGTTCCGCCCGCCTTCGCCACCGCAGGCCGGCTCCGATGAGCCCTACGTAGATGGCATGGGCCGAGAAATGAGCAACGACGAGGCTTATAAATTTGAGATGAAACACGCGCTGCAGTTCAGTGCTAACCTGACGGACAAGCAGAAAGTTCTAGCCGAGTTTTGTGCCGATGGGCCGCGTTCAGAGACGTCGCCTGGCCACTAGAACTCCATAGCTCACGGCATCTCGGAGCGAGACCGAAACTCCATCGACAACGACGTCAAGATGTACTTCGCCCTGAACGGCGCGCTCTTCGACTCCGGGATCGCCGCCTGGGACTCCAAGCGAGCTTATGATTACGTCCGCCCTCAGTCGGCGATTCACCATTACTATGCAGGAAAGATGGTTGAAGCCTGGGGCGGGCCCAACATGGGAACGCAGCTCATCCCCGGGGAGACGTGGCGCCCCTACCAGGATTTGACCTACGTCACCCCGCCGTTTCCCGAGTACGTCTCCGGCCACAGCACCTTCAGCGCTGCGGCGGCTGTGGTGCTGACGGAGTTCACAGGGTCTGACCGATTCTACGACGGTGTGACCATGATCAACGCTGACTTCAACGAGGACGGGATTCCCGACATGTTGGGCCAGCACATCGCCACCGTGGGAAGCAACAAGTTTGAGAGGAGTCCGGCGACCGTCGTCGTTCTCCAGTGGGAGACGTTCCAAGATGCAGCAGATGAGGCGGGAATGTCGCGGCTTTGTGGCGGAATCCACTTCCAGGATGCAGACCTTCAAGGTCGGAAGTTGGGCAGGCTTGTGGGCGAAGAGGCATATCAAAAGGCAGAGAACTTCTGGAACGGTACGGCTCACGATCCCTGGGGTCTAGAACGTCCCGCGAGCGGATCCCGGGACGTTCTCGGTTGATTTTATATGCTTTCCGGGAACTTCCGTAATCAATGATCTCTGACCTTGAGCCCGCCGAGATGGTGCAGGGTCGGGGGCGATCTGATGATGCGAAGGGGGATCTTCCACGAAGCCGATAGACTTTCACGCTCACATATACACCGATGAGATGGCGCCGAAGGCCATCGCCTCCGTCAAGAGAAGGATGGGGGTGAGGGTGCCTGGCCTTGGGACCGTCTCAGACCTCAAAGACTCGATGGCGAAAGCTGGCGTCGAAAAATCGATCATCCTGCCTCTCGCGCCGCTGCCAAAGCACGTGGGGCCGACTAACGATTTCTTCCTTGAGGCCGCGGGCAACGGAGACGGCCTCGTACCCTTCGGGGCGATCCACCCCTTCCAGCCGGACCTGGAGGAAGAGCTGGACAGGCTACTCGCGGCCGGGGTGAAGGGGGTGAAGGCCGTCCCCTTCCTCCAGAGCTTCTATCCTGACGATCCCCGGTGCGACCGGCTCTACGATGCCGTAGAGGAGCGGGAGATGGTCCTCCTCCTCCACGCAGGGAAGGTGCCCGAGGACCTGCCGGAGTTCTTCGGCACCCCCGACCGCTTCGCCCGGATGGTGGAGAGACACCCCAACCTCGTCGTCGTCCTCGCGCACCTGGGCGGGTGGGAGATGTGGTCCGGGGTCCGAAAGCATCTCATCCCAGCGGGGGAGAACGTCTACTTCGACACCGCCTACATCTCGCCGAGTTTGAGTTCGGAGAAGGCCTGCGACCTGATATCTGAGATCGGCGCTGATCGGGTGCTCTTCGGGACCGACTATCCCTGGACCGACCAGGCGGAGGAGATCGAGTTCGTCGGGGAGATGGACCTCTCAGATCAAGAGAAGAGGCTGATATATTTCGAGAATGCCAAAAGGCTCCTATTTCGCTGAGCCAACTTTATTAACGGATCGATATGGTGATAAGAGCATGAAGCGCGATCTTATGGAGATTCTGGCCTGCCCCATGTGCAAGGGCGATCTGGACCTGGAGGTCTTCGAGGAGAAGGACGAGGAGATTCTCAACGGAAAGCTCTGCTGCAAGAGCTGCGGCGAGTGCTACCCCATCGAAGACGGGATACCGAACATGCTGCCCCCGGACCTGCGGGAGGAGATGGCCTCTTAGGAGGCCTGAGAGGCCTCACGACCACCGGATATGCTCTTTTCCGCTTTTTTCATAAGAAAACTTACTCTTCAAATTCCCTTTTATTCTGATCGCCAATTTTATCTATATCCAAAATACCTTCTCGAATACGTGATAAGCGTGAGATACATCGTCGTTACGGGCGGGGTGATGAGCGGCCTCGGCAAAGGGATCACCGCCGCCTCTATCGGTCGGATGTTGATGGAGAGGGGCTACAAGGTCACCGCCATCAAGATCGACCCCTACATAAACATCGACGCGGGGCTGATGAGCCCCTTCCAGCACGGCGAGGTCTTCGTCCTCAAGGACGGGGGCGAAGTGGACCTCGACCTCGGAAACTACGAGCGATTTTTGGACGTGGAGCTGACCCGCGACCACAACATCACCACCGGCAAGGTCTACAAGAGCGTCATCGAGAAGGAGAGGCGCGGCGAGTACCTGGGCAAGACCGTCCAGATCATCCCCCACATCACAAACGAGATCAAGGAGAGGATCCGGCGGGTGGCGAGGGAGAGCGGCTGCGACGTCTGCGTCATCGAGGTCGGCGGCACCGTCGGCGACATCGAGGGGATGCCCTTCATCGAGGCGATGAGGCAGCTGCGAAACGAGGAGATGGGGAATATCGCCTTCATCCACGTCACCCTGGCCCCCACCACCACCGACGGCGAGCAGAAGACAAAGCCCACCCAGCACAGCGTCAAGGAGATGAGGTCTCTTGGGCTTCAGCCCGACATCGTCGCCGTCCGGTGCGCCCGGCCCCTGAGGGACGAGACGAAGTCGAAGATCTCCCTCTTTTGCGATGTGCCCGTCGAGGGGGTCGTGTCCAACCACGATGTCGACGACGTATACAAGGTCCCCCTCCTCCTGGAGGAGCAGAGGACGCCTCTGTACCTGATGAAGATGCTCAGGCTCTATCCCCTGGAGCACAGGACCGACTGGGTGGAGCTGATCGAGAAGATGGTCTCGATCAACGATTCGGTCAAAATGGCGATCGTCGGCAAGTACACCGCAGGGTCGCAAGGGACGACTCACATGGAGGAGACCTACCTCTCGATCCGCGAGGCTCTCAAGCACGCCGGGATCGAGGCCGGGGTCTGGCCGAGGATCACCTGGATCGATGCCGAAGATCTGGAGCACAACCCGCCAGAGAAGGTCCTCAAAGACGTCGACGGAATCCTCGTGCCTGGAGGATTCGGAGCCCGTGGCACCGATGGGAAGATGGAGGCGGTGAGGTACGCCCGGGAGAAAGGCGTCCCGTATCTTGGGATCTGCTTTGGGATGCAGCTTGCGGTCGTCGAGTTCGCGAAGAACGTCCTGGGCCTGGACGGCGCCAGCTCCACCGAGTTCGGCGAGACCCCCCACCCGGTCATCACGATCCTTCCGGAGCAGGAGGGGGTCGAGGATATGGGGGCGACGATGCGGCTTGGAAACTACGACGCCGAGCTGAGAGACGGCAGCATCGCCAAGAGGATCTACGGCAAAGACCTCATCGTCGAGCGGCACCGGCATCGGTACGAGGTGAACCCCGACTACGTCTCCGCCATCGAGGAGAAGGGGATGATCTTCACCGGCAAGAACAGGAACAGGATGGAGATCGCCGAGATCCCCGACCACCCGTTCTTCTTCTCGACCCAGTTCCACCCCGAGATGAAGTCGAGGCCCGGCCGCCCCTCGCCTCCGTTCCTCGCCTTCGTCGAGGCGATGAAGGAGCGAGCGGGGAAGCGGGCGTAAGAGTCAAAACCGATAGGCTGCGCCGCTTCGCCGGGCGGCGCGGAAATATTTTTGGCTCGCCTCGTGGGCCGCACATATCCGAATTTGTATAGTCAAAAACCGATTGGTTTATGTAAGGAATTTTCTAAGTTGATACCATGATTGATCCCCTGGATTCGCTGGCATTTTCGGTCCAGTCCAACAAGGGCGTATATGCGCTTCTGTTGGGTTCTGGCGTCTCTCGTTCCGCTCAAATTCCGACGGGCAGAGACATCGTTTTGGATCTCATAAGAAAGCTAGCGATCCTCGAAAGTGAAGATTGCGAACCTGATCCTGCTGTTTGGTATAAGTCCAAATTTGGAGAAGATCCAGATTACTCTAAGCTGCTCAGCCAGGTTGTTTATTCCGCGCCCGAACGTCGTGAACTGCTTAGACCTTATTTTGAACCCACAAAGGAGGAACGGGAAGAAGGATTAAAATTATCTACAGAAGCCCACCAAGCCATAGCGAATCTCGTTGCAAGTGGTTATATTCGGGTAATTATCACAACAAATTTCGATCGGCTCCTAGAAAGCGCCCTTGGGAATAGGGGGATCGCACCTATAGTTATAAACACAGAAGAAGCAGCGAAAGGTGTATTACCATTAATTACACATTCTGCAGGATGTATTATTGTCAAAGTTAATGGGGATTACCTGGACCCGCAGACCAAGAACACGGCTGATGAGCTAAAACATTATCCAGAACCTATAGAGAAACTCCTAGATCGTATATTCGACGAGTTTGGGTTGATTGTTTGCGGTTGGTCAGGAGATTCGGATATCGCTCTTCGCGCTGCACTCGAAAAATGCAGTAATCATAGATTTACGACCTACTGGATGGACATGAGGGATCCAACCGGTAATGCAAGTAATCTTATAGAGTTAAGGCGAGGAAAATTCATTCAGATTCAAAACGCAGACAGATTTTTTTGTGAACTGGATGAGAAAGTTTTTGCATTGGAAGAATATTCTAAGCCGCATCCCCTTTCTGTAAAAGCATTGGTAGCCCAAATCAAAAAGTACATCGTTGATGACCGCTACAAGATTTCTCTTCAAGATCTTGTATATCAAGAAGTGGCGAAGCTTTATTCAGAAATATCAGACGAGAAAAAGTTTCCGTTGAACTATTCTAAGAATAAAATCGAAGATGAAATTAAACGACGGATACAACTATATGAATCTCTTACAGAGCCGGTCCTGTCTATGGTGATCGTGGGTTCTTACTGGGGCAATAAATCTCATGATAAACTTTGGACTTACTGCATTGAGCGAATGGCCAACCTGCCTGGAGAAAGACACGGAATCGGAGAATTGTCTAATTTGAGATTGTATCCGGCCCTACTACTTCTTTATGGGGGTGGAATTGCCTCAATAGCAGCTGAAAAGTATGATTTGCTATATTCATTACTTATGGATGTAGCTGTTAGAGATATTTACGAGGAGGGTCCAGCAGCTCAGAAATTGAATGTATTCAATGTTATGAATGAAAATATCGGAAATGTACTCGACACTGAATCACCGACGCCGACTAATGAGCAAATATATAAAGTCCTCAGAGAGCCGCTTAAAGATATCATCACGCAAGATACTAAATATCAAAAATATTTCTATCGTTTTGAGTATTTGTCCGCATTGGTTGAATCATATTTAAATAAAAAACAAGGGAAGAATGTTTGGAGTCCAGTAGGACCATTTTGCTGGGGTTATGTACCACCGCTTAGAGGGAGCATCATGGAGGATATCGATTTAGAAATCGAAACAGTGGGTTCAAATTGGCAACCTCTACAGGCGGGGCTTTTTAGAGGATCAATTGATGAATTCAAAGATATTAAAAAAGAGTGTGACCAGAAAATTCACACATTTGTAAAAAGTCAACGGCTTCGGTCTCGTAGGAATCTGCTTTAAGTTCTCGGGCAGAACCGTTTTTCACGAACCTTCGAAACCCATCATTTTTCTCCGCGCTTCACAAGCACCAATACCCACAACCTCTTGTTTTCTGACCGCAGCCCAAGATGAAAATGAATAGGATATTTGAAAGGGAGCATACCCCCTGGCAGGGAGGTCCGTCCCTATCGGTGACAGCTCCAAAAGGTGCCCGAAGAAGATTCACAAATAAAAGCCTAGGCCAATCGTCACGATCATCTGAAGATGCGAGTCAATCCTAATCAAAAACCACCGGACGCTCTGCGACCTGGAGACCAAGCCCCTCTCGCCCCTCGCCGCCCTCCTCGGCCCGAGCGGCAGCGGCAAGTCCACACTCTTCGACGCCCGAGCCCCCTTCGCTTCACCACATCTATCTTCCAAGCCCTAAGATGGGGGTCGTTATGATATTTGCGAGAAGGCATATCCCGCCGGCGAGCTGGCCCGTGCCGATCGGAGACAGCTCCAAAAGGTGCCCAAAGTAGGTTCCCAGAAAAAAGCCCAGGGCGATCGTGACGACCATCTGGAGGATGCGAAGCGATCTCGTTTCGACCATATGCCTCAAACTTCGCGGTCATCTTTTAAAATGCTTTGCGACCTATCCGGGGACAGAGGGACAAAGGTCTTTTGAGGGCCCGATCGTGGTCCGGTGCCGCGCCGACCGGAGTTTGGGTGATGCCGATCGGGATCTCTGGCTTTTTGGCCTCACCGGCCCTCCGCGCCGAGGGAAGGATATAAGGCTGAAGAGATATAAATACAGTATCCATGCCCCTCAAGATCTTCCAGGTTGACGCCTTCACCTCTGAGCCCTTCAAAGGGAACCCCGCCGCCGTCTGCCTCCTCGACGGTCCAAGGGACGGAGGGTGGATGCAGAAGGTGGCCCGGGAGATGAATCTCCCGGAGACCGCGTTTCTGACCCCTTCCGGGGACGGCTTTCGCCTCCGATGGTTTGCGCCCAAGGCCGAGGTCGACCTCTGCGGCCACGCCACCCTCGCCAGTGCCCACGTCCTCTGGGAGGAGGGGGTCCTCGCCGAGGTCGAGACCGCGCGGTTTGTGACCAGAAGCGGCCCCCTATCCGCCGAGAAGAGGGGCGACCTGATCGAGATGGACTTTCCGGCAGAGCCGGAGAGGGCCGTCGAATGCTCGCCGCCGATGCTCGAAGCTGCCCTGGGGGCGCGGTTTTCGTACGTCGGAGAAAACAGGTTCGACCTCCTGGTGGAGCTGGACTCCGAAGAGGCCCTCCGCGCCCTTCGGCCAAAGTTCAACCTCATGAAGAAGCTCCCGGTCCGGGGGGTGATCGCAACGAGCGCGAGCGATTCCCCCGATTACGACTTCGTCTCCCGGTTCTTCGCTCCCGCCCTGGGGGTCGACGAGGACCCGGTGACGGGATCGGCCCACTGCTGTCTTGGACCGTACTGGGCTGAAAAGCTCGGGAAACGTGAGCTTGTGGGCTATCAGGCCTCGGAGCGGGGCGGGGTCGTCCGTGTCCGGGTGGGCGAGGATGGAGATCGGGTCGTTTTAGGCGGCGAGGCGGTGACGGTCGTGAGGGGAGAGTTGGTCGAAGGTCGGATCAGAAGGGCCGATATCAAGATGAGCTAACCTTCCTCGATCAAGCTTTTGACCATCCTCGTCTCGAGGGCTCCCGTCTCTTCGTTTCTCCCCTCGCCTTCGGCCGTCCACCCCTTCCTCAGATAGAAGTTCATTGCTCGGTGGTTTTGGGTGAAGCAGCTGAGCTTTCCCCTTCGATATCCCTTCTTCCGAATATCGGCTTCGACAAAGTCCAGGAGGGCGGTTCCCATCCCCTCGCCGTGATGAGACGGGTGGACCCAGAGGAGATCGACGGCGTCTTCTGATACAGCCGCCACCCCCAACACCTCGGCCTCAACCTCGGCCACCACCATCCTCGGCCACTCTTCTTCGACGAGTCCCTCGACAGCGGAGCCCTCGATCCAGGGGCGCAAGACCTCCGGCGGGATGAAAGGCCCGTAAACCTCTGATATAGTGTCCTTACAGAGGCCGACGAGGGCGGGAACGTCCTTCTCTGTCGCCTTCCTGAGGGAAAATTGAGCCATTCTGATCGACCGCTCTTCGGCGATCTCTCCGTTAATATCTTCTGCTGCGGCCGGAAAGGCGAGATGGAAAGCGATGAGACAGATGATATGAGTTGAGATGAGACGAGATGAGAAGAAAGAGATGATCGATAGGTGATGAAATGATCTACAAAGCCAGACCCAGCCAGGCGAGCTACGGCGAGGCGATAGGAATCCTCCTTCTGGACTGCTTCACCCCCTTCATCCCCGGGGACGTCGCCAACGCCACCACCTACGACTTTCCCGTCCGGTTCCAAAAGGTCCAGGGCCTTACGACGAAGAGGGTTCTCGGAAAAGACCCGACGGCCTTCGATCCTCTCCTCGCCGCAGCAGAAGAGCTCGTGGGTCAGGGGGTGAGGGCCATCACTGGAGACTGTGGTTTTCTCGCCCTCCATCAGAGGAGGCTTGCCTCCCGGTTTGAAATACCCGTCTTCCTCTCAAGCCTCCTCCAGATCCCCTTTATATCTGGCATCCTGGGCCCCGACCGAAAGGTGGGGGTCATCACCGCCGACTCGAAAGGCCTCGACGAGCCGTTGCTTATAGCCGTCGGGGTCGAGCCGGGCGAGAAGCTTGTGATAAGGGGTATGGAAGACCAGCCCGGATTCTCGAAGGCTGTGATCGAGGAGATGGGGGTCCTCGACTCCGGGAGGATCGAGAACGAGGTCGTATCCGTCGCAAGAAATATGGTCGAGGATGAGCCGGAGGTGGGGGCGCTCCTCCTGGAGTGCAGCTGCCTGCCACCCTACGGGAGGGCGATCCAGGAGGCCGTCCGCCTCCCGGTCTTCGACTACGTCACCATGATAAACTACGTCCACTCGGCCCTCGTCAAGAGGAGGTTTGAGGGGGAGATGTAAATTAGGGCATACCGGCCCGAGAGTCTCCCCACCTCGGTCTCGCGTCCCCCCTCGGCCTTCTTTCCATCAGACCTTCAGTCCATCTTCAGAAGCTTCGCGTTCACGGCGACGATTACGGTGCTGAGGCTCATCAACACCGCCCCCACCGCGGGGCTGAGAAGTATCCCGTAGCTGTAGAGGACCCCTGCAGCGAGGGGTATGGCGAAGGCGTTGTACCCCGTGGCCCAGAGGAGGTTTTGGAACATCTTCGAGTAGGTCTTCTTCGAGAGCCTGATTATCGAGACGACGTCTCTCGGATCGTTTCGGACCAGGACTATGTCTGCGGTCTCGACGGCGACGTCGGTTCCCGCGCCGATGGCGATCCCCACGTCGGCCTGGGCGAGGGCCGGAGCGTCGTTGACGCCGTCGCCCACCATGGCGACGGTGTACCTCTCCTGCACCTCCCTGATCTTCTCTGCCTTCTGGTGGGGGAGGACCTCGGCGAAGAACTCGTCGAGGCCGAGCTCTCGGCTCACCTGCTCTGCTACGTACCTGTTGTCCCCGGTGAGCATCATGCACTTCATACCCATCGACTTTAGCCTCTTCACCGCCTCCTTCGACTCGGGCCTCACCGAGTCGCCGAGGGCAAGGGCGCCGATGGGCGTCTCGCCTTCCAGGAGGAAGACGACGGTCTTCCCCCCCTCTTTTGCAGCCCTGACCCTCTCATCATCAAGCTCGATCCCCAACTCCTCGAGGTAGCCGGGGCTTGTGACCTTCAGCCTTTTGCCGTCGACGACTCCCGAAACCCCCTTTCCCGGCATCGACTGAAACTCGCCCACCGAGGCGATGGATATTCCCCGATCCTCGGCACCCTTCACGACGCCCCGGGCGATAGAATGCTCGGAGTTCGCCTCCAGGGAGGCCGCGAGCCTCAGAACCTCCTCCTCTGCCTCCACTGCCTCCCGTTCCTCCCCCTCTTCGCCGACCCCGGCGAGGGCGATGACGTCGGTGACCCCAAACTCGCCCCGGGTGAGGGTCCCGGTCTTGTCGAAGACGACCGCCTCGATCTCTCTCGCCCTCTCGAAAGACTGCCTCTCCCTGATGAGAAGGCCGGATTTGGCGGCGAGGGAGGTCGAGACCGCCACCACCAGGGGGATGGCGAGGCCCAGGGCGTGAGGGCAGGCTATCACCATCACCGTGACGGCCCTCTCGATGGCGAATACGAGATCCCTGCCGCTGTAGAGCCAGGCGGCGAAGGTGATCGCCCCCACCGAGAGGGCGATCACCGTCAGAAAGAAGGCGGCCCTGTTGGCGAGGTCCTGGGTCTTTGACCTGCTCTCCTGGGCCGAGGTCACAAGGTCGATCACCGTGCTCAGGTACGTCTCCTTCCCGGTCTTTCCGACCTTGACGACGAGGGACCCCTCGCCATTTATCGATCCGCCGATCACCCCCGAGCCTATCGTCTTTGCGACGGGCTTTGACTCGCCGGTGAGAAGGGACTCGTTGACGCTGCTTTTGCCCTCCAGGACGGTCCCGTCCACGGGGACCTTCTCTCCGGGCCGGACCATCACCCAGTCCCCCTTCTTCAGGGCCTCGATCTCGACGTCTTCGACCTGGCCGTCTTTGATCAGGTGGGCCTCGGAGGGCATCACCTTCGCCAGCTCCTCCAGGGCTCTGGAGGCGCCCATCACCGAGCGCATCTCCACCCAGTGGCCGAGGAGCATGATGTCGATCAGGGTCACAAGCTCCCAGAAGAAGAACTTGCCCGCAAGGCCGAAGACGACCGCAGAGCTGTAGAAGTAGGCTACAGATATGGCGACGGCGATGAGGGTCATCATCCCCGGCTCCCTCTCGGCCAGCTCCTTTTTGAGCCCCTTCAGGAAAGGCCAGCCGCCGTAGAAGTAAACCAGCGATGAGAGGGCGAAGAGAAGATAAAACGATCCTCGGAAGACGAGGTCGAAGCCGAAGAACGTCTGGATCATCGGGGATAGGGCGAGAACCGGGACAGTGATCAGAAGGGAGACGAAGAACCTCTTTTTGAAGTCCTGGAGCATGGTGGCGTGGTGGTCTCCCTTCTTATGGCCGCCTCCGCCACCCTTCCCGTGAGGTTTGTGCCCTTCACCGCTGTGGGCCTTGTGGCCGCTCTTTGACCCCCGATGGTCCGAAGCCGTATCTCCTCCGTCCACCTCATCCTTCTCTTGAGATTTATTTTCGCTCATGATGACCTAGTCCCCCATCTAATAGAACATCAATAAGTGATATATTAATCGCTTAGGTTGGATCAGAGAAGGAGAAATTTGACCCAAAACCCGAATATGAAAGTTTGAAGGGATATCGAAGATCACCGGATAACCGATTATAAATGGCCACTGAAGGGAAGATAACAAAAGAGATGCGGGGATGTCGCTAAAAAGATGTGGAGGCCGAGCGCCCCTTCAGGGCGCAAGGCCGCAGCGTTCGCCAGCCTCGAACCCTTCGCAGCTCAGTTCCGCTGTGTATCCGACGTACTCGAAGTCCCAGTTCGGAGGCTGCCACCCGGAGCAGGAAGAGGTCCCACACTCCTCGACTTCGCCAACGTCGATGACCGAGTTGGCGCGGACCGGCTGGACGACGGGCCCGTCGACGGACCTCGCGTCGACCTCGACGGTGTTGACGAACCTTCCGGCCATTTGGGCCTCGACCCTGTAGGCGATGGTCACCGTCTCGCGAGGCCCGATCTCGATCAAGTTCCAGACGATGGTATCGTTCTCGTAGGAGGCGAAGGGCACCATCGAGTCGAGAAGGGTCATGCCAGCCGGAAGCGAATCTGTCACCGTCGCCGCCCTGGTGACGTCGCCGGGGTTGTGCACGTCGATCCTGTACCAGACGACGTTCGGGTTCTCAGCGTCGAGCTTTGCTGCCTTCGTCACGGAGACGGTCTCGTCGAGGCAGCAGGTGAGCCACTCCTTTTCGAGAGCGCTGAAGTTGTAGGCACAGACCTGCTCGTCGCCGTAGCCGCCGCAGACCTCGACCCTGTTCACCAGCTCGTCCGGATAGTATTTGGTCACGTCCAGTTTCAGGGTTATGACCGCAACGTCGCCGATGCCAAGATGCGTCAGGGTCCAGTTGGCGCTGGTGTCTGCGAGCTCTGTGGGCCTCACCGAGGAGGGCTCGATGAAGATCGAGCCGGGCGGGAATAGGTCTCGCACGTATATCGGTCCCAGAGCCCTGTTGCCGTCGTTCTCGATTCTGATGGTGTAGGTCGCCACCTTGATGAACCTGTCACGGCTTTCGCCCACCTGGGTCGTCTCCTTGTCGCCGATGATCGTCTCCTCTTTGATCCCGTCGAGGGTCTTTGTGACGTTCAGATGAGGCCGATCGTACTTGGGAACACCGGTGAAGAGTATCCTCCTCTGGACGGAGTAGTCGCCCTCGTACTGCTCGTCGATGTCGACCTCGTCTCTCAGGACGGCCCTGTACCGAGCGCGGCCCGAGAACTCTGCCTCCGTTTCCATCTCGTTGAGGCCTCTTGCCACCGTCTCCTTGTCGAGCTCAGTCACGCCAGCGTACTCCTCGCCGATGTAGCTGGTGCCGGCCGTCTTGGAATACATACCCTCCTTCCACTTCAGAGAGCCGTCGATCGAGACGTCGCCGGTGAGGCTCTGGTTCATCGGCGCATAGACGAGGTTTATGTCTTTTGCGATGTAGTTGGTGTAGGTCTCGATCAGCTCTTCGGAGTCGTAGGCGCCCGTGCCCGATTCGTAAGACCTCTGGCTATCACCTACCCTTTTATCGACGGCGACGAGACCCTCGCCCGAAGCCGCCTTCTCCGAGAAGACGCTCGACCCGTACTCGTCGACTTTCTCCAGGACCTTGAAGCTTCCAGTGTAGTCCTCCCGGGACTCGAAGAGGGGTGTAGCGTGAGGCGTCGAGGAGTTTGTGGGCATCTTCAAGAACCCGATGTGGCCCATGCCGTCGAACTCGGTGTCGATCTCCATTACCGACTCGTTCTTGTCGAGGAACATCCTCGACTCGCGGTCGATGGATGTGGCGTACCGGTAGCTCTCGCTCATGGTGGCGCCTGTCACCCGGTTTTTGGCGTTGGCTCCCTCGGCCCACTTCGAGGAGTACTCGACGGTCCGGTTGTTGTAGAGGCCGATGGTCGTCGGGGCGTAGGTAGCGGCCATGTCCTTGTTCATCGAGATCGACTTGTTCTCGGTCCTCATCCTGACCTGCTCTGCGCTCTCATAGAGGCCGGACCCGTGCTCCCGGGTGGAGAGCTCTGTTCCGGGATCGTTAGAGACGGCGACGCTCTCGCAGTCCGAAAATACCGTGTTGCCGGTCTCCTCAGCGGTGACGTAGATGCAGTTCTTTATCGCGTAGGACTCGAAGGTGGTGCTATAGTCGTTGGCCACCCGAACGAATCCCTCCCCAGCAACGCCCTGGTCCATCCCAAACTCGAAGTCCTGGGCCTCGGGAACCTTCACCTTCAAAGTTATTATGGTCTCCCAAGATCCATCCCCCTTGAGGATGACTTTGGGCATCCGCCATATTCCGTCGGCGTCGGGCATCGGTGAAGCCGAGACGAACTCCACCCGTTTATTGAAGACATCCTTGACCACCACGTTGTGCAGCTCTTTGAGGTTGGACCTGACCTGGATCAGGTACTCGATCTCCTCGCCGCGCTTGACCGACTTTTGGAGGGCGGTCTTGTTCACCTCGAGGACGAATCTGTCGCTTATTTTCACAACCTTCGATGCGATTGCGGGATCGATCGGACCGCACGGCCCAAGCCCATTGACCTTCGCCGTGTTCTCAACCAATCCCCTCTCAACATCCCCCTGGGTCACAGTGTAGGTTGCGTAAACCTTCGTATCCGCACCAGGTGCCAGGAGGGGCAGGTTCCAGATCCCGGGTTGTGTGAGGTCGTCCTCGATCACAAGATCGGTGATGTTTACGTTCCCCGAATTCTTGACAGTGATCTCGTAGCCGATGACGTCGCCGACGGCTGCATCGGTCCTGTTGGCGGTCTTGGCGATCTCAAGAGACGCGTTGTAGGCGGTGGGGATGCACCACGAGTCAGCTCCGCTGACGTGCTCAGCCTCCCCTTGTCCATCGAAAAGGACCGTCGCATTGGCCACCACGGTGTTGTTGATCGGAAGACAGATCTCCGACTCGTTCACTACGTGGAAGAAGGTCCTCTCCACAGACGTGCCCGGCTCGAGGAGGTTTGTCAAGAGGTATCCGGCGAGGCCGAACATCGGATCGGTTATCCTGACCGAGGTCAGGTTGATGTCGCCCGTGTTGGTGACGTTTATCTTGTAGGTGACGTTCGCCCCTGGTCCCGCTGGGTTTTGGGGGCAGGGGCCATAGTCTGCGGTCTTCGATACGGTGAGGTCGGCGGTGTAGTCGGTCTCCACCGTCGCGTTGGCGGACTCGTCAGCGTCGACTTCACCACAGGGCGTAACATAGCTTGTGGCCATCACGGTGTTAGTGATCAAACGGCCGATGTCGGACGGCTTCACGGTGTAGTTTGTGTACAAGGTCTCGCTTTCACCAGGGGCCAGTTTTGAAACGTTCCAGAATTTGCCCGTCAGATCGTCCTGGAGCTTCAACTGTTGGAGCGCAACGTCTCCGGTGTTTCTGACCACGATGGTGTAGCCGATAGCCTTGCCGACGGTCGCCACGGAGACGTTTGCGGTCTTGCTGATCTCGATGGAATGGTTGAAGTCGGTCAGGATCGTCAAGGTCGCTTCTTTTGAGGCGATCGTGTTGCCGCAGTAATCGTTGGCGGTGGCGTAGGCCACGTTGATGATAACGCCGCGGCAGAGGTCTTCGTCGGCCACCGCATAGATCAGCGAATCGGAGACGTTCTTGCACTCTCCCGGAACGAGGGATCCTGGTATCGCAAACGGACTTCCTTCAAGCATGTCGTCGTAGACCAGAACGTCGGTAACGTTGACCTCCCCTGTGTTGCATACCATGATCTCGTACTCGATCCTGTCACCCGGTCCGACAGGTCCAGACGTGTTAGCAGTCTTGACGATCTTGATCTCAGGCGCTTTTTTGGTGTTGGTGAAGGTGCAGGTCGAGACGTTGCCCGCGCCCAAGGTGATCTTGACGCTCGTGTCGCCAGCCGTGTAGATCGAATGGAAGGTCGCGCCGTCGCCGAACTCGACCGACGCGTTGCCGCTACAGGAGATGTCGGAGAGGTTCCAGCAGTAAAGGACGGTCTCGTTGATGACGTAGGTTCCAGGCAGCAGGTCTTCAAAACTCTTTTTGTTTGACAGGGTCGGATCGGAGTCGTCATCCAGATCGAAGTCGCCAAGAGCTGTGGTGAACGAGAAGTCCTGGGGATCATCTGGTACGGCGTCCTTGATCACCGTGATCCTGCCCAGGGGCTGAACAGTTATGTTGATGGAATCCTCGTCCTTGCAGGACGGAGCTCTTTTGCTGGTTACCAAAACGCTGATAGTAACGTTTGTTTTGACGGCTACCATGGGAGCGGTCCATAGGAAGGTGCTATTGCCGGTATCGGCGTAACCGCCTGCGGTGGCCGTCCAGAGATAGAGATAATCCGGATCTGAGGGGGTGCTAAACCCGTACTGTTGACCTGCATAATAGTTCTCAGCAAAGCTGGCTGAGCACAAACATGTTAGAGAGAGGATCAAGAGCGTGAATAGGGCTCTGGAGGAGCAAATACGAATTGAGGGACATCTAACCACTCTTTGCGAGCCCGTTAGATTTTCCAGGATCGCTGCCAATTTATTTAAGTTGTACATGTAACAAACTCCCCCCAATAAAAATCTTAAGGTTCTAACACCTCAATTGTGGCTATAGGCACTGGAATGACTGTAACTTCGTCAGTGCACGTCTTTGGTGGACAGCTGCCTTTTGTAACCGTTAGCGTAACGGTGTACACACCTGCTGTAGAATATACGTGGGTCGGGTCCTCAACATGGACTTCATCGCTGCCATCGCCGAAGTCCCACGTGTAAATGTCCATCCCTCCTGGACCGTCAAATGCAATACCGTCTCCGACGCAAACCGGTTCATCAGATGTGAAATCGCAATCTGGTGGGGAGCTTACTTTAAAGGATTGAATATATTCGCATTGAGCACCATTTCGGGACTGGTCGCAGCTCGGATCAGGACAAGTACAACTCGTCTTATCACCGGGGCAATCTTTAGCACCTGCCTCATTTTGTAGCCAGGTAATTACTACATCGTTGAGCGTGTAGCCGCCACAGTCCAACCCTATCAATCGATATGTAGTGTCTCCACCGGGAATCAACCCTTCTAACGAAGTGAGCGACCCAACTATCAAAGCCATGTCGAGACAAGTTTGATAGTGTATGCCATCAATGGTGTATAACAAGTAGCCTTGGTATCTGTTAGATGCCCCGTTGTGTATAGTCACCCAAAGGTATAGTTGCCCTGTTATTTCGCCACAATCAATACAGCCAGCTATGGGAGCTCCATCAGAATCACCTAGATATGCGGAAACTAGGTCTACATTGCTGGACGAGCAGCTCCCCCAATCGCATAAATACAGATCTCCCGCATTCGCTACAAAACACAGCGGAATAATTGAGGAGATAACTAATATGATAACCAACCTGTTATTAATCCGACTCAAACCGTTATTTTGCATATTCTTTGATCTCCTTTGATCTTATAGCTTAAAAATAATAGTCGCAGCTAATGCTGCGACGGTTATCTTTCACACCACAGTTATCGACGCTGTGGGCTGTGGAACTATGTCAACACCCTGGTATGGCCAAGTTCCAATTTCGATCTCCGCACTTGTACAGGTATAGATAACCACATCATCGCCATTAAGTATCTCTTGTTTCAGTGTATACCTGCCAGCCGGTAATGTATTCCAAGCCGGATAATACGGGTTTGTCGTAGTGGGCGTTCCTAGTACAGCCGTATTAGTCGAATTGTAAATTGTCCACCGCGCATACGTGTCGGAGTCTGCTGGTTTCTCGTAAGACAGCTTATCGGCGCAGACTAAAGTTTCACCACTTCCTTCTTCACCATCACTTGCATCCAAGATACAGAATGCATCGTGGCATAGGTCGCAATCGCTCGCCTTAGCTAAGAGACAAAGGATCGCATCATCTTTACATGAAGCTGCCATTATGCCGCCCGAATAAGTGGGATCTCTAGTATCTGCAACATAAAGGACGACCCTATAATTCGTATCCACATCCCTATCAGGAAGAGTGAATGAGAAATCGTCCAAAGAACCCGTATAACCAGTCCCCAAATCAACCCAGGTTCCGTTACACTCTTGAACGACCCACTGGTACGCATAACTGGCTGGTGATACCGCATCTGGTCCGGTAAGACTGATGTATTCCTGTTCATTAACGGTCATATTATCGTCACAATCGCCGTCACATGCAATGACCCCGGCAGCTTGTAACGGCATGGCCATCACAATGGCCAAAGCGGCAATAATTCCAAACAATTTCATGTTCTAACACCTCCTATTAAGAATAGGGGTATTTGACCGCCATCCTATTAACATTTGAGAAATTGAATTAAGGAAGCTTAATAACGAGTAAAAATAGGGGGCTATATTAACGAATTTTAATAAGTATTTTGCATACTGAACACCATTCAGGAATGATAATATGGACTTTAGTAAATGGTCTATCATGGGAACGCCTGCTGGTTTTTAAATCAACAAATGCAGCTCGCATCGATCATGTGGCCAATAGAAAAACCTTATAACCATAGATATAAATGAAATGAGAACATTCACCTAGAGAAGTCACATTAAGGAGGATACAAGATTGAAGGTCAGAACCTATTTCAGCGTGACGATATTTGCCTTGGGGTTGTGTCTTATTACCATGATGCCGACAGGCGTTTCACAACCAGATGGTCAAACCGCAGTGGTTAATTTGATGATAGACGCCGATGTGCCAGTTTCTCCCTCGATGGAGGAGATTGAGACCGCAAAATCAAACTTAATGAACATGTCTGTGGAAATTCAGAGAAGGGGCCTGAAAGCGACAGTCTATCTCCCAAAGGATCTGACCGCAACTCAAGCGAGTTTGATCATAACCCATATTGGTCGATCAGGCAGACACGAGTTTGCAATATCCGGCAATAGTCTGGATGAGAGATTGAGCAACATGCCTTATTCAGAGCAGAAGACGATTCTGGAGAGTTCTAAGGAGTTCGCAGAGGCATGTTATGTATGTGGTGAAGAAAAATTGGATGTCACCGGCTTCAAACCCCAATCCTTCGATCAGAACGAGAACACATACAGAGCTCTCGACGAGCTGGGGATAGAGTACAATGCTGGCTTCCAGGCCGGGCTGCTCTACGCGGCGGGCCACGAGGATGACGTCTGGCCCTACAGGGTCGAAGGCCACGGATTTTATGCAGTGCCGTTGAGCACGTACAACCTCGAAGGCGAGAGGGTGCCCCTCCAGGACAGGCACTTCAAAGATGAAGGCCTAAGCTCTTCCCAGTGGTACGCTGCGATGGTAAGCAAGTTCGACGAGGCCTCAGCCAACGGTGAGCCTGTTGTCGTTCTTCTGACGACATCCATCTCTGGCTCCGGTGAGTATCTGGACGCCTACAAGAGATTCCTGGATTATGGTATGTCCAGAGACGCAAGTTTCGTAAACACCAATACCCTGGTGGATATGTCCCGAACGGGGGTCTACGATCTTCAAGATCTCGAAATCGCCCTAGCAGAGAACGATGACGAGTCCTCATCCGGTTGCCCAGAATGCGATAACGATAGCATCGCATTCATAACCGCAGTTTCCACGAACGAGACGGAAACAGAGATAGCGCAGGGCGCAAGTTAAGACCAACCAGTCCGTCAGCCATGGCCGCGTTACCCGCACATTTTAGCGGTAAAGGCGGCTCTAACATTTATTATCAAAAACAAGCAGCTATGCTGCGGGTTGCGCTGCTCCTACGTCTCAAACCTCATTTTATTTAGCGCCGTATTCACGAGGATCTGATTTTTGCATAAATAATGCAACAATATATTATATATCCTATATTAACCGTGTCTATAAGCTGCAAGTTCATTTTAGGTTTTATGACTTGTGGAGGTTATATAATATTCACAATTTGCGTATATTTCGCAAATAACTTTCTTAATAAATTTATCAAATATGTAAAGATCCATTGTATTGTGTTCACAATTCAACGTTGTTCTGGGTGGTTCTTTGAGTTAAGAAAGATTCATCCAATAACTATATATCCTGACAGGGCTACAACAAAATTGCTCGGTCCAGGCAAATCAGCTCCGATACGGCAGTGGTGTGGCCGAGGCGCAGCATCCAAATATATTCAAAAGGGAGAGAGGTCGATGAGAAGAAGCAAGGTAGAGATAACGTCGGACATACTGCGAGTGTGCAGGCCTGGAATTTGTAAGACAAAAATAGTATATTTTGCCAACCTCAACTTCAAATTGATCACTCCCTATCTAGAAGCCCTTATAAACGCAGGCATGATACAGAAAATTGAAGGGCAGAACGTCCGGTACAAGACCACCGAAAAAGGGGTTGATATGCTCAACAAGATGGATCTGATCCGCAACGAAATTATTGAGCCCATCTCGTTGGCCGAAGAAACTTGCCCAGAAAATACGCTTAGTAATTGAGTTACCTCTGTTCTAAAAATTTATGTGCGGGGAACGGGATTCGAACCCGCGAACTCCTGCGAGACGGGATCTTAAGTCCCGCGCCTTTGGCCACTTGGCAACCCCCGCCCTGACATTGATTGCGAAACCGCTAAGGGTCACTGCCCTGAACGCCGAATCGCACCGTACCGGGCAGAGTTGAAGCGTACAAGATAAATAGTTTCCCGCAAACTCCGGCGCCTGCCGTAAAACACCGAAGGTGAACCCATGTATCAATATGAAGAGCGCAATTTCCAGACATCGGTGTATCAAGATGAGAAGTACGACTTCCAAATCTTCCTGGACGTGGCCGGATTCAAGGTGGACGAGGTCCTCCAGGTGACCGATGAGCTCGAAGCCTATCGGTCCATCCCCGGAACCACCCTCCAGAGGTACCTGAACCGCGTCCTCAACTCCGTCGAGGAGGACCGAAGAGCCGCTTTTCTCAAGGGCGTAATCGTGGGGACGGCGATCCACGACAACCTCGAAAACTACGACCTCGAACGGCACATCACCGCCGAGGTGAACAGAAGGCTTCGAGAGATCCTGGACGACCTGGACCCGGCCTGACGCCAACCCTGAAATACCCCTTAATTCGATTCGTTTGCGATGGAAAAAGGGATCTACACCCTCATCATCAGCCTCTCGACCGACCGAGACTTGGTGATCGGCTCCCTCGGACGGGTCCACTTCGGGGCCGGCTACTACGCCTACACCGGCTCCGCCCGGGGCCCCGGGGGTCTCGCTCGGGTGGAGCGGCACCTCTCGGTGATGGAGGGGACGAACACCGCCCAGAGGTGGCACATCGACCGCCTCCTCCCCTTCTCGACCCTGGTGGAGGTGGTGGCTACGAAGACCGAGGAGGACCTGGAGTGCGCCATCGCCAAGAAGATCGGCGAGCAGCTCTCCTTCGTCGAGAAGTTCGGCTGCACAGACTGCCGGTGCCCTTCCCACCTCCACTTCTCGAAAGGCAGGGAGGATATCCTGTTGGTGGTGAAGTCCGCCCACGCCCATGCATCCCGATCCAG
The DNA here is from genome assembly GCA_035380685.1 of Methanothrix sp. Lineage (GTDB taxonomy): Archaea > Halobacteriota > Methanosarcinia > Methanotrichales > Methanotrichaceae > Methanocrinis. The sequence goes on along the minus strand of DAOSXX010000002.1, from coordinate 28,931 downwards.
GTTAAACGAAAAAGTGCCAGCGGAGGACCGTCGCCGCGAAGACCAGTAAGCCGAAGATGGTGAGAGGGAAGGTGTACCCGATGATGACCTCCCGAAGGTCGGATTCGGTCGTCTCCTTCACCAGCCAGAAGTAGGGGTCGCTGACGCTGGATAGGACGAAGGCCCCCGCCGAGATCAAAAACAAGAGGGTGACCGGCTCCATCGGGTAGCCCTTCGTGATCTCTGAGGCTATCACCACCGTCACCACCCTCGACCCCTGGGCAAGCTGGATCAGGGACGCCACCAGAAAGGGGAGGACCACCGCCGGGACCAGGGGGGCGAGCTCTCGGTAAAGCTCGGGCCCAAGGCCGCCCTGGGCGATGACGTACCCGAAGGCCCCGGCTCCACAGAGGTCGAAGATTATGATCCCCGCCCTCCTGGTGGCCCTCTTGATCATATCTCCGGCCTCCTCCCGAGCCAGGACCGCCGAGAAGAGGGCGCCCATGAGGAGGGCGACGTTCGGCGACCCAACCAGCCAAGCGGCGGGAGATAGGAGGCCTGCGACGATCAGGGTCAGGGGCAGAGCCAGAGGCGCCCATGAAACGAGCCTTGGAGGCAGGGGGCCCGTCTCACCCGGGGCCTCCCTCTCGACGATGGGAAGCCGACCCAAGTAGAGGAAGGCAGGGATGAACAGAAGGAGAGATAGAAGAAGGCCGAACTTCAGCGCCTCGGCCGGAGCCACCTCCAGCGATTCGGTGAGGGTGACCATCACCGGCGATGGGTAGACCAGGTTGAAGGATATCACCGAGAACACCGCCGCCGAAAAAAGAGACCTTCTGCCCGAGCCCTCGGTCTCTCGACCCATCCCCTTCACCAGAGGCTCCAAAATCAGGTAAGAGGTCATGCAGCACATCGCAGGGATGGTGACCAGGTATCCCGAGAGGCCCGAGGCGAAAAGCCCCCGTCTTCGGCCGACGAGCCGGAGAAGGTCGGCGACGACCCTCTCTAAGGCCCGGGACCGGCGGAGATGCTCGGCGATCACCGATCCCGAGAAGACGATCAGCGCCAGGGCCGAGAAGATTCGGGCCAGGCCATCTGTGACGTAACCGATCAACTCCGGACCCATCCCCGATAGGACGCCGTAGACCAGGGCCGAGACGACCAGGCTCAGGAAGGGCGAAAGGCCGATTTTCACCGTCAGTAGGCTCACCAGAAAGATCGCCACGATGAAGGCGGGAAGGGGGTCCATCTCAGAGATGTATCACAGTGAGCCTATAAAAAGATTGCCACAGAAACTTTTTCCTAAGTTAAATAATATGAAAAATAACTCATAATGTGTTGTAGATTCATATATATGGCCGTACCGCCTAATTGTTCCGAAACTACTTTATAGAAGGAAAACAATAAAACGTTTGCTCAGGGGGAGCTTATGAAGGGCTGGTGCTGGACGAAATCCCCCAAAAGGGGCGGTATGTTTCATTTGTTCTGTCTAGCTGGCCTCATCTTTTTTTCGATCTCCAACGCCTCTGCCTGGTCCTTTCCGTTCTCAATCCCCTTCCTCACCAGCACCAACGAAAATTTAGATCTGAACCTGGATCTGGATCAAAACCTGGTGGGGTACGGAAGTTCGGCCACCTACACCATCCACCTGGAAAATTCGGGTTCGGATACTTTGACCAACATATCGATATCTGACAACTTCGGCCAGGCGGGGTTCGTCGCCAACCTTCCAAAAGGCGAATCTATCGACCTCACCAGAACCACCACCCCCCTGCAATCCAGCACCCAGCTGAAGGTTGTAGCAACTTCAGGAGAAGAGGAGATCTGCCGGTCCGAGGCCGCCCTGGAGGTCGGACTCCCTGAAGAGGAGCTTTCGATCCCCGAGCAGGACTCTGAAAAACCGTTGGCATACGAAGACCAGATCCTGAAGACTATGTCGGCCTCGCCCGAGATAGATCTCGTCGTCGGAGCCAACCCGAACGCCGTGAAGCCCGGAGATAGGACGACGGTGAGAATGACCGTCACTAACCGCTGCCCTCAGCCCCTGATAGACGTCGAGATCTCCGGTCCCGGCTGGACCATCGATGCGGGAGACCTGAACCCCGGGGAGTCCAAGAGCTACTCTCGGATCCTGACCATAGTCAAAGACCTGAAAGCGGACCTGACAGCCACCGGGACCACCGATGGCGGCGACAGGGCTTCCGATCGAGAGCTTCTGGCGGTCCCGACCATCAGCTCGGATCTTTCGGTCACGGTGATCTCCGCCCCGGCAAGCTCGGGTCAGCCCGCCACCGCCGAGTACAGGCTGAAGAACGAGGGCGAGGAGGTTCTGAGCCGGGTGACATTGAAAGACGGCGCGGGAGGCACTCTGGGCATCCTGCCCCAGCTCAGCCCCGGAGAGTCCAAGAGCCTGACTCAGGCCAGGTCTCAGGGCGACGAAGCCGCCGGACCGATCGAGGTGACGGCCGTCTCGCCGGAAGGAAAAACCGTCACTGGGGAGGTGATCGTCCAGCCCGCCACCTCCGCAGTTCACCAGCAGCCTGCGAGCGGATCGGGCGATTCGAAGCCGTCCTCCAGAACCCTCGAGCCGGAGGGGTTCGGGGAGATGGACCTGGAGCTGAACGACCTCTTCGGGACGGCCATAAAGCCCGACGGGCAGATGGAGGGCTGGTCGGCTGGTGACCGGATGTTCCAAGGTCCCAGCTCTGATGCTGGATTTGCGAACCTCGATATGGACTTCGACCTCGGAGATTTCGGGTTTGGCAGCAGTTTTGGCGCGGCGCCCTCCGGAAGAAGCTCAGACCCAAAACCACCATCGACGGGATCGAATACGAACATAGAGACCACGACGGAGACGGGCTCGCCGAACCTGGTGGCGACCCTCCAGGTCAACAGGACCCTGGTCCATAGAGGAGAAGCGGTCGGTTACAGGTGCGCCGCCGTAAACCGGGGAACCTCAAACCTGGTCGACGTGGAGATCCGATGCGGCGAGAACGCTGCAACGGCCAAGAACCTAGCTCCCGGAGACGGCCTCCCCCTCGAAGGGGTGATGAGGGCGGAGAGGTCCGTCAACTTGACGGCTTTCGCCTCCGCCTCTGGACCGGGCGGATCGAGGCTAGCCGACGAAGCCCTCCTTCAGATAAAGGCCATATCGCCGGACCTGAAGATGGGCGCCTATAAAGACCCTGAGGAGATCTGTCGGGGCCAGAGGGTCTCGATAGTCGTACGGCTGGAGAACTCCGGGGACGACCCTCTCTCGGAGGTGAGGGTATCAGACTCCCTCGGGGAGATCGGGCATATCCCGGTCTTCGAACCCGGCGACGTCAGAACCCTCATGAGAAACTCGACTATCGACGAGAGCCTCGAAGATGTGGTCGGGATCGTAGCCACCGATTCGACCGGTCGTCGCCTCCACAGGTCGCAGACCCTGAACTTCGAGCTCCTGGAGCCTCAGCTGAACCTCACAGTCTCTCCCGGGAACGCCGCCGCATACCCGGGAGAGACGGTGGAGGTGGTCTGGACCATCAGAAATACGGGCAAAGTCGACCTCGTGGACGTGACCTTCGAGGGGGAGGGGGCAAGCAGGTTCAGGCTTCCGGCCGTCGCCGCCGGGGGCTCAACGCCGGTATCCTCCACCTATTTCGCCGACGAGAGCCGAGTCGTCTCGGGCCGGGCCGAGGCGAGGACCGCTGGAGGCGAGACCGTCTCCGACTCTGCCGCCTTGGAGATAAGGGTGGTCTCTCCTGGGATCAGCCTCAACGTCAAGCCCTCGGTGGTGGAGGCCAGCCAAAATAAGGCCTTCAACCTGAGCTGTCTTGTGACCAACTCCGGAGACGACCTCCTGAAGGACGTGACCATCTCAGAGAAGAGCCTGGGAACCCTGGAGAGGATCGGAAGGCTGGAGCCGGGCGACTTCAAAGTCACAACCATCGAGTTCTTTGCAGAGACGAACACCACCTTAAGGTTCGAGGCGAAGGGCGCCGACTCGATGGGAAAAACCTGGACCGATTCCCAGGAGGTGGCGGTTCAGCTCGTCTCCGCAGACATCGAGCTATCCGTAAGGGCAGAGCCGCCGGAGACTGCCCCCGGAGAGACCGCCAACGTCGTCTGTACCGTCGAGAACCGGGGGAACGTCCCCATCTTCAGCACCTTCATAATGGGCAATACTCTGGGGCAACTGGGCACCATAGACTACATCTCTCCGGGTTCAAGCCGCACGATGGAGAGGGAGATCGAGGTATTCGAGGAGATCGAGGACGAGATAACGGCCGAGGGCTTCACCAAGGACAGGGCCTCAGTGAGGGACACGGATATCCTCCTGGTGGGTCTGACGGAGCCAAAACCCCCAGCCGACGAGGTCGCACCCCCCGAAGTATCGGAGAAAACAGAAGGTGTGTACGACGCCAAGGCTGACGAGGTCGAATATCGGGAGGAGGTCGGCCTTGGGGAACCTGCCAACCTCAGTGAAGCTGGTGCCCCGGAGGTTCGAGAGGGTGACAACTCCAGCATAACCGGCCTCATGGACCGCCTAAAAGATATCCTGAAACGGATCAGGCTGAAGAAAGAGAGCACAGCAGAGACGGGAGCTGCGACTTCGTCGGGAGATGCGGCACCCGTCGGATCGGGATCCGCTCCGTCCTCGGGCGCCCCAACCTCGGCCAGCCTCCCGGGAGACTCAGCGCTCTGGTCGGGGTACGGAACCCACGAGGAGGGGACGAACGCATCACCCCTCTCCCCCGACGGCGCCCTCCCGGAAGGGGCGGGATACGCGCCATTGACTGAGGGGCTGCAAGCCGTGCCCGCCACCGACTTGACGAAAACCGACGCTTTGGGATACGCCTACTCGACGAGCGGGCCGACCTCGGGAGATCTTTCGCCGCAGGGGCCAAAACTCGAAACTGCGGGCTACTCGTACACGGCTGAGGGTCTGGCCTCATCCTATCTATCCTCTCCGTGGATTTCGCCGGGACCCGCGGGGTACACTTATTCGGCCAGCGGCCACGACTTTGCATATCTCTCGTCCCCCTGGACCTCGCCCGGGAGCGCAGGATACGCCTCTTGCGACGGGGGTCCCTTCTCGGCCCCGACCTCGCCCGCGGGAGGATCGTCCACCCTCGCGGGTTCCGCCGACCCCATCGGATACGGGAGCGCCGACCCCAGATCGTCCTCGGAGGCTTCGCCAAAGGTGGCCGAGTCGAAAGCCTCTGCCGAATATTCAAGCCTCCGCGGCCGCTCCGAAGTCTCGCCGGGTTACGCAGAGGCGTCGGCTCCTGCTGGCAGCCTGAGCCTAGACAGCCCCTCGCAATCCAAGTCGCCATCCAGGAACATCAAGCTGGTGATAGGCGACCCGAGCACCCTGGAGGTCGACCGCCCACCGAGGATAATTGACGTGGGAGCGTTCCCCCCGGAGCCGACCGCCTGGTCGCCGGTGGTGGTGGCGGTCCACGCCTCCGACGACTTTGGGATCAAGTCAGTGGATATGCTCTGGGACACCCCCACCACCACGGTGACCAGGCTGGATCTGGTCGACATCACCAAGATCAACACCCAGAGGATGGAGATCGAGGATGGCGACCTCAAAGAGGGGTACTGGAGCTACGAGATCCCCGGCCAGCCCGCGGGGACCTACATGGCGGTCTTCATCAAGGTGAGCGACGGGGAGAGATGGGCCGAAGACGGCCCCTACATCCTCTTCTGGTCAGAAACTGCCCCCAAAGATACAGCCGAGCCCGCCGCCCAGGAGACAACGTCAAACGATGGTGGAAAAGGAAAGACCGTCGAGACCAAGAAGAACGGGATGCTCTTCGTCGAGTCCACCACCGTCATCGGCAAGGGTGACGTCTCCATCAAGAACGAGGTCCGAGAGGCCACCGCCCGGTACAAGGAGGAGCTGAAGGGCAGTGGGTCGATAGAGATGCAGTCCGAGAAGACCGTGAACAAGGGAAACCCCATCGTCAACATAACCGATTCCAGACTTCTTGTATTCGACCAGGGTTACCTCAAAGGGTTCAAGGTCATGCAATCTCCGGGATTCCACGGCGGCATGGGCGCCAGCGTCACCGAGCAGTTCAACGCGACGACCTTAGAGAAAAGCGAGTCAGGGACTATATCGTCGGTCAGCAGGTCGGAGAACACCCTCCTCTTCAACACCCAGCAGGCCTTCGAGGGGATATGGGGAACCAAGACCGAGTACTCGAACTTCAACAAGAAGATAAAGGCGGACCAGAAGCTGAATGGAACCTTCGAGACCCAGAAGAAGATTACCTTCGAGGACTAAGACATTTCCGGCCCTTTAAACTCCCGGTCCGATTTAAAAGAATGAGCTACTCTGTTACATGCCAGACTCCACAAGGATTATTAATCATAATGATAACTGGATTGTAAGATAGACGCCGATGGATCGGCCAGGATAGGATATGCAGCGTGTTGCCGCCAATTCCTGGACAAAGATCAAGGTTCATCAGCACATCGGCCAAAGCCGGATTATGTATCTGAAACCTTTTGCCGATGAACTGAACTATTATTTCGAAAATGGAGGTAGGATTTAAATGAGCGAAGAATCTTCGGAAGGGCGGAGCAGCCAAGAGCTGGACGACCTGAAAATCCTGCGGGAATATAAGGGATGGTTCCTCGGGATGGGCATAGCCTTGATAATCCTGGGCATCGCAGCCATCAGCTTGCCCATGTTTGTGGCCTTCGCCATCGACGTGATCGTGGGCGCGATTCTGGTGATCGGCGGCGTGGTCCACGTCGGCCACGCTTTTATGTCTCGAAAGTGGAAGGGATTTCTTCTGGGGCTGTTGGTGGGGGTTCTCTATCTCGTCGCGGGCGTCATAATGCTCGTCCACCCGCTAGAGGGCGTGCTCACCCTGACGCTATTGCTGGCGGCGTTCTTCATAGTCGACGGCCTCTTCAATATCGGCTTGGCGTTGAAACTGAAACCGATATACGGCTGGTTTTGGCCGCTTTTTAACGGCGTACTGTCCTTGGCTATTGCCGGCATGATCTGGTCTGAATGGCCCAGCTCTGCGGCATGGGCGATCGGCCTTCTGGTCGGGATCGAAATAATATTCAGCGGCGTCATAATGGTGGGCTTCGCTCTGAAAGCGCCCGATCTCTGAGCAAAGTGCGGCCATCAGCCGAGAGGATAAGAGACGAACGGCTTTGCCGAAGGAGCCTCAAAGCGGGGCGGTTCGAATTAAAATTGGCCTGGGATGATCAGGGCCTTCCGGCCCTGATGGCCCCTTTCCAGATCTCGTCCGCCCTGTCCACCACCGCCACGATCTGGTCGTGGATCTCGAGACGGTGCTTGATATCTCCGGCCTTGAGGCCACAGTCTACGGAGAGCCTCATCGTCTCCCGGCTCTCGGCCCGGAGCTCCTCGGACTTTTGCCACATCTCCTCGGCGGCCGACGGGTCATCCGACCGGAGGTCGATCGATCGGCTCCGAAGATCGTCGGACCGCCTCAGAAGCTCTGTCGCCTCCTTTTTGAGCCGTTCCGACTCATTCTGGAGCCTCCTCATGTCCTTCTCCATCTCCTCGAAGCTCTTCTCCACAAACTCCTCGTCCATGCCGAACATCAATAAAAACCTCCTAAATCATATCCAAAAAGATCTCGTGGAACCTGAGGTCTTCGGTAAGCTCGGGGTGGAAGGCGAGTCCCATCAGGTTATCCTGCCTCGCGGCCACAGCCATCTCGTCGATTTTGGCCAGGACTTCGACGTGATCTTCCCAGCCAACTATCGCCGGTGCCCTGATGAAGACGGCGTGGTAGGGCGAGCCAAACCCCTCGACGTCTAGATCCGCCTCGAAGGACTCCTTCTGGGACCCGAAGGCGTTCCTGGCGACCCTGACGTGCAGGAGGCCGAGGGGAAGAAACCTCGTCTCCTCGACGATCTCTTTGGATATGACGATCAGCCCAGCGCAGGTGGCCATGATGGGGACGCCGGATTCGGCGGCAGCCCGGATCTCGTCGCCGACGCCGGTCTTTGCGAGGTGCCTCGCGATGGTGGTGCTCTCCCCGCCGGGGAGGATTATGCCGTCGCAGTCGGGGATGATCCCCCCCTTGCGGACCTCCACCACTGATCCCTCGCCCCCCAGGGCCCGCTCCATCGCCGTCACGTGCTCAGAGACGTCACCCTGGAAGGCGACGACGCCTATCCTCGATCTACCAACCCCTGGTCTGAAGGATCTCGCCCTCTTGGAGCGTTCCAGCATCGATTCCCTTCATGGGGTCGCCGAGGCCCGTGGAGATCTCGACGAGCTTTTCAGGGTTGTCGTAGTTGTTGACCGCCTCCACGATCGCCGAGGCCATAAGCTCCGGATTTTGGGATTTGAATATCCCGGACCCTACGAAGATCCCGTCCGCCCCCATCTGCATCATCAGGGACGCGTCGGCAGGGGTGGCGATCCCTCCGGCGGCGAAGTTGACGACTGGAAGCCTCTGCATATCCTTGCACTCGACGACCAGCTCATAATCCGCCTCGATCTCCCGGGCGACCTTCATCAGCTCTTCGTGGTTCATGCCCTTGAGGCTCCTGATCTGGCCCATTATCATCCTCATGTGGCGGACCGCCTCCCGGACGTCGCCGGTACCGGCCTCGCCCTTGGTCCTGATCATGGCAGCCCCCTCCTTCGTCCTTCGCAGGGCCTCCCCAAGGTTCCTCGCGCCGCAGACGAAGGGGACTGTGAACTTGGCCTTGTCAACGTGAAACTCGTCGGCGGGGGTCAAAACCTCCGACTCGTCGATCATGTCGACCCCGATCGCCTCCAGGATCTGAGCCTCCGCGAAGTGGCCGATCCTGACCTTGGCCATGACCGGTATCGTGACCGAATCGATAATCTCCATGATGATCTTCGGGTCTGCCATCCTGGCGACCCCGCCCATCTTCCTTATGTCGGCCGGCACCGCCTGGAGGGCCATCACCGCCACGGCCCCAGCCTCCTCTGCGATCACGGCCTGCTCAGAAGTGGTGACGTCCATGATGACGCCCCCCTTCTGCATCTTGGCAAAGCCGCGTTTGAGCAGCTCCGTGCCGAAACGTAGTTCTTCAAGTTGCATGATTGTCAGATGCCCCGATCTTTTTTAAGCCGCTTACAAGTGAGGGCCGAATAAATAAACTTTGCTCCCAACGCCGCCCTCCGCCATCGGAGAAACGGTATCGGAAGAAGAGGTAGACGGACCATAACTCCCGCGGCGAGGAGTTATGGCGCCGATCGGCCGTAGCACCCAAAGGGGAGCTGTAGCTTCCATCGTCGACAGACGGACTATTCCACGTAGATCTCGTACATGTAGACGTCCTTCTCCCCCGTCCGGTCGTCCACCCAGACGACCTTGGCGTTTCCTGTCCGGGGGTCGGTCTGATCGCCAGGACCGGTGAAGATCTCCATCTCCTTTCCGGTCGAGAGGTCTTTTGCGCGGACGTCCCAGTCGCCGTTCCTGTCGTCCATCCAGACCAGGATCCCGTCCCTGAGGTGGGGCCTCTCCTGGTCCGAGGGGTCGGAGGTGAGCTGGGTGACCTTTCCTGTGGCGAGATCGCTGGAGTAGAGGTCCCAGTTACCGTTCCTGTTGTCCTGCCAGACGACGAGTCTCCCGTCGGTGGTGGGATGGGTCTGGTCGCCGGGGCCTGAGAAGACCGGCTTTCGGGTCTGGCCCGACCAGATGTAGACGTCCCAGTCGCCGTTCTGGTCGTCCTGGTAGACGGCCACGGTCCCGCTGGCGTCGGGGTTCATCTGGTTGCCCCTCGGCGGGATCGCCTCCCTCGCCTCGGTGCTGTATAGGGGCTTCTTCTGGACGTCCCACCCGAAGGCGGCTATGGGAAGATCTCCCCAGGCCAGGATCTCCCCACTGATGGAAGGCTTCGATGGCACGGATAGCCCCCTCACCAGCTGGGTCCTGTTGACGGTGGGGATGTCCAGGGTCCTGATGGCCCAGGCTTCGAACTCCTCCTCGAGGTGCATCCATACCGCGACGTCGTTTTTGATGTCCGGGTACATGTCGAACTCGGACCCTGCGGCTAGAGGCCACTCGACGTTCTCGATCAGGTTGTAGAGGTATATGTCGGGGTTTCCGGTCCTGTTGTCCATCCAGACCACCCAATCGCCACTGACGGCAGGGCTCGTCTGATCGCCCGGAGCCTGGCAGATCACGCTCATCTGGTCGGTGCCCAGGTTCTGGAACCCAAACTTTCCGCTGGGATAGATCAGCCAGGCCAGCCTCGAATCGAAGTCGAGATCGATCTCTCCTGAGCCGAAGGCCACCTCCTTGTCCTTCCAGGTGTTTGGATCGAAGCTGTGGATCGACCAGCCCTCTTCGGTCGGCTCCTGGTAGACCACGCGCTTTCCGTAGACCTTCGGCTGTACTTGGTCACCGGGCCTAGCATAGGCTCGGCCCCACTTTTTGTCCCAGAAGTAGTAGCTTACGTCTCCGGTCGTCGAGTCCTCCCAGACGATCGTGTTGCCGCTGACGTGAGGGCTGACCTGGTCGCCCTCCTCGGTGAGCTTCGTCTCCTGACCGGTGGCGAGGTCGAGGGCGTAGACGTCCCAGTTCCCGTTCCGGTCGTCCTGCCAGACCAGGAGGTCGCCGCTGATGATCGGATACATCTGATCCCCAGGCTTATGCGAAGGCGGCTTGATCGATCCCTCGTCCAGGTCCTTGACCACCACGTCCCAATCCCCGGAGGAGTTGTCCATCCAGGCGACCCGCCTTCCATAAACCGAGGGGTTCGTCTGGCCGCCCCGCCCCTCGGCGACGATCGTCTCGACGCCGGTGGAGAGGTCCAGAGCCCGAACGTCCCAGTCACCTTTCCGGTCGTCGGTCCAGACCAGAAGGTCCTCGCCGACGTCGGGACTCCTCTGGTCACCAGGGGCCCGGACCAGAGGCCGCTCGAACCGGCTATAGAAGTCGAAGCCGAAGATGTCCCAATCTCCGCCCCGGTTATCGGACCAGACGATGAGGCTTGCGTTGGTGGCGAGGTCCGCCTTCTCCAGGAGCAGGATCGGATCGTCTTCCACCGATCTGGTCATGATCTTGGGCGAGCCCTGGCTGTAGTCCATCCAGACGATACGCCCATCGCTCAAGAACGAAGAACCTCCGGCGACGTTCACGTAGAAGGGGAAGCCGACCCCGTCGTTCGGCTTCTGGTGCAGCGGTCCGGTGACGGCGGGGATCTCCCTCTCCAGCTCCAGGTCGTAGAGGTAGATGTCGTAATCGCCGTTACGATTGTCAAGCCATGCGACGCGACCTTCGGAGATGACGGGCTGAACTTGGCTACCGGTGTTGGTGGTGATCACTGTCTCCTCGCCGGTTTTGAGGTTTTTGGCCCTTATATCCCAGTTCTCGTTCCGATCATCCATCCATACGACCACATCGCCGCCGATCCATGGTGCCTCCTGCTTTCCGGGGTCGGTCGTCACCTGGGTCTCGGCCTTGCTGGTCAGGTTGTAGACGAATACGTCCCAGTTCCCCGCCCGGTTGTCCATCCAGGCCAAAAGCTCGCCCTCGATCATGGGCGTCGCCTTCTTCGAGGGGGTCGTGGTTATCTGCTGTTCTGACCCGGTGGCGACATCGTAGAGATATATCTGGTCTTCGCCGGTCCGATTGTCGATCCAAATCACCTTTCCGTCGCCCACCATCGCGTACCTCTGCTCGGAGGGGTCGGCCGTGACCGTCGTCTCCTTCTTCGTCGAGAGGTCGTAGAGGAAGAGGTCGAGGTTTCCATTTCTCTTGTCAGTGTAGAGGACGAGGTCGCCGCTGATGCTGGGTCGGCTCTTCTCGTCATCGGAGTCGGTGATCCGAGCCTCCTGGTTGGTGGACAGGTCCATCATGTAGACGTTGTACTTCCCGGTCCGGTCGTCGGTCCAGACGACCCTGTCCCCGTCGATCCAGGGGTTGGTGTGGTTGTAAGGTCCCGAAGCGATCTGGTCGTCGGCCAGAAGGCCGAAGTCGTAGATGTAGACGTCAGAGTCGCCGGCCCGATAGTCGGTCCAGACGACGCCCGCCTCGCCGACGGCAGGCTCCATCTTAAGGGAACCAGGGCTTGTGGCCGTCTCCTCGCCGGTGGCGACGTCGTAGATGTAGACTTCCGCCACACCGCTCCTGTGATCCTGCCAGGCGACGAGGTCGCCTTTGACCGAGGGGGCGGTCTGAAGCCCCGACCTCTCGATCACCGTCTCCTTCTTCGTCGATAGGTCGTATAGGACTATATCGTAGTCACCGGTCCTGTTGTCGGACCAGACCACGAGGTCACCGTCGACGGCGGGGAAGACCTGGTCCCCCGGAGCCGTGGTGATGGGGCTCTCGCGGCCCGTTCCCAAATCGTAGGAGTAGATGTCGGAGTTTCCGTTCCTGTCGTCCACCCAGACTACGAGGTCGCCACTGATCTGGGGCTGGATCTGGTCTTTTGAGTTCGAGGTGATCCGGCGCTCCTGGCCCGTTCCCAGATCGTGGAGATATATGTTCCAATCCCCATCCCGGTCGTCCATCCAGACCACTCGGTCGCCGTCAATGTCCGGGAGAAACGAGCTCCCGGCGGCGGTGGTGATCGGCATCTCCTCTCTTGTCGCAAAGTCGTACATGTATATGTCCGACTCCCCGGTCCTCATGTCCTGCCAGACGATCCGGTCGCCACTGACCGCAGGATGGTCCTGGAAGCCGGGATAGAAGGATACGCCCCTCTCGGTCCCGGTCTCCAGGTCGTACATGAATATATCGAAGTTGCCACTTCTGTTGTCCGCCCAGGCCACAATGTGGCCGTCGATGGCAGGCTGTTCCTGCAGGCCGCCCCAAGTGCTGATGGGACGCTCTTTTCCCCCACTCAATCCTGAAGCGACGCCCGCCAGAAGCAGCGCCGCCGTCAATAAAACGATGATTCGCCTCGACATCTTAGCACTCATCCTGTCGAAGTTAAGCTGATGATCTCAACCCGGGCAAGGTGGGCGGCGAATATATAAGGTCTTACCCTGCAAGCCCCGAGAATTCACCCTTTGAGGAAGATTTGGGAGACGTGTGTGGACAAATAGGAGAAGAGGGAAGAATGTGTAGATGCCGAAAAAAGAGGGCGACTACTTCCCCCGAACGACGATGGTGAGGACGTCCTCGTCGGCGAGGACGTGGTCGAGGCCCACCGACTGGCCCGGGAACTTGGCGCTCTTTCCCCAGACCTTGGCGTACCGGAAGAGCCGCACGAAGTCTCGATGGAGGTGCTCGCAGACCGTCCGGACGGTGGAGTCCTCCAGGATCACCAGGGGATCTTTCATGTCCGCCTTCCCCCGCTGGGGCTTTAGGTATACCCTGATGAAGCCGAGTGTTTCGTATATCAGCTCTTTAAGCTCCTCGACGCCGACGTCCTTCTCGACGGAGAGGGGTATGAAGTCGCGGCCGATCGTCCTCTTTATCTCCTCCCGGACGTCGTCGTACTCGAGATCGATCTTGTTGATGACCGCCAGCTGGGGGACGTAGATCCTGTTTCCGGCGAGGAAGTCGACGAGGGTCTCGGTGTCGATGTCCTCCCTGATGGTCACGATCCCGTTGACGATCCCGTAGGCCCGGAGGATCTCAGCGATCTCGATGTTGGTCATCTTGGTGAGGTTGACTGTATTTCGAATGATGATGCCGCCCTTCTCCGAGGGGTTGAGGGTGATGTCGGGGGGGTCCTTGTCGAGCCTGATCCCGGCATCGTAGAGCTCCCGCTCGAGGACGTCGAGGCGAAAGTTGTAGACGTCTCCCATCAGAAGGATTATGTCTGCGGCCCTCGCCGCGGTGATGACCTCTCTGCCCCGGCCCTTCCCCCGAGAGGCGCCCTTGATTATGCCGGGCATGTCCAGGATCTGGATCTTGGCGCCCTTGTAGTCCATGACCCCCGGGATCACCTCCAGAGTCGTGAACTGATAGGAAGCCACCTCGGCGTAGCTTCCCGTGAGCCGGTTCAGGAGGCTCGACTTTCCGACGGAGGGGTAGCCAACGAGAGCGACGGTGGCGTCGCCCGACTTCTTGACGTAGTAGCCCTTGCTGCCGCCGGCACCCTTCATCTTCTGCAGCTCTTGCTGCGCCTTCAGCTTCGCTATCTTGGCCTTGAGCTTTCCTATGTGGTGCTCTGTCGCCTTGTTCTTCTGGGTGCTGAAGATCTCTTCTTCTATCGCCTGGATCTGTTCGTCGATCGTCGCCATCTACAACCTGCCTTCAAACGGCCCCGGGGACGCTTAGTCGCCGCCGGGAAGACGCATTTCTCAGCCCCCTGGGGGCCGCTTACATATTAATGGTTTGGGTTCGTCGTCGATGGGTCGGTGAAAATGGGTCGGCGGCGAGGGGCATCTTCCCCCACCAAAGCGACTACCAAAAGTATAAATATCGCCCCCCCATGACTATCCCCGATCCGGGGTATAGTATGAAGTGGCAAGGAAGTTCAAAGAGGAAATTCACCGGCGGAAGGCTGATCTCAAACCGGGGAAAGCGCAAGTACGAGCTGGGCAGAGAGGCCGGGGAGCCTAACGTCGAGACCACCAGAAAGAAGGAGATCAGGACTATGGGCGGCAACTCCAAGATCAGGCTCCTGCGGTGCGACATCGCCTGCGTCGCCGATCCCAAGACTGGAAAGTCCAAGACAGCGAAGATCGAGAGCGTGAAGGACAACGCCGCCAACCTGAACTACGTCAGGAGAAACATAATCACCAAGGGCGCCATCATCAAGACCGAGCTGGGAGAGGCACGGGTCACCAGCAGGCCGGGGCAGGCCGGGGTCGTGAACGCGATTCTGGTCGCATAGCTATCCGAAACCATCCATCCAACCTCTTTTGATGTACCTGATATTCAGGTGTGCCGGGTGTGGACGCCACCTCTATGCCGAGGAGGGCGTCGCCACCAGGACCTGTCCCTGCGGGAAGCGGATCAAGCTCAATAAGGTCAAAGTCATCTTTAGGGCAGAGGATGAGAGGGAGGCCGGGGAGATGGTGAGGGCCCTCCAGATGGAAGGGCGCGATATGACCGGCTTTTCTCCCGCGGGCTGATCAAACGCATCCAAATAAGATCGTTCTCTTCAGGTTCCCGATTATTCTCCCGGAATTTTCCCGTGCCCTTTTCCTCCATCTGGCCGTTTTCAATAAGTTTATAAACCTCCGGGGCGACGCCCCTCCTGGGGTGATAGATTGCCGAAAGGGCACATTATCGTAAATACCATGATGGTGATCGCCGTCGCCATGACGGTCTTTGGACCCTTGGCCGCAGCAACCGTCTGGAGCCCAGCCATACACGGCCTTGAACACGGCTCTGTATCGTGGCCTTTCCAGGACGCGGGCGCCGGTGAAGGTATTGTGCAGCTGGGCGGCGCCTCCGGCCAGGCGAGCCTACAGAAACAAACAGTGGAGACGGTGGATCTTGGAGGCAACGGCAGCCAGTTGACCTTGCAGGAACAGACCGCGGCCACGGTGAAGCTCGGAAGCGGCAGCCAATCGAGCACACAAGCGCCCGTCGCGGGTGCTGTGCAACTGAGCGGTTATCATGATAACATGGGAAGTTATACTAACATATTCTACCCGTCCATAATGCTCGGCGGCACGTTCGGCTCCAGTGGCGGTGGCGGCTGCTGTGGCAGATGATCCCTCGCGATAGAGCGAGAGCGACCATATACCCAATATTTCCTTCACCGTCACATCCAATCGTAGTGGGCGAGGACCTCGGGACGAAAGTCGTAGAGGAGGCTGTTTTCGACGTAGCCGAAGAATAGGCAGCCTTCACAATTCCGGACGATCTCCTCGCGCCTCTTTTTCGAGGATTCCCAGACCCTGGCGAGGCCCTGAGAAACGTGGCCGAGGGGCTCCTTGTGGACCCTGCAGATCTGGACGGTCCCATCGGAGGAGACGGAAAGGACGATCTCTGGAGCGTGGCACCTGAAGTCTGGCTTCTGGTCCCGGACCATCTTGAGGTAGGTGAGGGAGTTTATGATCGGCTGCCCTTTCCTCTTCATCTCGATCAACCGGTCGACCGACCGCCTGTACTCGGGAAGGTCGGCTTCCCTGATCCCCATATCCTCCCAGACGCCCCCTTCGACCTCCGGGGTCTCGTGGAGCGGCTCAAAGGATACGAGGGCTCCCAGATCCTCGGCGAGACCGACGAGGTCCTCAAGCTCGGCGAGGTTTTTTTGGCTGATGACGCAGTTCATAAGGACCGTGTGGCCCGCCTCCTGGGCGGCCCTGATACCCTCAAGGACCGGCTCGATTGAAGCGCCCCGAATCTCCTCGTAGGTCTCGATCCCATCCACGGAGACGGAGAGGTAGTCGAGGTCGCAAAGCTCGTGGACCCTTTTGGAGAGGAGCTGACCGTTGGTGATGAGAGATGTCATGATCCCCAGGGACTTGGCGTGACGGAGGATCGCGGGAAGGTCGCGCCTCAGGAGAGGTTCTGCGGTCCAGGCGTTGTAGACCCCGATCCCGAAGGATTTTGCGTCCTCCAGCATGGCGAAGATCGCCTCGGTCGTCATCTCCGGGCCGGGAGCCCGCCAGTACTCGCAAAAGGGGCACCGGAGGTTGCAGCGGGCGTTGATGCCGTGGGAGAGTACGAAGGGCCTCTTTCTGACCCTCATCTGGACCAGGGCCTTGAGGGCGGTTTTGGGGTGGAAGGTGGCCATATCTGCCTGAGAACTTATTCAGCGGATCGCTTTTCACTTCAAAAGCCTCGGGGGGACGATCTGTCCCGAGAGGAAGACGCTCCGATCCTCACCCCGGCGGATCAGCTCCGCTTTGCCATCGTTCACCAGGACCTCGGGGCACCGGGGCTGGCCGTTGTAGACCGAGGCCATGGAAAACCCGTAAGCTCCGGCGTCCAGCATCGCTACGATGTCGCCTCTCTCGACCTTGGGGAGGGTTCGGTCCTTTGCCAAAACGTCGCCGCTTTCGCAGATGGGGCCAACGACGGTGTATTTCTCCTCGGGCGCTTGGCCGGCCTTGTTGGCTACGACGGCATGGTGGTAGGCGTCGTAAAGCATCGGCCTTGCCAGGAGGTTGAAGCCAGCATCGACGCCGACGAAGTTGACGTGGGCCCTCTTGACGACGTTGACCTTTGTGAGGAATATGGTGGTGTCGGCGACGATGCTCCGTCCCGGCTCGAGGATCATCTGCGGCTTTATCCCGAGCTTCCGGCACCTCTCTTCGAAGACCGGCAAGATCCCGGCGGCCAGATCCGCGGGGGTCGGAGCCTTCGTCTCGGGGGTGTAGGCGATCCCAAGCCCTCCGCCGAAGTCCATCATCTCAATCTCCCCGCCGATCTCGACGATCCGATCGGCGAGGTCCATCATCTTGGTCATCGCCTCGGCGAAGGGGGAGACATCAAGGATCTGGGAGCCGATGTGGCAGTGGAGGCCGACGGGCTTCACGCCGTCAAGGCTCATGGCGGTCTTGTAGACGTCGACGATCTCCTGCCAGGGTATACCGAACTTGGCGGTCTTGAGCCCCGTGGCGATCTTTGGGTGGGTCTTTGCGGAGACGTCGGGGTTCACCCGGAAGGCCACCTCCGCCTCCTCGCCCATCTCGCTCGCGACCTCCGAGAGGGCCAGAAGCTCATCTTTGGAGTCGGCAGAGACCCGGACGCCGGCCTCTACAGCCATCTCCAGCTCCTCGGTCCTCTTGGAGTTGCCGTTGAAGAGGATCTTCTCCATCGGCATCCCCGCCATCCTCACCAATGACAGCTCTCCCGCGGAGAAGACGTCGGCTCCCATCCCCTCCTCCGCCAGGATCCGGAGGAGGGCCAGGTTCCCGTTCGCCTTCACAGCGAAGTAGATCCAGGCCCCGGGGAAGGCCTTTCGGTAAGCTCTCACGTTCTCTCTCAGCCGCCTCTCGCTCGTAACGTAGAGGGGGGTGCCGAACTTTCCGGCGATCTCGACGACGTCGACGCCGTCGATCAAAAGATGGCCTCCTTCTGCCCTCAGGTGCTCCTTCGTCCCGAACATAGATATGGATGTAGGATGCGGGCGCGTAAAATCTTTTTCGTGGAGAGCCGAGGAAAAACGGGTTCAGCCTTCGTTCCGGTTGGTTCCGTCCAAAGGCATTTGGCAGACCTCGACCCCCGCCTGCTCGAGAAACCGAAGCGCCTCGTCGTCGGGATACGGGTTTCCGTAGACGACCCTTCTTATCTGGGAGTTGATGATGATCTTGGCGCAGAGGATGCAGGGCTGGTGGGTGCAGTAGAGGGTGGCATCAATGGTGCTGACCCCGTGGATCGCGGCCTGGATGATGGCGTTCTGCTCGGCGTGGACGGCGCGGCATAGCTCGTGGCGGTATCCGCTCTCGACGTTCTCCCTCCGACATCCGACCTCAAGACAGTGGGGGAGGCCCGTCGGAGCGCCGTTGTACCCGGTGGAGAGGATCCTCTTGTCCCTCACCAGGACAGCGCCCACCTGGTGGCGAAGACAGGTAGACCTCGTCCCCACAACCCTGGCGATCTCCATGAAGTACTCGTCAAGAGATGGCCGATCCATGAAGAAAGATTGGCCAACGGCTATATCACTTTTCTCTCTGGCAACGACCGAGGGCGGAAAGTTAATATTCACTTCTGCATCGATGAGAGCCCATGACGATTCACTGGGCCGACGTGGCGGCGGAGAAGCTGGCAGGCCGAGGCCCTCAGACGGTGGCGACCGGGATCACCCCCTCCGGCCAGATCCACCTCGGGAACATGCGGGAGGTGATGACCGCCGACGCAGTCTACCGGGCGCTCATCGATCGGGGGGTCGAGGCCCGCCTGATCTACATCGCCGACACCTACGACCCTCTCCGACGGCTCTACCCCTTCCTGCCGAAGAGCTTCGAGGAGCATGTGGGTAAACCCTTATCGGAGATCCCATGTCCCGATGGCTGCTGCAAAAGCTACGCCGACCATTTCCTCCTACCCTTCTTCGACTCCCTGGAAAGGCTGGGGATCAGACCCGAGGTCCACAGGGCCGATCTGATGTACAAGGAGGGGCTCTACGTCGACGCCATCAAGGTGGCCCTCGAAAAGAGGGACGAGATCGCGAGGATCTTAAAAGAGGTCTCGGGAAGGGATCTGCCCGCCGACTGGTGCCCTCTCGACGTGATATGTCAGGAGTGCGGCCGGTTGAACACCACAAAGGTTACCGGCTTCGACCTGGCGCGGGAGACCGCCGACTACGTCTGCAGATGCGGCCACCAGGGCACCGCCAGCTTCCGAGGCGGAGGAAAGCTCGCCTGGAGGGTGGACTGGCCCGCCCGGTGGTCGATCCTCAAGGTCACCATGGAGCCCTTCGGAAAAGACCACGCCACCGCCGGGGGATCTTACGACACCGGCAAGAGGATCTCCGAGGAGGTCTACGATTACCCCGCTCCCTATCCCGTCGTATACGAGTGGATCCACCTGAAGGGGAAGGGGGCGATGCACTCCTCCACGGGGATCGTCGTGACGATCAGGGACATGCTCGACGTCGTCCCGCCCGAGGTCCTCCGCTACCTCATCATCAGGACAAAGCCCGAAAAGCACATCGAGTTCGATCCGGGCCTTCCCCTCCTCAACCTCATCGAGGAGTACGACCGGAAGGCCGGGGAGGAGAGGGCTCTTGAGCTCTCGAAGGTCGGGGCCGAGGGACCGTCTCAGGTCCCCTATCGGCACATGGTGACGGCGGTCCAGATCGCTGGGAAAGATCCTGAAAAGCTGATGGCGGTCCTGGACCGAAGCGGCTACGACACCTCGGAGAGGGATCAGATCCTCTCCCGGGCCGATAACGTCAGAGCCTGGCTCGACCGGTACGCTCCGCCCTTCGTCAAGTTCCAGCTCCAGGAGACCCTTCCCACCAAGGTGAAGAACGTCGATCCGGAGCTGAGGGAGGCCCTCGGCGTCCTCGCAGGACGGATCGAGGGGAAGAGCGCCGAGGATATCCATAACGAGGTCTACGCCGTCGCCGAGGAGAGGGGGCTTGACGGAAAGAAGCTATTCGGCGCGATCTACGTCGCCTTCCTGGGCCAGAAGCAGGGTCCGAAGGTCGGCTGGTTTTTGGCGAGCCTCGACGACCAGTTCGTCAAAGAGAGGCTTCTCGCGGCCTCCGCCGATTAGACCTGACGGCGAGATCGGGTTTTGGAGAAGAGAAGAAGAAGAAAACCGAGATCGAGAAGGGGATAAATGGGGGAAAGGTTGACCGAGAAGGTCTCCATCTACCTGGCCGGCCCCCTCTTCAGCAGAGGCGAGATCGATTGGGCCGGATATCTCAAAAGAGAGATCGAGTCGGCCCTGGGGGAGAGGGTCGAGGTCCTTTGGCCTTTCGAGATCGCCTCAGGGACGAAGGAGGAGATCTTCGAGGCGAACCTGAAGGCTTTGAGCCGGTCGCCCCTGATGGTGGCGATTTTGGACGGACCCATGGCAGACGACGGGACCGCCTGGGAGGTGGGGTGCCACTACGCCCTCTTCGGCCCGAGGGCGGTGGGGATCAGGACCGACGCGAGGAAGGCGGGGGAGACCCCCGAGTCGAAGGTGAACCTGATGATCGAAGAATCCTGCAGGGCCATCGTCGGCGACCTTCCGGCCCTCATCCGGGAGCTTGGTGCCGCCCTGGAAGAGATGGCAAAAATGACCTCAGGCCAGAAGAGTCGCTGAGATGATCAGGACGAGGCCGATCCCAAATGAACCCCTCCTTCTTGTGGAGGGAAGCCTGAGGGTCCTGGTGGCAACAGACCTCCACATCGGAATCGAGCACCAGCTCTGGCTGGGGGGAGCCAGCGTCCCGAGCCAGACCAACAAGATGCTGAACGATCTCAGGCGCCGGGTAGAGGAGATCGGCCCCGACCGGCTCATCCTTCTGGGGGATACAAAGCACAACCTCCCCTGGACCTCTTTTCAGGAGAAGAGCGAGGTACCCTCCTTTCTGAAGTCGCTATCGGAGGTCGCAACCGTCGACCTAGTCATCGGAAACCACGACATCGGCATCTTCGACCTCGCTCCCCCCGAGATCTTTATCCATCCGGCGTCGGGGCTCGTCCTCGACGGCGTCGGCTACTTTCACGGCCACACCTGGCCGGACCCGAAGGTCTTCGAGACCGAGATTCTCGTGGCATCTCACCTTCATCCGGCCGTAAGGCTCGCAGATCGGCTGGGATCGGGCCCGCCCGAGAGGGCCTGGGTGAGAGCGCCCCTATCTCCTGAGGAACTCCTGGAGGAGTACGGCCATGCCCTAAAAAGCCCTGAGATGACGATAGTTCCGGCCTATAACCCCCTCTGTGGAGGCTACCCCCTCGACTCCGTCACGAGAGAGGATCGGGGACCTTTGCCGAAGATGGCCCGCCTGGAGATGGCCAGGATCTACCTTCTGGACGGGACGGACCTGGGGAGGCTCGACCGGATCAGGGCGGTCCAGGCCGAGAGGACGGGGAGACAGCGCTGAAAACGGTTATATCCCTCGGTGGTGAGCAGAAATCCATGGACGAGAGAGAGAGGCTGCTGGAGCTGGTGAGGACGAGGGCCCTTCGGGTGGGGAAGATAACCCTATCCTCGGGGAAGGTGAGCGACTACTACGTCGACGCAAGGGAGGTCGTCCTCGACCCCGAGGGGGCGTACCTCACAGGAAGGCTTTTGCTCGACATGATCGACCCCGAGGCCGTCGCCGTCGCCGGGATGACTCTTGGCGCAGACCCCATCGTGACGGCGATATCGGTCGTCGGCCACATCGAGGGCCGAGACCTTTCGGCCCTGATCATAAGAAAGGAGCCGAAGAAGCACGGGACCCAGAAGTTCGTGGAAGGGCCAGCCCTCCCCGAGGGGTCGAAGGTGGCTGTAGTCGACGATGTCGTCACCACGGGATCGTCGCTGATCAAATCGATCGAGCGGCTCCGGGCCGAGGGTTACGAGCCGATCCAGGTCGTCGCCATCCTCGACCGGGAGGAGGGCGGAAGCGAGAGGCTGAAGAAAGCAGGATACGGTCTCGAATCGATATTCAAGAGAGCGGACCTTCTGGCCAAAACTCGGTAGGTTCGGTAATTCTAGATTGGCGGTTCCAGATCAACGGCTCTAGCTCACGACGAGGTGCCTGCCGTTTTTGTCGCCGCATCTCATCTGGCGAGACCGCCCCTCACCGTCGGTATAGATCACCTGGGATGCTATGGCGTACTGGCCGGGCCTCTCGCCCATCACCAGGTAGGAGACCAGAGCCGAGTTTCCCGGTGATATCTTCACCGACTGGACCTCCGGGTTCAGGGCGGCGAGCCCCTCGGGCACGCCCGGCAAGACGCTCACGGCCAGAGCGGACTCGCCGGTGTTGCCGACCTTGACCAAAACGTTCGCGTTTTCCCCCACAGTTAAATGGTAGCGGTCCAGCTCCTGCTCTACGTGGATCCCCACCACCGTGAGGGCGAGCAGGACCGGCACCATCAGAAACCTCTTCATTGGAAACAAACTTGAGACGCGTCGGGATTTAAAGGTAGCTTTCATGTAAGAGCTACGTGAGACCTCCGCACACCCTTTTCGTCCGCGTTGAGAGGTCGGCGAGGACACAAAAATACTTATCGTGGCGAAGCCAGTTGTACCTGCGATGGACGTTTCGTACTCGGTCTGGCGCGAGATCGCAGCAGAGAGGCTGGAGGTGGCTGGGGATAGTTTCTCCTTCCTCTTCGATCGGCGCTATTCGAACCGCCTTAACAGGATGAGCAGGGTATTCTTCGAGGCTTACGCGAAGGCCACCAGCGAGGTCTCGGCCGAGGAGGACCGCTTCCCTAGCCTCAGCGAGATCGAGTCGAGGATGGAGAGTGGCGCCATCTATGCCTACAAAGACCGGCTCATGAGGTCCACCGGGTTCTTCGAGGAGGTGAAGATCTCCGGGATATCGTATCTGATACCCAAGGCGAGACGCTTCGTCGACGAGACCGGGACCTATACAGATCTCATACTCGACCTAGAGAAGGGCGAGGTCGCCCTTCCCAGGAGGGAGAAGCCCTCGGCATTCCCTCGGTCCGAGGGGGCAGAAGCTGAGGAGGAAACGTCCGAGTTGGCCTCGACCGAGGAGGAGCTGGAGGAGAGATCTGAAGATCTGATGAAGGGGGAAGTTGAACCGTCCTCCGAATTGGTCGTAGGCGAAAAAGAGCCTCCGGGAAAAGCCGAACCAGAGCAGAAGCTCCCCGAGGAGAAGACAGAAGAGCCCCTCCCCGAAGGGGAGACGGCCGAAATCGGGGCTGAGGAGAGACCGCTGGCTGAAGCTGGCGCCGAGACCGCCACGGCAGAGCGGCCCGCCGAAGCCCAGGCCCCGACAGTCGAGGTGCCTATCGAAACAGCTCCTGAAGAGGCGGAAGTTGAGGAAGAGGCTCCAATCAAGGAGGAGCCCGAGGCCCCTGAAGAGGAGATCCTGATCGAGACGAAAGAGCCGGAACCGAAGACGGAGACAACGGAGACGGAAGCGAAGGCGAAAGCTGCCGAGCCGGAGAGAAAGCCTCCAGCTGCGAAGAGGGCGGCGGTGCCGTCAAAGCCCCACCCCTCCGAGAAAAAGCCCGGCGAGGGTTTCGGTGGCTGGTCCAGAGAGAAAAAGGGACATCTTATGGCCCTGGCGGCCCTGGCCCTCGTCATAGTGCTGGCGGGCTTTTATATCTGGTCGCCATCAACCCCCGAGCAGCCGGCGACGCCGGCCCCGCCATCCGATTTTGTCAGCTATTCTGCTTACTTGACCAACGCCACCGGAAACACCTACCTGAACCTGGACGTCACAAACCCCAAGGGGTTGGAGAGCAAAGTCGAGCTGGTCATGCCGCCGGACGTGGACAAGAGCATCAGCGCCACGGGCGGAATCGTCACCATCTCCTACACCAACAACACTGTGATAAAGCTCGCATCCAGCAACAACGCCAGCGTCTCGGTGGCCCTCACCGACGAGTACATCCTCGTCCCCGTCACCTTCAACCTGGCGATACCGCAGGGGTACGAGTCGAGCGTCCTGGTCTACGACAAGGACTACAAGGTCAGCCGCACCAACAGCACCATCAGCCTCTGGTGCAACTGCACCGACGACCATCTGGATTTCGATCAGATCTACAATGCGAAGAAAGTTTCTGGCGGTCCCGGTCCAAAGGAAGGAGGCCTCGAGAACGCTACAGCTGGTTCAGCAGCTGGGGCTTTTGGACCGGAGCCGAAAGCCGGTCTCTAAGGACGGCATGGTCGAGATCCCAGTGACGGGGCCCCTGCCACCGTCATCGCCCCTGCCGGGCCTTAAAATCATTTTTCAAGAGCGTCCCGAGTTTTACGGTAGATTTCCGGAGCTGGCCGAGCTTCTCGCCGACGTAGCCGACGAGGAGAGGTCTCTTCTCCCGCGGGGCTGGTTCATCCTCGGAACGGTGATAACCGTAAAGATCGACCCGGAGATCGAGCATCTGAAGGGTAAGATCGGCGAGGCCCTCCTTCGGATCTACCCGAGGTGTAGCACCGTCCTTCTCGACCGGGGGATCGGGGGACAGTTTCGGGAGCCGGACCGAGAGGTGATAGCAGGCTCCACCAAGACCGAGACGGCCCACCGGGAGAACGGCGTCGTCTTCAAGCTCGACCCCATGAGGACGATGTTCTCGCCCGGAAACCTCCGGGAGAGGATGAGGATGGGTCGCCTCGGCGGGGGCGAGACGGTGGTCGACATGTTCGCCGGGATCGGGTACTTCACCCTCCCGATGGCGGTCCACTCACGGCCCAAGAGGATCGTCGCCATCGAGATCAACCCCGTCGCCTACGGGTACCTCGTCGAGAACGTGCGCCTGAACCATGTCGAGGAGATCGTCCAGCCGGCCCTCGGCGACTGCGCCAGGCTCGCGCCCGCAGGCGTCGCCGACCGGGTGGTGATGGGGTACGTCGGGACGACAGATCAGTACCTCGACGCCGGGATGGCGGCCCTCAGGCCTGACGGAGTCCTCCACTACCACCAGACCGTCCCCGAGAAGCTATACCCCCAGATGCTAGAAGAGGACCTGGCGGGCGCCGCTGAGCGGGCCGGGCGGTCGATAAAAATCGAGAGGTCCGCCCGGGTGAAGAAGTACTCGCCGGGGATGCTTCATGCCGTCATCGACGCCAGGATCGAATAATTATTATCCTATAAGGTCAATAATTGCTGTAGGTGATAGAGTTGAAGATATCCTGGCTAGGCCATTCCTGCTTCAAGATCGAGGACGATTCCGGGAAGGTCGTCGTCACCGACCCCTTCGACGAGAGCGTCGGCTACCCGCCACCGCGAATCCGGGCGGATGTCGTCGCCCTCAGCCACGACCACCACGACCACAACAACGTGAAGGCCCTGAAAGGCGACCCCGCCGTGGTAAGAGGGCCTGGGAAGAAGGCCGCCGCGGGGATCGAGTTTGAGGGGATCGCATCGTACCACGACGACAGGGGAGGAAAGCTCCGGGGCAAGAACACCATCTTCTGCTTCGAGATGGACGGCGTCAGGGTCTGCCACCTCGGCGACCTCGGCCACCTCCTCAGCGAGAAGGAGGTCGCCGCCCTGGGGAGGGTGGACGTTTTGATGATCCCGGTGGGCGGGGCCTTCACCCTCGACGGAGAGGGCGCCAAAAAAGTCGTAGGCCAGATCAACCCCAGGATCGTGATGCCGATGCACTTCAAGACCCTTGCTGTACCCAAGTCCTTCGGGATCTATCCTGCGGACGATTTCTTTTCGGGACAACAGGTCGAGCGGCCGGGACACACCCTCACCGTCTCCAAGAAGAGCCTTCCCACAAAGGGCGAGGGGCCGCTGGTGGTGATGCTGGACTACAAATGAGAGAAGGGAGAGGACGGTGGGAAGAAGGCATCGACCTGTCGCTCTGCAATCTCAAGGGCATGAGGATTGATGACGGGAGGGATCCGTATGGCAAGGATAGGCGTCATAGGTACAGGGAGCATGGGAGGCATGCTGATACGTAAATTTGTCGAGACCGGGGCGTTCCCGGCGGGCGACGTCGTGGCTAGTAACCGGTCACCCGATAAGGTCAGGGCGGTAGCTGCGGCGACAGGAATCGGGATTGTAGAGAGGAACCTAGACCTGACGGCCGCTTCGGACGTGATCTTCATCTGCGTCAAGCCGCTCGAAGTGAAGGCCTTATTGAAAGAACTCAGGGGCGTATTGGCGGCCGATAAACTGGTGGTCTCTATAGCGGCCGACGTCACGATCCGCGACATATCCGCCCTGTGCGACGCGAGGGTGGCCAGGGTCATCCCGAGCGTGACCTCCGAATGCTCGAAAGGGGTGTCACTGGTCACCTTTGGCGATAACTCAACGGAAGCGGACAGAAGCTTTATCCTGTCGGCATTGGGAAGAATAAGCCTGCCGGTTGAGGTCGAGGAGAAAAATCTTGAGCTATTGGCAGATCTTACGAGCTGCGCGCCAGCGTTCATATCTTCCATGATGCACGAGTTCGCACTTTCTGCCACCAGAAGAGACAGCATATCGCCCGAGCTTGCGGAGCTGCTCGTAAAGGAGACCCTTTCTGGGACCGCCGAGCTGCTGAAGACCTTCAACAGCTTTGAGGAGGTCGTTACGAGGGTCGCCACAAAGGGTGGCATTACCGAGGAAGGCGTGAAGGTGATCAGGAAAGTAGCGCCGTCCCTGTATGATGACCTACTGGAGGTCACGCTGGCGAAACATAGCCTTGTGAAAGAGAGGATCAGGGAGCAGGTGTCGTGACGATCATGGCCAAAGGCGTCGGCATCGATATTAATCCCGAATCGGCGGCATCGGATCGACAGATTAATACGTGAAAAGCGAAATTTCGCGTGCTGAAGCCCGGTGATGTAGCGGTCAATCATACGAGGCTCTGGACCTCGTCACCTAGGTTCGAATCCTAGCCGGGCTACTACGATCTATTTTGTTGGTGTTCTTGCTATCGGTTTTGTGAAATAGTCACGCCGCTTTTATCTCAGCACGTTTTAGAGACCCCAATATATAGTTTTGTGGCATTTTATCCTGCGCCTTGCCCCCCCCCAAAACGACGCCCCAAATTGAAATTATTCAATTGTGTTTAAGTAAGAGTGTATCACTGCGTTTTCTGCATACCAAGCTCTTTCTTAACATCATCGAGTTCTTTTTTAAGCCGTTCATGTTGGTTCTTTATTTCATTAATTAACATAGTTCTGTTCATAGAGAATTGCTTTCTAGAATCTTCTTTATCTTCGTGTCTACTTATATACATGTATTTAAAGTGAAGTTGTATATATTCGGCTAAATTGTCAGATTTACTTAGATATAAACTCTTTTGAATTCCATCCCAAAAATCGAATTTACCTCCAAATCCTTTGCTTACTGCAGTATCTCTTGCCGCCTGATTAAAAGAGTCAAAGTAGCCAGGTTCTTTTTCGTTGTATATAGAAGCATGAATATAGAGGGGCCCTACTAATTTATCCATTTCATCCTGAAGTCGCTTATATTTTTCGATTGACATCTGATATTCTCGATCTTCCTTCTTCGCTTTAGCTTCATCTTCCATGATACATCCTTGCTTCTCAAGGAAACAAACCTGCTTATCCATAATTTCAGTTTGTTTTTCATAATTCTCGTTTTGTTTCTCGATAATCTTTAATTGGTCGTTCATAATCTCAGTTTGTTTTCCGACAAAGGCTTTCGACTCTGAAGCGGCTTTCCATAATAAAATAGTAACCGCAAACAAACCGATAGCTGCTACCGCCTGAAGTAAGGCCGCAAAGGCATTTATGGTCGGAGAGATATTATTAAGTAAGTCTAATGCAGTTACGTTGTACATGATTACAGATCGTCCATGCTTAAATAAATATATTCCCTTGTTAGCAATTTATTTGGCTTATTCATGTCCAAAGTGATAGCGTCGATTCACGAGCTTGATGCCCATCTTGGTCTTCGTCACCCAGGTAAGAATCCTTACCTGGCCACTGCGACATATTTTATTCGATTTATTGCTATCGATTTTAGAGATTTACTGATAAGCTCCAAATCGAACATCTCTAAATCCCAAAATTGAGACAATGGTATTTAAACGAGATTGTTTGGCCGGAGGCTAATCGAAAAGCTCAATCCAACCATAAAATATAACTATAATTAATTACACTAAGTATATTATGATGAGAATATACTTAGTCGCATTGTTATTTTTGGCAGGAAATTGTATAGCTGAAGATAGCTTTATTTTAGATGGTAACTTCACGATATCTATTCCCGAATGTTGGTATATAGCAGAGAATAATACTAATAAAACTATTATTTCAGATAATATATCAGCTATAAGAATAGATAGGGTTCATCTATCAGATCAAGAGTTAAATAATATTACATATTATTTTATTCATGACAAGCGAAACTTTTTACAAAATACAGAAGTAGAAGATGTTAATTGGAAAGTTGTTAAAGATTTAACTCCCTGGTATGTAAATGACGCTGTTAGTGAATATTATAAAAACGAAATTGTTAAAGTTGGTGTCCTTAGTGGTGGGTCAGGATTAAGCATAAAACCTGATGGTGAAGAATATGCAACATTTTTTATGGATCAAGATAATTTAAATTGGGTCGTTACTTGGATAAACCCAGAATATAATAACAGTTTTATAGGTGTAAGAGCCATATTTTCAGCGGATAAAAAATATGAAATGGTAGCTTATGAATGGTATGGAGTAGATGACGATAATATTATACAAAAACCTTTGAATGATGTGCTGACATCATTCTCTTTCGGGAGAAGTGGAGTAGTAAGAAAGAAAAGTATATTAGATATCATCTGAGATTTATTCTTTAATAATTTTTATAAATTCCCGTACCGGCTATAGTCGGAGCATCGCCCGCCCCTCCGCCTAGAATTCGATCGCCACCCCCTCCTCTGCCAGCACCACATCCTCGAAGTTATCGGCGAACCACTCCCTCGCCTCGGCGTGGATGGGGACGATCCGGTCCGGTTCGATCTGATCGATGACCCGGGCCAGGTCTTCCCTAGACACGTGGCCCGAGGCGTGAAACTCTCTCTCGAAGACGGGGTTGTACCTGCCGCCGTC
>DAOSXX010000001.1:154163-169829 GCA_035380685.1 Methanothrix sp. | reverse complement strand
GGGGAGGTGGGGGCCGTGCTCCTCGGTCGCCCCCACCGGCAGGATCACGGTCCGGGTCTTCTCAAAGCCGGCCTCGATCTCCGTCCATGTCATCTCCTCGAGAAGCATCATATCTCGATCGAACTCCCGGCGATTACGGCACTTTCGGGGATCCGGACGTCGTACTGGACGTTTCCAACCCTCAAAGTGTAGGGGCCGAGGGGTCCGGTGTCGAAGTTGGTGCTCCAGTCGACGGGCCCTTCGGTGGAGTAGGGCACGATGAGGGAGAACTCGCCGTCGGAATCTGCCAAGGTGGACTGCCTATATTCGAAGGTTCTCCCGCGGTTGGTCGTGATCGGAACGGATATGACCACCTCGGTGCCCGGAGAGGCTTTGCCTGTGATCGTTGCACCCGGAACGTGCTCGAAGATCTTGACGTACTTCTGACCGCTGGATGTCACCGAGCTTTGAGACTCGTGGACGAGCCTATAATGGCCCAAGGCCTCCAGGGGGGCCGAGGTCGCGACCGGACTCTGGGATACGACCTCCGCCGCCGCGTAGCCGCGTTCGAGGCTCTCGTTCACGCTCTCGAGGAGCTCCTGGTAGTTTCGAGACCGCTTCTGAGGCTCGACTGAAATGCCGCCCTGACCGTCGGAGCGGAAGCCCACCGTCCAGCCTTCCTGGACCTCGGCCTCGGTCCCATCGAAGAAGTGGAGCCTTGCGACCATGCTTTTGAAGTAGGCTGTCCTGTAGAGGGTGATCGGCTGGCCGTCCTGCCAGTAGCTGAACTGGTACTCGCCGGGATGGATGTTGCTCCAGGCGGCTATGGCGTGGAACTTGCCCATGGCCATCTCGACGTCGGTGATGACGTACTTGGTGTTGGAGTAGGCTGACCTGTTTTCGTCGAGGCCTGCCAGGACCGCCTCGGCTTCAGCCTCGCTCTGAGCCAGGAAGAAGGGCGACGATCCGGGCTTGCCGGTCTCTCTGCTCCCGATCCCCTGCTGGAACGGGTTAGCGTTCGGGATCCTGTGGCCTATCGTCTCGATCCAGTGGCCGTAGTCCCACCAGGACATGATCCCGTAGGCAGAATCGGGGTAAGAGAAATCCTCACCCTCAGATGGCCTTTCATAAATGGTGTAGAGATCCATCCCCGGATCGGGGGTGTTACCCTCTAGCCACGCCACGGAGTTGTACCAGTCAGACTGAATGGGGCCTACATGGTACTCTGAGTGGAAGCTTCCGACATAATTTCCTTGAACCGTCCCGAACATGGCTGGATAGACGAAGAGAAGCGAGAGGATGGCGACGGCCGCGACGTTGGTCAGAAGAAGGTTTTGGTCAAGCTCCTCTTTGGAAGCTCCTCTCGCCATCCTGACGAGGGCATCCTCGGCCTCGAGGAATCGAGTCTTTTCCAGAAGAACCGATCCCAGGTACCCAGAGAGAAAGGCTACGTTGACGGCGTAGTAGTAGGCAAACCTGTTCTGGGCGAAGGTCAGGGCGAGCATCATCAGTGTCCAGACGACGATGAGCATCTCTGCATTCCGACTATCGTCTCGATAGTACCGATGGAGGATGAGAGGCAGGGCCAGGAGGGTCAGCCAGAAGGGTGAAAGGAAGGATATCAGGCCGGGGAAGTTCCTCTGGACGCCGTACCTCTCGAATATCGGGGACGCCTCTGATACGGTGGCAGATCCGCCGGTCCTGGGCTGGAATATGTTCAAACCGCTCGTGATAGATCCTGTGAACTGGGGGGCGACCACCATGAGCAACCCGAAGCCCAGAACGATCAAGCCCGCAACAGCCAGGGGGAAGTACCGCCTATCCATCTTGCGCTGGACGAGCTGCCCCGAGCAAAAGGCGAGAAACAGGAGGAAGGCCGTTCCGATAATCAGCATCGTCGGCTGGAGCATTGAGTACGCGGAGGAAGCAAAACCGTTGTCCGCCCTTACGAACGGCAGGATCAAAAGCAAAGCGACGAGGAACGTTACGGTTCCCGCTATCGCCAGGTACTCCAGATTTTTTCCCCTCAGGTGATCGATGACGCTCTGAATTGTGATGAAGACGAGCAGCACTCCGATGAACAGATGACCAGCTGCCCAGGCGTCTATGTAGAGGCCGAGGAAGAGGCCAGCAAAGAGCGAGTATAAGAGAGGCTTCTTCAAATCAGCGAGATCGCCTCCGCGAAGAGAGGCGAAGGTGAGCTTTCCGGCGCCCGACCGTACGGCGAGCATGAAGAAGAGCATCGCCGTCGTGCTGAGGAGGACCTCAGCGACATGGTGGTCGGTGAACCCTATGATCGATCGCGACAGAAACTGGCCCGGCAAAACGGTGATCATGACCGCGCCCATGAAGCCCGCCGTTCGCCCTCCGAGTTCACGCCCTATGAAGTAGACGGGAAAGACGAGAAGGGCTCCCAGGACTGCCGGAAAGATCGCCCCCACGACATCAATGGTGTGCATGCTGGGGTTTCCAAGACCCGCAATGTAAGAGAGGATGGCGATAGACCAGCTGTTGAAAGGCCCGAAGGGGGTGATAGTCCCTTCAGGGAAGTAGGTCATGGGATCGAACCACGGACGCTGGAAGTTGAGAACGGTGCTCTTGGCCAGCATCATGTGGTACCAGGGATCGTTGCCGTCGAAGAACACGTAATCTCCGACAAAAACACGAGACATGGGTCTATAGACCCTCAGGTAGAGCGAGAAGAGGAAGACTAAAACTAGGCCCGCGTAGACGTAAGGATCGGGGATGCGTTCCATCGCCCGCCTCTTCGGCGCGGGCCGGTCTTTCCTATCCACGCCTCTTTTTTTCTCCTTCACCGATTTCTTGGTCATCGTGCCGGAAGAACCTAGTTCAATCCAGATAAACATTTTGAAGCCGGTGAGGGCGATGCCTGGATAAGAGGAAGAGGTCTTAAGGTCAGAACGGTTCAGATGGATAAGTATCCCTTTTCATCCGAAGCTGAAAGGGAACGCCCCTATTCGGTTCTGATTTTCCGTTATTCATTACCTCATCGAACTAAACCGAGCATAGGGCAAAATTGACAAAACCATGGAGCTATGGGCGAGACCACGAAGAAAGTCGCCATGGCAATTCCCAGAAGAGCCTTCTGGCCGAACATCACCATCGTCCATAGACTACTAAGGAGTTTGTCATGCCCAAGAGCTTTTCATCCCATATTTTTCCGTCAGGAAAGAGGTCTGCAACCTCTCGTCTCCCGAGCAGCCGGACCGATTTCGCAGCGTTTGTGGCTTTCTCTTTGTCAGAAATTCTAGGATACCATCTTCGGATTATGAAGACCTTGAGATTAAGAGGAAGGAACTGGAAGAGGGGAAAGAGAAAGTGGGGCTCGAAGGGATAACTGCGGTTTGGGGTCTGGACGAAGTATCTTCTCCCCACCCGCATCACCTCTTCCGCCATCTGCCGCTGCTCAGCAGGTCCTCCCACGTGCTCTATAACGGAGTTTGAGAAGGCTACGTCGAAGGCTTCATCCCCAAACTCGCTCATGTCCCTGGCATCACCGACGACAAGGCTGATGTTGGTGTGGTGGCTCTCCGTTTTGGACAGGTTCAGAATTGTTATCTGATAATTTTCATCATCTGCAAAACCCATCCTTTCCCAGAAGAGCTCCGTCCCGCCGATGTCGAGGATCTTCACCGGCTTTGGAAGGGGGGACATCAGATCCTTGAAAAAGGCGATCCTACGGAGCCTGGCCTTTGTTATGACTGAACCATCACTACGAAAGTCGACTATTTTCATTAAAAGGTCTTTTATCAACTTCACCACCCACTATTCCAATCGCCGCCATTTGTGCCTTACAATTGTTGCTTTTCGCTATATAAGTCATGTATCTATCAGCTTTTCGCGAATCGATATTTCTCATTCACCCTGAAATTTGAGTGAGACCGGCCAAAATTCAAAGGTTAAAGCTTAAAACCTTTTGGGGCGTTCTTAGTTATCGGAGGGATTTTGTGAAGAAAATCACCGATATAAAAGGGCTTGGCGGAATGCTGAACGGATTTCGAGATCTGGTGAAGGATGACGAAAGCGTCACCTTCGTCGGGACTCCGGGGTTCTGCACACCCTTCGCCGAGTTTCTTGCCTTTCCCATCAGGGAGAAGAAGCTCGCCTTCGTCCCAGGCCTGAAAGTCGAGAAGACGAGAGAGATGGTTGCCACCGCGTACGGTATGGAGCTGGGAGATGCTGCCAGCCCCGACGCCGACGTGGTGGTGATCCTGGGGGGTATGGCGATGCCGAAGATCGGCGTCAGCATCGAGGAGATGGCCGACCTTCTGGGGAAGATCAAGCACAAGAAGCTCATTGGGGTCTGTTTCATGGGGATCCTCGAGCAGGCGGGGTGGTGTGGGACTCCAGCTCTTGGTTTCGATTACGTGATGAACACCACCCTCATGGGCGACATAGCTGGAGAGTGATTCCCGAATCTTTCGGATCTTTTCTGAGGAGAGGCAGATTCGATTCAAAATAAAAAACAAGCTCCAGGTTTGCGAAAGAAAGCAAAATTGGTTTCTGGTGGGCCCGACGCGATTCGAACGCGTGACCTCACGGTTATCAGCCGTGCGCTCCAACCATGCTAAGCTACGGGCCCGGCAGCTTTTCTGATTGAGCCTCCCCTTAATAACAGTTTCCCTAGACCGGCTCGGGTCTCGAGGCGGTACGGTGCCGCCCCATGCTCATATTGAAATCGACGACAATTTGGGCCGCGGGAAAAAGCTCGCGGCCGCCGCGGATTCGCCGCACTGTTTTCGCTTGCCTATATCTGCTGGTGGCGAGATGCCCTTCCGGACGAGAACGACCACCGCCACGACCTTCTGATCCATCGCCTCAGAAACGGCCCCTGAATACGGCCTTTCGACAGACTTAAATCTTCAAGGGGCGAGGATCTTGAGGTGATATTGGGATGGCCGACGCTGAAATTGAGAACAAAGAAGAGCTTGCGGGGCTCTACGACCTGGCGATCCCCATCGGGATGCCCCTTAGCGTAGTCCAGGATCTGGTGGACAGCTTCGAGCTGGAGCCGGTGAGACGAAAGGCCAAGGTCGGGCTTTTGGACGGAGAGACCGAAGAGAGGGAGATTTTGGTCCTCCGGGGCGATCTGGAGACGGTCAAGGCCGCAGAGAAGTACATGTTCGAGGCCCTCGACCGGAGGGTGGCGAGATGGGATAAGAACGAGCGTTCCGATCGGTACAAGGAGATGTACGACAAGAGCGCCGATAAGAGACGGCAGATGGTGAGAGAGAGGATCGCCGAGAGGAAGGACGAGCCGATCGATCTGATCTAAAAAAACTAACCCGGGAAACCCCATTTCGTCCTCCCTCCTTTCAGAGAACGCCCATCATCTTGTGGGCCTGGGGTATGACCACCACCTCTCCCAGATGCTCAGATGCCTCCTCGTGGAGGAGGATCAGCTTTTCTTGATCTGGCTTTTGGGTTCCCGAAGCCGGCTGGAGTACAAAGGTGACCTCAAGGCCTTCAAGCCGGGGGCAGAGGCTTTCTATCTCTTCAGCCGACGTCGAATCCAGGACCACCACCTTGGCGATGGTGAAGACCCCCGCCCTGGACGCGCCCTCGATGCACGCGAGCTCGTTTTCGACGAGATGGCTCCATTCGCCCGAAGGGCAGGCCCTATGGCTTGGAAGCTTAACGTCGATGGCCGCAAAGTCTATCCAGTCGATCAGCCTCGAAAAGCGACTTCGAGAAAAGCCGTTCGTCTCGAAGTATACGGGCAGGCCCTCAGCAGCGCACCCCATCGCCAGGGCTTCTGAGAACTCGGGCTGGCAGAGGGGCTCGCCCCCGGTTATCGATACGCTGTGGGTGCCGATCGCCCAGAGGGCGAGGATCTGCTCCATCGTCCAGCTCAAAGTTACAGGGTTTTCTGCCTGCCGAAAACGGCCCGGGACCGAGGTATCTTCCACCTCGCAAAATCTGACTTCCCGACGAAACTTGGGGGAATCGCAGTAAGAGCAGCTCAAGTTGCAGCCTGCGGTCCTGACGAAGACCTGTCTCTTGCCGATGAGGGGGCCCTCGCCCTGAAACGAGGAGAAGATTTCTCCCAGAAAGCCGATATCATCGATACTCTGTGGGATCAACCACGCCCGCCTCCAAAAAGCCGTGTCTTCGGTGCTGACAGGCCTCGCATTCACCGCAGTGGACTTCGCCCTCCAGGTAGCAGGACCAGGTCAGCTCCATGGGAGCGCCGACCTTTACCCCCAGCTTCACGATCTCTGGCTTGAAAAGGTCGACGAGGGGAGCCTCGATCCTGGGAGGTCTGCTGAAGGAGGCGACCGACTTCTCCAGGAGAGAGTTGAACCTAGAAACGAACTCCGGCCTGTTGTCGGGGTAGGATTTTCCTTCCTCGGCGTTGAAACCGACAAAGACGCTTTCAGCCCCGATCGCCTCGGCATAGGCTGCGGCCATCGAACCGAAGACGAGGTTTCGGCAGTATACCCAGGTGGAAGGCGTGGACGTGGTGTTGACGATGTCGACCTCGTCCCCCGACGGGATCGGCGCCTCGGCCGTCGTCAGGGGCGTCATGTTCTGGAATATGTCCGTCCGGACGAACCTCACCTCGGATGCGTCGAGGGCTTCACCGATCTTCTCGATCGCCCTTTTTTCTCTCTTCTCCGCCTTCTGGCCGTAGAGGATGTGGATCATGTAGATATCGAAGCCGTCATGTTTTGCTTTGGCTGCCGCCACTGTCGAGTCGAGGCCTCCGGAAGAGAGGCATACCGCCTTCGGCTTCATTCGGTCATCACCCACTTGTTCTTCCCCTCCCAGAGCTTCACCGAGACGAGGCTCGCGGGGGTGTCCCGGAGGTTTCTCTCAAGGCCTGACTTTATGTGCTCTGCGATCCTCTCAGCTGTGGGGTTTGAAAGGATCTCGTTCAGGTCGCGATGGTCCAGCTCCTCCAGTACCGACTTCAAGATCCGCTTCAGGTCGTAAAAGTCCATCAGAAAGCCGGATTCCTCGTCCACCGGCCCCTCCAAGACCACCTCCACGTCGTAGGTGTGGCCGTGGACTCTTGCGCACTTGCCGTCGTAGTCCGGAAGACGGTGGGCGGCGTCGAACTCCAGGGAGAGTCCCATCTTCATTCTTCGCCATCCTCCTTAAGCCTCCCCTGGCGGCGGTCGATCTCGTCTAGCTGGTCGAGCATCTTCCGGAGAGCCGTCCGGACCGCGTCGGAGAAGTTGACGAACTTTCCGTCGTCGCCGACGTGGCGGTTCACGTCGTCTATTATGTGTTGGGGGATCTCCACCGATATCTTGGGCACGATATTCCTCCAGTATTCCTGGAGGAATATTCGAGTATTATTAAAGCTTTCCCGGTCAGGGTTTCGCCATCTTCAGGATCTCCTGAGGGGCCCCGGCCAGGGCCACCAGCCCCTCCGCCTCCATGAAGTGAAGCCTCGCCGGGACGACGAGGATGTGAAGCGGCCCCCCGAGGTCGCGCTCCGCGAGGTTCGGAAGCCAGTCTGCCAAGACGTTCGCGTCCTCGGACCCGGCCCTCGCCACGCCGACGCCCAGGGCAGAAGCAAGCCGATCGCCCCCGGCGATCTTCTCCATCTCCAGGAGGAGGGCCGCCCCCTCGCTGACGGTCATGTACCGGTCCATCTGGATGTCAAGAAATAGGAGGGTGTGAAGGTCCCTTTCGAGGTTATCGACGACGACGTCGCGGGGGCTCTGAGCGACGATCCTCTTGCCCCGGGCTACGTAGGGGTAGGGTATCGAGGTGGATCTTCCGAACCGGTAGTTCTGAAGGCCGGTGAGCCCCGAGACGGCGGTGACGATGGAAGAGGAGTGGACTATCCGAGTCTTTATCCCCATCTTGAGGGCTCGAAGCCGGAGGTCCAGGTGGGTCGTCGAGATCATGGGGTCACCACCCACGAGGAATGCGACCTTCTTCTCCTGTGCTTCGCT
This sequence comes from Methanothrix sp., assembly GCA_035380685.1. Classification (GTDB taxonomy): domain Archaea; phylum Halobacteriota; class Methanosarcinia; order Methanotrichales; family Methanotrichaceae; genus Methanocrinis. Next base: position 161,919 of record DAOSXX010000001.1, on the reverse strand, counting down.
CATCCACACCTCGGGGCTCGTCTCCACCTCCTCCCGGCTCAGAAGCCGGACATCTTTGCCGTAGAACTCTGCGAGCCTCTCCGGCGAGACGCCCATAAGCCTTGAGGTGTAGAACTCGGCAAAGACGAGGTCCGCATCCTTGATCGTCTCAAGCCCCCTCACGGAGACGTCCTTCTCGTCGTAGAGGCCCAGGCCAACAAAAGAGAGCATGATAGATCCATCGGAGCCATGGGGCTTAAAGGGCGCGGCCCGATCGAAAAACCGGCTGGCAAAGGCTAATAAGCGTTAGACTCCGAATAAATTCTCATGATCGGCAGGACGACCCAGGTTGTGGATTGCCGAGAGAGCATGGGGCTTGCCAAGGGCGGCGGCCTCGCCCAGCGCGGGACCCTCTCCGAGGCCTCCCAACCAGACGTAATCGCCATCGCCATGTCTCCAGGGCGAAGGCACATAACCAAGCCCGTCTGCGAGATCACCTACGGTCTCCGGCGGGAGGGGATCCAGACGAGCGTCCTCGTCCTGGAGGCGGGGGCGGGGGTTCCCGAGAGCTTCCCGTCGGCCTCCAGGGGGTTTGGCCCCACCTTCGGCCTCACCCCCAAGGAGATCGAGCAGATCGAGAGGCACAAGATCGCCGTCATCCACCTGGGGAACATCAGGTCTCACGTCGTCTACAAGGCGAAGGACGTTTTGGCCCTGGCGGAGATCCCGGCGGTGATCGTATGTCAGAGCCCCGTCGACTTCGAGGACTTCGCGAAGGTGGGGGTGAAGACGAGGCTCGTGATGCCCCCGAGAAACAAGATCGAGACGCAAGGAACAGTTGTCGATATCGTCTACGGCGTCACGAGAGGCGCGACATGCCAGAGGGAGAAGCTGAACAGGCTCGCCAAGGTCCTCAACCACCATTTGGCCAGGATGGAGATGGAAGAGAAGAAAAGGCGGGAAGAAGAGGAGCTGCCGGAGGCTGAACGGAAGGCGAGGGCGAAGAAGAAAGCCGAAGAGGCGAAGACGGGGTCAGGGATGAGCACCTTCTTCATGTGAGGAAGAGATTCTGAAGGTGAAAGCTACGATGTTGCCAAAAGTCGCGATATATAACCTCGTAAGCCTTGATGGGCGGATAGATCGAGTCGCAGAGTCGCAAGAGGCGATGTTCTTGTACTACGAGCTTTCCTACCGCTGGAAGGTGGACGCCGTCCTCGCCGGGAGCGATACAATCTTCGCTCTTGGCGAGCATGAAGCCGAAGAGACGGCGGTGGAAGCGCCCGATCCACCCCAGAAACTGCCACCGCCTGGAACAGAAGATCTGATCTATGAGCCTCGCCCTCTGCTCGTGGTCCCTGACAGCCGCGGCAGGATTCACAACTGGAGGCTTCTCCAGCAGGAGCCCTGGTGGAGAAAGATTGTGGTGCTCTGTTCAAAGGCCACGCCGGCCTCGTACCTGGATTATCTGGGAAAGAGGCATCTTGAATACATCATCGTCGGCGACGATCATGTGGATATCCGGGCTGCTCTGGAGGAGCTGAACGTCCGGTACGGAGTGAAGTCGGTCCGTACTGATTGTGGTGGGACGCTAAACGGCGTTCTTTTGCGAGAGGGGCTGGCGGACGAGGTCAGCGTCCTCATCAGCCCCAGCCTCGTGGGGGGGCGGAGGGGGCCCAGCCTTTTTGACGAAGCTGATCTCGAATCAAATAGCGGCATCATTCAGCTGAAGCTGACGCATGTGGAGAAGGTCAAGGGCGACTTCGTGTGGTTGCGTTATGAGGTGGCGAGATAGGAGTCCGCTTTTGAAAGGCAACGAAATGAAAGCCAACCGACAGCAAGGGGTGAGCAGTCACCGTAGTAGCCGTGCTGCCAACATTTAAAGATGGATGCGCAGGACAGAGGGGACATATAGAGGGTCGAAGAGGTTTGAGAGATGAGCATGAAGCTGGTGATACTTCTGGGAGATGGGATGGCAGACCATCCCATCGAGAAGCTTGGCGGAAAGACCCCTCTTGAGGTGGCAGAGACCCCCAACATGGACAGGATCGCCCGGGAAGGACGCGGCGGACTTGCCACGACCGTACCCGCCGGTATGCCGCCGGGAAGCGACGTTGCGAACCTCTCGGTGATGGGATACGATCCGAAGAGGTACTACAGCGGCCGCGCCCCCCTGGAGGCGGCGGCGATGGGTGTGGCCTTAGGCCCCCAAGACGTCGCCTTCCGGTGCAACCTCGTCAACGTCGACCTCGAAAAGAGGATCATGGTCGACTACAGCGCTGGTCACATCTCCTCAGAGGAAGGAAGCGAGCTGATCGCATCTCTCCAGAAAGCCCAGCCGGAAACAAAGCTCTATCCAGGCGTTAGCTATCGAAACCTCCTGGTCCAAGACGAAAATGACGGCCTTGCGGCAGACTGCACCCCGCCTCACGACATCTCCGGCCAGCCGATCGACGGCCACCTCCCGAAGGGCGACGGCTCCGCCCCCCTGCGCGAGATGATGCTCGAATCAATCCCGGTCCTCGCCGACCACCCCGTCAACCTCCGCCGCGCGAGAGAAGGAAAGCGACCCGCCAACATGATCTGGCTCTGGGGGCAGGGGAAGGCCCCGTCGATGCCCCGGTTCCGCGAGCTTTGGGGCATAGAGGGTGCCGTAATCTCCGCCGTCGACCTCCTCAAGGGGATGGGGGTCTACGCAGGGCTTGAGGTGATCGATGTGCCCGGCGCGACCGGCGTTCTCGACACAAACTACGAGGGGAAGGTCGCCGCCTGCCTCGACGCCCTCGACTGCGTAGACTTCGTCTATCTGCACGTCGAGGCCCCCGACGAGATGGGCCACGATGGCGATCTCGACAAAAAGATCGAGGCGATCCGCCGCTTCGACGCGCGGGTCGTCGGCCCGGTCCTTGCGGGCCTTGAGAAGTCAGGCCACGACTGGCGCGTCATGGTCCTGCCTGACCACCCGACCCCCATCGCTCTTCGGACCCACACTGCTGAGGCCGTCCCCTTCGCGATGATGGGCTCCTTGATCGAGCCGGACGGGATGGAGGCCTTTTCCGAGCGGGAGGGCGCGCGCGGCGGGTGCGGCAAGGTCGAGGGGTGGCGGCTGATGGGTATTTTGTCGGAGAAGGTATCATGATGGTTAAGAATCCGCTTTTATTTGTAACTGCTCCGATAAAAACTTACAAGAAAGACCTAAATAAGAAAGATGTTCAACTAAACGCTACAGCTACGGGTTTTTTCTATAAATTGGATGGGAATTTATATTTCATTACGAATCGCCATGTTGTTATTGATGAATATGATGGCTTTTATCCAGATGAAATTCGTCTTAAACTACATACAAATCCCGAGAAATTTTCTGAAAATAAATGTCTTCGAATTCCATTATACAAAGAGCTTGAACCAGTATGGTTAGAGCATAAAAATAATGACATATCGAGCGGAAGAATAATTGATATCGTAGCAATTCCAATTAAGAATGACGAAATGAAACCTTATTATATCGAATCATTCGAATCTCATTTTAGATACGATTTTAACGATTTGTCGATCTGGGATAACCTCGCAGTTATCGGATATCCAATGGGACTTCATGATAAAAAACACAATCTTCCTTTAATCCAAAGAGCAACTCTGGCTTCAGTCCCTTCCGTTCCATTCAATGGAGAACCAAAATTCCTAATTGATGCACAACTACAGCCAGGAACAAGTGGTAGCCCAGTTCTAATGAGATCTTATGAATATTATGGTAGATTTGCAGATTGGCAAGAGGAACACAACCATTTCGAAGATCATATCGTTGATGATATTCGTTCTTCCATGTCCAGCGCCTTGATTGGGGTACATTCTGGAGAGTTATCCCAAAACGACCCCCTATTGGGACTTTGCAATGTTTGGTTTGCGGGATTAGTAATAGATTTAATTGTGCAAGATAGTTTTTATTTCGATAAATTAATGCAATGAATACCGCCAACTAGCCCAACAGCTAGATTCCCCAGCTCCAAGGACTAAAGGTGCTTGACATCTCGCCAATCCATTAGCGAAACGCAATCTCAAGATGGAACGAGATCGATCGTCTAGTGCTGCCCTGCCACGCGCCACGATCCTGTCCGCCCACCTCCGCAGGCGCGAAACCAGCGCGCACTCCGGGCGGACGGCGCCGCCCTCGCGGCCGTCCCCTGGCAGACCATACGTGAATCTAAAGCGATGGGTCCGAAACGCTAATGGTAAGACTCTAGCTACAGAAAAAACGGACAGGCAGGATCGAAAGCGGTGCTGGAAAAATAGGCGGGGTAGTTCAAGTTGCTACCCCATTGTTGTTCAGGTTCCGGAGAACCTTGTAGCGGAAGGTGTTGGCTTCAGCCGGGTTATCGTAGGCCATCAGGATCATCTCGGGCCGCGAATACTCATCGAGGTTTTCGATGGCGACGCCCGCGCCCTGGCCCTCCCAGCCAACCCCCTCAACGGTCACGAAGTTGCTGTCCCATCTGGCCGCCACTCCGTTGTTGTTCAGGTTCCAGCCGATCTTGTAGCGGAAGGTGTTGGCCTGAGCAGGGTTATCGTAGGCCATCAGGACCATGTCGGGCCGCGAATTGCCATCAAGGTTCGCTATGGCGATGCCAGCGCCCTGGCCCTCCCAGCCAACCCCCTCAACGGTCACGAAGTTGCTGTCCCATCTGGCCGCCACTCCGTTGCTGTTCAGGTTCCAGCCGATCTTGTAGCGGAAGGTGTTGGCTTCAGCCGGGTTATCGTAGGCCATCAGGATCATCTCGGGCCGCGAATCGCCATCGAGGTTCGCTATGGCGACGCCAGCGCCCTGGCCTTCCCAGCCAACCCCCTCAACGGTTACGAAGTTGCTGTCCCATCTGGTCGCAACTCCGTTGCTGTTCAGGTTCCAGCCGATCTTGTAGCGGAAGGTGTTGGCCTGAGCAGGGTTATCGTAGGCCATCAGGACCATGTCGGGCCGCGAATCGCCATCGAGGTTCGCTATGGCGACGCCCGCGCCCTGGCCTTCCCAGCCAACCCCCTCAACGGTTACGAAGTTGCTGTCCCATCTGGTCGCAACTCCGTTGCTGTTCAGGTTCCAGCCGATCTTGTAGCGGAAGGTGTTGGCCTGAGCAGGGTTATCGTAGGCCATCAGGACCATGTCGGGCCGCGAATCGCCATCGAGGTTCGCTATGGCAAGGTCAGCACCTTGGCCCTCCCAACCAACGCCATCAACGGTCGTATACTGAGCAAGTGCCGGAGAAATTGCCAAATGGCAGAAGACTGCCATGAGACAAACGCCGACAATCAACCTTGGCATCATCTCGTTCCTCCGTATTACAGCCTGCAAACCTCAAATTCAGTAACTTAATCATCGCTGGCAGAGCATCCAGTACTATGGTAGCGGTTTTTGGATCGGCATTCCTTTGATGGGGGCAGGTACCGAATGTGAGGCTCAGAACAGTAATCTTGGTAATCTACCTCCGGCAGATTCCAATCTAACAGAATAAATTTCTTATATAAATAAGTTTTGGTTTTTCAAAAACAAATTGCGGGTCGATCCTCGAAATTCCGCCAACGGGTGGAAGCTCAACTAGCCCAAATTTCGTTCAGTCCCAAGATGAAATCGGTCTTTAAGGCGGGCAGAACAAGCCCCAATAAAATCTAACCTTTCAACCCCAAATGGACCCACCTGCGCCCGGAAGGAGACGGGCCCGGTGGATCCGCGCCGCCCGGCCGCTTGCAGCTACCAAAGCGGCGCGAACCTCGCGCGCCCCCCCCCCAGGCGGACGGCGCCCTCGCAGGCTCTTCCCGACCGATTCAACAGTCATGCCTGCCTCTGAATCCACCAAGAACGACATACCTCAAGGAGAAGAGCGGAGACACGATCAAATAGCGAGATCGATAAACCTTAAACGAAAACCGAATGCTTTGTTGAGGATTAAGAAAATGGGCATGGAAAGTGAAGAGCAGAAGAAAGGTCAGATCTGCAAAACGAATCACTTGCCTCCCGAAATACATGACGAATACCGAGAAGTCACCAGAAGCCATCGGGAGCTACTGGAGCGCTTGGCCGATAGATAGACGAAGACTCGATGCTCCGTTTAGAGAGTCAAAATTCCAAGCTAAAAGGGGCTCGCAGATGGGGGGGGCAGCCCCGGGATTTCGCGCCGCCCGCGGGCTTATCGCAAGATGGAACGCCAAGTACCCACAAAAAAAATTACGTCGTCGGAAGAAGAAGAGAACGGCGAGAGGGTAGCTACCTCTCGTCGATCAGGGCGGGTTGCAGGTTCCGCATGGGACGTACCCTTTGGCCCTCGCCTCCTCAGGGCTCGAGAACCAGACCTGGCTTCCCAGGGGGATGTTCTTCGCCCACCGGCAGTCAGGGTAGTGGTACGTCTTCGAATAGGCCCATCCTACGTAAAACCGTTTGACCTGGACCTTCTCAGTTCCCAGATCCTGTTCTTCCTCTCCGTAGGGAAGCCTTGGAGCACCAGGGTCTTCCCACCAGCTGCAGGACCCGGACTCGTTCTCGAACTCTCTAACCTTGGAGTACCCCGAATCCTCCAAAAGCCGGTTGAAGTCCGGAGAGCCTATGGGAAGGCGGTTTACCACCAGCTTGCCGTAGGGACCGCTCCCATCCAGGGTCCGGTTGCCTATCTCCATCCAGACCACCTTGTTCAATAGGACCGAGATCGGTGGAACGCCTTCTTTCGAGCCAGCCACCGGTACCTGTACCGGGATCTTTGAGGTCCCCTGCCTGCCTGCCGGAATGTCGAGATCGAAGCCAGGGTATGTCGCAGGCTCTACCTTCGAGTCTTTCGCATCTTTCTGATCTTCTGTAACGTTTGAATCGTTAGAACCGTTCTCCTCTCGGACGAAGTCCTCCATCGGAGCGTCGGTGATCGTATCGCCACCAGGACCGGGATATTTCGACGCCCCGATCGGGATGGCGGACGCCAGCACCAATAATAACGCCAAGACTAGTTCGTATCGCGTTCTTCTCCCCCCAGCCATATCGGTCTCATCTCCTGCATCCGCAAAAGCTTTTCGGGTTCGGTGACCTGCATCTTCACAGGCCCCCTTCGGCGACGATCCGGGCCAGGAAGAAGAGGAACCAGGCCACAAGGCCGAGAAATATGACGAAAAGCGCCTTTCTCGCCAGATCACCCCTCAAAGATTACACCTCCTGGTTACTTTTCACCATTTGCTGGCGATAGATGATTTATCCGTACTTTCCATCTTTTCTAACAGCCACAACCATAACCTGCAAGCAGTCCATGCCACTCTCGGGGCAGATCTCACCGCACCCCGGCGTTCGATTGGTTCCATCTGCCAATCCGCCATCAAGTCGATCTGTCACACTTTTATACATGCTGAAGGGAGGAACAGCGACCTTTCCGCGATCGCTTCATCTACAGAGCTCTCAAAACGATGGAGTTCATCATCAAACTGGTGCACCCAGCCCTCGATCTCTTCCAGCCTCAGCTTCATCATGATATAATCTCGTCCTCGATGATACTTAGACCTTTTTTAATAATCAAGCTATCATTAATATTCAAGCGTTCGTTCGATTGGGGTTGGCGCCCTCAACCTCATATGAAGCTAAAAATCGAGAATTCGAGAAATAAACGTCGTGATGTGACCCGTAGATGATGACAGATGAATGCATCAAAAATTGGTTGTCAGAAAAAGGTTTGAGCAAAGACAAATTTGCGTAGTCTCTGCCCTCCTCTTCTGCTAAAGGATAACTTTCCAGTTCCGCCTAGGGCGGGACGATATCGCCTAGGGT
>DAOSXX010000001.1:153523-154063 GCA_035380685.1 Methanothrix sp. | reverse complement strand
CTCGTCAGTCGTCTCAGGCGGGACGATGTCGCCTAGGGTCTCGTCAGTCGTCTCAGGCGGGACGATGTCGCCTAGGGTCTCGTCAGTCGTCTCAACGGGCATTGCGGCATCTGCCATCTCTTCGAGAGGCATCAAAACCGCATCGATAACGTGGACTACGCCATTGCTGCAGATGATGTCTTGAGCAATCACCATGGCGCCACCCACCATTACGCCCTCATCGGTGACCTCGATGGTAAGGTCTGAGCCCTCTAAGGTCGTGATGGAGGTCATGTTCACGATGTCTGCGGCCATGTATTCGCCAGAGGCGACGTGATAGGTCAAGATCTCTGTCAGAGCTTCAGTGTCATTGAGGTCAAGGTCTACCATTGCGAAGGCGTCGTCGGTGGGCGCGAATACTGTGAAGGGACCCTCGCCGCTCAGATAATCCGCAAGACCAGCTGCCTCGACTGCAACGACCAGTGCGTTGAGATTGCCAGCCCCAGATGCCGTCTCGACGATGTTCATGAGAACGGTCTCTTCGACTGCAGTCTCCTCGGC
>DAOSXX010000001.1:0-153423 GCA_035380685.1 Methanothrix sp. | reverse complement strand
AACAGTCTCCTCGGCAACAGTCTCCTCGGCAACAGTCTCCTCGGCAACAGTCTCCTCGGCAACAGTCTCCAGCTCCTTAACTGCCGGCGCTACAGCCTCGCACGATCCCATACTCGCCGCGGGGGTTCCCATCCCTATAGTGTAGGGCTGGAGTGCACTCGACCCCATGGTGTACTGGTAGGGACTTCCCGAGCCGATGGTGTACGTCTGAAGGCCGCTGGACTCCACTGTGTACTGGTAGGGACTTCCCGAGCCGATGGTGTACGTCTGAAGGCCGCTGGACTCCGCTGTGTACTGGTATGGAGTCCCCGAGCCGATGGTGTACGTCTGAAGGCCGCTGGACCCCGCTGTGTACTGGTATGGAGTTCCCGAGCCGATGGTGTAGGCCTGGAGCGCTCCCGAACTAATCGTGTATTGATAGGGCGTTCCCGAGCCGATGGTGTATGATGGATTTGCTGAACTGCAAATGGTATATGCCATTGCTGGCGATAACATGATGGCAGCCACCAGAAGCGCCGCCGAAACCGCCAAAAATCCTCTGGTCATGTAATCCTTCCTCCGATTCCTCTCTAAACATATTCACATACTGAGCTTAAATATTCTCCCCTCTGACAAGAACCGCCCTGCTGACCGGCTCTCAAGGAACTGAGTATTCTTCACATATATAGACTTTCGTGGCCGTCTTCACGAGGAAAAAGCCTCCGTCGACTTTTATTTTGAACTTGAAAAGAAGATTGTGCGATTAATTCTTGATGTCTCCTTTTTTGGGGGTCAGGGTGCAGGCCATTGAAACAAATCCCTAAAACCAGCTTCATCCACTGAGTTAATGGGATCGCAACTAATTCACCAATGGATTGCGATTTTCAGTCTTCCGCAAGTCAGACCCCTTTGGGAATGGGACCGTTTTGTTGAGATTTTAATCGTCCGCGCTTGCCGAAGGCAAGCCTGCCGGATGGAGTCTACGTGCGCTGGGATTCGGAGACATATATCACCGCATCCCATCGGCTCATGGAACCGGGCGTGTAAAGTCCGTCAAGATCACGCAGCACCAGCCCTCTGAACCCCTGATCCAAAGACCGTCGGAGCAGCTTTTCAGCCTTCTTTTGATCGTCGGAAACCAGCTCCTCCGCCAGGAATACCTCTGCTGAGAGGGGCTTTCCGGCCACGCCCTCCATCGCCCGGCTTAATAACCGCCTACGTTCAGCGTAGCTTTTATCGATCAGCTCCACCCCGTCCAGATAGAGCAGATCCGATGCCGCGAAGGAGGGGATCGCCGAGTCTCTGGCCCTCCCTTTTAGGTTGATCCTCCCAACCATCTCCGATCTGGGCAATATCTTGTCCTGTTGGACCAGGAGAAACTCTCCCTCCAAGACGAAGTTCCCCCTCACCTTCATCACCCCTTCTGCCAGGACCTGGAGTGACGGGGTGACGTTCCGAAGCTGATACGAATAGATGAAAACCTGGTCGTTGAACTTGTGAACCTGCACCCTCAGCCCGCCGTACCTGACGACGTAAGCTGCCCGCCCGGCCCTTTGGATGGCGTCCCAGGGATGCCTCTCCCGCCTGAAGACCATGAGCCTGAAGGGATTTGGAGGCGACAACCTCGCCTCGAATATCTCTCCTCTGAAGGCTTTGAGGGCCACCATTCCAAAATCCGGCAGAAAAGAGTACGCCCTCTTCACCAGGCGTTCGTCGGCGGAGAAGGCCTTACCTATGGCGGACGACATCAGAGACGGGCCCAGGCCCACCGTCATCCTTCCCAGGACGGTCCTTGCTATGTACTTTGCTTCGATGGGGGACGCGTTGAGAAAAAGCCCCTTCAGGAGGGACCTCTTTCTGAAAAGCGAGCCAGCGCCCTTTTGGACCGATATCTGACGAAGGGCGTCGTAAACGTGCAAAGCGTCCATCTTCGACGAGGTGAGTGCCTGCTGGGAACGGTTCTGAACCATCATTTCAGCGAGGTCGCCGAGGTCGGTCCGTTTGGCTTCGGGCGATACGACCCGGGATGAGATCTCTTCCAGAACCTCCCCGAGATTTTCGGGGCCGATCCCCATCTCCCGCGATTCCCAGGGGGGCCAAAGCTTGCCCGATAGAAGTCTGACGGTGGGTCGGAGCATCTCTGGGGGGTGGCTCTTCAGAAGGGACGCCACGACTTCTGCCTTATCGTCTCGACGTTCCACTCTGGAGACCGCCTCCAGAGTTCTTGCGATCTCTATGTAAGGGGGCATTCGATGCTACCGCTCGATCTTAACGTCCTTAAGCCCTTTTGTCATCTCCTGAAGCTGGTCGATGGCAAAGTCCAGATCCTTCAGAAATGTCTCAGTCCGCTCCGTGGTTACCGCGCCAGGTGCCGAGGCGGCGATGAGCCCCTCTTGCTCCAGCACACGCAGTGAGTATCGGACCTTGTGGCTGGGTATACCGGTCTCTTCGGCCAGCTTGAGGATGCCGATCGGCTCATTCTCCACGACGTATTTAAGGATGATAAGGTGCCTTTTAAGCATCTCAAGCTCTCGTTTCACCTTCTCTGTCACCATATTTTCACATCCAACCGTAGCACCCATAACAATATTTATTAAGCAATCTCGATGCTTTATAACTCCATCGATTGACATGGCGCGTGTTATCATTTGCGGTTAGGAACTTAACACCCCGGTTCCGACGCCTCAGTGGGCGCAGAGAAACGAACCCCAACACTTCGGTCGAGATGCCGGGCCGATTCGCTCTTCGTGAAAAAGTGGCGTCTTGAATGTCGATTCGCAATTTGGATTCCGTGTCAGTCGGGCCGAAAGACTTTTTCTCTTTTATACGAGGTAGACCTTTACATAATTCACATAATGTACCCATAATGCGATCGTTTGGATGCCATGTTTTATCATGCCATTAAATCTGCTCCCCATCAATTCTCAGTTTATTTTGAATCAACAGGTTAATATACGAGGGGTCCCCTGCTTGAAGTATAAAATCAAGGAGATTTGGAAGTTCTCTGATACAAGCTTCAGAATAGCTTTCCAGCGCGAAGATGTGTGGTGATCTGAAAGATGCTGCGAACCTTGGACTCGGAGTTCGATCTGGCGCGGCTTATGCCCTGCGACGAGGAGCTTGTCATCAGCTTCGTCCCCACAAACCGCGACATTTATCGAATACTTCAGTCCTGTCACAAGCTGAAAACCATTTACATCCGCCCTGATCTCTTCAAGGAGATGCCCTGTGTGGGCCAGACTCTCCTATACATGCAGAACGTGGAATTGGTGGTGGACGACGATGTCCCAAAAAACCCGACTCTGGTGGGGGATTACATCGGCCATGACGAAGAAGAGTCCCCGATCCGAGCACGCCTTTCCAGGATCGTTATAGTAACCCGCTGACTTATAATCGAACGATCTGGATCCCGGGTCGGGCTGCGCTTTAAAATCTGCGAGCCTTTAGGTTGAGAGGCGCATGGCTGGTTTTCGTCAGATATCGGTTCGCCTTCTCCTGAGGAAGTCTATGCCGTGTTTGGAGACGACACGGCCCTGTTTTGGGCCATCCTTGCCCAGGATCTGTGATGATGATACGCCGGTCACCACCAGCATCGTCCTGATGGTGTTGTCGAGGCTCGGATCGATCTGAGCCCCCCAGATGATCCTGGCGTCTGGATTGATCCTCTCGTAAACCTCTTCCACTACAGTCTCGGCGTCTGATATCGTCATGCTCGAGCCGCCCACCACGTTGACCAGCGCCGAGGTCGCGCCTGATACGTCCACGTCCAAAAGGGGACTTCTAAGGGCTTTGATCACCGAATCTTTGCTCTTCATTTCGCCGTCGGCTTCCCCTAGACCGATCATGGCGACGCCGCCATTGGACATTACCGTCCTGACGTCGGCGAAATCCAAGTTTATCAGGCCCGGCCTCGTGATCAGCTCCGTTATGCCTTTGACCGACCGCATCAGCACCTCATCCGCCACCTTGAAGGCCGCCTGGAGGGGCAGATCGGGAACGACTTCCAATAGCCTATCGTTCGGCACCACGATCGCGGTATCAGAGACCTCTCGGAGACGTTTCAGCCCCGCATCGGCGTTGGCCATCCTAATGGCCCCTTCCGCGGCGAAGGGAAGGGTCACCACCGAGATGGTGAGAGCGCCCATTTCCCTTGCAACCTCCGCAACGACGGGCGCAGCCCCGGTTCCGGTTCCGCCTCCAAGACCGCAGGTGATGAAGACCATGTCCGCCCCTTCCAAGGCGGCTCTGATCTCGTCGATGCTCTCCCTCGCCGCCTCCTCCCCGATGGAGGGAAGACTTCCTGCGCCCAAGCCCCGGGTCGTGCGCCGACCGATCAGGATACGCCGGTCCGCGTTTATGTGGAGAAGGTGCTGAGCATCGGTGTTCATGGCAAAGAGCTCCGCGCCCTCAATGCCGGTCTCGGCGAGCCGTTCGATGGTGTTGGACCCACCCCCGCCACAGCCGATTACCCTAATAACCGTTGTGAGCTGCTCCAGGACCGCGACGAGATCCTCGTCGTTTCCCCTGGACCTCGACGGAGCCATCCGGCTATCGAGATCTTCGTCGTTCTCCATGGACCTCGACGGAGCTGTCCGGCCCTCGAGCTCAGCTCTGTTAAGAGCCTCGTCTATAATCGACTTCACGTCCATCACCTGGGCTTTCTTGAATCTAACAGCTTATTGGTATATGGATTTTTTCATAGTGAGCTTGAAATAGCTGTCGAAAACGTCCTTTTCAAGCCTCGTTTTAACAACTCTTCTGTCTAACATCTTACTACCTCATAAAATTTGAGGGTTTGGGTCGCTGCAGGTTCTTGGCCATTTACAAATACGGTGCAGCTCGGGGTTTACACTTTTGAGCCATGAACCACAGCGAAGACCCAAAGCAACGACCATCTTCGCATCCTCTTCGATGCAACGTCGACTTCAAACCCTCCTTCGGCTTTCGTTGAGGGCGTAGACCATCGCACCGAACCCCAGACTGATGGATATCAGCTCTATTATGGGTCCAGCGTAGGGCAATAGGAATAGGACGCTCAAAACCACGTAGCCCAAGACGAAGGCTGGAAGGTCTCCCAGGGTCTGGTTCAGGGCCGAGAGGATCCATCTTCCAAGGCTGAAGGAGACGAAGAGGTTTGCCATCATCAGGGCCGCAACGAAAAGCGTCAACAGGAGGAAGCCCAGGGGCAGACCCACGACGGTCAATATCGAGATGATGATCAGGATCATAGAAGCGACGATGAGCCCGAGGCCCAGAAGGGCCTTGACCGGCGGAGATTCCCTGATCTCCTTATCGACGGCGGATACGCTTCCTGGAAAGAGCCTCAGGATTATAAGGCCAACGATGAGGAACCCGAGGATCATCAGTACGCTGAAGGTCGAGATGAAAGCCTTCGCCTTCTCCTCGTCCGCTTTATCCTCCTGCCACTGCTGGAATTTCACGTCGCCCGCAGTCCCCGTGTTATTGAAGTTCCCGGCGTTGACCCAGAGGGTCCCGGTTACGTTCCCGCCGTTGTAGACGTCACCGCCGGAGATGGCGGCGTCCTTTCCTATCTCCGAGGAGGGGAGGATCCTGACCGTTCCCCCGGCCATAACCACGTTCCTCTCAACGTCGCCTCTAAGGTTGATGGTCCCGCCTGCGGCTACGATCTTCCCTCCGACTTCAGAGTTGAGGCTGACATCGCCCCCGGCGACGATCAGGTCGCCTTTTATCGGTGCATCTACGTTCACGTTCCCTCCGGCGATGATGGCGCTATCCACCGGAGCGTTGATGTTCACGGTGCTCCCGCTGGCGAATAGGTCGTCCTCCACCGGAGAGTTGATGGAAACCACATCGTCGCTCACGAACTCTAAAGCCTCGGCGGCCGGAGTCGTGGCCAGGATCGATATCAGAATAAGGGCAAATAACCATCTCATTCAGATCACCATTGTCAAATTGATTTTATAGAATAAGTAAATTATGTTTCAAGAGTGCTTCGCGCCCGGAGAAGGTTCGAAATTGGATATCGCAGTCGATAAAAAAAAGTGCTTAGAGATTGGGCTCATGTCGCAGTTTCAACGAAGCCCTTTCCCTAAGACACCTCGTAGGTGACGATGACCTCGGATCTTGCCTCCAGCATGCCGGGTTCAGCGGAGTTGTCCGTAGGATGCTGGTCGAGCATCCCGAGCCAGGAAAAATCGAATATATCCGTCATACTGATGTCCAGCGGATCGATCTCCGATGATGGCTGGTACACCCGCGGATACGACGGCTCAAATATTTCCAGCCTCTTTCCGAGGACCAGCCCCGCAGCGGAGGCTAGATCTTCGGCGTCGGCCTCGGCGTCTTCGATGGCCCTTCTGCGTGCTTCGGCCAACGCCTCGCTGGCGTCCTCCAGAGCGTACCCGGTTATGTCAGCCTCGGCGCCCTCGGCCTTGGCCGCCTCGATGCTCCTGTTGATCAGGTTTTCGTCTTTCGCGTCGAACCTGATGGATACATGATCCGTTATCCTGCTCACCGCCATGTCCGCGACGATCATACACGTGGAGTTGTTGTAGATTCGGCTCACGCTTTGGATCCTCTGGACGCTTCTGCCGCGGCCGGACTGGACCTCGTCTCTCTTAACGCCGGCATCGATGAGCGCCTCTATCGTCCTGTTCAGGGCATCGGCGTTTTTCAAAGATGCCTGGGTCGCGTTCTCATCCTCGGTCGTAACGCTGATGGTTACGAAGACCGTATCGGCCGGGACGGCGACCTTGCCCTCGCCGATGACGGTCAGCGTCGAGGCGTCCTCAGCCGCTCCCGAAAGCGTCAGTATTAGCAGACTTATTAAAATCGCCACAAACTTCATGGCATTCCCCCAAGGAGGGCTGATGGCCGCAGAAGACCTTAAAGTAAACGGTCGGATTAGATTCGAAAAGAATCCCACGGCCAAGTTATTGTAGAACTTCCGTCCAAAAGGTGGTCGGAAATCCCCACCGTTGGATATGCAGAGAGATGAGACCGCTTGGAAAAGACGGATCCGGTGACCGATAGATTGAGACGCAAAACCGGGGAAAGGGCCAGATATCTATTCCTCCGGGCCGACGGTTTCAGCCGTGGCGCCCTGGGAATATCGATCCAGGCTCTTCGAAGCTTCAACGACGCCCGGGCATCCGAGGCTGCAGCGGCGATCGCCTACTACGCCCTTTTCTCTCTATTCCCGCTGTTGATCATCCTGGTGGTGGCGAGCAGCTCTCTATTGCAGAACCAGGACGTCCAAGATCTGGCTTTGGACGTGGTGGGTGAGGTTTTGCCCCCCGGCGAAGTGCTGGCCAGGGAGAGCACGGAGCGGATCCTGGAGCTGGGCCGTCTACCTACGGCTCAGGAGATCCTGAAAGAGAACGTCCAGCAGGTGATGAAGCTTAGGGTGCCTGTGGGGATAGTGGCGGCTTTCGGCCTTCTCTGGGCCTCGACGTCCGTCTTCACCGCCCTCGCTCTGAATATCGATAGGGCCTGGCGAAAAGCGGCCAGGCGTAACTATTTGAAATGGCGCCTTCTCGGTCTCGCCATGGCCGGCGGCTTGATGGTGGGACTATTGGTTGCCTCCCTATTCTTGGCTGGCCTTTTCGGCCTCTTATCCCGGATCCCGGGAGGAAGCGCAACCATCTATGAGGCCTGGTTCCTGAAGCCCCTCTCTGATCTGGTTCCGGTGCTTCTCATCTTTTTGATCTCCTTTGTGCTGTATCTTTGGGCCCCAAACACCGAGGTGAGATGGTCTGAGGCCTGTTGGGGGGCTCTCGTGGCCACCTCCGGCTGGACGGTCAGCAAGATGGCCTTCTCGTGGTACCTGGAGATATGGCTCGCAAGACACCAGCTGGTCTACGGCTCCCTCGGGACGGTGGTGGCCCTGATGCTCTGGGTCTATATGAGCGGGATGATCATCCTTTATGGAGCCCACCTAAGCGCCGCCATCGGCCAACGGAGGCGGGTATAGGTCAGAGAAGCTGAGGAAGATGGGTAAATGGGGCCACGTTGAAGATCGTCGGGACCGATCGAGGCCGCTCCTAGAGGCTAGAGGCAGGGCATCCATTCTGCGGTCTCGGGAGAAGAGCTGACGTTTGATCCGAGCCTTATCATCATCTCGATCGAGAAGACTCCCACCAGATCTGTAACCCTCCGGCCGTACTCCGCGTGGCGGCCACTGCCGTCCGTCTGGGGGTCTCGGGAGGCCCAGCCCAGCCGGGAGCCGTCCGCGCCGCCCTCGTCAAGGCTGAAATAGGCGGAGGAAGCGATCAAATCCGAGGACGAGTTTTCTGCTTTCGGGGTGGCGAGGCTGGCGTTGAGGCTGAAGTTCTCCCTTCCCCCCACGCTCAGGTTGGTGCCCTCGCCAGCAGAGAAGGACCCGACCTCCGGCGACCAGCCGATCACGAGAACTCCATCCTGAATACGATACAGTCCACTCGCCTCCGCGTCGGCTGCAACCTCGTCGGCGGCCTCGGCTGAAGAGATGCCGATGGTGAGAACGAGACATAGTGCGAGATAAGGCCGATACGCCTGCAGCGACCCCGAGGTCAAGCGACTCACCCCAGAAATAGGGGTCGTCCCTAAGGATAAAGCCTTTGCTTCTGATCGAGCCCTGCTCGTTGAATTCCGGCATCATCCCTCATGATGTTTTCCGCTTTCCCTCCTCCATCAGGCTATTGTAAGCCTCCTGAGCCAGGTCTCTCACGTCTATCCCCATCTCTCTTGCGACCAGGAGGACCACAGCATTCAGGTTCACCAGCCCCTGGAGGGAATCCTGCCTCTCGTTCACCATGGAGATCACCTCCTTTCTGCCCATCCCCGTCGCGGAGACGATCAGGCGAACGCCCTTCTCGAAGATGTCCTCCTCCTTTGAGGGTCGAAACCCCACAGGAACCTCGGCCTGGGTGTCGCCGAAGGCGGCGTGGACGTAGTCCCCCTCGATCCGGACGAGCCCCTCGTCGGCCGCCTCCTGTAAAAGAGCTCTCACCTTATCGGGGGGACCCCACTTGAGGTCCAAAGATAGGGCGAAGACGAAGTCGCTTATCTTCAGGCTCTTTTTGTCCCGCTTCTTGAAAGGCGTGGCCACCAAATAAGCCCGCTCACGATCCAAGAGCCTCACCCGACCAAGAGTGCGTCATCCTCGCCATAGTCTTCCAGCTCTGCTTTGAGCCAGAAATAGATGGCGATTGAGTGGGTGGCCTCATAAATCCGATCGCAAATTGGAGATTATTCCTAAAGGCGAAAAGCCGAAGGATAAAAGAGAGACGTGGCAGAAGGGCCGCGAGGGCCCTCGCGACGAAAACGCTCCTGCCGATCTGCCACCTAACCGGCGAGATGAAAATCCGCTCGACCGGGATCTTCTGGCCCTGCCAAATTAAATTCTTCTCAGATCACCATACATAGACCCATATCGGGTTGCTCCATCCGGACCGGCTTCCCCAGACCGCTATCTGGTGCCAGCCTCTGGCATCTGCGCCGAACCAGGCATGGTGGTAGCCGGGATACCAATATCCCCAATACTGCCATGCTTCGAATCCGTTCGGATATCTCTCGTAAGACCAAACCTTCTGATATTGGTCGTTTCTTATGATGGTGTTCGTCTGCTGGCCGTACCACAGAGCTGCGGGCCCGTAAGTCCACCTTCCGCAGTAGTAGATCCACTGTTGAAGCCCGCTGTAGTATCTCCGGTACGTTTGGGTCCCGCCGTAATAGCTATAACGTTCGCTAGACCCCCCGGAAGTCATGGGGGCGGCAGATCCTCCCGATGCCAGAAGGCCTGACCCGCCCGGAAGGCTGCTCACCTCGCTTTCAGAAAGAGACGCTCCATCGTCGAGGTAGGATATGGGCGAGCCTGTAGAGGCCGAAGGCGCGCTCACCGGCTGCGAACCGCTGGGCCTGTCTCCGGTGGGTGCGCCATCAGAATACGTCCCTGATGGCGTTCCTGGCCCAGGCGTGGGCTCGGGTGTAGGATAAGGCTCATCCCACTGGTGTGACCATTCGTATGGCCACTGACTCGGCCAATCGCTCCGCTCTGACCAAGGATCCAACCAGAAATTGTCATCTGGATACGGATACTGATACGGTCCGCGACCTCCCAGCTGTGCTGAAGAGACCGCAGCCATGGAGATGACGGCTGCGAAGGCCAGCACGAAACCTATTGCTATCTTTTTTTTCAATTATTCCACCTCACTTTTCAGTCCATGGGCTCTGCGGACTGCGAATTTTTTAGGAGGTGACCCCCTCTCCATAAGCACACATAGCCCATCAGTGATTTACAATGTTAATATGATTGGTCCTGCATTTATAACTTATCATGATTGTATCTCCAGATCGAAGCTTTACGGTCGAAAATATGCGGCCCAGATTTTTCTTGAAGCGAAATATACGGCTTCTCGGTGGATGAGGCCGACTCGATCGACATTTAAACGCGGAAATTGGCCGCAAAGCTTATTCGTCCCCAACTCTTCTAATTCACCTGCGCATATAATTGATTTATGCGGAAAATCGCAAGAGGCTATGATCTCCCTCTTACGGCAAAGATAGACTATCAAGATCGACGAGTTCTCACCGGGCGTTCCCGATCCGGCGCCTTGCCGGGCCTCTACCGAGAATGGCGCCGATCAGGACTACAATCCAGTCTCTCTGGATACGGGCAGAGGAAGCCCGTCCCCCAGGTCAAGGAGACGGAGACGGACCCATGATCCAACCGATCTGCGATCAACCGAGTGTGGTGCCCAGATGAAGCTGATTAACCTGCTCGCCACTCTGCTGCTGCTGGTCGCCGTTTCTTCGGCAGAGCTTGCGGCAGACAGAGACCGATTCGAAGTGGAACTCCATCCAGGTGAGATGACAAAAAGAACTCTCGTCCTCGAGAATTCGGGTGACAAGCCCATCTTCGAGATCATCTCGATCCCCGTGGCTGGCGAGGCGAAAGACCTGGTCACGGTGGATATTCCGAAATTTGAACCGCTCGCCCCCGAGTCCGAAGACGTCTACGACGACGAGGAGGTCAAAGTCGAAATAACCTTCTCCTCGCCCCCGGAGACGAACCCCGGAACCTATTCGGGATTCGTCTACTTCTTCGACGATACATCCTCTCTGCCGCTTCTGGTGGAGTTCGAGGTCGAGCTGACCGAGCATGAGAGCTACGGGGTGAGCCTCAGCATCGATGACGCTAGATCGGCTTCTGCGATCGTGGACCCAGAGGAGCCAGCAGAGTTCGAGCTGATGGTCAGAAACGCAGGTCTCTTCAGAGACGTCATATCGGTGGACGCGCCCCGCCTCCCCCCTCGATGGACGGCGACCCTCTTCGACGGAAGCTTCGAGGCTGTAGATCTCCCCTACAACCTCACCCTCTCTTCGGGGGTGAGCCGCGTCCTCGACCTGGAGATTTCAGGCGAGAAGCCCGGAGATAAGCGATTGATAGGAATTTCTGCGACCTCTTTGAGCGATCCTTCGAAGAACGCTTCGGTCGAGGCGGAGATTGAGGTCAACCAGGAGATCCGCGCTTATGAGGCCATTTTGAACCTGCCGGATGTGATGGTGGTCAACAGAACCCATGCCGGATCGATCAAGATCAAGCTGAACGTCGACGAGAAGATCTCGGTCCAGGTCGCGACGCCGCAATATCTGATGGTCATGCCCAAAAGCCAGGTGATATCGGTCGGAAAGATGAAGTCGGGGGTCGGCGAGTTCACCTTGATGGCCACCAAGCCCGGTCTCTTTGAGATCGAGTTTCTGCTTCACGACTCATACGGAGTTCCCCTGCCCACAGAGAGGGCCGAGGTCTGGGCGATAGATTCGGCGAAGTTCGCCATCGTTACGGGAGACGGCCTCCTCTATAGAGCCCTGGCATTATCTTACGCTGAAGGGTGGGTGAACGATACAGTGCCCGTGATCACCCTCTCCGGAGGCGAGCTGGACGAAGACGACATCGAAGAGCTGGAGGAGCTGCCACTCGCCAAAGTCGTGATCCTGGGGAACGAATCGATCGTCCCCACCGACGTCGAGAAGCTTCTCTCAGAGATGATGCCCACCGAGAGGATAGGCGGGAGCGACATCTGCGAGACATCCTGGCTCTTCGCATCGATGATGTGGCCCGAAGGCTCAGAGAAGGTGGTCCTCACGGGAACTGACGAGGCGGAGGCCTTTGCAGCATACGAGGCGGCAAAAAAGATAGGAGCGCCCCTGATTATCTGCGGCGCTGCCCTCTCGGAGGCGAGCGCGTCCGCGCTGGAGGATATGAGGGGATCGGGACTGTCCAAAGCTCTCATCTGGGGGCCCGGGATCGATGAGGCCTTGGTAGAAGAGCTGAAGGACCTGGGCCTGACCATTGAGGAGGCGGCATAATTGAGACGCTTTTTAACGCTCTTGACGTTGTTTGCGATCTTCGCGATCCAGGCTGACGCCCAGATGGAGAGAGGGACTAAGTCGGAGTCTCTGGAGGAGATAATCCTGGTGGGGGCGGGCGACTGGCGCGCTGCCGTCGTCGCGACGCCTCTGGCGGTCTGGTCGGAGGAGGGGGGCATCGAGATGAGGCCCCTTCTCATAATGCCAAGAGAGATCGAGGCGGGCGATAGGCTCGGCTGGATCAATCAGGCCGACCTCGAACGGTATGGCTCCACCTCCGCCCTACATGCCATGGCCGACGCCAACGTCTCAGCCCTGGTGATCGATGCCGAGGGCGACCTCGCGAAGAGCCTCGTCGAAGCCGCCCAGAAGGAGGGGATCGAGGCCTACGTCACCGCCACTCTGGAGGTTCCCGAAGACTCAGTGGCGGAGATCACCGACGAAGACGTGCTGGCCGCCACTGACAAAGATGCCGCCCTCAGCCTTTTGGGTGAGAGTCTCATCCAGGACCGGGGTCTGAAATCAGACACCAGATCCGGTTCTGTTCCGAAGGAGTTCAGTGACCTTTATCCCGACTCGGCCCAGATCGCCGTCACCTCCTCGGGGGTAGTCGTCGCCGACCGGCTCTGTCCTGTGGACCCCGAAGCGAGAGACCATCTCTACGACCGGGTCGAGGAGGTGATCGAGGATTACGGCGCCGATGGCGTTGTTCTGTACAAGTTCGGGTTCCTCGACGAGGATTACTGCTTCTGCGACGTCTGCAAAGAGGAGTTCTACAACGACACGGGCGTCGACCTTTCAAGAGTGGGGTCCAGCAGCTACAACAGCCAGCTCTGGAAACGGTGGAAAGAGGAGCAGGTCCGTGAGATCGTCGATGAGGTCGCGAACATGACATCGGAGCTGGGTCCCGCGAAGCTCGGCGTCGCCATCGGCGACCCCTTCGATCGGAGCGAGGGGTACAACTACGCTGAGATCTCGGATAGTGCCGACTTCGTGGTGGCAAGCCCCGTCGCGCCTCAGGATATGAAGGTGGCTGCAGAGATGACGGAAACCCCCGTCTACGTCAGGCTCAGCGACGACTACGTCGAGTACACCATATCCACCCAGAACGTCGAGGGGACGGTTGATTACATCGAAAATCTGGTGAGTGGCGGAGCTTTCGGCGTGGTCTTCGAGTACGACGTCGTCTACACCCCACTCTGGTCGGAGCTTCAGCCACCGTCCCCCTCGGTCCGGTGGCTTCTGGACCGGCTGGATGGACGGACCCTGGGAATAGGTGACGTATTCTGGACGTGCGATTCGAGGATCGATGCCAACGACAGCTTCGAGATGGCGTCGAAGATCGCCTCGAAGTGGGAGAGGTCACCCGGAGCGGTCCTGGTGGGCGACAACTACAGCGCGGGCCTCATCGGGGCTGCCATTGCCTCTTACCTCAACTGGCCCATCCTCTTCGTCGGAGACGACCTATCGAACTCAACGAAAGACGCCCTCGTCCGCCTCGGGGCGACGACAGTGGTATCTGCTGGCCCCATCTCGGAGGAAGTTCTATCGCGATTCTCCGACCTCGACCTGACGGTGATCGAGGGGGACAATGAGTTCTTGATCGAGGAGATGGGGGCCCGTGGAGACGAGGTGGAGTCGGTGGTCCTCACCAACTCTCGCGACCTGTCTCTCCTCGCACCGAAGCCGAAATCGGAGCTGAGGAGAACCAAGATCGGCGACGACCTTCTCCTGGAGGTCGAGGTGAACCCCGTCGGGATACCCTCTGAGAGGGCCGGTGAGATCGTGAGGCTGAAGGTCACCCTCAAAAACAGCGGCGATGAAGAGATCGAGGACCTGGCCTTGACAGATCTGATCCTGCCCGCGAGGTCCGTGGTCTGGTGGAGCACCGCTTCAGGAGATGTCGAGCTCGTCGATCCCCTGACCGGCGCGGAGCCTACCGCCGACAGCGCCTTTTTCGACGGATCCCTCCTGAACTGGACCCTTGATGGTCTCGGCCCCTCCGAGTTCGCCACCTTGAACCTGGAAGTGATGGTCCTTCACGCCCTCGATGCCGGATGGACTCAGCCCCTCGACAGCGGTATCTCGGTGACTTACAGCGGCATCGACGAAGACGGAGGTGAAAACGGCAAAGACGAATTCGGTGGTGACGGAAACGGCATAGAAGAAAACGGGAAGGTTAGAGGGGCCGAAGACAGGCCCTTCGTCAACATAACCTATCCGTCCAAAACCTCGCCGGGATGGTCCGAGATATCCTGGAAGGTGACGAGGCAGCCCCACCACGTGGTTCTGAACTACTACAGCCCCTCCGGCTGGATGGGGAGCCAGACCTTCGGAGACTGCAGTCCGGATAAGGTCTGCACCACCTCTGTCCTCTTCGGGAGGCCTGGAACCTGGACCTTCAACTTAGAGGCCTGGAGAGGGGATGAGTATATCGATCACCGGACCAGGAACTTCACGGTGCAAGTCCGGTCTTCTGCGAGCCCCATCAACGTGACCGCCTTCAGCCACACCAAGATCCCCAAGCTATCCCTCATATCGGCCGAGATGGCCGGGGCCAGGAGGGGGATATTGGTCGATGTGGCAAAAGATCCCCAGCATCTGGACCCCTCTGAGGTGGAGGATGATCTCCAGACTCTGGTCGACGACCTGGAGATCTCGCCAGAGTACCTGATCGTTGTCGGAGGTCCCGGATCTCTCCCCTTCATACCCACGGGAGGAAGGCAAGAGGTGGAGGCCTTTGAGTTCGATATTTATAGGGAGTATTCGATCGAGCTGGACGACGACGGCTATCAGGACGTGGCATCGGGGAGGATTATAGGTCTCAGCGTCTACGACGCATCCCAGGTGGCGGCAAGAACTCTCGCCTACGACAAGATCCAAGGCGACTGGAGAGATTCGGCCCTGGTGATATCGTCGCCCACCGACTATCCCACGTGGCCCGCGTCGCCGATCCCCCTCCGGATCGGAGAGTACCTGAGGGCTGCGGGGCTCCTGGCCGAGAACCTCCGGTGGGAGGAGGCGACCTATCAGAGGGTCTCATCGAAGATGAACAGCGGCGAGAACATAGTCTACTTCTATTATCATGGCGTCGAATGGGGCTGGCAGCTCTCCTTCTGGGCGCTGATGGACATCGTAATGGACGAGGAGCAGGTCAAGCAGCTGACCCTCGCCCCTCAGACCACCACCACCTCGGCCTGTCTCACCACCAAATTGAACGGCCGGATGATCCCCTACACCGATGGGATCGACCTGTACATCCCGACGAGGCTGGAGGACTCCATGGCCCTGGCGTTCCTGAAGGCTGGAGCCGTGAACTACGTCGGAGCGAGCGCCCTCTCCTTTATTTTCGGCTCAGATGATCATGCTGGAAGGATGTATCAGGCCCTCGTCTTCGAGAACGCCACCATCGGCGAGGCGATGACTGCAGCCAACAACCTTTACATATCGAAGATCCGGGCCACCGATGGGATCGAGATCGCAGAGATCGTCGGAATCCAGACTTGGGGCTTCTCCGTCGAAGATATGCTCAATCAGACAGTGAGCATGTATACCCTCTTCGGAGATCCTGCCTTCAGGCCGACGATCCCGAAGACCCCGGACCTCCCTTACGAGATCGAGGTCTCGAACTTGTCAGAAACGAACGCGACGGCCGAGGTTTCCGTATCGGTCAAGCCCACCTCCGAGTGGTCTGCTGACTGGATCTACTGGATCGTGGAGGACTCCTCCGACGGCTATCTAAGCCTCAACTCCCCTCCCGCCCTGGTGGGCGAGGTGATGCTGCCCGAAGACGCTGAAGAGATCGTGGTGAAGGAGAGAGGACGGGCGGTCTGGCACGGCGAAGAGCTGATCGGCTCTGAGATGCGGGTGGTCTGGCCGGTATTGAGCCCCGCCATAAACGAGAGCAGGACCTTCACCGTCGAGTACAGGCTGGTTCCAGGGGAGGTCCAGATCGTCAACGTTTCGGTGGGCTGGAGCCCCTTCTCCATCCACCTTAAACCGAAAGATCCCTCCGTCGCCAAGGCCCTCGACCGAAAGAGCTACCGGGGGATATTCGCCCTCTCAAAAGACGGCTGGAACTTCACCATCAAGGACGACCACACCGTCAACGTTACCGACCTCGAACCCGGAATGGGCTACGTCATCGATGGTGCGGAGAGCTTCTCCTTGAAGATACCCGGAAAGCCGGTAGAGCTTCCCTACATGGTGGAGCTGCACGAGGGCTGGAATCTGGTCGGCGTTCCCATGAACTCGACGGTTCCGATGGATAACCTCACCGTCAGGGCGAACCACAAGCGCTACACCTACGTTGACGCCGTCGAAGAGGGTATCGTCTCGGCCTTCTTCTGGACCTACAGGGACGGACGCTGGGTCCATCTCGAGAAGAACGAGCCCATGATCCCCGGAGCAGCCTACATGGTGGAGGCTGCTATAGAGTGCAAGCTGGAGTTCGGCTGAAGGGCCGAACTCCGCCGTTCTCGATAAAATCGTTTTTTTAAAAAAGGTCTGGAGCCATGACCGATCCCGAGGTCATGGCATCACGATTCAGGTGAAGTTACATTCGCAGCCCCTTTCGTCGCACTCCCAGAACCCGACGTTGAGCCTTCCCGCATCCTCGGTGCTGTTTCCGTTGCAGGTCACCTTGCAGGTGTAGTAGCCCTCATCGCTCTCCTGGACGTCCCTGATGATGTAGGTGCTGTTTATGGCGTTGGGGATCGCGACTCCCGCATCTGAGGAGATGCCCCTATACCACTGGTAGCTGGGGTTGTCGCAGCCTGAAACCAGCGCCCTCAAGACGGCGGTCTCGTTTGTGCATTTGGCCTCGTTCGGGACGACTACGGCCAGGTTCTCGAAGACTCTGTACTTGATCTCGTTGCTCTTGTTCGTGACGTTGAACTTCTCGTCGTGAACCTCGTACCAGACTGTGTAGTTCCCGACAGAGTCGGCGGTGAACCAGGCTCGATAAGCCCTTCTCGCTTTCACATACCAGCCCGGAACATAAGTCTTCGTCTCGCCGTCGGGCCCTTTCTCGTATATGGTCAGCACTCCGCTCTTTCCTGGAATTATCAGCTCCTTCGCATACCTGTCCTTCTGTATCACGAGTCGCGTGGTGCGGACATTGTTGCTGTACGGAAAGACTATCCAAAGGGCGTTCTCATCTGGGCCGGGCATTCCCGGATGGTCGGTGGTGTCGCCCCAGCCGAACTCTTCGCCCTCAGATCCACCGTAATCGCTGTAGAAGCTCTCGTCGATGATCCAGTCGTCGACGGGGGTGTATCCGTCCGATGAATCATCCGAAGACCCGTCCGACGAAACCTCCGATCCTGCGTTGCCTGGACCGGCGTCTTCGGAGGGCTCGTTATCTTGCGTTTCGAAACTCTGCCAAACCGGCTCATCGCTAAAATCGAGCTGCTCGTTCCAGGTGGACCACCCATCTTCCGGGGACGAGATCGTGCTATCGAACTCCATAGAGAACAGGCTTTTAGCCCCACTCTCGGCTTTGGCTACGCAACCGCTGCACTGCTGGCCGAGGGAACAAGTCGATCCGACCAGACCGATGATAGCGATTGCCATCAATAGTTTAATCGCCTTCATGCTAACAATCTCCCTGTAGTGACTTTGTAGCCTACTGATATAAAAGATTTATTTTGAAAAATTTTCTTAGTTATCGGTTCGGAGATGAACCTGGGCCTTTGAGCACATTAAAATACGAACGTCGCCAAAATTCATCTGTTCGCTCCTTGGAGGGATTAAATTGGCCAGACCTCTGATGCTCGGAAACGGCAGAATTCTGATCTGCGAGGACGAGAGAGGGACGATCAAGGACGTCTACTTCCCTCACGTCGGCCTTGAAAACCACGGCCATTCCATCAGGGCGGGGATCTGCGATCTTGATGAATCTCGCCGATGCAGCTGGTTTGAGGGATGGAGCCCGGTCCAGAGGTACAAGTCGAGCTTTCGCGAGGACTTCTTGAAGGGAGCTCCGATCCTGGTGTGCGATCTGGAGCCCGACGAAGGGGGCTTTGTCCACGGCCTGATATCGAACATCGGAGAAACGACCTTTCGAAATCCGGCCATGGAGATGGAGGTCGCCATCATCGACGCGGTCCACCCCTCAGCGGATGTCTTCTCTCGGATCTTCGAGGTCAGAAACGTCTCGGAGGCGGAGAGAAACCTGAGGCTATTTTCCAACCAGAACTACAGGATCCTGGAGAGCAAGATCGGCGAGACGGCGGTGGTGGATCGGGACGTGCTGATCCACTACAAGCGCGATCGGTACATCCTTCACGGAAGCGACCCAAAGTTCGACCAGTTTGCGACGGGAACCGCCGAGTGGCGGGGGCTTGAGGGCACATGGCGGGAGATCCTTGAGGACGGAGCCCTCAGCGGAAACCCCGTGGCTCACGGGTCGGTGGACTCGACCTTGGGCTGGACGATATCGCGGC
Source organism: Methanothrix sp. (assembly GCA_035380685.1). Taxonomy (GTDB): domain Archaea; phylum Halobacteriota; class Methanosarcinia; order Methanotrichales; family Methanotrichaceae; genus Methanocrinis. The sequence continues at coordinate 134,665 of DAOSXX010000001.1, read as the reverse complement.
TTGGGCCCGGAGAATCGAGGAGGGTCCAGATGTGGATCGCCTTCGGGAAGAGCTACAAATCCGTGATGGGATCCCACCGGCGGCTCAAGAGGGGAGAGATGCCGAGCGTCTACAAGGCCTCCTTCAACTTCTGGAACTCCTTTCTCGAAAGGATCTCCGTCCTTCCCGAGGCGCCCCTCATGGACCGGCTGCCAAAAAGGGTTCGAGAGACCTTTTATCGGAGCCTTTTGGTCACCGTAGCCCACATGGACATGAACGGCTCTGTCATCGCCTCTTGCGACTCGGAGATAAAGCAGTTCGGGGCCGACCTCTATTCTTACTGCTGGCCGCGGGACGCCGCCTGGGCCTGCATCACCATGGATCGGGCGCGGTATCACCACCTCAGCTGTGAGGTGTTCCAGTTCTTCTCTGAGACGATCACTGATCGGGGCTACTTCCTCCACAAGTACACCCCGGCCGGGGATTTCGGGTCCACCTGGCACCCGGTCCCCATGATCCAGGTAGACGAGACGGGCCTGCCCCTCTTCGCCCTCTACTTCAACTGGCTCTGTGCGAGGAACGTCTGGACCGCCGGGAGGTACTTCGGGTCCATCGCGTCTCCGGCAGCGGGCTGGCTCCTCCGGTCCCTGGACGAGTCCGGCCTTCCTCCTGCAAGCTTCGACCTCTGGGAGGAGAGGAAGGGCGTTTTCACCTACAGCGCCTGCACCGTCTACGCGGGGCTGTTGGGAGCCTCAAAGCTGGCCCTCGCCCTCGGAAACGACGACCTCTCCGAGGCCTGGTCGGCGGGGGCAGAGAGGGTCAAAAGAGCGATCATAAGCCACCTTTACGACGATCGGCTCGGTCGGTTTCGGCGATCGATCGAGGATCCGGCCCTCGACTCGTCCCTCTTTGCCGTCTGGTGGTTTGGGGTCCTTCCTCCCGAGGACCCACGGGTCAGAAGGACGATGGAGGCGGTGGAGCGGGAGCTATCGCGGCCGTCGGGAGGCGTTGCCCGGTACGAAGGCGACCAGTACGGCGGCCGGATGAACAGCTGGATCATCTGCACCCTCTGGCTCGCCTCGTGGCACGCTGCGGTGGGAAATTTCGAGAGGGCCCTCGAGCTGATAAAATGGTGCGGAGATCGCGCCCACCCCACTACGGGCCTTCTCCCCGAGCAGGTGGCTGGCGACGGCAGCCCGAGATCGGTTCTGCCCCTGACGTGGTCGCACGCCGCCTTCGTTCTCGCGGTGCTGGAGTATCTTGCGGCCCTCCGAGGGATAGAGGAGGGGAAGCGCGACCCCGGTAAGACCGGCTGAAATAAAATCATCCATCAAGCTTCATCCTCAGGCACCTCGGCCTCAAATCGCTCTTCGAGGCGGGATTCGAGGAGCTCAAAAATCCGATCGACTTTCTCTGAGTTCGGAAGAAACTCCCTGATCCTTTCGAGATAGGCCCGATCCTTCACCGTCACCAGAGCGGGCCAATAGTTCAGATCAAAGACCCAGCTCGCCTGGAGGAGCTTGAAGTCGTTGAGGCGTCTGAGGTTTTTCGCCTTTACGATCTCTCCGGCCATGATATCTCTGCAGACCTCCTCGCTGATCCCCGGATCGTCGGGAAGGTCCAGCTCAAGAGCTTCGTTTCGGTATCCTTCCACCTCGCACCGGTGGTAGTAGTCGAGGAGGACGGCCCAGATGTCCAGTTTATCGGCGTCCCGGAGGAGCCTGGTGAAGAAGAGGCACCGGTCCAATTCCTCCTCCGGGAGGGCGGCCCGGTTGTGGTAGGATATCGCCTTGAGGATGAGGTCCCGCTCCGACGGTTCGAGGGCATCGAGGACCCGCTCTTCGATGAGGACCTTCACGGAGAGCGCAGCGTGGTCGCAGGATCTGCGGTCAGAGAAGGTTTTGTACCGAGCATACTGGGGAAAGCGGCCGAGGTCGTGAAATAGGGCCATCGCCTCCGCGAGGCGGAGGTCCTCATCGTCGAGGCCGAGGGCGCGGCCGATCTCGCGGATCTCGCCGCGGACGCGGCGGGTGTGCTCCTCTTTCAGGACTATGTTTCTGTCATCTTCGGGATCTCCGGACTTGAAGGTCTGAACGTACTCGGAAAACCAGTGGGAAAGATCATTGACGGTCTCTTCGTCCATCCTGGCCCCCAGATCTTCAATCCTCGAAGGCGACGATGTAGACGCCGTCCTCCCGCTTCTGCCCCTTCACCAGCTCGCAGTGCCTCAGGATCGCGAACTGGTTTTCCAGCTCTTCAGGTGGTAGGGCAAACTTTTTTGCGATATCCTCCCTGGTGGCCCCGCCCTTCGAGACTATGAACTCGTAGATCTCCCTCTGGACGTCGGTGAGCCCCTCAGCCCCGACCAAGCCCGCCTTCTCCCTCAATATCTTCTTGGACCGGACGGCCCAGGGGTCGCAGACCTTGATCCTCTGATGGGCGTTGATGTAGCAGTTCTCGCAAATCCGGCTCCCGCCCTCCTCGATGAGATCCTCGGCGGGAAAGTCGCGGCCGCACCTTTCGCACTTTGCCAAATCCTCATTTTCCGTCATTATGACACCACCGATCCGGTATTAGCGGCTCATCTCAAATAGGCCTTTCCCAAATTCGAATCAATCCAAAAATTGAAATGTGTTGCGATCCAATAATGAGTAGAGGATAGTGAGTACAGGCTGAAGTTCTCAATCGGCCTGATGGAGAGCTTTTCTCAGAGGATGATAGATCATGGCAGAGGAGACCAACAGGAACCTTTTGATCGCCGCAGGCGTCATCATAGTGATCCTCCTCGCCCTCCTTGTCCTGGAGATCGGGAGGGACGGTTTTGGTCAGACCAGCTGGCAGGGCTCCGGATACGGGGGTCGGGGACCGGGGATGATGAGTTGGGGCGGTTCCGGATATGACCGATCCGACGGATACGGTCCCGGGGCGATGGGGCCCGGAATGATGGACGGCTTCGGTCGCCGATACTATTCGGGAATGATGGGCACAGGATCAGGCGGCATGGGGATGATGGCCCTTTACTTCCCGGATGAGGTGCCGATATCCGAAGACGAGGCGAGAAGCCTTCTTTCAGCCTTCGCGGCCGAGTTCGGCGACGATGTGGAGTTGAGGGACTTCATGGCCTTCAGCAACAACTACTACGCCCAGGTCGCGGACGCGAAGACGAATGAGGGGCTGGCCGAGATCCTGGTGGACAGGTACTCGGGGGCGGTCTACCCAGAGCCGGGACCGAACATGGCCTGGAACTCCCGGTTCGGCCTCTGGCAGGCCAGCTCTGAACCGCCCAGATACGACCTGGAAGGAGCAAGAGGTCTGGCCGAAACCTTCCTTTCGGGGTACCTCCCGGGCTCGGGGGTGGTGGGGTCGGCATCATTCCCAGGCTACTATACGTTCGACTTCGGCCGCGGCGAGGTCGAGGGTATGCTCAGCGTCAACGCCGAGACGGGCGACGTCTGGGTCCACACCTGGCACGGCTTCTACTTAGGGGGTCACGAAGAGGAAGAGGGATCATGAAGGGGACGGCCATCATTGGAACGGCGAATCGTGAGGATCGACGTCATCTGACGTTAGATAGCATCACCATCAGACGCCGCAACCTTTGAGGAGCGCCTCGTATCGCTCCTTTATCCTCTCGACGATGTCCATATCGTAGGGCTGGTGGGTCGGAACCTGGATCTCGGCCGCCAGCTCTTTGTAATCGGGGGCGGCGGTTATCCCGTTCTCGTCTGTGGGAATTCCGAGGTCCAGGGCGATCTCCTCGATCATCGGCGATAGGGGTTTTATTGGGGGGGCACCCTTCGCCCTTTCCCTGTAATCTGCGAGGAGGGAGTCGATCTCCTCCAGGAGGGCTGTGGTCTTCTCGGGATCGGACCTGCCAGACGTTTCTGCGATCAGGTTGATGCTCTCCTTCAGCTGGGTGAAGGTCCTGACGGACGCCTCGATAAGCTCCCCCGAAAAGTGCTCTTTCGCCCTATCCTCGTAGCCTGGGGCTATGACGAGAAGGTCGAGCCTCTTCATCAGCTGGATGTCGTTTTTGTAGGGCTTGTAGGGGTTCGCGACTGCAAACTCCAGGCCCATCCGCTCGGCGAGGCTTCGATACATGGGGGTGACACCGAGCCTCTTTCTCTCCTTCATCACCCTCTTGACGAAGTCGGGGTCGTCGAAGTCGAGGCCGAAGTACTCGGCGAAGCTCTTGGTGGTGGTGATGATCTTCGTCCTCCCCTCCTTCTCGGCCTGGATAAGGCCGAGATCCTCCAGCTCCTTGACGTGGCCGTAGCTCTTGTTTCCCCGGAGCCTTGCAAGCTCGCTCTGGGCTATCGGCTGGTTGTAGGCGATGATGGCCAAAGTTCGAAGGAGCGGCGCCTCCAGCTCCTTCGGGCCGACTTTGCTCACCCGGTCGGCGACGGAGGATCGGACCTGCATCACGAACCGGTCCTCAAACTCCCTCACCTCGATCCCCCCACCCCTCTCGGAGTAGTCCCGGACGAGCCCCTCGGCCAGGGTCCTGACGGTCCTGATGGGTAGATCCGTCACCTCCGCAATCTCCCCGATCGAGAGGGGCCTTCCGGCTGCGAAGAGGGCGGCCTCCACCACCGCCGCCAGGTCTTCCTCCTCGGATGACAAATCAGATCCACCTCATGCGAGCGGCTCCCCTTTCCCGTCGGGGTGCCTGGATATATAAAGCTCGCCGAAGAGGGTCTCCTGGGAGAGCCAGATCTCCCTCCTCCCCGCCATGAATAGAAGGGAGACGTAGTTCAAAACGTCGTTGCCGATATCGGAGAAGGCGACCCGATCCTCGGCAGCAAGCCTCTCGAAGATCACATCTCGGAGGGATCGGATCCGATCCTCGATCCCCTCCTCGTGGGCCCGTTCCATCGCCTCCTCCACCGTCGGCTCGGGCTTCTCCCTGGTCCTGATGACCTTCCTATCTGCGACCGTCTCGGCCCTCTTGAGTTCCGATATCAGCTCTTCGAGGGTGACGGGCCTTCTCGTCCTTCTCCGGATCGGCGGTGCGGGAAGGCCTTCGACGGTCCGCCTCCTGAAGACGGGGACATCGTCGAACTCGTCGAAATAGTCATCTTCAGGCTCCTCGTCCCCCTCCTCGATGGAGTCGGACTTCATCCTGAGGAGGATGCTGGCGTAGAGGAGGGTTCTTCCCAGGGCCGGAAGGTCTCTATCCCCCATCGACTCGATCCTCTCCAGGAACTTCTCGGTCACCTGGGCGAGGTCCACGTCCCAGGGGTCGATCTCACCTTTCCTCGCCAGGTCCAGGAGGACCTGGACCGGGTCGGGCTCCAGGCCGAAGGGCTCCGGCAGGTCCAAGACATCGATGACGGAGCTCAGTTCAGACACACCCCCGTCACCGTGGATATGTTGTTCTCCTGCATCGTCACCCCGACGATGTACTTCGCCTCCTGGATCATCGGCTTTCGTAAAGATACGACGATGAACTGGGCCATCTCGGCGATCCCTTTGATCAGCTTTGCCACCCTCTCGACGTTGGCCCCGTCCAGGAACATGTCGATCTCGTCTAAGGCGTAGAAGGGCGCGGGCCTGAACCTCTGGATGGCGAAGATGAAGGAGAGGGCGGTAAGGCTCTTCTCGCCCCCGGACATCGCCTCCAGGCGGTGGAAGGCCTTCCGGGCGGGCCGGGCTCTGATCGTCATGCCTCCGGCGAGGGGGTCCTCATCGTTCTCCAAGACCAGCTCCCCCTCGCCATCGGAGAGCCTGTGAAACGTATCCCTGAAGTTCTCGTTGATGCCATCGAAAGCGGCCATGAAGGCCTCCCGCTTCATCTCCTCGTACCGATCGAGCTTCGCGAGAAGGTCTTCTCTCTCCCTCGAGAGCGTCTCCCGTCGGTCCCGGAGCGTCTCCCGCCGGTCGAAGACCCGGTCGTACTCCTCGATCGCCAGCATGTTCACTGGCTCCAGCTCCTGCATCGACCTCTCCAGGGCGTTGATCTTCCTGATTATCGTCTGGCTCTTGGGAGGCTCCTCTGAGACGTCGATACCGCAGGCCTCGATCTCGGCCCTCAGCTCGTCGGCGGCAGACCTCATCTCCTGGCTAGCGCCCTCGGCCGCCGCGATCCGGGCCCGAACCCGGTCCAGCTCCCGGTCGGTGGAGTCGACCTCCCGGCTCTTGGCCATCGTCCTGTCGAGAAGCCGGCTTCTTTCGCCCTTCAGGCCTGAGAGCTCCTCCTCGATCTCCCTCTCCTTTCGGGCCAATTCGGTGAGGGCGAGCTTCGCCTCTTCGACCTTCTCGGCCGCCGCGCTCTTCTTCTCGATGGCGGCCCTCTTCTTCCCCTCTCGCGCCTCTTTTCTTGCGGCAAGCTCCGCCTTCCGAGATGAGCAGCTCTCAAGCCTCAGCCGATCGCCGGTGATCTCGGCCTCGATCTCGGAGACCCTCCGCTCAAGCCCCCGGATCTCGGACTCCAGGCCGTCGGCGAGGGCCGATAGCTCCGGGATCTCAGAGCCCGCAAGATCTCTTTCGAGAGCCTTTGCCCGCTCCTCGTGGCCCCTCGATTCGGCCTCTATCTCCCGGATCGCCCGCTCGAGGGAGTCGAGCTTCTCCCTCACCTCGGCGGCCTCGGCCTTCAGATCGGCGAGCCTCTTCTCGCGGTCCTGGACGGACCGTTCGAGCCGGAGCTTCTGGCCCTCGATCTCCTCGGCCCGGATCTCGATCCGCGAGACCTCCCGGGCCTGCTCCTCCATCTCCCTTCGAACGGCGGACGCCTCGCTTTCGACCCGGTCGAGCCTCTCGATCAGCGCCTCCCTCTCGGCCTGGCAGGCCAAGACCTTCCTCGTCGCCTCTTCGAGCTTCTGCCGCTCGTCGGCGGCGAACTTGAGCCTGGACTTGAAGTGGCCCCCGGTCATGGCGCCACCCTTCTCCACCAGCTCCCCCTCTAGGGTCACCATCCGATACCGGCCCATCAGCCTGCGGGCCGTCGCCAGGTCACGCACCACCAGGGTGTCCCTGAAGACGTGCCAGAATGCCGGAAGAAAACGGGGGTCGAAGCCGACGAGGTTTAGGGCGTAGTCGATGACTCCAGATTCGTTCGGCGGAGCCGGTGGGGTGCCCGAAGCCATCTTGTTGAGGGGAAGGAAGGTGGCCCGTCCGGCCTTCGACCTCTTCAGGCTCTCGATCGCCCGGGCCGCGTCTCCGTCGGTCTCGGCGACGATGCTCTGAAGCCTCGCCCCGGCCGCTACCTCGAGAGCCGTGGCGTGTTCCTCGCCGACGTCGCCGAGCTCTGCTATCGTTCCGTACAGGCCGGCGAGCTGTCCAGAACTGATGGCCGACCTTATCGCCTCCACCGCCCGACTGTAGCCCGAACCCTCCCCCGCTGCCCGGAGGCTCGCCTCGGCCCTCGCCTTCTCCATCTGGAGCTTCTGAAGCCGCTCGTCGACCCCGCCCATCTCCCGCCTTATCGATATCCGCGCGGAATCGAAGTCGTCCCTCTCCTCTTCGAGAGAGGATATCCGGTCCTCAAGGCTCGTTCTATCCCGAACTATCCTCTCCTTCTCCCGGCCGAGGCCCGCCATCGTCTCCTTCGCCTCGGAGATCTCAAGGGCCGCCTCCTCGCCTTCGATCGATCTCCTTCTCGCGGCATCGAGGTGGCGGTCCCTCTCCCGCATCAGGTCTGCCGCCCTCGACTTGGCATCTTCCCACTCCTTTTTGACGGCGGAGAGCTGGTCTCTCAGCTCAGCGTACCGGGCGTCGGCTTTGGCGATCTTCTCCCGGTAGCCGCCGAGGGTCTCCTCCCGCTCGGCGATCTCGGCGAGGATGCTCGCCTTCCGGATGGAGCCGTCCCTGACCTTGGTGGAGAGGTCCTCCGCCTCCCGGCCGAGCCGGTCGGCCTCCAGGTAGTCAGACCTCTGCTCGGCCTCCAGATCGGCAATCTCGGCGTCGGCCATCTCGATTCTGTTCTCCTCGGCCTCGATCGAGCCCTTCCTCTCCACCATCTGCCGCTTGACCTCGATCTGCTCGTCCTCACCCTTGTAGGTGATCTCAGAAGCCAGCACCTTCAGCTCCTCTTCGAGGTCGGAGAGCTCCGCCCTCTCCCGATCGAGCCTTACGGAGAGCTCCTCATCTCTCGTCCGGAGGCCCTCTCCCTCCCTCTCCAGGTCCGCCAGGTCGGATTCTGCCTCTTTCAGCTTCGCCAGAAGCAGGAAGGCCTCCTGGCGTCGTTTCTCTTCTCGCTGGGCCTGGTAGGCGAGGGCCCTGTCCCTCTCCTCGGAGAGCCTTCCGAGCTGGGACTCGACCTCCTCCAGGATCACGTCGCCCCGGTCGATCCTCTCCCTCACCACCTCCAGCTCCTCGAGGGCCTTCTTCTTCTTCTCGTCGAACTCGGCGACGCCGGCGATCTCGTCGATGATCCTCCTCCTCTCAAGGGGCGACATCTCGATGATCCTGGTGACATCCCCCTGCATCACCACGTTGTACCCCTCGGGAGTGATCCCGGCCCGAGAGAGATGGTCGTGGATCTCCGTCTGGGTGCAGGGGTTGCCGTTAAAATAGTAGATGCTCTGGTACTTGTTTTTGGTCAGCCTGACCTTTCTCGATATCTCGATGACGTCTTCGTCCACGGGAACTGTCCTGCTGGAGTTGTCGAACTTGACGGTCACCTGGGCGAAGTCGGGGTTTTTGCCGTTGTCGCCCCGGTATATGAGGTCGGGGAGCCTTTCGGCCCTCATCGCCCTGCTGGACGAGAGGGATAATGCGAAGAGAAGAGCGTCGACGACGTTGGACTTGCCGCTCCCGTTGGGACCGGTGATGGCGACGAAGTCGTTATGGAGGGGTATCACTACCTTCCTGCCAAAGGACTTGAAGTTTCTGAGCTCGATCTCCTTGATGTGCAACCTCGACCACCCTTTGCTACTCCGTCCCAGCCGGGGAGGGCTAATAAATCTCCCGGCCCGGAAATCTCGGGGCGCGTTCGTCCCCGAGAACCCCCTGGTCGATCTCTAACCGGAAAATCCTTTGTATCTTCTCATTAAAATACCTATTCAAGGCCGTATACAAGGCCGTATATCTCGTTTTCCCCGTTTCGACGGGTTTTTTTCCGAAAGCCGAGGTGGAGCCCGCCCCCACAAGACGCCTTCTGCTGGCAGCCGCGACCTTTCCGGGATCGTACGCCTTCGTCCCAGGTTGGATCGAAGATGGATTGATTAATTAATGAGAACCGACAACGGTCCTCCAGAGGCTGGTTTATTGTTGGAGTTTCTGACCTTCGCCGTGAGCCTGGTCGCCCTATACTACGGGGCGAAGTCGATCACCGAGAGCGCCGTCCATTTTGCCAAGGTCTTGGGCGTATCCGAGTTCGTCATAGGGGCGACGGTCGTCGCCTTCGGCACGGCCCTTCCCGAGTTCTCGACCTCCCTTGTGGCGATGCTCGTCGACGGTGGCAGGCCGGAGATCGCGGCGGGAAACGTCCTGGGCTCGATCCTGGCGAACACCGGCCTCGCCCTGGGTGCAGCGGCGATGTTCTACGGGATATACATCGACCGGAAGATCCTGGAGACGGACCTCTCCTTCCTTCTCGCCTCGATGCTGGCGGTATTCGTTGTATTCATCGACTTCAAAATTACCTGGATCGAGGGGATCTTTCTGATCGCGATCTACCTCTCCTTCATCCGCCACGAGATCAGTGAGCACCGAAAGAGCGAGTCGAAGGGAAGCGAGAAGTTCAGGCCCCGCTACCTGGCCATCTTCCTCGCGGGGATCGTGCTGCTCTCAGTCGGCGCAAACTACATGATCGAGGCGATCCGGACGATCTCCACGACTTTGGGATTATCGGAGGCTGTGGTGGCGGTGATCCTTCTTGCGGCGGGGACATCTCTACCCGAGATCAGCACCGCCATCGTCGCCGCCAAGAACGGCCGGGGCGACATCGCCATGGGCGACGTCCTCGGCGCCAACACCTTCAACGCCCTGATAATCCTCGGTTCGGTCTCATTGGTTCAGGACGTGGCCGTGAACGAGGCCTTCATCTCCACCACCCTCCCCGTCGTCGTCCTCATCAGCCTCCTTCTCGGGTTCATGGTCCTGGGAAATCGGATCACCCGGTTTGAGGGGAGCATGCTGGTGGCGATATACTTCCTGGAGATCATCACGATCCTGACGATCCTCTGAAAAAAAGAAATTTTAGCTCGATACTATCTTCTGAATCAACGCCATCATCCCCGGTTTTCCGCCTTCGCCAGAAACCGATGGCGGCGTCGGCGTGCACATGCCGAGGGAGCCAAACATCTCCTTGTTGAACCGGTCGGTGATCTCGTCGAAGATCCTCTTGTAGGCGACGCAGTGGGGGTCGACGCCCAATAGCTCCCCGCCCGAAGGCGCTATGGCGTTGTAGGGGCACCCGCCCCGGCAGTATCGAATGTGGCGGCACCCTTTGCACTCTATGTCCACCCGCTCCTTGAACTCCTGCATCCGCCTTCCCGCCTCAGACCCCTTGAGGTCGGCCTGAGTCGGGCGGTCCCGGACGTGCCCCATCACCCATTCCGGCATCCCCACGAACCGGTAGCATGGATAGATGCTGCCGTCGGGGCCCACCGCGAAGGTGTCGTCCATGCAGTCGACGTAGGTGCAGACCGTCCCCCGGCCCGTGAAGACGCATCGACAGAGGTCGTTGATGTTCCTGATCTCGATTTTGTCCATATTCTCCAGGTACTTGTCCAGGAGGTAGACGAGAAGCTCTCCGTACTTTTCGGGATCGAGCGCCCACTTATCGGGGTCGTCGCTCTTCAAGGAGGGGAGGGCTGGATGAAGCTTCAAGGTGAGGCCGTTCTCCAAAAAGAAGTTGAATATATCCTCCTTGAAATCGATCGAGTAGGAGGTGAAGGTGCAGATGAACTGGACGGAGAGGCCGTGATCTTTTGCGATAGCGTAGCCTGCCATCGTCTTATCGAAGTACCCCTCGGACCTCTGGAGGTCGTTCAGCTCCTTCGGGCCGTCGAGGCTTGAGCCGATGGGGATCTGGTACTCGGCGAGAACATCGGCCAGCTCCGGGATCATCTTCCAGAGGTTCGTCTGGAGGGCGAAGGCGATCTTCATGGGCCGAAGGCCCTGGGTGATCAGGGCCAGAGCCTCGCGGTAGAAGTCGGCTCCCGCGAGGAGCGGCTCGCCGCCGTGGAAGGTGAAGGTGACGGGGTCGTCCCGGAAAACCTTCAGCCATTCGACGATCTCTTTTACCGTATCGATGGTCATGACGGGAGACTTCTCGTCGGAGCTCCAGCAGTAGCTACAGCTGGAAGGACAGCCCAGCGTGGGGATGATCATCACGTGAAAAGGCCTTTTCTGAACCACGCTTTTTTGGTCGTATTCAAGGTACTAATAGTTTTCCGGATCGTGGTTTTTCTTTTTGTCTTGCGATCATGAGGAGGGATCGATGGGGTGATCGGCTGCCGGCATAACCGGCGAGCTGAGCCTTCAGCCACAATCCCTCCCTAATTGATGGAAAAAATGAGCGCCCATCCCGTTCAGGGCTCAAGGCAAAAGTCCGTCCCATCGCAGCTCGTGCAGGTCAGATCCTCGCAGGCAGTCTCGTCCGACCCGCGCCCGTAATGTTCGAACTCCCAGTCGGGAAGCTGCCAGCCGTCGCAGGAGACGGGGCCGCCCTCTCCATTGACTGCCCCTACATCGATGACACAGGTGGAGCTGACCGGCTGCACGACAGATCCGTCGACGGATCTGGCATCCACTCCCACGGAGTTTACAAACCTCCCGCCGCTTTGGGCCAGGGCGGAAAACTCGATCGTCTTCGTCTCATAAGGCTCGATATCGACGAGGTTCCAGACGATGATCCCATCCTCGTAAGACGCAAAGGGCATCGACGATTCGAGGAGTTCCATGCCTGCAGGCAACCGATCGGTCACTGTGGCGACCCTCGTCGCATCCTCTCCGTTCTTGATCTCGATCTCGTACATGACGATGGCATCGTTCGTCTCGTCAACTTTGGCGCTCGTCTCGACCGATACAGGACCTTCCGGACAGCACGTCAGCCAGTCGACCTCCAGGGCGCTGAAGTTTGCGGCACAGATCTGCTCGTCGCCGCTGCCTGCGCAGACGATGACCCTGTTCGTCATCTCGTGGTCGGTGCAGTCGGTGACGTCCAGCTCGATCTCGATCTCTGCAACGTCGCCGATGGCCAGGTGGGTCAAAGTCCAGTTGGAGCTTGTGGCCGTCTGTTCCGTAGGTCTGAGGGAGGCGCCGACGTACTCGGATCCCGGCGGGAAGAGGTCCTGGACAAAAACCGGTCCCACGGCCCGGTTGCCGTCGTTCTCGATGGTGATGGTGTAGGTTGCCACCTTGGCGACCTTGGAGCCAGAGATGGCCCTGTTAGAGACCCCCTCCAGGGCCTTCTTGACGTTCAGGTGGGGTCGGTCGTACTTCGGCACGCCGGATATGAGAAGCCTCCTCGCGATCGAGTAGTCGCCTTCGTATATCTCGTCGAGGTCGATGACGGGCTCGCCCCTCGCCGTCGTCGCGTTCTCCGAGGCGTTGGCGTAGATCGCCCTGTACCTCGCCCGACCGGAGAAGTTCGCCTCGGTGTTCATCTCGTTGAGGCCCTTTGCCACCGTCACCTTGTCGAGTTTGGCGAGGCTGGTATACTCCTCGCCGATGTAGCTGGTGCCAGGAGTCATGGAGCGGATTCCTTCCTTCCACTTGAGGGATGAGCCCTCGGCAGGGGCGTATACAAGGCTTATGTCTTTTGCGATGTAGTTGGTGTAGGTCTCGATCTCCTCTTCGGAGTCGTAGGGGCCTGTGCCGTACTCGTAGCTTCTCTGGCTCTCGCCAACCCGTTTATCGACGGCGACGAGCCCCTCACCAGAGGCCGACCTCTGCGAGCTGACGGCCGAGCCGTACTCATCGGTCTTCTCGACGATCCTGAAGCTTCCGGAGTAGGCCTCCCTGGACTCAAATAGGGGTGTCGCCTTGAAGGTGGAGTTATTTGTGGGCATCTTCAGGAAGCTGATGTGGCCCATCCCGTCGAACTCGGAGTCGATCTCCATCAAAGACTCGTTCTCGTCCAGACGCATCCGAGTGTCTCGGTCGATGGTGGATGCGTACCGATACGATTCGCTCATGGAGGCTCCGGTGGCTCGGTTCTTGGCGGAAGCCTCTTCGGTCCATTTTGAGGAGTAGGTGACGGTTCTGTTGTTGTAGAGGCCCAGGGTGGTGGTGGAGTGGGCGGCGGACATCTCTTTTTCAAGGGAGATCCTGTCGTGTTTCGTTTGCATCTTCACGAGGTCGGCGCTCTCGTAGCTGCCCGAGCCGTGCTCGCGGGTCGAGAGCTCGCTCCCCGCCTCCCCCAGGACGGTGACGGTCTCGCAGTCGGAGACGGTCTCGGTCTTCCGAGTCGTCCCATTGAGGAAGGAGACGTAGACGCAGTTTTTGAGGGGGTAGGGGTCGAGGGTGGTGGAGTAGTCGTCGGCGACGTTGACGAACCCCTCTCCGGTGACGTCGCTCTCTGAGGTGAACTCGAAGTCCTGCTCTTCGGGGACCTTCACCACCAGGGTTATCACCTCCGATTGGCCGGGGTCGATCCGATCGAAGCGCCAGAGGCCGTCGGCGTCAGGGGGGGGCGATGCCGATTTGAACTCCACGGGCCTGTTAAAGACGTCTTTTACGACGATGTTCGTCGGCGAGACGGCGTGGGGGCCGGTGTCGGTGTTGTGGATCTCGATCTTGTAGGTGACGTCCTCACCTCGGGAGACGGTCTTGTTGAGGGCGGTCTTCTTGACGAAGAGGGGGTCGGTGCAGAAGGGTATGGAGAGCTCTGCGGAGCCTGAGACTGCCCCGCCAAGGGAGTCGGTCCCTCTGACGGTGGCGTTGTTTCTCAGGGGGCCGGGGAGGTCGTCGGAGGTGACGGTGTAGTCTGCAGAGCCGGTGGCGGTCTCGCCGGGCTCCAAGGCGGCAGCGTCCAGGGATATCGCGCCGAGCCGGTCGTCGGTGAGGTTGAGGCCTGAGATGGCGACGAGGCCGAGGTTATCGACGGTGTAGGTGTATGTGATCGTCTTTTCCACGACGACGCTATCTGAATCGCATTCGATCGTCAGGTAGAGGTCTGAGAGGCCCTGGACGAGGATCTTGGAGTAGGACCGCTCCTGGGGGTTCTCGCCTGCGGTGCTGGTCCAGGCGAGGTCGGTCTCGGGTCCCGATGTGAGCCCGTCGGCGGATTCGGATTCGGAACCTGAGCCATCCCCGCCATCTATCGTGGCCTGATAGGTCAGGGTGACTGGGCTAGACCCGGTCCAGGACTGGTCGATCTCGTCGAAGTGCCAGGTGACGGCACCATCACCACCCTCCGCCACCGATCCGGCGGGGCCGGAGGTGATGGCGGCAGAGCCGGAGACGAGAGAGAGGCCAGCGGGCAGAGACTCGACGACGTCGACGTCGAAGGCTCCGGAGTGGCTCTCTTGGGTGTGGTAGATGTTGCTGGTGTAGACGACGATCTCGCCGCCGCCTTCAGCGGCCTCCATGGTCGCCTTTTTGGCGATGGCGAGGTCGGGCTCGATGACGCTGACCGGATCGATCGTGCCTGAGAACTCGCGATCGTTTCCGAGGCCGTCGTCGTACGAGAGGGTGGCCGTCGTCGGGAGGAGGACGACGCCGTCCTGATTCTCCGGGAGGTTGGCGACAATAGCGACGAATTCCACACGGAGGTCGGAGTCTAGGGTGTTGTTCACGGTCCCGAAGTCCAGGAGAAGAGAGAGGGCCCCGGTGCCGTCCGCCGGCCCGGAGGTCGTGACGGCTGGGGAGCTGGAGGTCCCCGAGGTCGTGAGGCTCTCGGGCTGGTAGATCAGCCCCTCTGGGACGTTGACGGATAGGTTGACGTTGTAGACGACGGAGGCCGGGAGGTTGCACTTGATCACGTAGACGCCGGACTCGTTGCCACCATCGTCGCCGCTGCCGTCACCGTCGGCTACCGCCACCGATGACGTCAGCGAGGCTGCGGCGAGGGCCGCCAAGATCAACAGCATCACCAGGGGCCGCGCCCATCTTCTCCATCCGTCCCCAAACTCAGGTCCCCTCCTCATGTCTCCAGTTCCTCCTCACTCAAACCGTGCCATTAAAGCTCACATTAATGATCGAATCGATTATGATTTATAATATTATATAACTACATATTGGCAGCCCTTGGTAGGGCGGCCAGGACGCTCGTCAGCTATCAACCGGTTGCCGTGAAGGTTACCACGATCCTGTAGACGCAATCGGGTGCAGAGACAGGGTCACTCCAGGAGACAGTCTGGTTGAAAATGATGGGAATAACCTCCGCTCCTATTAGATCATCGCCATTGGCGATCTGTCCCCCATTGTCGAGGGTGACGCAGGAGCCAGTACCATATGAGCCTCCAGCAGTAACCCCCATGTAAGCCCTGAGTTTCGTGCTTGAGTTGTACTGGCTGTTGCTGTAATTGGTCATCTTCCCCCCAGTAGTAGGATTTGTATCTGAGACGCTCACAGACCAGCTGCCACTAGCTAGTATCGAGAGGCTACTTTGTACAGTGTTGTCCTGGCCGGGAATGAGGGGAAAGTCGCCGATGTCACCCGGCGCAGAAAATGACAATATAAGGCCCCCTGCTATCGGCATCTCCCCGCTGGCCGTTTCCCCCGGAGCTTGGGCGGAGGTCGGACTCAACAGAAGAGTGAGGAAGATGAAAGAGAAGGCGAGGACCGGTTTCCATTTCGTCATGAATATCATCTCGTTTAAGTTCTGATCTGTCGTTTATTGGACTCTTGGATAAATTTTTCGCTGGCGATGTCACCGAGTGGGGGTGGGCGCTCCGTCGTGGGCGCCCAAATTCCCCGCCGGGCTTCTCGATCACACCTCGAAGGTCGCCTCCTCGGTGTCCAGTACCGTTCCGTCCTCCTTGACCACCGACACGTCGACGGTGTAGGTGCCGGGGGCGAGGCCATCTTCAAAGGAAAGCTTAAAAAGTGTTGAATATGTTGGAATTGTCGGCTTAACCGTGAGTTGACCCAAGACCGTACTCAAAACTACGCCATCTTCGTTCTTTATAATGGCTTCTGCCAGAGCGTTATAATGATGGTTTCCAGTGTTTTCGAATATCATCGACAAAACCTGATCATCGACTTTTACACTCTTAATTTCACCGGTTTCTATCAATTCCGTACCAGAGATTGTTAGACGGACTGGAACGTTGGCAGCTAGTGATATGCCAATGCCGCCTTCACCTATAGGAAGGGTACGGATGTTTACAACTGCATATCTACCACCATCCTCCACATCAGATGGCATCGTTCCAGATACAGTCACTTTTTGGGACTCTCCGGGTTCAAGATGGAAACTTTTTGGAGATACTTCCACAAATGTCCTTGCGCTGTAGCGGCTGGTATCAAGATCATCCGCAAGATTGGTTATACTAATGCCTGGTGTTTGGCCGTATCCAAAGACATCCACAAGTACATCAATTGGACTGTCTGTATCGCGGATGCCCACGGTGATCTCATGTTCGAATGACTGACCTGGGGCGACTTCTGCATCAAACGTGACACCTGACACTGTGAGGCCAGCGGACACTGGAGAAACGACCACCACAAAAAGCATGGCTATAAATGCGCATGCACCGAGTATGCATTTAATGCGGTCCATATTTTATACCTCTTTATTAATAATATTTCAACGTTATGGTGTCTTGAACGCAATAGTTATCATTATAAATAAAACAATGGCATGAAGCCAATCGTGCATCTTTGCTACACATTCAGCGTTCATGCCACGCCACCTCCACTTAAGGCTGTATCTCCCATTATGCTATTGTGAAGGTTACGACGATCCGATATACGTCCGAACCACCGAGATGTGCATCATTCCAGGCAACATTTTGGCCGAACGTGACTGTTATTCCCGACTCAGCTCCAGATCCTGTTGCAACTGCTTGGTCTGATGTCAGATCCGCATAATCTGTATAACCCGTGTCAGTTGACTTAATCTGCATGTTACTTGCTAGCTTGACCTCTGGTTCTACATAAGCACTACTGGAATACTTGGACATGTAGCCCTTTGTATGACCTGTGCCTGAGTCAGCTGATGCAGTTACCGTCCAAGCTGTGTTGGCATTGACGCTGAGTGTTCCTGTGTGCGTTACAGGTTGGGTAGCAGAAGGATCAAGTCCAAATGCAGTGTTATCTGCAGGATGGGCTGAGATCTCATACGTTTGCGTTACATCTCCTGATATCTCAGTTGTATCCTGCGCCGCTCCCGTCCCCACCAGCAGCGCGGCCATGAGGACGGCCAGTCCAATACTATTCCATATTCTGCTCATATAGATCCTCCTTTATTCAAAGAGATACAACCAACATTCGGCAAGGAGTTCCCCTTAAAGTTTCTGCTAATGCATTTAAATATAAGAAGAAGTTCGGCAGAGTTCCCGGCTAATATTTATATTTCTCAATCATGTGATTAGTGCTATATCATGGAAAATATGCATCAAAACTGAATTATTGCTATTCCAAAATTAACATTTTAGGGAGTTGGCCCCCACCACCACCACCGGGAGACTTCCAGGGCCGGGCCACAGCTGCCCGGTTGCGCCCCGGAGATTCGCGATGCTCAAGAAAAATGCTTGCGGAATGCTCAGGTTTGCGCCGCGCCCCCTGAGGGCAATTTTCGCCATCAATCGGGCGTATCGGCGGAAGATCAGCCCGCAAACTGCGAGCGGTGATTTCTGAGTTCCCTCCGCCGTGCCGCAGGAGGCAGGGCATGATTGTCATGCTCAGAGATGATAGCCAGTTCTAGCTCGTTGTGGGGGGTTTGCCTTTCTGCAACACCGGAAGGAAGTTTCCGGTCAACTACCATAACAGTAATTTTATGAAAAATGGTTGGGCGCAATCGGCTCGTCTGGCGCTCATTTTTCGATGAATATAATACAGCATCGCCGTGCAGAATTCGTACATCAACCCTCGCAAGATCCGCGCCGTCCGGCGAGCATCCCGTCACCCGCGCGCCAGTTGGGGGGGGAGGGGCCATCGGAGGCCGAGGAGGAGGAGGAATTGAGATGTAATCTGAGCGGCGTGAAGCTGATCTCTTCGACCGACACCCTAACATGCGAGGAGATGCTGATAGTTAGCAGATTATGCAACGAGTCGAGATCATCGCTTCTGGACACGTCCAAAGGGTCGGCTTCCGGGACCTCGTCGAGAAGATCGCCCAGGACCTCGGCCTCTCCGGCACCGTCGAAAACCAGGAGCCCTACGACGTTGCGATCGTGGCCGAAGGTGAAGAAGGTGCCCTGAAGGAGTTTGTGAAGGCTCTCAGGGTCGAGAAGGGACAGATCCAAGTCAGGGACCTTGAAGTTCGCTGGGAGAAGGCCACCGGCGAGTTTCCCTACTTCAAGATCCTGAGAGGAGACTGGCAGGAGGAGCTGGGGGAGCGCTTCGACGTGGCGGTGGGGCTGCTCTACAGAAGCGCGGAGCTCGGCGAGGAGAACCTGGCCATAGGAAAGAAGATGTTGGAAAAGCAGGACGTGATGATCGAGAGGCAGGACGAAACGATCGGAGAGATCCGCGGTATGAGATCTGATTTTCAGGACCATATGGACAGGCGGTTTGCGAAGATAGAAGGGGAGATCGCCGAGATCAAGGCTGCCATCGCAGAGATTAAGGGCAATGGTTAGCTGAACTCAGAGGTTATAGCATGTTCTGCGCCGCCGTCACGGCAATCAAATTTTAGCAAATTCATTTGCACATATATGGGCCTGGCGGGCGGTTTTTTGAATCAAACTCGATCAGATTTTGAAACATCCGTGATCTAATGCGGAAAAGAGCTGCATACACAAAAAATGCCCCCCCCAATTTTACCAATTCTCGCGAGGGATATTCGTGACCCTCGCGCCTCCGGGGCCGCCCTTTGGAGCGAGAGTCCACACCGCGACCGGTGCGGGCGACACGGCCCGCCGCCGGGCCCGATCCAATCACCCCGTCTCGTCGAGGCCAAGCTCGCTCCTAAGCTGATCCATCCGGGCCCGCTCCTCCTCCGTCAAAGTCCCCTCCAGATACTTCAGCATGAGGCCGGAAAGCTCCCCCTCAAGGCCGAGCCGCTCTATCTGCTGATCAAGTTCATTGAGCCGCGCCTCCTCCTCCGGCGTCAGGCCCTCCGACAAGAGCTTCACCTGAAGCGCCGCCTGCTCGGTCTCCAGAAGATTCCCTTCTTCCTCCAGGTCCAGCATCTCCTCTTCCAGATCCAGAATCTCCCCTTCCCGCTCCAGCTCCTCTCGCAGCTCCAATAGCTCCCTCATCCGAGCCTCTTCCTCCGGGGTCAGGGTCCCCTCCAGATCTTTCTGCACGAGCCCCAGAAGCTCCTCGTCCCTTTCCAGCCACTTTCTGTCAAGGTCGATCTTCCTTCTGTCCAGGTCGAGCCGTCTCGGGTCCACCCCCTCCATCAGCTCGTGTAGGGCGAGCCGTCTTTCGTCCAGATCGATCTTCCTCTCGTCCAGATCCATCCGCTCCTGCAACAGAGCCGCCAGCTCTTCCTCCTCCTCCGGCGTCAGAGTCCCTGCCAAAAGCCTCTCCTCAAGAGGCGTCCCCTCCTGATCGAGGGCCGCCACCTCCTGATCGAGGGCTGCCACCTCCTCGCTCAGGTCCTCTTCCGAGGGGGATTCGTCCGGTGTCTCCTCTTCCTCCTCCGTCTCGTTGCCGGGCGGCGCAACGACGTTGCCCGTTATGGTCACGGTGGCGATGGCGGCGCAGATCTTGAGCGGGATTTCAGACCCTTCCAGCACCGCGGGATTCTCACCTGGATCCTCCGTCTGTGCAGCACAGATACATGCAAAAAGGCTCAAGAGCAGCATCGCAGCAAATGGAATGTGAGCGTTCAAAATATCATCCTCAGCATCTTTTTCTTGGTACAACGGGCTTATACGCACTTATTTTTAAGTTTTGCCACCCATCAAACGCAAAAGGAGGAGATCCTATCCAGAAATTGGCGTGATTTTTGCCCTTTGGCAAAGCTTTCCAGTTTCACTTTTCCCCAAAAACTGGTCGGGTTTATATTAAGATAGATATTAGATTATAATTTCAATCCGGCGATCGGCAGCCAAAAACTCCCAATTGTGATCGAAAGACCGTTGTCTTTCCGAGAATCGTCTAAGGGACACCAACAATGGTTTGCGGATCGCGACGCGGATCGAAAAAAACGAACCTTGCCGAGCGCCGTTCAACTGCCGAGCCAGAAGTCTTCTTCGTCCGGGGTCAACTCGCAGGCCAGGTTGGCATCGCTCCCGAGGCGCTCAAAGTCCCATCTCGGGAGTGTCCATCCGTTGCAATCTCCTCGCCCCTCTTCGGCCTCGCCGAGCTCTCCGGTCTTCTCGGCCGAGATCTCGTCGGAATGCCAGGATAGCCAGTCGATCTCCAGGGCGCTGAAGTTGGCGGCGCAGATCTGCTCGTCGCCGCTGCCTGCGCAGACGACAACCCTGTTCGTCAGCTCCGGGCCGGTGCATTCGCTGACGTCCAGCTCGACCCCGATGGTGACGACATCTCCGATGGCCAGATGGGTCAGGGTCCAGTTGGAGCTTCCGGCCGTCTGCTCTGTCGGCCTCAGGGAGGATCCGAGGTACACGGCCCCCGATGGGAAGAGATCCTGGACGCGAACCGGCCCCAGGGCCCGGTTTCCGTCGTTCTCGATTCCGATGGCGTAGGTCGCGACCTTGACCACCTCGTCGCGGCTCTCGCCCGCCAGGGTCGTTTCCTTCGCGCCGGGAAACGTCTCGTCGGCGATCCCCACCAGGGACTTCGTCACGTTGAGGTGGGGTCGGTCGTACCTGGGGGCTCCGGATATGAGGATCTTCCTCGCAATAGAGTAGTCGCCCTCGTAGATCTCGTCGAGGTCGATGGTGGGCTCGACGCGCGAGTTCGCCGATACGCTCGCCGATCTGTTGTTTGATTCGTTCGTCGATGTATTCTCTGATCCGCTCGTCGAGGCGTCGTAGTAGATCGTCCTATACCTCGCCCGGCCCGAGAAGTTCGCCTCCGTCTCCATTTCGTTTAGGCCCCGAGCCACCGTCTCCTTATCGAGCTCGGTGATGCTCGTATACTCCTCGCCGATGAGGCTCGTGCCGGGCGTTTTGGAGCTGATTCCCTCCTTCCATCTGAGGGAGGTGCCCTCGGCGGGGGCGTATACGAGGCTAATCTCTTTTGCGATGTAGTTGGTGTAGGTCTTTATCAGCTCCTCAGAGTGGTAGGATCCGGTGCCGTGCTCATAGCTCCTCTGGACGTCGCCGATTCTTTTGTCGACGACCACAAGCCCCGACCCTTCCGCCGACTTCTCCGAGGAGGCAGCGGGGCCGTACTCGTCGACCCGCTCGACGATCCGGAAGCTTCCCGAGTACTCCTCTTGGGACTCGAAGACTGGGGTCGCCATGAAGGTGGAGGTGTTTGTGGGCATCTTCAAGAAGCCGATGTGAGCCGTCCCTTCGAATTCGGCGTTGATCGCCATCGCCGACTCGTTCTCGTTTAAGAAGAACTTCGACTCCCGGTCGATGGTGGATGCGTACCGGTACGATTCGCTCATGGAGGCACCGGTGACGCGGTTTTTGGCCATGGCCTCCTCGGTCCACGGGGAGGAGTAGGTGACGGTCCTGTTACGGGGCAGAGTGAGGGTGGTGACCCTGTGGGTCGCAGCCATGTCCTTTTCTAGGGAGATGAGGTCGGTCTCCGTTTCCATCAAGAGGAGATCGTCGCTCTCGTAGGTGCCGGAGCCGTGTTCCCGGGTGGATAGCTCGGCCCCCGCCCTCCCCACAGTGACGGTCTCGCAGTCTGAGACTGTCTCGTTCTTCTGGCTGGTCCCGTTGAAGAAGGTGACGTAGACGCAGTTTTTGAGGGGGAAGGGATCGAGGGAGGTGGTGTAGAAGCTGGCGGCGTTGATGAAACCCTCACCGGTGACGCTGCTCTTTGAGGAAAAGTTGATGTCCTGCTTCTCGGGGACCTTCACCACCAGGGTTATCTTCTCCGAAAAGCCTGGGTCGATTTTGGGGAATCGCCATTTGCCGTCGGCGGCTGGCTCGGGAGATGCCGATAAGATCTCCACCGGCCTGCTGAAGACGTCCTCAACGGTTATGTTGGTGGGAGGAATGGATCCTAGTTTGCCGTTGTTCTCGATCTTTATGATGTAAGTGACGTTGCCGCCCCGCGCAACGGTCTTGTTGAGGGCCGTCTTCGTGACCTCCAGGGGATCGGTTCCGAAGGGGACCGAGATGGTGCCCACGGCCGAGACGCTCCGCCCATAAGCATCGGTGCCGGTGGCGGTGGCGGTGTTCACCAGAGGACCGGGGTAGTCGCTTTCTTTAACGGTATAACTTTTTGATCCGGTGGCAGGCTGACCGGTCGCAAGGCTTGTCCGATTCAAAGTTATCAAACCGAGCCTAGAGTCGGTCAAAACCAGGCCGTTTACGGTAGCATCTCCGATGTTGGTGACGGTGTAGGTGTATGTTATTTGTTTTCCAACGGTTACGCTCTTTGCGCTGCATAAGATAGATACGATCATGACCGTCTCGTTGAATCGGAGGGTGTAGGATCTGTCCTCGCCGTAACCTGTTCCCGCTGCACTGGTCCAGACAAGGGTTCGTGGTGTTGTGCTTGATGAGGTTTGCAGCTTATTCGCTTTGTATTGGAGCTTGACTTCGGTCCCGCTCTTCCACGATGTATCAACCAGAGGGAAATTCCATGTGAGGTCGGCACCTCTGACTCCTGCGGTTCCGGATGGACTCGAGATAATTCTTATCGAGTTCGGTGTATATCTCATATCGTGGGGCAAGACGTCTGTTATAACCACGTCATAGGCATCAGAACGGCTCTTTGGTGTGTGGTAAACCAAAAGCTCGAATGTAACCTCACCGGGAGTCTCTACACTTCGCCTCTTTAGAATAGTGAGATCCGGCTCCACTATGTTCGTCGGATCTGATCTTCCCGTTTTGGCTCTTGGCCCGCCGTCGTAGGTATACGACACCGTGCCGGAAGGGAGCTGGACCCCGTCCTGATTGCCCGCCACATCTGCGACTATGCCGTCGAACTGGATCACTATGTCCAGGTTGCCGGAGTTGTAGACGCTTTCGAAGGTCCAGGTCATGGTGACGGGGACGGAACCGTCGTTGGGCGTGCTCACCACCTCTTGAGGGACAGACGTCACAGCACCGCTCACGCTGAAGCTATCTGTCTTGTAGATCACCCCCGCAGGAAGGGTGTAGGTGACGACGACGTTATTGACCGGGTTCTGCGGCGGGAGATCGACGTCCACGACGTAGAGGCCCGCAGTCGCGCCGGGGATGAGAAAGAGGGCCAAAAGCAGGAAGAGGGATAATCGCCCGCAGCTCACCGCCATGACCCCTCTCCGGCTAAGGCGATCTCATCGCTGTCCAGGGTTCTGCCGTCTTCCGAGATCACCCTCGCCTCCAGAAAGGCCCCTGAGGGGAGGTCGTCGGCCCCGCCGAGGCTGATCTCAAAGAGCCGCAAAGCCTCTGGGATTATGGAGGACTCCTCCAGGGGTGTCTCGCCCGACGCCAAGACGTTCCCCAAACCATCTTTGAGGACGGCCCCGGCCCGGGCCCGATAGTGGTGGTTTCCAGTGTTCTTGAAGGTCAATGACGCCATCAAATCGACCGAGGGGCCATCCATCTCCTCGACTTCGAGGCCTGTGATCTCGCCGGTCTCGACCAGCTCAGTCCCGGAGATGGTCAGAAAGATCGGGACATATATGGCAAAGGCGATGCCGAAGGGGCCGTAGCCTGGGGGAAGGCTTCTGATCTCGATGAGGGCGTATCTCCCGCCAGCCCAGCCGTCTCGGGGGATCTCGCCATTCAAGAGAAGGCTTTCAGAGGAGCCGGTCTTGACCTTGAACCTCTCCGGGGAGACCCTCAGAAAATCGCGGGCGGAATGGGGGCTGGTGTCATCCTCGGACTCGAGCCTCACAGGTTCGCCGTCCAGGGTCTGGCCGAACCCCACCACCTCGGCCACCAGCTCCAGAGGGGACCCGTCGTCGGCTATCATCACCACCATCTGATGGCGAATCTCCTCCCCCGGAAGGACTTCAGCCTTCAAGATGGCCCCCGATACCCCGAACCCAGCGGAGTAGGCGCCGAGGGCCGAAGAGAGGTGGATCGCGATGCAGAGCGCATACGCCAGAAGGTTGAGCTTGGACACCATAGCCGACGATCCCCCTTCGCCCTAGCCCGTGAGGGACCCCGTGAAGGTCACCACCAGCCTGTAGGAGGAGCCGCTCTCAAGCCCCAGATCGTTCCAGCCGACCGGCTGCTTGAACTCGATCCCTACATCTCGGCCGCCCTCGGGGGTTGCAGCCCCTGAGATGATCTCCTGTTCGCTGGTGGAGAGGGCGACTTCACTTCCGCCATCAGACGACGCCGAGATGACCAGGGGGCTATTGAGCTTAATCCCGGTATCGTAAATCCCCGTGCCGTCGGCGTACTTGGTCAATCGCCCGGAGGTCAAGAGATCTGCGTCCTTCACCCTCACAGTCCAGGAGGCGGTAGCATCGACGTTGAGGGTTCCAGATCGGACGTTGTTGACTCCGGGAGCGAGGGTCCAGTCGACTATGTCGGCCGGTGCAGTGATGTATATAAAATCCGGCCCCACATCCCAGGTTGTGGCGCTTCCGGTAAGCTGCCCCGGAGCCTGGGCTCCCGAAGGAGTGGCGACGAGCAGGAGACCCATGAGGAAGAGGAGACCCGGCACCGATGAGGTGATCGAGCGTTTTCGTTTCATCGTCATCTGATCCGCTGTTGTCCGTCGACTGAATTTGTCCCATCACTGATCGCCTTTGAACTATCAATCCCGCCGCCATCGGGATCCTGTAGGAGAGGACGCCCCGCGGGGGCGTCCCCGAAGCCGAGCGGTATTCTCCCTCAGATCTCGACCGTCGTCACCTCGGTGTCCAAAACCGTCCCGTCAGTCTTCGCCACGGTCGCCTCGACGGTGTAGGTGCCGGGAGCTAGGTCCACCTCTTTGGCGAGCTCGAAGACGCATTGACGTGTGGTCGATGGAAGCACCGAACTCCCCGAGGGATGAGAACCTTCGTCGATTACGTTCCCTTCATCGTCCTTCAATACGGCCGTTCCTTCGGCTTTGCAGTAATGGTTCCCGGTGTTAGTGAACAAAAACGTCACCACCAGGCCCTCATCATCTCCCTCGGATACGTTCAGATCTGAGATCTCTCCGCGCGAGATGATCTCGGAGCCCGCTATGGTCAAAAATACTGGTACATCCACCTCTGACGCAAACTCGATCGTCTCGTTGCCACTGGGAACTGTGGAGATTCTGACGAGGGCGTACCTCAGGCCGTCGCCGACATCTTCAGGAACGATCCCCTCAAGGACGAATACTACTTCTCCTCCCGGCTCGATGGTCGCCCTCTCCGGAGTGACCTTCAAAAAATCTCTGGCAGTGTATGGGGCCGTCTCGTTGTCAGGAATGGGCACCCTTTCGCCTATCAGGTTATGCGTAAACGCGGTAATATGGGCTGTAACGTCCACAGGCTCGCTGACATCGTCGGCAGTTGCCGTCATATTGTACACTATCTGTTCTCCGGGCGATACGTCGGTCACGAGGGCGATACCGCTGACCGTAATTCCCGAAGCAGGTTCCATCGCCAATATGACCAATAATAGAAGACATGCTGATATCGACAATCTCGATTTCATCCTCATCTCACCTCTAATTTCGCATTATATTCTGGGTCTCAGAAACGTTACACAACAACAGTCCCGATGAAGGTGATGGTCATGTAATAATCGGCAGCGTAATCGGTGTACGTGACCTGCTGATCGAAGGTGACCGCTGGTTGGTCGCGCCCGGGGGCGTTCAGCGTATGTATCGTAGCCGCTGTTCCAGAAAGGCTTGCTATGGTCGCGGCTCCCACCTGTAACGGATTTTCCAGCTGGTAGTTGGCAGCGGCCGGGGCTGTATTGCTCGTCATCCTGCCTGCCACCATCGGTGCGACAAAACCTGTGCGCGCGTCGCGAACCCTCATAGCGACGTCACCATCATAATTTGACGCGATGGTTGCAGTTCTGGATCCTGGATAGGAATTGGCTCCTACATTTAAAACCCAGTCGGTTATTCCAGCGGGCGCTGTAACAGAGATGTATTGTGGAAACTGTGCTGCGACTTGTGTCGTGCCGGTCACTTGCGCTGACCCTGTCCCCATCAGAGTCGCAGCCACCAGGATCGTCAGGCAAATGCCAGAATCTATTTTTCTCATGTTCTCCTCTCCTTTGGTCGCGATTAATCGCTAGGAATTCTCCGGGACTATCACCGTTCTATAAACACTCTACACTCAAACAGACCCAGTCGAACCCCGAACTCACAGGATTCACGACAATACCTTTTGTTAGGAGTTAAGATCCGTACTTGGTATTATCTGTTTCGATCATTGGATCCAGATCCAATTAGCGGTGTTATCATCAAAACCGCCCAAATATTCCGAACGATGTGGATCATCCTTCCTCCATGAATGGTCTTCTCACACGATACGTTTGTTTCTATCAACATCAGTTCTAACACTCAAAGATTGACAGGTTTGACGAAGTCGTACCGATCCTGAAAGAGAGACCGAGAATGAGAGGCAATCTTCAAATCCTCTCTATAGTTCACACCTTTTGCGAATGAATATCACAAAAGAGTCTATTGAATAGTCGGGATTAATTGTTCTATGCACATGGGAAGATCTTCCCGGCTGAATCCGATTTCGAGTGGTTGCGTGGATATACCCAACGGTCTTTCGAATACTTCGCTGATAAGCGGGTTGGGCAGAGATCCTTCTCCGCCAGCCATCCCGCAAAGGCTTCGCCCACCCCGGTCCGATATTGGAGCGGAAAGTTGCTGGATGGTGTTTCAGGGTGAGGCCGTTCTCCAAAAAGAAGTTGAATATCTCCGCCTTTTTGTCTATCGAGTAGGCGATCTGTGTAAGAGCGTCTGGAAAAGGCGGAAGGGTTTCGATCGACATCCTAACATCTGAGTAGAGCGCGATAAGTTAATGGATATGCAAAGGGTCGTGATCGTCGCTCACGGAGATGTCCAGCGGGTCGGTTTCCGGGACGCGGTCCAGAAGATGGGCCGGGACCTGGGACTCTCTGGCACCGTCGAAAACCAGGAGCCCTACGACGTTGCCATCGTCGCAGAAGGGGATGAAGCGACCATCCAGGCGTTCATCGCCGGCCTGAGGATACAGAAAGGTCCGATCCAGGTCCATGATCTGGAGGTACGTTGGGAAAAGGCCACGGGCGAGTTTCCCTACTTAAGATCCTGAGGGGCGACTGGCAGGAGGCGCTGGGGGAGCGTTTCGACGTGGCGGTGGGCCTGTTGCACAGAAGCGTAGAGCTTGGCGAAGAGAACCTGGCGCTCAGTAGGGAGAACCTGGCAGTTGGCAGGGAGAATCTGGCCATAGGAAGGAAGATGCTGGAAAAGCAGGATATAATGGTCGAGAGACAGGGCATGATGATCGAGAGACAGGACGAAACGATCGAAGAGATCCGTGGCATGAGATCCGACCTGCAGGACCATATGGACAGACGGTTTGCGAAGATAGAAGGGGAGATCGCCGAGATCAAGGCCGCAATCGCAGAGATGAAGGGCGACGGTTGAAGGATCCGAACGGCGATAAAACCAGGAACTCTCTTTTGCCGATCAGGGCCGATCCCGGTGGAACGCCGAGTCTCTTGATGAATAACCGGTTCGCGGAGATTCGCCTACATCTCGGCTGCCGCGTCTTCTCCCGCCGACCATCCCGCAAAGGCTTTACCCTTCCCGGTCCGATCCTGGGGTGGAGAGTTGATGGATGGAGATTTTGGCGGACGTTGGAGGCCGGCCGGGCCACGACTGCAAGGGGTTTTGCAGCTACTGCTACTTCAAGGGCGTAAAGGAGATTAAGCCCCTCGGATGCAAGAGGTGCCTCCCCTTCCAGAAGGGCTGCGACTACTGCACTCGGGCGATCGTGGAGGGCTACCCCGGATTCAAGCCGATGCAGATGGTGGCGATGGAGGTGGCCGGAGCCACCTTCGGCAAGAAGCCCGATAAGGTGACCATCAGCGGCGGGGGCGACCTCAGCTGCTACCCCCAGCTTCTGGAGCTGGCCCGGATGGTGGGGCAGGGGTCCGTCCCGATCCACCTCGGCTACACCAGCGGCAAGGGCTTCACCAAAGGTGACGAGGCCGATAGATTGATCGATGCCGGAGTGAAAGAGGTCTCCTTCACCGTCTTCTCCACAGACCCGGAGCTTCGAAGAAAGTACATGAACGATCGCCACCCTGAGGCGGCCCTGGCGAACCTGCGAACCTTCGCCGAAAGCTGCGACGTCTACGCCGCCTCCGTCCTGATCCCCGGCGTCAACGACGGCCCGGAGCTCGACAGGACCTGTCGGGACCTGGAGGAGATGGGGGTCAAAAACCTGATCCTGATGAGGTTTGCAAACGAGAGGGAGCAAGGGCTGATCCTCGGAAACGAGCCGATCATCCCTGGCATCGTCCCCCATTCCGTCCAGGAGTTTCGAGATATCGTCACCGATACGAACGAGAGGTACTCCTTTCGGGTGGCTGGAACCCCCCTCTGGGACCCGGTGACAAAATCGCCCTTCGCCCTGGCGCACAAAAAAGATCAGATTAAGAAGCTTCCGCCGGTCCGGAAGGGGGCGACCCTCATCACCAGCTCCGTCGCACGCCCTCTCTTATCGGCGATATTCGCGGAGCTGGGCGAACAGGTGAACGTCGTTTCGGTCAACAAAGACATAGGCTGCCTTATAACCATCCGGGACCTGATGGACCTGGACCTATCCGAGTTGAAGGAGACGGTGATCCTGCCGGGAAGGGCCCTGGCCTGCGACTCGGACATAAAAAAGGCTCTCTCGCGGGATGGAGTTCGGAGGCTCATTCGACGCGGCCCCGACCGGCTCACCGTCGACGGCGAGATGAGCATCAGCATGACCCCCGAAGAGGTGATCGAGGTGGAGATCGAGGCCTTCACCGACCTCATCGAGGAGATCAACGCCCTGGGAGTCTGAAGATGGATCTGAACAAAGGGCCAGGTTGGCGACGCCGATGAAAACGACGATCGTTTCCCCAAAGATGTATACCTACGGCTCCCTCGTCCTCGGCGGCATCCTGAGGGAGAGGGGCCACGCCGTCACCATCACCCGGGACCTCTCCTCCTCCGGGGATGTGACTCTCCTCAGCCTCTTCTCATCATCCCAGCTCCTGGACCCCGAGATCAGGGATTTTGCCAAACGTTCTCCGAAGATATACGTCGGCGGACCCGTCGGCCTCGTCCCCGAGATCGTTCTGGGGGAGCTTGAGGTAGACGCTGTGGTGGTGGGGGAAGGCGAAGAGGTGGTCATCGACCTCGTCGAGAAGGGGCCATCATCTGAGATTCCAGGGGTCGCCTTCCTCCAGGAGGGAGATGTCGTCAAGACCGATCCTGTCCCCGTATCCGACCTCGACCACGTCATGCCCCTCATCCCAGAAGACCTCAAGGACCAGAACGTCCGGGGCGCCAACGTTTACATCGAGACCCACCGGGGCTGCCTAGGAGGCTGCACCTTCTGCCAGGTCCCCCGGTTCTTCGGCAGGTCGATCAGGTCTCGAAGCCTCGACAACATCCTCGCCGAGGTCCAAAAGATGCGAAGGATGGGCGTATCGAGGGTCGCGGTCAGCGGCGGGACGGGGTCCCTCTTCGGCTACGGAAGGGACGTCAACAAGGAGGCCTTCATCACCCTCCTAAAACGCCTGGCCGAGATCCTGGGGCCGAGAAACCTCTCGGTCCCGGACATGAGGGTCGACTTCGTCGACGAGGATATCCTTGAGGCGGTCAGAAAGTACACCGTAGGCTGGGTCTTCTTCGGCATCGAGTCGGGTAGCGAGAGGATGCTGAAAGCGATGAAGAAGGGAACGACCCCGGAGAAGAACCTGGAGGCGGTCGATCTAGCCCACCAATGCGGCGTCAAGGTCGGGGGAAGCTTCATCGTCGGCTACCCCGGCGAGGAAGAAGAGGACTACCAGGCGACCCTCGACTTCATGGACGAGGCGATGCTCGAAGACGTCTTCTCGAGCGTCGCCGAGCCGATACCCGGAACGCCTCTCGCAAAGCTCGCCCTGGACTATCCGAAGGATGATAACCTCCTCTACCGGGAGCATGTGGGAGATTATCGGGCCCTGAAGCTCTCGGAAGCCGAGGCGAGATGCTTCAACCTGATGCTCCACGGCCAGAACTGCAAACCGATCCCCAAAATCGTCGACGACGCCACCTACTCCGCCTTTCTGGAGGAGGCGAAGACTCAGGGAAGAGACGTTAGGAGGGTGATGGAACTTCTCGACAAGTACAGGGGTCAGATCGTCTGATGCCCTTCAGCCGTCATCGTTTCTGAAACCCTCTTCTCCAAAGATCTTCACGATCCACCGCTCCAGATCGTCCCTCTCCGCCCTCAGGGCCCGCCTCCGCTCCTCCGCGTCCTCCAGCGTCAAGGGGTCTTTCAAGGGTATGTGGGCCCTCCACCTCCCACTGGGGAAAAGGGGGCACGGCTCGGAATCCCAGTCACGGATCTTGGCCACCACGTCGAAGGCCTCGCGCCACAGCTCCTTCGAGCTCTTTGACCGCTGACCGGATATGTCGATCCCCCTCTCAGCCATCACCTCCACCGTCAGATGGTCCACCTCGCGGGGTTCCACCCCCGCGCTGCGGGCGATGTACCGGTCGTTGTAGAGGTGGCGGAGGAGCCCCTCTGCCATCTGAGACCGGGCAGAGTTGTGAGCAGAGAGGAAGACGACCTTCTCCTTTCTGGACATATTCCCAACTTAGATTTCATATGTATAAGAGATTTGCGAACCATTTTGAACGATCTAGACCATAACGAGGATTCAATTCTGCGCCCCATCTCGATTCTCAATTTTTCCTTTGAAGACGGTTGAGGGGACGGGAAGCTCTCGCGGTGGAGATAAATAACTTAAAGCTCCTGGATATGCCGTTCGATCTCGTCGAAGTGAACCAAAACGTCCCTTTCAAGAAGGAGCTCTCAAAAATGGCCTTGGTACCGATCGTCTCGGGAGACATAGACTCCCTGGTGTTGTGCAAGATCCTGAATAACGAGAGGCAAGAGCAGCATCCCATCTTCATCGATTTCGGTCAGATATCCAGCGAGGAGGAGTGGGAGGCCTGCAGGAACGTCTTCAAGAGATGCGACCTGCCGCCCCCAGAAAGGATAGACCTGAGCGGCTACTGCCGGTCGATCGAGTCCGACGTCAGCGGAGACTGCAAGGCGAGCTACATCAACGCCTTCCTTCCGGGAAGAAACCTGATGTCTCTTATGGCGGCAGCCTCCTACGCCTACCAGAGGGGAATCAAGATAATCGCCATCAGCCTCCTCTCGGAGAAGGACCAGCGGTTCCCGGACCAGACCGAGGAATTTCTCGTCAACGCCAACTTCGCCATCAACTCCGCCTTCGGAGACTATATCACCATTCTCACCCCCCTGATAAACTTCACAAAAGTCGACATCATCAACATAGCCAAGTGGTACGGCCTCCCCATCGAGGATACCCTCTGCTGCCATCCGGGGAAAAACGGGATCTGCAAGAGCTGCACCGCACGAAAGGCGGTCATCGATTCCATCGGAGCGGACTGAGGATAGCGGGTGCGGGTCATGATCGAGATCGCCGATTCCGAAGCTCGCTCCTCAGAGATGGAGAGGCTGGAGGAGATGGCTGGGGAGGAGATAAGAAAGGACCAAACCCTGGTTCCCCGGAGGCGGGCCTTTCTCATCTTCAGGGTCGGAGATCTGGATCAGGTCCGCGATTTTTGCTCCGCGGCAAAGGAGATCGATCCCCATCTCGACTTCATCGATTTCGCGTTGAAGGTCCATTTTAAAAACGAGAACGCTGCTTACGTCCGCCACTGCATCAGAAAGAGGATAGAGGCCTCCTCGATGGTGGTGGTCTTTGTGGGGAAGACCACCCACGACTGCGAATGGGTCGACTGGGAGATCCGAGAGAGCCTCGACATGGGCAAGTTTATGATGGCGTTAAGGCTGAGCGATGATCGATCCTTGAGGATGCCAAAAGCCCTGAAAGAGCGTCGGGTCAGGCTCCTTCCATGGAACCAGGACGAGATCCGACCTGGACTCTGGCCTATGCAATAATCGTTTTTCGTTTTTCTAATTTATAGTGCTGAACCCAAGAAATAATACTTATTTGGCCAATAGATGGGCCTCTGGATATCGACGGTTAGTTTCAATCTTTTGGTGCAGCACTATAGTTGGAGTGAGGTTACAATCGTGATAAGATTTTTAAAATTGTGCTTTCAGATCTCCCCCGCCGCCTCCTCCAGCTTCCTCGTGCACGCGTCCATCAGCTCCGCCGCCTCCCGGACCTTCGCCGCCGCCCGAGGATTCGCCAACTCGATCTCCTTCGCCCTCGCCCGGAAGCTCTCGCTGTGGCTCTTGTTGTGCTCGATCCAGTGCTCCAAAAGGTGCTCTATCTCGTGCTTATGCAGCTCGTGTCCGTGCTTGTGCGACCCGTGCTCGTGCTTATGCGATTCGTCGTGCTCGTGCAATTTGAACGCCTCCCGATGATGCCGCGACCGCGAACCGGGCCGCCACCGCTGGCCTGACCCGACCTAACCTGACCCTCGACCGCGCCCAGATACGATTCCTGGTGGTCGTTTTATGGATTAATAACTTCTGCTTATCATGTAGTCGGCCAGCTCCAGCAGAAGGGCTTTTGCCTCCGAGGCCGGGAGGACCGCCAGGGCCTCCTTTCCTTCACTGACGAGGCTTATCGCCTTGGAGCGGGCGTAATCGATCGACCCGCTGGCCCGCAGGGTATCGAGGGCGGCCTCGATCTCCTGGCTGGATGCGTTCTTCTTGCCGAAGATCTCGACTTCGGCTTCTTTGGCCATGGCGTGGATCATGATCAGGGTCTTCTTCCCCTCGGCAAGATCCCCGCCCCTCGGCTTTCCTAGAACTTTTGCGGGAGCGGTGAGGTCCAGGACGTCGTCCTGGATCTGGAAGGCCATCCCCACCAGCCGGCCGAACCTCTCCAGCCCCTCGGCCTGCTCTTCCGGGGCTCCTACAAGGCGGGCGCCCATCCAGGCCGCAGCCCCGTAGAGGACCCCGGTCTTCTTCTCGATCATCTCCAAATACTCGTCCTCTGTGACCCGGTCCCTCCCCTCAAACTCCATGTCCAGCCACTGCCCCTCACAGATGGCGGCGCAGGTCCTGGCCAGCATCGCCACCGAGGCGACCATATCCTGAGGGGCCGGGGCCTCGGCCGCCGTCAGGATCTCGAAGGCCTTGGAGTAGAGGGTATCCCCGGCCAGGATGGCGCCGGCCTCGTCCCACTTGATGTGGACCGCAGGCCTCCCCCGCCGGGTCTCGGCGTTGTCCATGATGTCGTCGTGGATCAGGGTGAAGTTGTGGACCAGCTCAATTGAGACGGCGGCCGGGACGACCGCCCTCGGATCTCCTCCGACGGCCTCCGCAGCCATCAGCAGCATGCTCGGCCGGAGCCTCTTTCCCCCGGCATCGACGAGATGCCTTCCGGCAGCGTAGAGCTCCTTCGGATGGACGACGGGCAACAGATCCTCTATCGCCTCCGATATCATGCCGGCCCGCGCCTTCAACTCATCGTCAAGGATCACCATTTTTATCGCGCCTCCTCTCCTCCTCTTTCATCCTTCCTGCTTCCTTCATCCCGCCCCTTCAGGGGAGGACCAGCTCCTGGCCGTTCCTCATGATGTGGAAGGTGTAGCCCAGCTCGTAGCCCGTATCCTCGGCCATGGAGAGGTATTTTCCGTGAGTTTCGAAGGTCCCGTGGCTGGGGATGACGTGCTCGGGGTTTATCATCCTCAAAAGCTCCCAGTGATCCTCGACGCAGGCGTGGCCCGAGACGTGGACATTGTCGTAAACCCTCGCCCCCCTCATCTTCAGCTTCGTCTCCACGATGTGACGGCTGGACTTGTTGAGAGGCTGAGGTATAATCCCGGCGCTGAATATCACCTTGTCTCCGGACTCGAGCTGGTAGTCGGTCTCGCCGCTGGCGACGCGGCTCAAGACCGCCCCCGGCTCCCCCTGGTGACCCGTCATGATCGGGAGGTACTTGTCTTTGCCCTCCTGCATCATCCTCTTGAAGAACTTGTCGACGCTCTTTCTCCGGCCGTAGACGGCGAGGTCGTTGGACTTGGGGGCGTACCCCACCCTCTTCGCCGTCCCCCAGTACTTCTCCATCGACCTGCCCAAAAGGACCGGCTTTCTCCCCATCTCGTGAGCGGCCTCGATGATCGCCCTGATCCGGGCGATGTGGGAGGAGAAGGTGGTCAGAAGAACCCCCGACTTCGTCTCCTCGGTGCCCATCAGAACGTCCCATACCAGGTCCTTTGCGATCTGCTCCGAAGGGGTCTTCCCCGATACCCCGGCGTTCGTCGTCTCGGTGATCAGGGCCAAGACCCCCTCAGACTCGAGCTTCTTCAGCCTTGCGAAGTCTGGAGGCTGGCCCAACGTCGGACTTCGATCCATTTTGAAGTCGTTGGCGTAGAGGATCACCCCTCTTGGGGTGTGGATGGCGGCGAAGACGCAGTCAACTATGCTGTGCTGAACCCTTATGAACTCCAGCTCGATGTCGGGGGCTATCTGCCTCGTCTTGCCAGCGTTCATGGTCACGACCTCGTTCTTCGTCCCCTGGAGTTTCTCGGCCTCGATCTCCTGCTTGATCAGGTCTGCGGTGAAAGGCGTCCCGATGATGGGAGCTCTGTACTTGTGGGCCAGCTTCGATATGGCTCCAATGTGGTCGAGGTGGCCGTGGGTGCAGGCTATCGCCCTCACCCTCCCGTCCACGTCCTTCATGACGCTGTCGTTGGGGATCGCCCCCATGGATATCAGCTCGGAGGGGCGGAGCCTCTCTACGTCCGTATCCTCGTGTATCTGAACCCTGTCCAACCGAAGGCCCATGTCCATTACTAATATGTCATGACCGATCCTGATGGCGGTCATGTTCCTTCCAATCTCTTCGTAGCCTCCGATCGCTACAATTCCAATATCCTTCATCTCGACATCTCTCTGTAAATGGAAAACTTTCTCGAATCAAACCCTCTCTGCTCCAGGATCTCCCTCGTCCTGCCAAGGACGACGATCGGCGCAGACCTAAGGTCTGATACGTTCTTTGATGCGGTCAGAAACATCGCCGTTCTAAAGGCCCGTTTGTAAACCCGGAGGAGATCCGCCACCTCGGAAGATCCTTCCGTCGCAGGAGCGAGGAAGGGGAGGGCCGCCCCGGCCAGGCTCGCCCCCAGGGCGATGCTCGTGGCCACTTCGATCCCGCTCCGAACCCCTCCGGAGGATACGACCTGGGCCCCGGCAGAGGCGCACTCTACAACGCTCACGGTCGTAGGGACCCCCCATCTCCAGAAGAGCCTTCCCATCCTGGCGGACTCGAGGTCGTCCCGCTCCTCCGCTCGATAGGCTTCAACCCCAGACCAGCTCGTCCCGCCGAGGCCTCCAACGTCGATGATCTCCACCCCCGCCTCGACGAGGGCCCGAGCGTCCTCACCGCATATCCCGGCCCCCGTCTCTTTGGCGATGATGGGAACCCTCCCGTCGGCGGCTGACCTGATCGCCTCGATGGCGCCCCTGGCCTCGGTTTCTCCTTCCGGCTGGACGCTCTCCTGGAGGAAGTTGAGGTGGACGGCTATGGCGTCGGCGTCTATCATCTCCGCCAGCCGGTCGATGACTTCGGGACCCATCCTCTTGAGCTGGACCGCTCCGATGTTTCCGACGATGGGGATCTTCGGCGCAGCATCCCTCACCGCCGAGAAGGTCTCCTCGACATCGGGGTGTTCGAGGGCTGCCCTCTGGGACCCGACGCCCAGGGCCACCCCCACCTCCTGGGCCGCAAGAGCCAGGTTCACGTTGATCTCCTTGGTGTCAGGGTGGCCACCTGTCATTCCGGAGATCATAAAGGGAAAGGCCAGATCCCTCCCCAAGAACCGGCATCTCGTATCGATCTCGGAGGCGTCGATCCCCGGCAAGGCTCGATGGACTAGGGCGAGGTCGTCGAGGGGCCTCCAACCTCCCTCCACCGTCTTTTCTATGCAGATTCTTATGTGGTCGAGCTTTCTCTTGCCTGTGGTCATATCCTGCCCTCCACCAGGGTCCCGGCCCTCTCGCCTTCGAGAACCCTCTCGATCAGGCCGGGCTTATCGGCGTTGAATATCGCAGAAGAAACGCCCTCGTCGGCCAGGTCCAAAAGCTCCTCGATCTTTCCCCTCATACCGCCGGTGACGTCCACTCCGGCCGACGACCCAAGCTCTGGTCCGATCTTGAGAAGGTCCTCTCGCCTCACCTCGGCCAAGATCTCGCCATTGAAGAGGACGCCGTCGACGGCCGTTCCCAGGGCCACCATCTCGGGCCTGAGGGCCCTCGCCAGACGGGATACCAACTGGTCGCCGGAGACTATCCCGGCTCCCCTTGACCTGTCCATGGCGACGTCGCCGTGGAGGACGGGGAGAAGATCTCTATTCACCATCTCGACGATCGGCTCGGTCTCCATCGCCACTATCCTCCCGTCTTCGAGGAGGGTGCAGCTCAGAGGGTGGACCGGGACGGGGCTTGACCCAGCCATTCTGAGGCCCTCGACCACCAGGTCGTTCAGCCTGACCACCGACCTGTGGGTCTCCAGGACCCCTTCGGGGCTGAACCTCTCGACGAGTTTGTACTCTTTCGCGTGGATGTGGCCGAAGGACCCCGCCCCGTGGACCAGTATCAGGCCGGAATCGTGGCTGGCGATCTCGGCGGCGATCCTCTCGATCTCTTCGATCTTGGCCGATTCGAGCCTGTTTTTGTCGGTCAGGACGCTCCCGCCGATCTTAAGGATTTTGATCTTGTTCATATATCGCCCTTCGGATCTTCGAGCCTCAGCCCCTGGCATCCCGTGACCACGGAAAAGGGCTCTCCCCTCGCCTGGGCGATGGCGGTCATCACCTGGAGAACGTCTTGGGTTTCGGTCCGCGGCAGGGCTATCATGCATCCTCCGCCGCCCGCCCCCGTCAGCTTCGCGCCAAAGGCTCGGCCCGCCCCCCTGGAGGCGTATACGAGCTCCGAGAGTTCTCGGGTCCCGACGCCGATCGCCTCCAGAAGGCCGTGGTTGGTATTCAAAAGCCTCCCCAGCTCATCGAGTCGGCGGTCTCTTATGCAGTCGGGAGCGAGCCTCGATATCTCTCCTATGGCTCGAAATACGGGATCGACGATCTCCGGATACCTGGCCCTGAACCTCTGGACTTTCTCGACCTCGGCCCGGGTGTCGTGAGGCATGCCCGTAAACCCCACCACCAGCTTGATCTCCGGCAGCTCGATGGGCTTTGCCGACCCCTCGACGATCTGATACCCGCCGAAGGCGGCGAGGGCGGTGTCCGTGGGCGAGCCGAGCCCCTCCTGGACGGACCTTTCGATCCGATGGGCCTCTTTTGCGATCTCGTCGATGGAGAGATCGAGGGCAAGGTGACTGCTCAAAGCTCCCAGGGCGGCGACGACGACGGCGGCCGATGACCCCAGCCCCGAAGCTGGCGGAATCTCCGACTCCACGGTGACCCTGAGATCCTTTGCCCCAAACTCCCTCAAAACCGCTGAAATGTATCGAGTGGCGTGAACGGCGCCTTCTCTGACATCGTTCGTCAGAACCGCGCCGGTCAGGGGGTCGAGGGCTATCCCCGCGAGGGTAATTCGAAGGTCCGGGGCAGATATCTCTACTCTTCCCGGCAAATCCTCGATCCTCGCCCTGACCCTCAGGTCCACCGCCGCGCCCAAGGCTGCAGCCCCTGAGACGACGGCGTGCTCCCCGAAGAGTATCACCTTGCCGGGAGCGGAGGCAGAGGTCAGGTTATCGCCCCCTAGACGAAGGCTATCGCCCCGTAGCCCACCACCTGGCTGAAATCTCCGATGACGTCGCCGCTGGTGGAGTAGCGGAGAAGCTTGCCGGTCTCGGCGCCGAGGATCCTGGAAGCCGTGATGGTGGCCGAGATGGGGCCGTACCCGCAGGCGGTGAGGTTCAGGCCGTAGACGGTCTTGTAAACGGCTGGGACGTCCATCCTCAGAATCGCCTCGATCGCCCGGGCGTCTTTCCTTCTCGCCTCCTCCTGGGGCTCGTAATGGGTGAAGTCGCTGCTGGCGATGACGGTGCAGTCTCTACCGAGGCTTTTTGCGGCCTCGCCGACGGCCTCGCCCACCTCGACGGCTGTCTCCTCGTCCTGCAGCCCCATGCATATGGGTAGGATCTTGAAGCTCGAAAACCTGGCTTGAAGGAACGGTATCTGGACCTCCAGAGAGTGCTCGTAGAGGTGGGCGGACTCGTCAACCTCGATTATGGTGCCCATCAGCGCGTCGGCCAGCTCGATGTCGCATTCCGCAACCCCCAGAGGCGTCATCCACGAGTCGCGAGAGAGGGCTACGGGAAGGCCGAGGCCGTGGTGGTTCGGCCCGATCAGGACGTAGGTCTCCCTCTTCGGGAGCCTCGCGTAGACCTCCGCGGCCACGGCTCCAGAGTAGATGTAGCCGGCGTGAGGTACGACGGCGCCTCGAATCGGGAGGGGTTCGCCGTCGGCAGCATCACCGAAGGCGGCCTTCAGCTCCTCATTCAGCTCCTCGGGGTGGCGGGGGTAGAACGAGCCTGCCACTGCTGGGCGTCTCATCGAATCAAAACTCCATCTCGAAGTCTGAAACCGAGTATCTGAACCGATTTTCCTCTCCTCTCTCCTTTAGTACCTCTTTGGCCAGGAGCCAGTAGATCAGGGTCAGGGCCTTTCGGCCTTTGTTGTTGGTGGGGATCACCAGATCGACGTTTGAGGTCAGGTTGTTGGTATCGCATAAGGCCACCACCGGAATTCCGACGTCGATGGCCTCGTTTATCGCCTGGCTGTCGCCGCTGGGGTCTGTAACCACCACTACGTCGGGCTCGACGTAGTCGTAGAAGGTGGGGTTGGTCAGGGTGTTGGGTATGAACCGGCCGACTATCGCCTTTGCCCCGACCGACTTGGAGAACATCGTCGCCGGACGCTGGCCGTACTGCCTTGCCGAGACCACCAGGATCTTGCTGGGGTCGTACTTGGCCAGGAACTTGGCTGCGAGCCTGATCCTCTTGTCCGTCGCCTGGACGTCGAGCACGTAGAGGCCGTCAGTGCGGACTCTGTAGATGTAATCCTTCATGCTCTTCGTCTTCTGCTGTGTGCCTATGTGTATGCCTGCCGCGAGATACTCATCTATGGGGATAAGAGTTTCGTATTCTTCCGTTGGCGTTATCACTTCATCATCCAAAAATTTCACCTACCTAGAGGTTCTACGATCCCGTTTAACGGTTATGGGAACAAATCCCAATCTCATCTCTTCAAGAGCAATTTCGAGGGGGTCTATGGACTCGGTCTTGATTAATACCGGGGCGCCCATCAAAATCTGTAAAGCTCGAGCCCCCACTATTCGTGCGCGTTCGTATCGCGTATATTCTTTATCCATCGAATCCGTCAAGTGGCCACCTCAAAAGAAAGGTTAATGGTGGGGTTGCTGAGATTCGAACTCAGGTTACGGCGTCCCGAACGCCGAGGGATGGACCAGGCTACCCCACAACCCCACGCCTTTTACTGATACCGCCGAAGCACGTCAACGATCTCCACGTGGGTCAGGAGCATACGACGACAGCAATAGCTTTCGATGCCCAAATCGTCCATCACCTTCCCCGGTGGCTCGGACTTTGTCCGCTCCTTATACTCCTCCCATACATCAGAGATGACGTTTCCACAGGTGAAACATCGGACAGGTATCAAGCAAACTCACCTGTAAGATTTCTGGTATTTGGCTCGAGCGCCGGGGCCGCCGACCTTCTTCCGCTCTTTCTGCCGGTGGTCGTTGACCAGGAGAGATCTATCGTACTCCATGTAGGCCTCTTTAAGGGCGGTGTCGCCGGTCCACTCCACGATCCCACGAGCGATGGCGGTCCGGACGGCTGCAGCCTGTCCCATGAATCCGCCTCCGCGAACTTTGACGTCGATGTCCAGCCCCGAGGCCTTATCCTGGGCTATCATCACCGGCTCTGCGATCTTCTGCCTGACGAGCTCTGGCTCATAGATCTCCAGGGGTTTGCTGTTGATCCTGACCCTGCCCTTACCTTCGGTCAAGGTGGCCCTGGCGATCGCCGTTCTGTTTTTACCCGACGAGTTGGTTATCTTCATGCTGACCCTCTCAGAATTTGGATCCGAACTTTCGGCTTACGTCGCCGAGTTCCACGTATTTGGCGGTGCCAAGGCGCGTCATCTTCGCAGCCTCCGGCCGCTCGATCTTCATCCCCTCAAACTCCGACGGAACTCCGACGTAGATTTTGAGCCTGGACATGGCGTCGCGACCGCGTTTGGTCTTGTGGGGGAGCATCCCGCGGACCGTCCTCTTCATGATCCTCTCGGGCCGCTTGGGATAGTGAGGTCCTTTCTCGGTAGAGCCCTTGTTGCTCATCTCCTCGTACTCCCTATAAACGCTCTCTCTTCGACCTGAGATTATGGCCTTCTCGGCGTTGACGATCGCGATCTCCTCTCCCGCGAGGAGCTCGGTGGCGGCAAGGCTTGCCAGACGTCCCAGGATCATCCCAGATGCGTCGATAATCATCAGATCACCTCAGAATAATTATGCCGGAACCCTTCGGGTATTTCTCGGCCAGCTCTTCTATCTTGAGACATTCGCCACCGGCCGACTTTATCTTTGATGCGGCCTGTTCGCTGAACTGGAGCGCTGCAACGGTCACCTTGTGATCGATATCTCCCGACCCCAGCACCTTTCCCGTGACGAGAACCAGGTCGTCGGCGGCTGTGTGCCTGTTGATCTTGCTTACGTTTACGGCGGCGTAGTTCCGCCTGGGCTTCTCAAGCCTGCAGGCGACGTCGCGCCAGATCGCCGTCCCATTCTCCCGGGTGGCGGCCTTGAGATCGTCGATTAGGGTGACCAACCTCGGATTTGTCTTTTTGACCGACTTCATTCTAATCCTCCGCAAGAGCCTCCTTCCCGGAGGCCGACTCACGCGCAAAAACGCGTTCAGACCATCTGGTCCATGCGCCAGAGAGGGGGCTTCCGCCACCTCTGCGGATCGCTACAACCACCTGATTAACAGTATTTAAGGGTTTTCACATCCCGGCGCCCATGACATCCTAACCGATCCGGGGCGGGTGCTGCCCTGGCGACGATGCCGAAAATCTTTTATCAGTATAATGCATATACTCCCATCAAAAATGATAGATAGTCTTCTCGCTATATCGGTTGTGGGAGGCTTTATTCTCGGGATATGCAGCGGCCTCACCCCAGGCCTTCACACCAACAACTTTGCGGCCCTGATGCTGGCCCTATCGCCCGTCCTCCTCGACATGGGGCTCGATCCCTTCGACCTAGCTGCGGCGATCCTGGCGGCGAGCGTGGCCCACACCTTCCTTGACATTGTGCCCTCCATATTCATAGGCGCTCCGGACGCCGATACGGCCCTCGCGGTCCTTCCCGGCCACGAGATGATGCTCGACGGAAGGGGGATCGAGGCCGTCCGCCTCTCGGCCCTCGGGAGCGCGTCCTCGGTCCTGGTGGCCCTGCTGCTGATAGTGCCCCTTTCCCTTCTCTTCAAAAGCGTATACGGCCCCTTCATGGACCAGATCGGCCTTGTCCTCCTCTCCATCGCTATCCTCATGATCCTGACGGAGCGAGGCAGAACGATCGAGGGGCAGGGATCTCTCGTCCACATCAAGTACAAGCTCTTCGCTCTCGCCCTATTTTTAACGAGCGGATATCTCGGCGTTTTCGCCTTCGACCACCAGGATCTAGCCCGCTCGCCCCTGGGGTTTCAGCCTGAGGTGCTCCTGCCCCTCCTCGGCGGCCTCTTCGGGGCCTCGATGCTTATTTTGAGCCTCGCCACCAAGGCCGAGATCCCTGATCAGAGGGAGACGAAGTTCGATCTTCCGGCACGGACGATCGCGAGATCGGCCTTCCTCGGAGGGCTTGCGGGGTCGGTGGTGGCCTGGGTTCCCGGCGTGACCCCGGCGGTGGCGACCGTCGTCACCAGGCTCGGGTCTGAGGGGTCGGACGAGGAGTTTCTCGTATCCGTCTCGGGGGTGAACACCGCCAACTCCCTCTTCACTCTGGTGGCGCTCCTCGTCGTAGGCAGGCCCCGGAGCGGTGCGGCAGTCGCCATAGAGGAGCTGGTGGACCTGGATGGCCGCAGCCTTCTGGTGATGGTGACGATCGTACTGGGGGTGTCGATCCTCTCCTACCTCGCCACTTTGCAGGCGGGACGAGCGGCGGCGAAGGTGGTGAAAAACCTCAACTACAGGAGGCTCTGTCTCGGAGTTCTCGCCTTTCTGACGGCGATGACCTT
The DNA here is from genome assembly GCA_035380685.1 of Methanothrix sp. Lineage (GTDB taxonomy): Archaea > Halobacteriota > Methanosarcinia > Methanotrichales > Methanotrichaceae > Methanocrinis. Next base: position 92,303 of record DAOSXX010000001.1, on the reverse strand, counting down.
CGGCTTCACGGGCCTCTTCGGCCTCTTCCTATATTTCGTCTCGACGGTGGTGGGCCTTGTAGCCCCCTTCGCCGGGATCAGGCGGACTCACGCCATGGGGGTTCTGATGGTGCCGCTTCTGGCTTATTACCTCTGAACCGTCTCTGAACCGCCTCTGAATCTCTGAACTTTAAAAAGAGTCCTCGATCTCGCTGACGGATATCGAGGCCATCCCCAGCTCCCGGAGGTGGTGGGCCATCATGTTCGCCCTCCGCCCCTCGGGGTGGTATATCAGGGCGGCCTCGGGGGAGATTCTCTCCACCATCCTCATAAGACCCTTGAAGTCGAGGTGGTCGCTGATCCTGATCTGGGTGAAGGGGAGGTCGCTTCTCCCGGTGAGGACGTACTTTCGGCTCGACCTCACGCTGGAGAGCTCCCAGGGCGACACCACATTCAGATCGGTCCCGTTCTCCTCCACCGGCGAGAAGGGGCCGAAGCCGGGCAGAAGCTCCCTGGTGAGGGCGAGGCTCTTTTCGTCCATCCCGATCGTCTCTTTGCAGCCCAGCGCCCGGATGAGGGAGACCGCCCTCTGGGCCTTGCCGAAGGCGTAGGCTCCGAAGGTGGCGCCCATCTCGACGGCGTCGCCGAAGCCGACGATGTCGTCCTCGAACCGGCAGCCGGGGTCCCAGGGGTCGCCGTAGTTCGCCTCCGTCACGAGAAGATCGCATTTGGGCAAATGCTCGTAGTTTTTGACGTCGCCTGTGACCAGAACCTTTACCCCCGATTCCGTCTCCCAGCCAAAGGCGACGGAGCCTATGGTGTGGCCGGTGGAGTAGGTCTTGATCTCCAGCTCGTCCACCATTATCTCCCCTCCCACCGGGAAGGTCCGCCCCTCGTACCTCTTTTCGTGTCTGATCTCAAGGGCCCGGGCCGTCTCCCGCGACGCAACGGCCTCGGGCGAGAGCATGGCGGATTTGCCGTAGTGGTCGCTGTGGGCGTGGGTTATCAGGTAGGCGTCGGGCTGGAGGGAGCTTTTGGGAGAGCGGCTGGTGTCGATCGAGAAGAGGTGGGAGTCGAACCTGAGGGATAGGTGCGGCGCGGGCCGTCCGCTCTTGTTCAGCCTCCTGACGGGCCTCACTCCCAGGTCCTTGAAGATGTCATTTTCCGTGAAAGTCCCTCCCTCTCGATGAAGCTTGGGCGAGGTGGGGATAAATAGATGGCCCCATAAACTGCCCTGATCTGGAGAAACATTTTTCGCTGATGCCATCATTCTATCCCGCAAATCGGACTTCGAGGTTATTGGCTTGATTTCGGATATGAACACGGAGGAGATTTAACTTGCTGGCGGAGAAGAGGGGTGAGTTTATCGAGCTTTTTCGTGAATTTGTAGATAGCTATCCACTCACGTCTAAAGGTCAGTCTCATCTTGAGCATTACGAAGAAGAGGAGAAAGAGGGCAAGAAGAATTTTGAGGCGATCCTCCAGGCTGAAGTGCGAGGTGAGGATGTTACCGAAAAAGTCTTGATGAAGTTGCTTCCCTATGAAGATACCAAAGCCAATCGAGAAATGGATTATTGGATCTCCATCGCTTCAGTTTTTAAAGTCGATGTGAAGAAGAAGCTTGAGGCTTCGGGATGGACAAAACCGGAAGATTGGCCCGAAGTATCGAATGCGATTTTGCGTTTTGTACGCCGCTGCAATGATCATCCAGAAGAGTTAAAGATCGCATGTGACGAGTTTTCAGATTCGCCTTACTCCAAAGGGTTTCAAGCTGGCACTTTGACGCCGATCCTTCACGCACTCAGGCCGGATGATTTCATTTTGATCAACAACAAATCGAGGCAAGTCGTAAACTACTTCTCCGGCACGTCTTACTCGTCACGCTTGGCTGATTACCCCTCAATCAATGAGATGGCACGTTCGATGGTTAACGAAATCTCAGATGATATGCGCAAGTTTGAGATTTCAGGAATAAGATATGATGACCTCTTCGACATGTTCACTCACTGGTTGGTGGCGATCAAAAAATTTAATTTTGATGACATTCGCTATTGGAAGATTGCTCCGGGGGAGAGCGCCTGGAATTGGGACGCATGTCATGAAGGAGGCTTTATCGCCATAGGATGGAGCAGGTTTGGAGATGTATCACATCTGAGCAAGGCTGAATTTGAGAAGAAGCAGGAAGAGCTAATACTCGAAAATGAAGATTGGCACAAAATGGGCTCATCGCAAGTCTGGACCTTCGCCCACATCATTAAAAAGGGAGATAGAATAGTTGCCAATCGAGGAAAAAGCGAAGTTTTGGGAATTGGCACGGTTGTAGGTCCCTATTATTTCATCCCTGATCAAAAACACGGCCACAGATTGCCGGTCAGGTGGGATGACTTGACCCCAAGGCAGGTAAATGAGCAAGCTTGGCTTAAAACAATTATCGAACTTGATCGAGAAAAATTCGAAAATATCATTATGTGGCCACCTTACCCACTCACCCAATGCGCCGAAGATACCGGCTTCGATCTCGCGACCCTGGAGCGCTGGATTCGCGCCATCAAGCGGAAGAAGCAGGCGATCCTCTACGGCCCGCCGGGGACGGGGAAGACGTACGTTGCCGAGCATCTCGCAAAGCACCTCATCGGCGAGGGGAACGGCTTCCCCGACATCGTCCAGTTCCATCCGGCCTACGCTTACGAGGATTTCATCCAGGGGATAAGGCCGCAATCGGATGAGGACGGCGGGCTGAGGTACCCCCTTGTTCCGGGACGGTTCCTCGAATTCTGCGAGAGGGCAGAATCTTGCAGTGGAACCTGCGTCCTGATCATCGACGAGATCAATCGGGCGAACCTATCCCAGGTCTTCGGGGAGCTGATGTACCTCCTCGAATACCGCGATCGTTCGATCCCCCTCGCCGGAGGCAGAAAACTCAAGATACCCGAGAACGTCCTCATCATCGGGACGATGAACACCGCCGACCGATCCATCGCCCTGGTGGACCACGCCCTCAGGCGGCGCTTCGCTTTCCTCCGGCTCCAGCCGAATCACGATGTTCTCCGCAATTATCATCAAAATCGAAATACGGGCTTTCCCGTCGAGGGTCTGATCGGGGTTTTGGGCCGACTGAACAACCTGATCAGCGATCCTCACTATGAAGTCGGGATATCCTTCTTCCTCCGGGAAAACCTCGCCGAGGAGATCGAGGACATCTGGAAGATGGAGATCGAGCCCTACCTGGACGAGTACTTCTTCGACCAGGACAAGAAGGTCGATGACTTCCGCTGGGATAAGGTCGGAAGAGAGATCAAGCCATGAACTCCAGGGAAATTCAGCCGATCGAGCTGGTGGAGTACGAGACTCGAAGGTTTCCCGAATCCGAGATCTCCGAAGAGCTTGGCATGAAGATATGGCAGAGCTACGGGAGCCAGATCTCGATAGACGAGCCGTCCTTCAAGAACGGCAACCAGTGGTCTCTGACTGCAAACGGCTGGGCAGGTCACATACCCCTGACCCCAGAGTTTCAGATCTCCCTCCTGCCAAAAGTGGAGATAAGGAACTTATTTGGGATGCTGGAGTACGCCTACCGGCTCAATAGCCTCAAGTTTCCCGAAGGCTTAACCGAATGCGATTCATTGGAGGAGTTTTACGAGACCCTGGCCAAGCTCTTCGCCCTCAGGGTTCTCGACCGGGGGCGCAAGGGCTTCTTTCGATCTTATCAACCCCGGAAAGATCGAATCCCCTACGTCCGCGGTCGTTTCGACGTTCGGAAGAGCTGCCAGAAACCCTGGGACGTGTTGCCAGAATGCCGCTACGAGGAGCACACCTCCGACGTAGAGGATAACCAGATATTAACCTGGACCCTGCGGCGAATTCTACAAAGCGGGGCCTGCACCGAGCGATCCTTGCCCCAGGTTCGAAGGGCCTATCAGTCTCTTCGGGGCTTGGCAACTCCGATTCCATGCGACCCCCAGGATTGTGTGGGTCGGCTTTACAACCGCCTGAACCAGGACTATCAGCCGATGCACGCCCTATGCCGCTTCTTTTTGGAGCAGAGCGGACCGTCTCATCGGATCGGAGATCGAACGATGGTCCCCTTCCTGGTGGACATGGCAAAGCTTTACGAGCTCTTTGTGGCAGAATGGCTGAAGGCTCAAAAGCTGTCGGATTTTGTAGTAAAATCCCATGTGCCGGTCGACATCGGTCAGGACGGAAGGATCAAATTCAACATCGATCTTGTGGTCTCCGAACGGGACACAGAAAAGGCGCTCTTTGTCCTCGACACCAAGTACAAAGCGCCGGACCATCCGGGAAATGATGACATCAGCCAGGTGGTAACGTATGCAACCGCTAAGGGATGTCATGAGGCAATACTGATCTATCCCAAACCCCTGAACCTGGATGAAAGGGTCGGAAAGATACGAGTTCGCAGCCTGACCTTTTCTTTAGATGGCGATCTCGAAGAGGCTGGAAGCAGGTTTTTAAATGATCTATTTTTGATTGAGGATGGATGAGGAAGAGTCCTTCTTCCTTTGTATTGAGGGGAGGGTCACTCCACCCATCGAAGCTTTCTTTCGACTCTGGCCACTGCGTTCTCCGATAAAATTACTCTTTGAGCCTTGTGACGTCCAGTTTTTACTATAACCACAGGATCGCTGATCTTCCTCGCCTCAGCGTATATCCTCGATCCTCGAATAGTGTCTCCCACCTCATATCCTTCCATCAGACGACCTCCAGCCGTCCCTCTCTCCGAAGCTCATCAGTTATCTGACAGACGAGGTCATAGTCCAGCTCCAGATCTTCGCTGGCGTCGGAGGGGTAGGCTTCGCCCCTGGATTGGAAGTATCCCGTAACCTCTTTCTTCGCGGTCTCGTAATCCACATCCCGATATTTGATCACCTTGATGGACGCGAGCTTATCTCTTATTGCATCTCTCACAAAATCGGATGCGTTTAGATAGACCCCAGCGTCCACCAATCGTTGGATCTGCTCAAACTCGGTGGGGGGTATCTTCGAGCCCATTACGTGGCCCTTTGATCTCGAAGCAACCATGTGGCGTTAAATTTGGTTTAATATGTTAAAAAGATTCTGGCCGCATTTTCACCGGTTTCGTCTTTACAACTGTGTCATATCTAGCCAAGTCTCGTCCCTGTATCGGTTCATAAAGCATCGATCAATTTCGCTCGCATCGCCGAAAAAAAGGCTCGCCAGAGGCGGGGATCAGCACCGCCGCGGCCCGCCCCCCTTCCTTCACTTCGTCTCGGGCTCGCGGTTGCGGTAGCGGACCAGGTGCCAATTGTCGATCTCCCAGAGGTCTAGGGCCCGCTCCACCTCATTGAGGTACCCTCGCGCCCTCTCCATCAGCTAGTTCCAGTCGACCTCGCGGCCGTCGAACTCCGGCCCCTCGACGCAGGCGAGCTTCGTCTCGCCGCCGACGTTGACCCGGCTGGCCCCGAACATCCCGGTCCCGTCGATCATTATGGGCATCAGGCTCACCCTCGTCTCCGCGCCGAAGTAGCCGCTGACGACGACTACGGTCCCGAAGCGCCCTACATCGGCGGGCTTTCCCAGGGGGCCCGCCAGGTTTGCAAGCCTCTGCCCCGGCTCCATGAGGCCGAGCTTCCTGGTGGAGAGGCCCAGCTCCTGGAAGACGAGGGTCACAGTCCTTCTCACGCGGTCCCAGTCGGAGGCGCTCATGGTATCCTCTCCCCCTCCTCGTCGACCCGCAGGATCATGAACTGGCGGCAGGCGGGTATAAGCTCGGGATTTCGGATATCTTGAGAAACGAGAGAATCTTGCCGCCCTTTTCATGGACGCATCCATTGTTCATCGGTTAAGGATTTTGAGCAGCTTAGTCTCCTTGTTTTTCACACGAAATATGCGCTTCATAAACGAGATACGATTTCAAGAACGACTTGCTGTATCCTCTTTGATCAAGCCACTCTCACTGGACTTGCTACTGAAATCGTTGCCACATCGCGATTCATGCCTTACGATGATCCATGTAAATAAATAAGCCTTTGTATGAAAAGACATTCCTTTAAACATCAGATAAGAACTACCGAATATATTTATACATATTCAGGATTCGTACGTGTTTAGCTCCCCCTGAATCGATTGATTGATGCTGGTTTTAGTTACCGAATTCACGCCGACAAACAACTTGTGGCAAGAAGAAAAACAACATCTTTCGGCGCAATTACTCGAGATTAACTCACCGGAACTGGCCATGTGAGAGACCAAGAAATGGTTTTGCTGATGCTGATTGAGATGAGCCAAAAACATATCAGGATTCTTTGCTTTAAGAAGGTCAGATATTACAAAAGAATTAATTATTTATTCGATGCCAGCATGATATTCAAATATCGCCTAATTAAATGGTCCTCAAGATCAACATTTCGTAGGCCATCCCAGCGCTCGACAGAAAGAACTGAAATATCATCATCCGGAGTCGTTCTACAAAGACTAATTTGATTAGACGAGATATAACAAAGGAGGGAGAAACGTGAAAACCGGAAAATATTCCAAGACGATAATTTTATTGTTATTTTTCTGGTTATCGTCGGCATCGGCTTTTGAGCCCGAGGCGGTCGGCGCAAACCCCGATCTTGTCGCCCTCAACGCTGGATGGGTGCCCCCCACCATCTACGACGTGACGGATGGGGTTTACGTTGCGGTGGGCTACGGTCGCGCTAACCCCGTTCTAATAGAGGGGACCGACGGGCTCATCGTGGTCGATCCAGGCGAGAGCACGAAGTCCGCGGAGATGGTTAAAGCAGCCTACAACGACCATCTGGACGATATATTCTCCAGAAAGTCCGTAAAGGCCATCATCTACACCCATTACCACGACTGCCATATGGAAGGTACCAGCGTCTTTGCGGGGAACGACTCGCCTGAGATCATAGCTCACGAGACCTTTGAAGAAGCTCTCTTTAGTCCGACTGCTTTATATAGCCAGATCGGGCCCATCAAAGTGTACCGAGCTGTGAAGTACGCAGGCATAGCGTGGCAGAATGATCCAGGCTACTTTGTAAATGGAGGCATCTTCCCCTTCTCGATCCCGGGCCCATCCGGATACCTTCCGCCTACACTTACCGTGGGTGACGAGCTGGAGACGAACATTGCCGGGGTAAACCTCACCCTGGTCCATGCTCCCGGTGAGACCACAGACATAATCTATGTCTGGATGCCTGATGATAAGGTGTTAATTCAGATAGGCAACTTCTATAAATCGTTCCCAGCCATCAATACGCTTCGCGGCGCCTCTCACCGAGATCCGTTGAACTACATAGCCAGCATAGATGATATGAGGAAACTCAATGCTGAATACCTGGTTCTGATCCACAGCGGTGGAGGACCGATCGTCGGCGCTGATAACATCAGCCTCACCCTCACCAACGCCCGCGACGCCTTGCAGTACGTCCACGACCAGACGGTCCGGTACATGAACCAGGGGCTGACCCCCGGTGAGATCATCGAGGTCATCGAACTGCCGCCCCACCTCGCCAACGATCCAAACCTTAAGGAATACTTCGGCGAGGTAGACCGGGACGTGTTCCAGATATTCCAGCAGTACATGGGATGGTTCACCGGCAAGAGTAGAGACATATTCCCGACCACTCCCACCGAAGAGGCGGAGAAGATGGCATACCTTGCCGGAGGCACCGAAGAGCTCGGCGTCAAAGCAAAGGCGGCTCTGGATGAGGGCGACATGAAATGGGCGCTGATCTTCTCCGATTACGTCCTCGTCCTCGATCCTGAGAACGCTGAAGCTCGTGAAGTCAAGAACACGGCACTGATCTCTCTCGCAGAGGAGTCATCCAACGCTCAGGTGAGAAACTACCTCCTCTCTGAGTACCTCGAAGAGACGGGTCAGATAAACACCACGCGGGTACTAGACTATGGCTTCAGCTTAATGGACGAAAATATTGCCTTCTACATGCCCATGAAGGCCATATTCAGGATCATGGCTGTGAGCCTCAACTCCTCCAAAGCCCTTGATGAGGAGTACTTAGTTGGCCTCGAACTCTCAGACGACCCCGTCTCCGGCGACTACGCCATATACGTCCGCAGGGGGATCGTGGAGGTTCAGCAAGAGACCGCCGAGGATCCGAAGTTCGCCGTCGTCACCGACTCTCTGACCTGGAAGAACCTGGTTTTAGGAAAGCTCGATCCTTATGAGGCAGTCTCCAGCGGCGAGGTCGAGATAAGCGGAGACGATCCAGAGGAGTTCTTCGGGTTCATGGGCCTATTCAAGTGAACGGTGGGGGCGTTTTCAAAGCTCCCACCACCATTTTTCTTTCTTCTCCTGGTTCCTTTCTCCAGGGCGAACCCAACAGAAATCTTAGGGCTCGAAGCTATCGGTTCTCCATCGGGACGTACTCGCGGTCGAAGTCGCCGACGTAGAGGGCCCGCGGCCTGAATATGCGGTTGTTATCGAGGTACTCCATCACCCGGGCGGTCCAGCCCGAGACGCGGCTGACGGCGAAGATCACGGTGTAAAGGTCCTCGGGGACCCCCATGGCGTCGTAGACGATCCCGGAGTAGAAGTCCACGTTCGGGAAGATCCTCTTCCCCTCCCCCAGGTCAGAGACGACCTCACCTTCGAGCCGCGTTGCGATGGAGAACAATCGAGAGCAGCCAAAGTGGGACTTGGCCATCATCTCCGCTAGGGGGGCAAGGACCCGGGCCCTGGGGTCGTAGGTCTAATAGACCCGATGGCCGAAGCCTGCGATCTTCCGTTTCGACCCTCTGGCTTCCCGGTACCAGGATGGAACCCGGTCTGGAGTGCCGATCTCTCGGAGCTGCCTTGTAACCTGCTCGTTCGCCCCGCCGTGGAGGGGGCCGTTCAACGCGCCTATCCCCGCATCGACGGAGAAGTATATGTCCTACATGGTGGTGGCGACGACCATGCAGCCGAAGGTGCTGGCGTTCATCCCGTGGTCTGCGTGGAGGATCAGGGCCACGTCCATCACCCTCTCCTCCAGAGGCGTCGGCCGCCGTCCCGTCATCATGTAGAGGAGGTTTGCGGCGTGGCCGAGCTCCGGGTCAGGCTCGATGGGGAGGCGGCCCGTCCGGAGACGGCCGATCGCCGCCGCCAGGGTGTGCATCCCGGCGATGAGATGGAGGCAGCTCTCCATGCTCTCGGCGTCGTCGGCGGCGGGCTTGGCTCCGGGGGGCGTTATCAAGATGGCGCCGACCGAACTCGTAGATGGCGTGCTTCTCCCCCCCTCGGCGGAGTCTCCATGGGGATCGAGTCCTCATCGGAGGCGATGGTGTCGTCGAGGGACGGCTGGCCGCCCTCTCGGTCGCGCCAGGTCAGACGCTGATGCATGAAGTTTGTGCCCAGACGGAGCGCCGCCATGGGGTTCATGCTCTCCACAGGGGCGCTCATCATCATCCTCAAAGTCTCGGGTAGGAAGCGGTACTCGTTCAAACGGCTGCGGAAGGAGTCAAGCTGCCTCTCAGTTGGCAGATCGCCGCGGAGGAGGAGGTGGGATACCTCCTCGAAGTTGGAGTGGGCAGAGAGGTCGAAGATGTCGTAGCCTCGGTAGATGAGTGTCCCTTCCGACCCGTTGACGAAACCGACCCGGCTCTCACAGGCTATCGCCCCCTCAAGACCTGGGCCGACGGTGCACGTTATGGGCCAGTCGACGCGGCTGACGCGGCTCATGGGGTGATAAAGTGAATCCTTCTCCTCTGGCTTCTATTTGGCCGCCATCATCTCTCGGTAGGCGTTGAAGTCCATCAGGACATAGTCCAGATGGGCGTCGACCTCCTGACTGAACTGAAGGTTCTCCGCGGCTTCAACCGGGGACTCTTCAACTGAGCATGGTGCGCCAAGCCCGCAACCTTCTCCGCCACTTGTTAACGTCATGCTGGACGTTCCCGTGGGGTCTATTACCACCGCCACACCAAACCGGCCGTCCTCCGCGTAGTTCATATGGGGTCCCCGGATGCTGTCACCGATGGGACAGATGTTCTTGATCATCTTCGGGCCGCCGATTCCGTCTACACCCCCACCCCGCCACTACCACAGCAGCCGTCAGCCACCGTTGAGAGGGCCAAGGCCGCCAGGATCAACAAGACTATAGATTTCATCTTTGCTCAACTCCCTTTTACAACTCGTTGTTTTACCCACCTGGCATGTAACTATGTCAGCACAAGCTAAATATCCATCGTGTCTCATCTGCGGGCCGGTGACCTCAGCCGTCTCCAGCCGGACGAATTTTCGAGCTGGCCTGCGGCTGGTTACGATCTCATATATGAGTCGCTTTCTCACTTCACTGCATAGCTGATCGCTTCCTTAGGGCATGCGTCCACGCAGCCGCCGCAGAGGATGCACTCGGCGTTTTCCATGCGGTCCTGTCGGACCATATCGTTCACATCGAGCCCCATCGGGCAGTTTTCGGCGCACTTTCCGCAGTCGGCGCACCGGTTCGGATCAGCCGAGAGGTGAAGCGCCGGCCAGCCGATGAGATTTCGGATCTTCCTGCCGATGATCATGATCACCGCGATCGGGCAGAAATAATGACAGAAGCCACGCTTTCCGGCCAAGATGGCGAATATGGTGATAAAAGTAATCTGGGCGTAGAATATTGTGTATGCTCCCTCTTTCGCGATCGATATGCCGTGCTCTGTGTAATAAAAGGGATCGACGGTCGTAAACCCTCCAGCAGAGCGAACTGCAAGGATGAGGGGGATGAAAATTGCAAGAAATACGAGGTATTTGAGCAGGTTCAGCCGACCAGCTTTGATACGCCTGTTATTTATTTGAAAGTAGATCTCTTGCAGGCCCCCTGCAGGACAGATCCACCCGCACCAGAGCCGCCCCAAAAACAGCGAGCTGATGAAGATGAGGGTGAAAACGATCAGGCCGCCGGTGACGATCCCTTCCGATGCTCCCTGAGTTATTATCGGGCAGGATATATAAACAAAGGTGACCGGCAACAGCACGAAGGAGAAGATGATCGATGTCCTCCGGAGCCTCTGTCTATTTTTTATGAACCGTGTCATATAGAAAACCGTCTGCATTTATGGTATTTCAGGGTTGCTCCCATGCAGCAGCCGGATCTCGGCGATCTTCAAGTCATAGTGCCGGTACTGCTCCTGAACTTGCGGGCTTTTCGGCACCCATCCGAGCCTCTCTGAGATGGGCTGGGGTCTGACTTTCGGCAGGGTGAACTTCGATCAGGAGTTGTTATCTTTGTTTGCAGTTTCACAGCCAAATTATGTATTTATTTTAATTATTTTTACTGCAATCCCTTTTTCAACGAAGATGAAGATGAAGTAGATGAAATGCAAGTCTTCTTCAATATTTTGTTAGCGTTCTTATGAAATGGCATTCGATAGTGGGGAATGATAATTGAAAAACGATAAAACTATATAACAACCAAATCAATAATGGCGGTAGGATATAAGAATCATCTGACTGAGATATGCTGGAGAAAAGGAGGAGAAAAGATGAAGGTAGAGGAGTTGAGTCGATATGGAAAGCCTTTAAGGATGCCGAAAGAAGCGGTGAAGAAACAGGATAAAATTGTCATGGGCATTTTGAAGGAGGAGTTCGGCAGGCTTGGGCTCGTCCCGTTCTACGTCACCCTGCTTAACGAGCGAAGAAAGATTCAGAGAGAGTTCCCCGATACGATGAAAAAGGTGGACGAGTTCGGCAAAGATACCAGAACCGAGTTTCTGATGTTCTCATCGATGTTTCGGGTGTTGATCCGACGCATGGGTCGCGAGAATGCGTATGAATTTCTCAAGGATATTATGCAAGCGATTGCTCCTATAAGCATGCCAGCGATCTATCAGCTCGATGAGCTGTTACATTGCGAGGGAGATACCTTCGAGAACTTCAAGAAATACAACATAGCGATGTTTAAGGCCATTCACGAGGAGGGCACATGGATTAACGACCTCATCGAGGATGAGAAGGATAAACTGACCATCAGGGTGACATCCTGCGCCAATGTCGATCTCTTTGGCGAAGTCGGCTATCCGGAACTGGCGAAGCTCGGATGCGATCACGATCTCGCCGGGTATCCGCTAATTGAGGAAGACGTGTGCTGCGATTTCAGAAGGCTCTGCACCATTGCGAAAGGAGACGATTTCTGTCTCTTTGAGTTCTACCGCAGGGGAACTGCACCCGATAATGCGCATTTGAATAGATGATCAAGCTTCCGAGGTCGCAAGTCTTGTACCTGGTCGGCTTATCGAGTCGATGTTAGTCAAAGACGAGTAAAAGAGCGCCGAGGGGGAGGCTCGAACTCCCGCGACCCTTACGGATCACAAGCTTTCAGTACAGAATTCCAGGCTTGCGCCTTACCACTAGACTACCTCGGCACGATTACGACTTTTTGGCCCACATCTTCGGGTAGGTTCCCGGAGCCATGACGACCCTTGAAGTCTTGGCCACGATCCCTGAGGAGGAAGCCATCATCTCATTGCTATTCATGGCGGCTTGGGCCACGGCAACAGCCTCTCCTTTCAGGGTATAAATAACTACCTTCTCCCCTGCCTCTATCCCGGATTCGAGGTTGAGAAGTCCCGGCGCTGCCAGGGGCGCCCCGTGACAGATGGCATCGACGGCGCCGTCGCTGACGACAAGGGACGGCATATGCCTCAAGGCCGCCTCTACGGGCTGGATCGCCCGCCGCAGCGGGGTTTCATCGCCGGTCTCTTTCCAGACCTCCTTCGCATCCTTGAGGTTGTGGAGGGTCACCAGGGTCTCGTCTTCGCGAAAGGGGCCGCTCTTCGTCCTCCGGAGCTCCTCCATGTGAGCTCCCGTCCCCAGGGCGAGGCCGATGTCGTGGCAGAGCTTTCGGATGTAGGTGCCAGCCTCGCAGCCGACCCGGAATAGAACGCTGGGGCCCTCGATCTCCAGGACATCGAGGTAGTAGACCTCCCTCGTCCTAAGCGCCCTCTTGACGCTGGACTTGAGGGGCGGCCGCTGGTATATGACGCCCGAAAACTCGGAGCAGACTTCAAGAATCTTCTTTCGGGGTAGGGTCGCGTGAACTCGCATCAGGCAGACGTACTCCTTTCCCGCGGAGAGAAGGGTCTCGACGACCCTGGTGGAGTCGCCAAGCATGGTGGGGAGAATCCCCGTCACCTTGGGGTCGAGGGTGCCGCTGTGGCCTGCGCTCTCGATCTCCAGGATCCTCTTCACCCAGGCCACCACCTCGTGGCTGGTGGGGCCCGGAGGCTTATCGAGGTTTATGCAGCCGAGATTTATGTGGAGGTCCAGAGGCCGCTCGGTGGGCAGAACGCCATATCTCGGGTCGGTCCTCCCCTCCCTCCGGACGAGGGTCTTCCTCGTCCGGTCAGAGGGCAGACTTCCCGTCATCTTCAAGAGACCTCACTGCGGCCAGGGCGATCGCTACGACCCCCTTCTCGTTCCAGGTCGCGGTATCTATGACGAGGTCGTAGACTGAGAAGTCGTTCACGTCTATGTTGTAGTACTTCTCGTACCGTCTCGCCTCGCATTCCTCCCGGACCCTCGACTCCTGGAGGGCGTCCTCCACCAGCTTCTCCTCCCGGGCCGCTATCCTCTCGGCTCTGACCATCCGATCGGCCTTGAGGAGGATCTTCAGGTCGGCGTCGAGGACGTGGCCCGAGAGCCTCCCCTCGAAGATGCCTCCGGCATCTTTTGCCATCGCCCTCTGAGTGTCATCTATGAGATAGTCAACTTCGGGGCTCACTTCTGCGATCCGGCCCAGCTCCTTCAAGGAGATGCCTCGATCGCTGGCGATCTTTCGAAATAGCTCCCCCGAGTTGACCCAGCGGAGGCCGAGCTCTTTGGAGAGGATCCGGGAGAGGGTGCTCGTCCCGGTTCCGGGAGACCCACTGACTGTGATTATCATCCTGTACCGCCGATGTCCAGGGCTTTTCTTATGATCTGAGATACCGGTATCGAGCAGATGAAGTACCAGTAGAACCAGTAGAATATGGGGCCGATGACGGTCTCAGAGAGGTTGTGAACACCCCAGAATGGGAAGTTCAAGACGAGGGAGCTTGAATTCTGGTCTATGTAGAGGTAAGCCCACATGAAGAGGGGTATCGATACGATCCCGATGTAGGCCATCGGCTTCAACTGCATCTTCATCATTTTGCTCTGATCGCCCAGCATCTCCCTCTGCTGGACCTGGAGCTGCTGCTGGCGGGCCTTGTCTCCTGAAAGCTGAGCCTCGCGCATTTCCCGCTGGAAGCTCCTCATCGTCTCCTGCTGCTTTTTGAGGTAATCCCAGTCCATGGTGTACTTCTGGATGAGGCTCGCATAAAGGCCGGTGATGGCGGCGAGGGCGAAGAGGACCATGTGGAAGGGGAGGATCTCGGGAAGCCACCCGAGAACTGCATCCATCACCACTCCCACGGTGTGCCTGAACTCCTGGCTCACCATTATCCCCACCATCAGGGCGGTTCCTACGCCCAGGAGGAGGGAATCCAGTGACTTTATGAGGTTGCCGTTCTTCATGCTGATTCACCGAAGAACTTGCGCATCATCGGGTACATCTCCTGGATCTGCTCGCTGGCGATCTGCTCGTAGAGCCTGTAGACGATGCTCACCGTGAGAAGAAGGCCAGTGCCGCCCGCTCCTCCAAGGGTTCCCATGAGGCTTGCAACAAGGGTGAGCAGCCCTATGATGACGCCTCCGATCACCGTCACCTTGGGGATGTACCTGCCGAGAAGCTTCTCGATGCTGACGGGACTTCTTCTATGGCCCGGAACCTGAAGTCCCGAGGCATGGATCTTGGCCGCGACGCTCTTCGCACCCATCCCTGTCGTCTCGATCCAGAACATGGCGAATATCACGCCGCCCACGATCAGAACCGTAGCGTCGGTGAAGACGTGGAGCCATATCTGCCAGCCCGCTATCGGCGAAAGGCCCAAAAGCTCCATCCCCGGGTTGCTGCTGGAGACGAGGCTCGGTATCCAGTCGTAGGGGCTGTTGATCGGCGAGAGGTAGTACATGAGGCCGGATATCGGCTGGGGCGATGTGGCGCTCACCAGTTCCCCGGTCATCATGTCGTACCGAGAGGTCGACGTGAAGGTGCCAAGAAGGCTCGAATAGGCGGTGTAGACTATGTTCAGTCCTGCCGCGGTGTCGATGGTGTTGGCCGTGGTCACCGTTCCGATCTTGCCCGCGAGGAGGGTTCCTATCATCTGGACGTTGGCCTGAAGGGCTCTCACCAGGATCATGGGAAGGACGCTGGCGTAGACGAGCTTGACCGGGAACCTGCCTCTTGCGCCCCGGACTGCGCTGTGAGCCAGGGGTATCTCGACCCTCGTGCTCTCCACCAGGACGACAAATAGTATGATCGCTATGGTGGATATCAGGGCCAGAATGCCTCCGTCTATGAAGACCCGCTCAAGGCCGGAGGTGGTGAAGACGTCCTCGAGCCCCAGAACGTCGTTTGTGAATATGAAGATCCACTTCGGTATTATCCCTATGGGAAGACCCTTGTCCCCGATCGTCCAGTTGAATATGCCCGTGATCAGCTGCTGGCTGACTCCGGCGACGATGAAGAGCCCTACGCCCGACCCGATACCCCATTTGCTCACCACTTCGTCCATGAAGAGGATGAGGACGCCGCCGATGCAGATCTGGAAGAATATCAGAAACGAGATCACGCCGAGGGATACGCCGAGCGCTTGAGCCAGTCCCGGGTCGGGGAGGAGGTAGCCGCCCGTCACCTGGGGCAGGGCCTCCACGATGATCATGACGAAGACCAGAAGCTTTTGAGTTCCCTGGAAGACCGCCTGGTCTCGCGGATCTCTCAGGTTCAGCTTAATCAGATCGGCTCCCACCAGGAGCTGGAGGACGATGGAAGCTGTGACTATGGGTCCTATGCCCAGGAGCATAATGGAGCCGAAGGATCCGGCGAAGAAGGCTCGATACATCCCGAAGAGGTCTCTGGATGCCGAGGAGAGGCCGAAGAGGGAGACGTTGGATAGGGCGAAGTAGAGGATGAGGATGCCCACGGTCCAGCTGAGCTTCTTCTTGAAGTGGACGTGACCTTCGGGCCTCTCCACCGCCGGCAGCCTCCTCACAAAAGGCTCTATCGCGTAGAAGAAGCTGTGCTGATTCATGATACCACTACTTCACCGCCAGCCTCTTCGATCTTCTCCCTGGCGGTAGCGGAGAAGGCGTTTGCCGTGACGGTGACGGGTCTAGCGAGCTTGCCTCTGCCCAGGACCTTCATCCTGCCGAGATCGATCCGGCCGTCCTCTCCAGCCATCGAATCCAGTTCTCCGACGTTGACAACGTCGACTTCCTTGGCGTTGTGTTTGTAAAACCCGTGCTTGCCCATCGCCCGGCCTCGCATCATCTCTCTTTGGAAATGGTGCTTGCACCCGCCGGCGTTGCCGCGGCCGCCTCTCGACCCCGCGCCTCTGCGGTTTTTGTGAGTGCCGCCGCCGCAGGTTCTGCTGCCCCGAAACTTCTTCAGCTTGCTTTTAGGCATGGTCCTACCTCATCTTCCAGATAAGATCTGAGATCGACTCGTGATAGCCGAGCTCTCCGCCCTCTTTGACGGTCTTCTTCGTTCCGCGGTGACCTTTTCTCGGCGGATGAAGCCTGAATACCGGCTTGATCCCGGCATCCTTGAGGCTTGCAGCCCCTTGGTAGACCGCCGACGCGAACTCCTTTATCGTTCCGTAGGAGGTCTTCTCCTTTATGAACTGGTCAGTCAAACGCTTATTGCCGTTCAACCTTCCGCGCATCTCGAGCATCGACGCCAGAGCGTCCTCGTCGATCTCGCCCCAAGCTACGTAGTCCTTCACCTTCTGGATCATCCCTCGGTAATGGGGGCTGTCCGGCACCACGACGCAGTGGTTTATCCTGTGAAGTCGGAGCATATCGAGGGTATCCTTGATATCGGGCTTCGTTTTGACGCTGCCCCGAAGTCGCACTATCGCATACATCTCTATACCCTCATGGTGACGGTATTACGAAGGGCGTTGTAGGTGGCCTTGGCGAAATTGAGGGTGGTCCTGGTGTTGCCCGAGGACTTCGTCCAGACGTCCTGGATCCCGGCCATCTCCATAACCTTTTTGGCGGTCCCGCCCGCCGCTATCCCCAGGCCCCTCGGGGCGGGGATCAGGGTGATCGAGACGGACCCGGCCTTTCCCATGACCTCGAAGGGGACGGTGTGACCTGTGCCGCAGCCGCATTCCCAGCTTCCACAGCCGCGCTGTACCTTTATGATGTTCAGCTTGGCCACATCTATCCCCTTCCTGATGGCGGGTCCGACCTGGTTGTCTCTGCCCTGGCCGATGCCGATGTAGCCGTCCTTGTTTCCGACGATGACCGTGGCCCTGAACTTGACCCTCCGGCCCGAGTCGGTCATCCTCTGGACCATGTTAATGTCCAGAACCTCGTCCTCAAGACCGGGGAGCAGGGCGTCGACTATCCCCGCCTCTTTGATCGGGAGCCTCGATTTGAGCGCCTCGTCGAAGGTAGTTATCTGCCCCTCGTAAACGAGCTTGCCCAGCTTGGTCTTGGGGACCCATTCCTCTCGATATTCCATCCTCAAAAGCTCACCCCAGTATCTTCTCACGGACGGCCTCGAACTGAGCCGTGAACTCCACGCCTCGGTAGGCCTCTATATTCTCGCCACGGATCCGTTTCTCGTCCGGGAAGATCTTCGGGCTGTGGGGAACCGTTATCCCGGCGTCGACCACGCCCTTCAGGGCGGAGTATATCCTGTTGCCCTTGGTGTTGGCGTGAATCCCCATGTCCAAGATCGCCTCCGTCTCGCCCATCGCCTTCATCCTCTTGCCGAAGAGGAGGCCCGCGAGGTACGATGCGGGAACGTTTCCGGTGTTCTGGTCGTAGCCGAACTCTTTCAGCTCCCGGGAGCTGACGGTGAGGAGCGTTCTGTCGCCGGCGGGCTCTGCAACGATCAGCTGCAGCGTGATGTTCTTGTTCCCCTTTCTGACCACAAGCCTCGGCTTTCTTGAAAGGATCAGCTTGTATCTGAAGTGATAATCGGTTCTGCCCTCTCTCCGCCTTCTGAAGGGCACCTTGTATCGCGGTCCGGTTGCCATCAGTCACTCCTCGTTAGACCTTTTGCCTTGATGTACGCGTTGAGATGGGCTGTGCTGCGGTACTCGCCGCCCTTGGCCTTCCGATAGAGCATCCGATAGGTATGACGGTCGATCTCGTCCTCTCCTCTCAGCTCTTTGAGAGTCCGGCGAAGAGCCCGGATCTTGGTCATCCACATCTCTTTCTTCGGAGACCGGGACCCTTTCGCCCCTTTTCTCCTGCCCTGACCCTTCTTGTGGCCGTAGGCCCTCTTGGCGGCTCGAACCCTGTATCGGGCGCGGCTGTTGCCCTTCTTCGGTTTGGCCTTGATGTTTCCAGCCTCGATCTGGTCTCGGATATCCTCTCTCGTGATGGCGTCGGCTATATCGCCGGCGGCCTCGGGATCGGGGTTGATCCAGACCCTGCTCTCGCCTACGTCGAGGACAGATGCTGCAAGCCTCTTCTGCGTTGAAAAGTTCGGCAACTCAGTCGCCTCCGGAGGTGGGGTTGAGAACCTTCAGGTTCATCTCCCGGGCCATAGCCTCGATCTCGTCTCTCTTCTTCATGCCCACGGTCCCGGCGATCCGGACGGCACACCCCTCGGCCTCCTTTAGGTCGGCCGGAGTGCTCACGAGAACCTCTTTCATGCCGCAGGGGTGGTACCCCTTGACGCCTTTCGGGCTCCCGTAGCCGGCCTTGACGAGCTTTCCCTTGGCCGCTATATGCTGTCTCAGCTTGTTGTGCAGGCCCCGGGGGCGTCTCCAGCTGGGCGAGAGCTTCTTCTTTTTGTGGGAATCGCAACGGTTGAACTCGGGCTTCTTCTTCTTCTGCCTCGCCCGAACTTTCATCAACCTCTCAATTTCGGAAGTCAAATCCGTCACCTCTTCTCCACCAGGTATATTCCGTCCTGGAATACTCTGATGTCGAACCCTCTGACCTTGGTCGCCTGCTCGATATTGGCCATCGTCTGGCCTACAAGCTCCTTATCGATTCCGGTGACGATCACGGTGTCGCCCTTGACCTCCACCTTGGAGTCGCCCATGATTCGAGCGGATCGAGGCTTCCTCTCGCCCAGGAAGTTGCTGATCAACAGCTCTCCCTTGGCGGCCTTCAGCTGTATCGGGAAGTGAGAGTAGACGGCCTTCATCCTGTACTCGAAGCCCTCGTTCACCCCTTTGATCATGTTGTTCAGGTGGGCGGCCAGAGTTCCGACCATGGACCGATGCCGCTTCCTGGTGATATCGGCGTCCACGACCAGGCCGGACTCGTCTTTTCTGATCTCTATGCCAGGATACCAGAGGCGTCTTGAGACCGTCCCCAGGGGGCCAGTCACCTTCACCGTGGCGTCGTCGCCTATTTCGACAGAGACGCCCTCTGGAACTTCTATACGTCGTGCCAACTCCTTGACCATCGTGACCACCTAATAAACGTAGGCCAGAAGCTGGCCGCCGATTCCGCGCTCCCTGGCATCGACGTGAGATATGACCCCCTGGCTCGTGCTCATGATGAGCACGCCGAAGTTTCGGGAGGGAAGGAACCTCTTCTCCCATTTCTCCAGGTCCAGAACCTGGGTGGAGAACCGAGGCTTGATCACGCCGCACCTGTTAATCTTTCCTTGCAAGTTGACCTTGAACATGCCGGACTTGCCGTCGTCTATGAACTCGAATTCGCCGATGTATCCAAGATCTGCCATAACCTTCAGGGTGTTGCCGATGAGCTTGGAAGCGGGCTGGATGACGCATTCACTTTTGCCGACGTCTTCAGCGTTCTTTATGATGGACATGGCATCGGCAAGCGGATCTAACAGTACCATTTGTCATCACCTACGAGTACTTCTCAAAACCCATCTCAGGGGCGATCTCTCTGAAACACTGCCTGCAGAGATAGATTCCGTATTTTCTGATGAGCCCCGGCTTTCTGCCGCACCTTTTGCAGGCGTTTGCGCCTCTGCCGAAGCTCTTGGTTTCGGTCTTCATGCCGCCTCCACGATCTCTACGCCGTATTTATTTTTGACGTACTCAACGGCGTCCTCTTTGGTGACCCTGTGGTTAGAAGCCATCTTCGCCCTCGCTATGCGCCTTCTTGCCACCCGGTACCCGGGCCGCTTGAGGGCGACAGAGACGTCCATGCCAAAGATCCCGATGTCGGGGTCGTACTTCATCCCCGGAAAGTCGGTATGCTCCTCGACTCCGAAGGAGAAGTTGCCGGTGTCGTCGAACTGGCCCCGTCGGAGGACGCTGCCTGCCACTTCCAGAGCGATTTTGAGGAACTCTTCGGCCTCTTCGCTCCTGAGGGTCACTCTGCACCCGATCGGCTCTCTCTTCTTAATGCCGAAGCCTGGAAGGGTCTTTTTGGCGAGGGATCTGACGGGGGTCCTGCTGGTTATCTCGCCGAGGATCGTCTCGGCGTTGACCAGCCTCTGGCCGCTTTCGCCGGTGCCGATGTGGACGGTCACCTTGTCGACCCGCGGCTCCAACATGACGTTCATATTTCAGCCCCCAGCTTGATGGCAGGTTTGTCTCTGCCGATCATGAAGACATGATCGACGGTCGTCTCGAAATCCTCCTTGCCGGAGATGATCACCCTGTTCGGCCGAGAGCTCCTGACGACCTCGATCTCCTTGATCGTCCCGACCTCGCCGGAGTGGGTCCCACCCACGACCATGGCGAGGTTTCCCTCTTTGAACTCGATGACGTCGGCGATCTCCTTATCGGGTATCGAGAGGATGACGGAGCTTCCGGTGGTGTAATCGCCCTCGGCGAGGATGTTCGTCCCGTCGTTGAGGTTCAGCTGCGTCTTTCCGCCCTTGAGGATCGTCTTATTCTCGATCCTGCAAAGCTTTCTTGCTTCGCCCTTCTCCAGCTCGTGGAGGTCGAACCTCCCCTTGGCGTCCGAGAGGAGCCTGAACTTCTTGTCCAGAGCCGGGACGGATATCACGTCGAAGATCCCCACCGGGAAGTTGAGGTCTTTTCTCGCCTTTCCGTCGACGAGGACCCCGCCCTCGTGGAGGACGCGCTTTGCTTCTCTGGAGTTGTCGACCAGCCCCAGAAGATCCCTGACTACGACGACGAGGGGGATGCTCCCCTTTGCAGAGTGGGGACCGGGTTTGCTCTTGGCCACCCACGTGTGGATCTTCCTTGCGATCGGCCAGCTTCTGGGACTTGCAACCCTCTTCTGATGTCTGCTCACCTAAATCACCTGGAAAAGATCTTCTTCCTTTCTTCGTCGTCCAGCTCCATCTTGGTGATGACGACGTTGGAGGGCTGGACCGCCCTCGGCACCTCGGTCCCGTCGGCCCGGAATACGCTCACTCCGGCCACGTGGATGGTGCCGCTCTTGAGGTCCGCCTTCTGGACTTCGCCTTCGGTTCCCGCATGGTCGCCGCGCATCACCTTGACGGTATCGCCCACTTTCACCTGAGCGCTGCGAGTCTTCATCTCCTCGCGAAGCTCTTTGGAGAGGGCGGCGTGAAGGTACTTCTGCCGCCGATGAAGGGGAGCGGAGAACCTCTCTTTTCGCTGTTTGCGTGGCTGTTTGCTCTTCATGGTAATCACACAATTATCGATGCGGCCGAGGCGATCTTTCCGTACCGCTCAGCCACCTCTCTGGCCACTGGCCCCTTTATCTCCGATCCCTTGGGAATTCCGGCAAGGTCGGTGATGACCGCTGCGTTGTCCTCGAACTTGACCCTCAGGCCGTCGGGCCTCCGAAACTCCTTCTTCTGGCGGACGATAACCGCGGTCAGGATCTGCTTTCGCATCTCCGGAGTTCCCTTCTTCACCGAGACCACGACCATGTCGCCGATTCCGGCACAGGGCATCCTGTTTTTAACGCCCCTGTACCTCTTCACCGATATGATCTCGAGCATCCTTGCGCCGGTGTTGTCGGCGCATTCCAGGCGCGCTCCGGCGTTGATCGGCCTTGGGATACTGGCCTTCAGACCCTTCATCGCACGACCTCCACCACCACGAAGGACTTGGTCTTGCTGAGGGGTCTGCACTCGGCTACCTTGACCACGTCGCCGACCTTCGCCTTCAGGCAGGGCGGGTTGTGGGCGTGAAGCTTCGACCGCCTCTTCTCGTACCTATCGTACTTCGTCATCTTCCTTTCGAACTCGCGCAAGACCACCACAGTATCGGTCATCTTGTCGCTGACCACCGTTCCGTCAAAAACCTGACCGCGAACGGAAAGCTCTCCGTGAAAGGGACATTTTGGATCGTCACAGGCCTTCTCAGGTGACTTGACGCCCAGTCCGACATCCCTCATAATTTCCACCTCGATCTCCGTATTCTTTTGTTAATCCTGTTTTCGGGTTGTGAGACTAAAACTGAGCCCTCTGCCTTCACCTTCAGGCCCTGGGACAGGGTAAAAATGAAGCAGTTGCAGGACTTGGGAACGCATCTTACTCCGCTCCTGGTCTCGATCAGAAAGGTGTTACGGGTTTCGTCGATCACCCGGCCCGATATTCCCACCATGGTGGAGTTTGTGCTTTCTGCGACCTCCACCGGGAGGCCTATCAGCTCATGTCTGACGAGATTCTCAGGAGTGATCATCACGCTATCGCACGCTCCTTCTGTATCGTCTTGATCCTGGCTATGGACCTCTTTATCTCTTTTATCCTGCCAGGATTCTCCGGGGCGCCGCCAGAGACGACGAGCCCCCTCTCCCGGATCAGCTCGCTTTTGAGGGTATCAAGCTCCTCGCCCAGCTCTTCGGGGCTCATATTC
This sequence comes from Methanothrix sp., assembly GCA_035380685.1. GTDB lineage: Archaea > Halobacteriota > Methanosarcinia > Methanotrichales > Methanotrichaceae > Methanocrinis. The sequence continues at coordinate 69,581 of DAOSXX010000001.1, read as the reverse complement.
CTCAGTTCATCGACCCTGAATATCGCCATGTCAAGTCACGCTCTCGTCTCACACTTCGCTCTTCGGCTCTTCCTCGGAGGCGGGTGCCTCCTCCTCGACGGCTGGCTCTTCAGCAATCGCCTCTTCGGCGATCGGTTCGGCGGGAGTCTCCTCCTCGGTGGTGGCTGGGACCTCTTCTTCGACGATTGTCTCTTCGACGACCACTTCTTCAGCGATCGGCTCTTCGACGGTTGGCACTTCAGTCACTGGCTCTTCAGCCACCGCCTCTGCGGGGACTTCCTCCTCGACGATCTCGACGGTCAGGTCCTCGACGACGATATCCTCGACGGGCCCCGCGGTCTCGGATTCCAGAAGCTCCTCCAGCTCGTCCTTCTTCTCCTCTGCGGGAGCAGGCTCCTCGGGAGCCTCTTTGGAAGGCGGAGCGATCTCGAACCTGTCGGGCGGTATGGCGTCGGGAGGCACTATCCTCACCTGGCACCCGATGGTCCCAAGCTTCTTCACCGCCACGGCGTACCCGTGGTCCACGATCTCCTGGGAGGGTTTGCCCGAATGCTTGACGTAGCCGGAGAGGAACTTCTCGACCCGGGACCGGGGTCCCGTCAGCTTGCCGCTGAGAATGATCTCGCAGCCGAGAGCTCCGCTCTCCATCACCCTTCGGAGGGTGGTCTGGCCTGCCTTTCTGAAGTACCAGCCTCGCTCCAGGGAGCTTGCGAGCCTGTTCGCCACTACCTGGGCGTTCAGCTCGGCCTTGCCCACGTCCTGGACGTCGATCTGGGGGTTGTCCAGTCTGAAGTTTCGGTCCAGGTCTCGGGTCAGCTTTCTGATAAGTTTGCCGCCCTTGCCGATGACCATCCCCGGCTTTTCGGCGTATACTGTGATCTGGATCCCCATGGGGGTCCTGTTCATCATCATGCCGCCGTACCCGGCCCGACTGAGCTCCTTGGAGAGATACTCGTGGACCAGGGCTTTGGTGAAGCCGTCCTCTACAAATTTCTTCTCTACGCCCAAGTTAGCTCACCTCGGTCAATATCATCTCTATCGATACAGTCTCTGTGTCCTTGGGGGTGGCTCTGCCCATGGCCCTCGGCATCCAGCCTCTCAGGGTTCTGCCCTGCTTGGTGGAGACGTGGGTGATCTTCATCTCGGCGGGGTCGAGCCCCTTGTACTCGGCGTTGCTGGTGGCGTTGACGAGAACGCTCAAAACGGCCTTCGCCGCTTTCTGGGGGTACCTGCCGGCGTCCCAGCCCACGAGGCCTCGCCTGTGGGGGATTTTCTTGTTGTGCCGCTTGAAGGGGACGGGCCTCTTCAGAGCGATAACGTCCTCGAGGTACTCCCTTGCGGTCTCGGCCTTCATTCCCCGGATGGCGTTGCAGATCTCCAGAGCGTGCTTGGGCGATATGTGATGTTCTGTGCCCATGGCCCTGGACGATCGCTCCTTTTTTTCAGGGGTGATGGAATAATTCAGTCGTCCCAAAGTTGCCACCTCACTTCAACGGAACGAACTTGCTCGATCGGGTGGCGCCCACGCCGGCGCTGCCGTGAGAGACCCTCGCCCTGGTCAGGGAGTACTCTCCGAGGTAGTGGCCGACCATCTCCGGCATGATCTCGACCCGGTTGAAGGTCTTGCCGTTGTAAATCTCGATCGTCTTTCCTACCATCTCGGGAAGGACTATCATGTCCCGAAGGTGGGTCCTCACCGTGTCCCTGTCCTTGACCCTGGAGAGGAGCCTTCTGTGATCCTTGGTCAGGCCTCTCTTCAGCCTTCTTCGCTGCCTTGAGGGAAGAAGGGCCATCATCTCGTCCATGTTGAGCTTCTTCAGCTCTTCGACCTTGAGGCCGCGGTAGGTGAACTCCTCTTTCCTCTTCGGAAGCCTTGATCCTGATTTCCTCGCCAAAACAATCCCTCTTTAACGCTTTCCGGTCCTTCGCGCCGCAATGGACCCGACCTTACGACCGGGGGGCGTGTTCCTGCTGACGGTCTTGGGCCTTCCTGGATGCTGCCATCCGCCGCCACCGAAGGGGTGGTCCACCACGTTCATGGCCACGCCTCTAACCCTGGGATACTTGCCAGCCTTGGACTTCATCTTGTGATACTTCTTTCCAGCCTTTACGAAGGGTTTGTCGGTCCTGCCACCGCCAGCGACGACCCCTATCGTCGCCATGCACTGGGGGTTCAGCCACTTCATCTCTCCGCTGGGGAGCTGGACGACGGTCTTTCCGACGTCGTGGGCTATGAGGATGCCGTAGACTCCGCTGGATCGGGCGAACTGGCCGCCGGACCTCGGGCTCGACTCGATGTTGCAGATGGGGATCCCCTCGGGAATCTCCGCCAGGGGCAGGGAGTTGCCCGGCTTGATCTCGGCGGAGGCGCCGCAGGCTATCTCCTGGCCGACGTATACCCCCTCTGGGACGAGGATGTACCTCTCTTCATCGTTGTCTAGGACCACTCTCGCCACCGGGGCGGACCGGGCCGGATCGTGGACGATGTCTTTAACGAGGCCTTTTACGGTCTCGTTGCCGTCCACCTTCACGTGCTTCAGCTCCGCCCTGAACTTGTGGGAAGGAGCCCGATAAGTTGGAGTTCCTCGACCTCGGTTCTGTTGTATTAATCTGTGCCCCATAATCTCACCTCACAGTAGTCCCAGCGTGGTGGCCAGCTCGTTGGCGCTGCCGTCGCCGGCCAGCTTCGCTGCCGCTTTCTTCTCGCCCTTGGAGGTGATCATCGTCCTTATCGAGATCACGTCGACGTCGTAGAGCTCTTCCAGCTCCTTTTTGATCTCAGTCTTGTTGGCCTTGATGTCCACCAGAAACTCCATGGTGTTGTCGGAGTCGATCATGTTAGTGACCTTCTCCGTGATGAACGGACTCTTAATGACCATAGGTCTCACCCAGCCATTTCAGAGATGATTCGGTCCAGACGGTGAGCCGTCCGGCCTGGGTTCCGGGAGCCAGAAGCTCCGCGTTCAGCCTCTCCACCGTGATGATGTCGACGCCCGGAAGGTTTCTTGAGGCCTTGATCAGCCCGCCCTCTTTGCCCGCCACTATCAGCAGGCTCTTGGGCTGCTTGTACCTTCGGCCTCGCATCTTGCCTCGGCCCGCCCGGACCGTCTTGCCGCTTTTTGCTCTCAGGACGTCTTCCCAGAGGCCGCAGGCCACCAGGAACTTTCGGACTTCGACGGTCTTCTCGACGGATTCCAGGTCGTCTTTGGCGACGACTATGGGTTCGCCTGAGAATATGTGGCCTCTCGCCCGCACAAGATCGGCGTTCGCGGTGGCGGCTATCGCCGAACGGATCGCCTTTCTCCGCTCCTTGGCGTTCACCTTCTCGGTTCTGTCCGCCTCGGGCTTTGGTGGGTGGGCTCTCCGGCCGCCCTTGGCCTGGGGGACCCGTGCAGCTCGCCTGCCGTTTATGATCCTTGGAACTCGTGAGGCGCCGCGGCCGGTTCCCCAGGAGAGGGCAGAGGTCTTGAGGCCCGCGAGGTTGTTGGGACCGTAGGGCTGGAGCCTGTTGGCCTGGGCCGCCAGAACCGCCCTCTTTATGAGGTCTGGTCGAAACTCCTCGTTGAAGACCTTTGGAAGGTCTACTTCTCCGACCTCGCTTCCTGATAGATCGATAACCTTTGCCTTCATCACAATCCCTGCTTCGAGTCAGTGCTGACGTAGAGGACCTGGGGCATCTTGGCCGTGCCGTCCTTGGGTCTGACCGCGTTTCTCATCCTGACCAGCCTCTTGGTGGGGCCGGGGACGCTGCCGCTGATGATGGCGTACTCGCCCCGAACGATCCCGTATCCCGGAAATCCGCCCTCGGGCGTGATCTCGCCGCCGTCGGATCCCATGGCCAGAACTCTCTTGTTGTACTCGGTTCTCTGGTGGTAGCCCATCTGGCCCAGGAGGGGGACCGTCCACCTAACGTGGTGGGGGTTCCAGGGGCCGAGGTTACCGATGTGGCGGCGCTTGCCGCCCCGGGAGTGTTTCCTCTTCTGGAGGTTTATGCCCCAGCGCTTGACGGGACCCTGAGTTCCCTTCCCCTTGGTGATGGCGGTGACGTCGATGATCGAGCCGGTGCCGAAGACGCTGGATATGGGCACTGAGGAGCCGAGGAGGCCTTTTGCCAGCTCGAACTGATCCGCGATATTGCTGCCGTTCACCTGGATCTCCATAAGGTCGGGGTTCTTCTTGGGAACGCCCGTCAGAAGCTTGGGGTTGGTATAAGCGATAAGACGCAGCTCAGTCATCTTGTCTATTTGAGCCCCGATATCGTCGAGGGGTGTGCCCCTCTTGTTCTTGGGGACTGTGATCGACCTTGCGAGGTACGGGTCCAGCTTCTCTGACCAAGCCTCTCCCGCAGCCCGCACTCCGCCGTTGTACTTCTCGTAGACGCGAAGGGCGGCTATGCTCAGGGGCGGCGTCTCAAGGATCGTCACCGGGACGCTGACCTCCATGCCCTCTGTGAGGCTGTTGGGCTTGTCGTCGATCATTATGAGATGGGTCATGCCGGCCTTGTACCCGGCAAAACCGTCCATTCTGGCCTTCTCCTCGCCAGCGGCCCAGTATCTCGTCCTGGGGACCTGGCTCTTAGCCCGTTTTCGGGGGCTGAAGGCCAGCGAACCTCGTCTTGGTCGGTGTATGGTTGCCATTTAGCCCTCCAGTGATCGCATCAGGTTGACCTGGGATAAGGTGGCCACTATCGCCTCTTCAAGCCTTACCGTCTCGGTTCCCTGATGCGGTATGGTGTTAATCACGCAACATCCTTCCATCGTTTCGCTGCTCAAGAACGCATCAACGCCGCGTGCGGGCGAGCCGAAGACCACCTCCAGACCCCGCTTTCGGCCTTGACGTACCGTCTGCCTCAGGAGGTCTGGGGTCGCTGTCACACCCTGCCTGGAGGTGGCCACGACTAGCCTATCGCTAGAGCGGACGTATTCGTCCAGGTTCGGGATGACCTCTGTTTCGTAGCCCCAGTAGTGAGGTATCTCCGATCGGTCTACCGGCTCCGCGGCGAGGGGTTTCAGCGAAAAGACTCTGACGTTCAGGCGCTGCCCCACTTCGTACCGCGATGCGGTCTTGAGGGGCAATGGGCACTCAACACCTATGTCCACCCATGCGCCGTTGTCAGATCCCACTTCATCGACTACTAAACCTACTCTGAACTCGCCGACCTTGAGCGTTGAAACCTTTGAGCTTGTGGGATGATGAGGGGTGCGCAGCGGCGGCAGGATGCCGACGTACCTCAGATCTCTTTCCCTTGGAAAGAGCCGTTTTCGGAGGTACTGGGGCGTCTCTGCGTACTGCAGGACCCGGGATATGAACCTTGAATCGTCGAACTCCGCGTCGCGGTAGATGACGATCCTGTCCACCCGGAAGACCGCTGCAGCCCTTGCGATCGTGCCCACCTTGAGGGTGCGTATCCGCTCGTCCCGCGACTCCATCGTTGTGGAGGATGGGATCAAGATGGTCGTCTCGCTGCCACCGATCATCGGATCTTACCCCCAAGACCTATTCTTGATATAAAAAGGTTTGGAGGAGAAAAAGAGGTTGATTCGGAGGCCCATTCGCAGGCCCGTTGAGAGGCCCGTTTCCAGGCTCGTCCAAAATCCAATTTGAAGGCCGGATCTTTCGGCCCATAATCATCTATTAACATGAGTTGCTCGCCTCGCCCCCATCCTCACGCCTCCACGCCTATATTATATCTCCCATCACTTTCGTCGAGGCTCGGACTGTGTCCGAGGTTCGGACGGTGGCCGAGACGTGGACGGAGCCTTGGCTTGGGCGTGGTCGATGGTCGAGGTACTGGCCTTGAGTCGAGTGCTTGGACCTGAGTCGAGGTACGAGGTCGAGGTCAAGGGGCGGGCTTGAAGGTCCGGGGGTCGAGGGTGAGGGGCGTCTCGCAGTAGGAGCATATCGTCTCCAGGCCCGTCTCGGACAGGACCGCCCTCTCCACCACCTCCGGGGGCGGGAGGTACTGGGTCATCTCCTCGCCGCAGAGGGGGCACTTTATCTTCAGCCACTCGAGGCTCGTGAGGTCCCGTATATTTAGTATCACCTCTCCGAGGGCGTCAGAGTAAGTCTCGCGGCTGAATGTAATCGGCTTGAGGTGCCTGATAAGGGCGGGCATCTCCGCCCCCGTCTCCAGGAGGGGTATCACCAGCTGGTCGATCCCGGAAGAAAAGCCGATCTCCTGGTTGACCCTTGGCGAGACCACGCCGTCCAGGGTCAGTAGGGCGATGACGCAGTCGGAGTGGCGGATCGCAAACCTCACCCTCTCGCCCGGCGCCATCCCTCGGGCGCGCCGATAGATGGCGACGAAGCTCTCAAGCCCCACCCTCCAGAGGGCGTCGGCCAGCTCTCGGGCCAGGGGCTCGTCCTCCTCAGAGTGGGTGATGTAGACTTTTGTGATCATGAGCTATGGACTCCAGATTAGTTATATCATTAATAGAATATACGCTCTTGCGAGGAATGGCGATTAAGTTAGTATCTAACTACATAAACGTATATATTTAAACTGTTGGCGACATAACCCCGAATTAGCAAGCTGTAAGGCACCCCAATAAATACATAGGTACATTCGTAACCTTAAATTAATCTTCATGTTCATTTTTATCAGCCTCACAGGATTCAGATTTAGGGAGATCCAATGTTTGCAGATAATTTTTTATTCCTTCGATAGCCGTAGCTAATGCCTCTGACGAATAAGGTATCGGTTTAGATATAGACGCCCAATCCATTGCCTCCAAGGTAGATGCGAAATCTACTGCTTCTAGCGGCGTCGTTCTATATTTTATATCAGACATATATTTCATAAAATATTCGAGAGATTGCTGATCCATTGATCTAACTTTTTCGACTTCGTCAATCGATTTTTGGTCGACATCAATTTTCAGGTATTCTTTAGCCCAATACATAAATCGGTTCGCAGGATACATGTAAAATCGATTCTCTGTCTCAGAGACAAACTCTTGAATCAATTCAGGGCGAGGGCTTCTGTCTCCATGAATTTTAAGCCACCAATCATCCTTTACATCATCGGTAATAAGAATTACCGGTAAATTTTCACGTTTCGATTTTTCTATGATCTGATACCATAATATTAAATCGCCATATTTAGTGAAATCATGTTTAGTTTCCGCATCTCTATAGCCAGGAGGAATTTTAAGTTTGTATCTTAACTCGCCTAGTGTGTATATTTCTTCAAGCTTATCCTTCGAATAATGTGAACCAATTTTCCCGTCAAATAGCTCTTCTAGGGTTGCCTGTATTTCGTCGTCATCAGTCCAGTTCGGATGGTTTTTTTTGAGGGCATCTAATTCGCGTTCTATAATTTTCCTATGTTCGTTAAGTTTATCAATTAAATCAGTTATATTTAGAATAGGATGTCGAGTATACGAGTCGAGATCTTTTTTAATCTTATCATAATTTACTTTTAAATGGTTTTTAATGTCTGCATAGGAATGCTCAAGGCTATTGATAACATTAATGCGATTTTGGTAATATTCTAAGGCGACCTGGTGAGGAATCCACAAGCGATCTAATTCTGAAATTTTTCTTAGAAGTTTAATTAATTCATCTCTTGTATTTGCATCATATCTGTATAAATTTAAGAATACATTAGTATCAAAGACAAATATTGAGCTGCGCCATAATTCAGAGAATTCATCCTCTGTAGGCCGATAATACCCAGGAAATGTGCGCTTTATATCTTTCATTTTAACTCCGCCCACTAGCTCGGCAAGTCAGATATACGAACTGTTATTTAAATCCCATAGTTTCGGTACAAGTATTCCCATGTTGTAACAACCCTTCCAAGTCCAGCGAACGTTAGATCCTTTCAGCCAGGACCAAAACCCTTTCGGTTTACAAAATCAACATAATCCCGGATAAATGTAAACCCGGAGAAAAGGCAGATGACCATAGGCGAGCGGATTAAGCAGGCGCGGAAGATTCGAGGCATGAGCCAGCGGGAGTTGGCGAAGAGGTCCGAGGTCAGCGCCCAGGCCATATCCAAGTACGAGCGGGACATAAACGCCCCCAGCTCCGGCGTCCTCCTCCGCCTCTCAAAGGCCCTGGGGGTGGGGGTCGAGTTCTTCATCCGCCCCAAAAGCGTCGTCCGGATCACGCCTGACTATCGAAAGCGGCGGGCGTTCCCCCGAAAACGGGAGGCGGCCCTCATCGCTGGGATTTGATGACCGGCCCCGGTTGGGGCGGACGCCGGACTTTTCAGATGTACAAAGGCTTAAATAGTCACACGCCTTTCCAGCCCCTCGCGTTAAGCTGTTCTGTTTTATGGTTTTTCGCAAAGGATGGTGCAAAGTTTGTACGGCAATAATAGAGGCTCTTTTGGTGCAAGCGGGTTTGGCCCCTCTGCGCCAGTCGAGGCTGGAAAGGAATACGACGTTGAGATCGAGGACATATCAAAGCGAGGAGACGGCATCGCCAGAATCGAGGGTTTTGTCATCTTCGTTCCAGAGACCGGTGTTGGCGACAAGGCCACCATAATGGTCGACAAGGTCATGCAAAGGTTCGCAATAGCCCACAAGGTCTAAACTTATCATCAGCCTTAAACGTCGTTGGCGGTCGGCGCAGCGATTTCGCTGCGCGGGACTGCTTTACAAAGAGACAGTTCAGACAGTTTCTCTCTCGTCTTCGATCTGCTCGATTTCTCGGGACGGGGATCTTCTGGTTGGCGATCTGCGACATGCTGGTGGCAAGACAGAAGAAGTGAGAAGCGAGTGCAGAGTTAAGGCGGAGTTATCAGCTCCGCAGGCTTTTGACGTTCTCGCTGTTTTTGTGCGGCGGCTATCGAGCCATGCAGGGACGGGTACGCGCAAAACTAACAAGATATTTAAAATTGAGGAGATATATACATGAATAAGATGCCAAACCAAAATCCAACGGAAGGGAAGAATCTGGACAGCGCGCTCAAAGAGGAAGCAGAAGGCTACGGAGATCTGGTGGCCATATCGCTGGTCCACAAGGTAAGCATGAAAACTCTCCGATCCAGGTTGAAGGAATTGCAGATAGAACGGGCATGAGAACGTCAAAGTAAGAAGACGTTAAGCTGAAAAGTGACATGATATGAGTGAAGACATAAGTGAAGAGATGGATGGAAATTTGACGACCGTTGGGAAGTGCGTCATAGCTGAAATAGCCGAAAGGATCAGATGGACAGCCCAGGGATGGCCCGTGCCGGAAGGACGAGAGGACGACCAGGCGCTTCAGAAGTGCTACTCGTGGCTCGCCTGGCAGGATCTCCCTCTTGCAAGGGTGCCTGAAAACGATTCCGAGTTCGACGAGTTTGTATCTTCGAACATCTTCCTGAAGATCAGCTTCGACGGCCAAGACCTCAAAGATCTTGGTTTCGTCACCAGAGAGTACGTTGAGACGTTCGGTCGGAGACCAAATGTGACCTTCGTTCCCGCCGCCTTCGGAGCGAAGAAAATGCTCTCACGGCTGAAGGCCTTCAGTTTCTCTTTAGCGAGATAACTGTGAGGCAGCGAGGTCCGGATTCTCCGATCCCGATCTCCGATCCCGATCTCCAAAATCCAAGACTAAACTTCGCCTGAGTGCCTTCAGCCTCTTTTACGCTGCGGTCGATTCGGCGATAGGGTCGAGATCGTTTCGCGACCACTATCGTCCTACCCGATTTTGATCGACAAAGGCCTCACAGAAACGGCAGAGGATCCCTCTTTCTGTATACCAGGGCCTGACAGATGGCGATGAGGTCGCCCCCTTTGGTCTTGACCCGGATATCGTAGGTCGCAACCCGGTTCGACCTGCTCACCTCCTTTCCCTCGGCCAGGAGGGTGTCGCCCTTCTTCGGACTGCTGACGTAGGTGACGCTCATGCTGAGGGCCACAGAGACTGTGCCGTGGGAGTTTGAGGCGACCTCGAAGGCCTCGTCGATGAGGGAGAATATCGCCCCGCCGTGGGCCATCCCGAAGACGTTCTCCATATCCTCGGTGAACCTCATCTCCACAAGAGCGTACCCTTCGGCCACCTCGACCAGCACAAGCCCCATCTTCTTAGCGTAGGGCTCCTCTGCGACCCTCTTTCGGATCGCCTCGAATATCTCCTCACTCATCAGTCAGCATCTCCAACATTCGTTCTTCTGCTTTTCTGCTATTTCTGCCGAGTACGGCGGTGAAGATTCTCAAAGCCGAAGCTCGTACCTCACCTCGGTGACGGTGTCCCCCCAGATCTCGGAGGTCTTCTCATCGGTCTCCACAAAGCCGAGGGACTCGTAGAGGCTCGTCGCGGCCAAAAGCCCCTGGACCGTCCAGAGGAAGACCGCTTTGTACCCGACAGATCGGGAGAAGGCCAGCGCCTCCTCTGCGAGCCTCCGGCCCAGGCCGAGCCCCCTCACCTCCGGGGCCAGAAGGAGCCACCGGAGCTGGGCCTCGGTCTCGGAGACCTTCACGATGGCGACAGACCCGGCGATCCGCGCCGCCCTCCTCCCACCATCTTCGCCGGCCCCCTCCGCCCGCTCGACGATCCAGATCCGGTCCCGATCCGATCGAGACTTTACGAACTCGGCTATGGGCCCCGCAACGTAGGCGTCGAAGGTGGAGTCCCACCCCTGCTCCTCGGCGTAGACCACGCCGTGGAGGTGGATCACCATTCCGATGTCGCCGGGGTGGAGGTCGGTTCGGATCAAGATCGATGGGCTCAGGTCCGTGGAATGCTTCGCCGTCATCTCGCGGACCGTCTTAGAATCTCAACATATTTCAAAATTGCTTCCCGCTTTCATCGACCTCAAGTCACCTGCCTGCGGGCTTTCGTCCCTGTTTCGGCCCTGGTCCGGCAAAGGCTTAAGATGGTTTCTGAGAAGATGGGTTCGGTGGATGGATCAATGGTCCGATCCGGAGCGGAAACGGGGATCGACCCCGCCGAAGGCGGTGGAAAGGAGCCGAGGTGGTGGGAGTCGGCTGAGGGGCACAGGTTCGCCCTGGAGGTCCTTCAGCTAGCGGTCAGGAGAGATATTTTGAAGTTCATCGGCGAGGGCGTCCGATCGGCGGAGGATGTCGCCGCAGAGTTCGGAATCGATGAAAGGCAGGCGGCCTTCCACCTCGCGATGCTGGAGAGGGCCCTGGTGATAGAGCCCGTCACCGGAGGCTACAGGTCCACGCCCACCGGCCTGCTCTATCTCAATAATGTCGAAGCCTCGTACCCTGGAAAATTTTAAACGATATGGGGTCCATAAAGTCTCGGGTACATTTTCTGGCGGGTGAGCGATTTTGAAAACGATCTTGTTTTTGGGGCTCGCTTTGATGGTGGGCCTGGCGTTGACATCGGGGACGGGCCTCGGGGCGGATCTCGTCATGGAAAAGACCGCTAGCCCTAGCCTTCTGAAAACTCCCCTGGACACATCCATCAGATCGGGGCTCAGCTCGGCTGAGCCGGTAGAGGCGGCTAAGGAGCAGAAAGAACGTTATTTCCTTGTCGGAAGCCTGGATGATATCAAGGCGGTCGTAGCGACTGACGCTGGCGAGCAGCAGACCAGTTTCAAGGGCGAGATCACCTTCGCGGCCGAGCCGGATGAGCGGGGCGATCTCAGCCTGGTTCTGACCAGGCTCAACCTGGTATCGAGCGGGGTTGCCACCAAGAGGGGCGACTCGGGAGTCATCGGCCTCAATCTCGTCGCCCAGGGCGACGAGCCTGAGTACCAGGCCTCCTATGATCCACGAACCGGCCAGTTTTCGGTCGAGTTCGAGTCCACCCTCCACTACGCCCAGATCGATGAGATCAAGGGCTACATTCCCAGCAAATCCGAGGAGGGCGACCTCTTCCTCTCCTACACCGAGTCGATGGGAGGCAAAATCGAGGGAAGGCTTCCAGAGGCGATGAAGGCCGCGGACGAGGGCGAGGTCACCATGAACGCCGAGATCCGTCTCGAGCTTGAACGCTCCGTCGTCGGATCTCTCCGGAGCATGGTGGTCTACCTCGACATCACCAAGCTCTGGTGGTACCTGGAGACGAGCCCCACCGAGATCCTGCTGGTCCAGCCGGTCTTCATAGGGACAGGCTCTTCGGACCCTTCGGCCACGGGGACCGTCTACAACACCCTTCTGACCCGATCGGCGGAGATCTGGGACCGGTGCGGAACCGTTAGATGCATCTCGATCCGGTCCAGGACCCCGGTCTACATCAACAACAACGCCTACCGGGTGCTGAACAGCGAGACCGAGGCTGCAAACCTCCGGGCGGAGGTCAACGTCGCGGACGCGGTGGAGGTCTTCGTGGTGGAGCGGTGGGACCCATACTATGACGGTGGCGGAGCATGCTGGAGCAGCGGGACCGCCTCTGCCAAGATCGTGACCTGCGATCAGCAGCTGGCTGTGCCATGTCCGATGCCCGCTGGGCTTTGGGGATGTTCTGTCGGCGCGGGAGGCACGTGTGGCGCCGTGAACTACTACCATCTCGCCCACGAGCTCGGCCACGCTTTGAGCCTCCTCCATCCGGGTGAATATCGGACGGGGATGGTGGCGGGATCGTCGGGCTCGATCATGGAGCCGAGCGGCTTCTGTCGCGACAATCCCAACGTTCAGAGCGCCAAGAACTGCCGGAGCGCCTCAAGTCCGCTTCTGTATTCAGGAAGGGCAACCTGCACTGGAAGCCCAGACCTCATGGACTGAAGTCCCGGAGGCTGCCCGCGGGGCGTCTCCCCGGGCAGCTCCTCGATCATTTTTTTTGGTAATCTTTGTTTGCAGAACATCTGTCGGTAGAGTTATCCTCGAAGGTTAATCCCTAAAAACCCCCGTCCATCCAGTCCCGCCGCAGGCGGGGCACCCCCTGATGCAGAGCCTTCCAGCGCCGTTACAGAGTGGGCACCGTTTAGCGGGGGTGGCCACCATCACCTCTCCTTTGCCGCCGCAGGCAGGGCAGCGCCTTCCGTCAGATTCGCCCGTGCCGTTGCAGAAGGCGCAGATCTCGGGAGCAGAATTAGTCGGTGACGCGGACATGCGTCGGTCTATTTAGGGTATGATATATGATAGGCCCCCACCTTCCGAGTCAGAGCCCACCGCCATGTAACAATTAAACCGAAAAGCTTATTACTAAATATGATCCTAGCATGCAATGCCGCACTAGGCAGCGAGATCCTGACCTCCACCGCAAGAAAGTCCGTGCCGAAACTGTGCCCATTTCGACAGAAGGGGCCCTAAGGTTGAGCGACCTTCGGGCCCGCTCTCCCGCTTTCAACGGTTGTAAGGGCGGCGTCCAATCTAGCGAGCCGGTTCAACGGTCGTGATGGGGTGAATGGCAATAGAAACGCCAACCATCAGACCGTCTTTTCCTCCCATACCATCTTCCAGAACTTATTCGAAAACCGACCGCTGATCTTTCTCATTCCGCCGAACGCTCTTCTGAAGATCCGTAGGTGATCTGATCATCTACTGAAAGCGGTATGAACCCCATGCCTTCGCCAATCTTCTGGCCGTCAGGCCCCCTCACAAAGTCGATGAACTCATCGGCCCGTGGAATGGGATCGGCGAATGTGCATAGATAAAGACCTCTGGCCAGGGGGTAAGATCTGTTGGTTATGTTCTCTGCGGTGGGAGCCGTCCCGTCAAGCATGACGGCATTGAGGTCGTACTCCTGAACATAGCTGTACCCGACGTACCCTATCGCCCAGTCTGCGTCGATAACGGCGTTTACGATATCCATGTTGCCCGATAGCCCCGATCGTATGCTGGCGATCTCGACCTCATTCTCGCCCAGGATCACCTGGTCGAATACGTCTCTTGTTCCAGATCCCGGCCTTCGAGATAGCACGTATATATCATGGTCTGGGCCACCCACATCCTTCCAGTTGGTGATCTTTTCTGTGTAAATCTTTCTGATCTGATCCCTGCTGAGATATCTGACCCCCGAACGATAGACGCGATCGCTGACGACGATACATACTCCGTCGTATCCCACCAAGTGCTCGCTGAAGGTCTTTCCGGACGTCTCGTAACTCGCACGCTCCTCGGGGGTGATCTCCCTGGAACTCATGGCCACATCCGAACGACCCTCGACCAGATCCGCGATTCCAGCGCCCGACCCGCTCTTTTCGATCGATATCCAGCATTCGGGATTAGCCTCGGAGAACGACCTCGCACAGCCCTCGACGAGGGGATAAACCGTCGTGGACCCCGATATCCTTATCCTGATGAGGTCATCCCCACCGTCACCATCGACGGTCACGGCGGAGGCTGCCGCACCAGTCAAAACTATTGATATTATAACAATTGATATGTAACCATCTTTCATTGAGATGCAATTCAAGCGACCTGCAATATTTAAAATTTGTGAGATTGCATCTGAAAATTGTACATATCTTGATTTAACCCCTTCTTCCGTACTTCATCGCGAGAAATATCCTCTGGACCGCCGTCAGGTTCGATAGGATCGCCGCGAGGACGATGGCGCCCAAGAGCCAGTCGTTCCCGAAGAAGAGGGCCCCGACCATCCCGGCGTAGATGAGGATCAGCCTCTCGGCCCTCTCCAGGAGCCCTCCCATCTCTTTTGCCAATACCTTCTGATCCTTGACGAGGCCCCGGTGGTCGGCGTAGGCCCGGACGAAGGAGGTCATAACGGCGCCGAAGATTAGGATCGCGATCCACGCGCCGATCGGGATGAAAAAGCTCGTCTCGGGGCCGAGGTAAAAGAGGAGGCCGAGGATCAGAAGAGCCTCGACGTACCTGTCGAGTACCCCGTCGAGAAAGGCTCCTGCCGTCGAGGTCTGACCGGTCGCCCTCGCCACCGCCCCGTCCACCATGTCCAGGACCCCCGACAGGAGGAATAGAAGAAACCCGAGGAGGAGATTGTGGTCCCAAAGGGCGAAAAAGCCCCCGAAGGCGACGGCCAGGGCGAGGACGGTCCAGGCGTTGGGGGATAGGCCGAGACAGGCGAGGGCTGCCAGGGATCGATCCACCTTCTTTCCGTCCACCAGACGGGACTTGAGCATCGAGGTCGGAGACGAAAAGAAGGTATTAAACCCTTTTGTCCAGTCAGGACCCGACTTTCAGGTTAAAGCCCCAATTCCGCCAGGAACCGTTCGATCCTGTCGACCGCCTCGAGGATCTCCTCTCTCGACGTCGCATACGAGCAGCGGATGAAACCCTCGCCGCTCTCGCCGAAGGCGTTTCCTGGAACCGCCGCCACCCTCTGCTCTTTTAAGAGCTGCTCTGCAAACTCCTCGGAGGATAGGCCCGTCCCCTCGATGGACGGGAAGGCGTAGAAGGCCCCCTTCGGCTCAAAGCAGGGAAGGCCCAGCCTCTCCAGCTCCGAGACGAATAGTCTCCTCCTCCGATCGTACTCCCGCTTCATCGACTTCACCTCCGCGTCGCCACGGCGGAGGGCCTCCACCGCCGCCACCTGAGCCATGGTGGGGGCGCAGAGCATGGTGTACTGATGGACCTTCGTCATGGCGCCTATGATGGCGGGATCGCCGAGGGCGTAGCCTACCCTCCACCCCGTCATGGCGCAGGACTTGGAGAGCCCGTTCAGAAGGACCGTCCTCTCCTGCATACCCTCCAGCTGGGCGAAGCTGGCGTGTCTTCCGTCGTAGGTGAGCTTGTCGTAGACCTCGTCGGAGATGACCAGAAGGTCGTTTTCGACCACCAGGTCCGCGATCTCCTCCAGGTCTTCCCGGGTCATGATGGCCCCGGTGGGGTTGTTCGGGTAGCTCAAGACCAGGGCCTTCGTCCTCTCGTTGATGGCGTCTTTGAAGTCTTCGGGCCGGAGCTTGAACTCCTCGGATAGACGGGTGGCCACCGGTCTTGGGACGCCTCCGGCCAGTAGGACGTCGGGGACGTAGGCGACGTAGCAGGGCTGGGGTACGATCACCTCGTCGCCGGGGTTGATCGTCGCCCGAAAGGCGAGGTCGACGGCCTCAGAGACGCCGGTGGTGATCAGGATCTCCTCTTCGGGATCGTACTCAAGGCCCAGGTCCTTCTCCGTCGACTCCGCCAGGATCTCCCGCAGCTCGATGAGCCCCTTGTTAGAGGTGTAAGAGGTGTGGCCGCCCTCCAGGGAGTAGATGCACGCCTCCCTGATGTGCCAGGGGGTCGGGAAGTCGGGTTCCCCTACGCCGAGGCTGATCACGTCCTCCATCCCCACGACGATGTCGAAGAACTTCCTGATGCCCGATGGAGGCATATCCCTGACCGTCGTCGATAGGTGGGAATCGGGGCGCCAGAGGGTGGGCCTCTCCATCGCGAGCTTTTTGCCGCTTATTCCGATCTCGCTATTCGTCATGCGGTGACCACCAGTCGCTTGGGCTGGGCCCTGTCGTAGAGGATGACCCCGTGCTCCTTGTAGCTTTTGAGGACGAAATGGGTGCAGGTAGACTCGACCCCCTCGAGGGTCGCGATCTTTTCGGTGACGAAGAATGCGACGTCCTTCATCGACCTGCCCCGCACGGTGAAGGATATGTCGTGGTCCCCGGATATCAGCCGGACGGACTGGACCTCGGAGAAACGGGAGATCCTCTCGGCGATGGCGTCGTAGCCCTTGTCCCTCGATAATGAGACCTTCAGCTCGACTATGGCGTAGACGTAGCCGTCATCGATCTTCTCCCAGTTGATCATGGTCATGTACTTCCTTATGATCCCCGAATCCTCCAGGCTCTTGATCTCTGCTGCGACCTCTGCCTCCTCTTGGCCCAGCAGGGTGGCGATCTCCCCGGGAGTGGCCCTGGCGTTCTCCTCCAGCACCTCTAAGATCTCCTTGGCGAAGTCCCTCATAGATCCTCCCGTTTCGGTCTGTTAGGGATTATACTTTTCCTTCCTCACCACCAGTCCTGGATGAGCCGCTCGAAGAAGGACTCGTTCCACGAATCGTTGACGCTGAAGGGAATCCTCTCCACAGGTCCTGTGAGGTTCTCGAAATCGCGGAACATAGTATCGTTTTTCATCAGATGGTAGAAGGGGGGGTCTGCCCTGGCAGGGTAACGGGTCTGGTTGAATATCCCATCCCCTGCTGATCGGTTCACAACCCCGACCCCCTCTCCGGCCAGAAGCTGCTCTAGCTCGTCCAGGTCGCCAGTGAAGTTGAGGGCGAGAGGATCCACGACGGCCGATGCCACCGCCACTGTCGAGAAGAGCAGGAAGAATATCAGACGCACGTTCTGCCTCCGAAATAGATTTTGTATTTAAGCCCCGGGCGTGATTCGAACACGCGACCTAGTGATTACAAGTCACTCGCTCTAGCCAGCTGAGCCACCGAGGCCCGCTTCCTCTCGTTCCATCCTCAACATTTAAAGACTTTGCTCCGCCCGAATCTGGTCGAGAAGCCTGCAGCTCGCGCAGATCCCGTCGCTGGACGGCTCGCCGCACCGGATGCAGGCGACGACCTCGTAAGATCCGGGGGGCTGAAGCGCGAGGATTTTGTCAAAGCCCCTCATGATCGAGTACTTTGTTCCCGGGTGCTTCGCCTCGATCTCGTTCAGAAGGTCCTTTACTTCCTGCCTCATGGCCCTGGATATGTAGGGGCAGGCTGAGGTGTCGATGGGTATTCCGTGGGTGATGGCGTAGATGCCCATCTCCTTCTCGGGAACGCGCCGGAGCGGCTTTATCCTTGGCACCATCCCCTCAAGAGCCCTCTTCGGCCTCAGCCGATAGAGCCGGTCGACGTCCCCTTTCAGGTAGTTGAGCATCACCGTCTGGGCCTCGTCGTCGAGGTTGTGGCCGGTGGCGACAGCGTCAGCACCCAGGTTCCGGGTCGTTCTGTTGATAAGCCCTTTCCGGAGGACGCCGCAGAAGCTGCAGGGACCCTGGGGATGGCCCTGGGATGCCATGAGGTCCGTGGTGACGCCGAAGTTATCTTCAAGCCTCTCGACGACGTGCTCGATCCCGAGCTTTTTGGCGACAGCCGCCGCAGCCTCGATCGTCTTCGGTCTGTACCCCTCGATCCCCTCGTCGATGGATACGGCCAAAAGCTCCACGTCCTCCCTGTACGAGAAGAGGTTGTGAAGGATCATGAGGAGGGAGGCGCTGTCCTTGCCGCCGGAGACGGCGACCGCTACCCTGCACGGCTTCCCGAAGATCCTGTAGGTCCGAAGAACCTCCCTCACCTTCCGGTGGACGTCCTCCTCGAAGTGATGGGCGCAGAGGTGCTTTCCTGAGTACTTCTGAAATATCACCGCCCGTCCAGAGCACCTGTCGCAAGAGATCATCGTACCGACCCGAAACCGCATGGATATAAGAACGTATCCCGTCACCCACCGATCTTGTACCGAGTGATCGCCGCCACCCCTCCGAGAGCTTCGAGCCTCTTTCCCGGCTCAAACTCCGGGCTGAAGACGACGACCCTCCCCCTCGAGTCCGAGACGGTCCTCATCAGCTCGTCGATCTCGGGCCTTCTGACCAGCTCGCCAAAGATCATCAGGGTCTCGACCGCCCCCTGCTCTGCCGCTGCCCTCACCTCGGCGGGACCGTAGGCCGCCCTGCCGTCAGTGGCGATCTCCCGGAGAAGGTCCTCGATGAGGGTCGTCTCCAGGGCGAGCCTGCTCTCCTCCAGGATCTTGTCGATGGCGCCCCGTCGGAGGACCTCCTGGAAGCCCGAGACCCCCATGGTGGTGGCGTCGTAAAGGACGATCCGCGAGGCGAGGTCTGGGTAGGCAGCATCGATCCTCTTTTTCAGGTCCTCCTTGGTGAAGCCGGGACCTGCCAAAATCACCTTGGAGTCGGAGACTGCAACCCTGTTTATCTCCCCCGCCACCTCGTCGAGGAACTCGGACCTTCTGTCGCCCCCTTTTCCACCCATCCCCTTGCCGCCGCCCATCCTGATCTCAGAGGCGGTTTCGACGCCGAACTGGCGGAGAACACCGATCGCCGCCTCCCCCTCCTCGATCAGGGCGATCACCACCTTCGGCCTTTTCGCCTCGGCCACCGCCTCTTTGATCCTCGCCAGCTCGTCGGGCCTCCACCTCTTGATGATGGAGATGTCGGCCCCCGGCTCCAGGTTCAGGGTGTGGTAGCTGGCGACGTCAGGCCCCACCTCGATCACGCCGTGGACCCGGAGCCAGTTGGAGTGGGTGTGAAACTCCACCGACTCCGCCCTGATCCCGAGCCTCACGGGCCTTCGCTCCAATTTTTCGGGCCGGAGCTTGTCGGTGGAGGCGGTCGCCTTCCGGTGGGTGAGGGCGAAGACGAGGTCGCCTGGGGATATCAGGTACTTGAGGTGCCAGAGGTCGTCGATCGACTCGGGGACGAGGGTGATCTCCCCCTCCTGGCCGCGCAGGCTCGTTTTAAGAACGCGCATGTGGTCTACTTTTGATCAAAAGGCTTAAATGGATTGCCTGAAAAGGCAGGGTTCGAGCCGCCATAACTCAGTTGGTAGAGTGTCTGGCTGTTAACCAGATCGTCACAGGTTCGAGCCCTGTTGGCGGCGTCCAAAAACGTTTCTTGGGCCTGTAGCTTAGTCCGGTTAGAGCGCTCGGCTCATAACCGAGTGGTCGCCGGTTCAAATCCGGCCAGGCCCATTTTCCCAAATAATTATAAACAAACAACAAACCGGCCTGAACAAACAACAAACCGGGCTAAACAAATTAAAATTCTGCTGCCTGCTCAGCAGCCGGATGCCTCTTCTGCCATGGCTTTTGCGGCGATCTGCCACGAGGATATCTTCTTCTTATTGAGGCCGGTCTTCTCTGCCAGGTCATCAGCCTCGGCTCCGGCCAGGTCCAGGGCCGTCTTCACCCCGGCGGCCCCGAGCTTCTCCAGGGTCTTGGGTCCGATCCCCGGGATCTTGGCGAGGGCGTCGACCTCGGCCTTCTTCTTCGCCTCCTCGGCCTTCTTAGCCTGCCACTGGTCGAAGTTGCATTTGGGGCATCCCAGGTCCCAGGGACGTTTGCCCTTGTTGATTATCCGGATGTGATACATCCCGTGCTCCTCGCAGACCTTGTCGGTGACGACGATCATCCCGAACTTGGGGAGGGGGAGGGTGTTGGTGCAGTCCGGATATCCCGTACATCCGATGAACCTGCTGCCGCGCCGTCCTCTCCTTATGATCAGCTCCTTGCCGCAGGAAGGACAAGTGCCCACGATCTTGTCGGTCCGAAGCCCTTCTCGGAGGGAGGTCTCTATCTCCTCCTGGTGCTTAAGAAGGTCGTCGAAGACGGAGTCGAGCATCGACCTCGACTCCTCCACCAACACCTCCTCCCCGAGACGCCGCTCGGCGATCTTTGTCATCCCCTCCTCCAGGGCCCGGGTCATCTCCGGCTTGGTGATGGTGGGCGAATGGCGTTCGAGGGCCTCGATGACGGCGTAAGCGGTGTTCGTCGGCTTCATGGGGTTTCCCTGGACGTAGGCTCGCGCGTAGAGCTTGCTTATTATCTCGTGCCTCGTCGACTTCGTCCCGAGGCCCAGCTCGTCCATCAGCTTCACGAGCCTCCCCTGACCGTATCTCGAGGGCGGCTGGGTCTCTTTGTCGAGGATCTCTTTTCCGAGGACCGAGAGCCTCTCCCCCTCGGTGAGCTGGGGGAGTATCTGCTCGGCGGCCTTGCTGTAGGGGTAGCAGGCCCTCCACCCGGCCTCGATCTGCCGGGCTCCCATGGCCCTGAAAGGCTCGCCTCCGATATCGAACTTGACGTTCATGACGATCCATCGGGAGGGCTCCGAGAGGGTCGCCAGAAATCGTCTGACCACGAGCTCGTAGATCTTCCACTGGTCGTCTTTCATATCCTTCTTTGTGGCCGAAGCCGTCGGGTATATGGGGGGGTGGTCGGTGGAGAACCTCTTCCCCCTCGTCGGCTTCATCGGCCCCTTAAGGACTCTCTCGGCATCCTCCCTGAACGGCCCCTTCTTGAAGATCGAGACGAGGGCCCGGAGGTCGAGGGTGGATGGGTAGACGGTGTTCTCGGTTCGCGGGTAGCTTATGAACCCGCTCGTATAGAGCCATTCGGCGATTCTCATGGCGTTGGCTGCGGAAAAGCCTATGCCGCTTGCGGCGCTGATAAAGGCGGTGGTGTCGAAGGGGGCCGGGGGCCGGTCGGTCCTCGTCTTCTCCTTTATCGAGACCACCTCGGCGACGTCGCCGAGCCCCTCGAACGTCGACCTCGCGCGGTCGCCGTCCCAGAACCTCCCCGTCTCGTGCTTGACCCGGAGGTCCTTTTCCAGGTCTGCGTATATCTCCCAGTAGGGCTGGGGCTTGAAGGCCTCGATCTCCTTCTCCCGATCGACTATCAGGGCCAGGGTCGGCGACTGGACCCTTCCCACCGATAAAAAGCCCTTTCCGAGCCTTCCGGCGGTGATGGATATGAACCTGGTCAGGGCCGCGCCCCAGATCAGGTCCACCACCTGCCTCGCCTCCCCCGAGGAGGCGAGGTCAAAGTCCACCTCGCCGGGAGAGTCGAAGGAGTCGAGGATCTCGCCCTTGGTGATGGCGCTGAACTTGACCCGGTTGGCTTTGATGCTGGGATTAGCCTCTTCGGCTATCCGGAGCGCCTCGACGCCGATCAGCTCCCCCTCCCGGTCGTAGTCGGTGGCTATGGTGATCCGGTCCGCCTCCTTTCCGAGATCGTGGAGGGCGGATACTATCTTCGCCTGGGTGGGCTTCGTCACCACCTGGGCGTGAATCAGGTCTCGATAGTCCACCTTCTGCCAGTTGTTGTACCCCGGGGGGTAGTCCACCCCGACGATATGGCCGGAGAGGCCCATCACCACTTTGTCGTCGAAATGAAAAGTCTCGATCCCGCGGACTCTTTTGACGTTGGGCTTCGAGCTGGCGAGAATTTGGGCGATCCGCTTGGCCACGTTATGCTTTTCCGCAATGATGAGATGCATCCGATCTCCGCCAGTTCTGGAGATGGTATAAGTATTTATCGCAGATTTGGCCTCCTTCAGACGGGATGGAGAAAGATGCGCCCTCTTCAATCGTTTTATTTCCTCCTTGCCTTCTCGCCGGATCTTTTCTCCGGTTTCGTGCGTTCCTCGCGGCAACTTCAGGCCGTCAGTTTACAGATAACACATATTATGTGCAGACGGTCAGAGACTGTCAAACTAGTGTAACACAATTACATACATTCAGCGCACACTCTACAAATTTTAATATTATATGGGCTGTTCATAAAGAGTACATCAGGATTAATATATGAGCATCATTTGATCCATGAGCAGACTAATTTTTAATTTTAGGCCGCATTATCCAGATATATTGCCAATATGATTCACACTTTGTCATTATATCCATTTTTTCAAGGTTCCTCACCTTCCGACAGCCATATTTCAACATATTCGAATAAATGCATTGTTATGAAATGCGTCGCGCAAAAACTTTAAGTAGCGATATGACTATGGAAGGTAAGGCGGGAGACTGTAAGTAGAGTGGATCGTGCCGGGTATGATAACACTGGAGAGTAGATCGTACCGTTCGCTCCGGCAACTCCTATTCGTTCGGTTTTCTGCTAAAAGGTAAAGGAGGAAAAAGAACGTGTCTGACAAGATAGACCTCTATAGTGACCGTGGCGTTCTTTTAAAGAGTGACGTTGACCTGAGCGCCGTCAGCCCACTCAAGAACGCAGCGATGAAGAAACTGATCAACCTGACCAAGCGGACCGTTGCTGTCAACCTGGCAGGAATCGAGAACGCTCTGAAGACCGGAAAGGTCGGAGGGCAGGGCAGGCAGATCAAGGGACGCGAGCTCAAGTACGACGTCACCGCCAACGCCGACGCCCTCGCCGCCAGCATCAAGAAGCTGCTCCAGGTCGATGCTGGAGACGACACCAACGTCCAGGTCCTGGGTGGAGGAAAGCAGCTCCTCGTCCAGATCCCCACGGCCAGGGTCGACGCGGCCTCTGAGTTCGTCGTCGGCATGACCGCCGCCGCCGCAGCCACCGTCGAGGCGCTCGTAACGCAGTTCAAAGCTGGCATGTTTGAAGCCCCCATGGTTCACGCCGCAGTCTGGGGCCAGTACCCACAGACCGTCCCCATGGCTGGCGGAAACATAGCCTCTGTTCTCAACATCCCCCAGAACGATGAAGGTCTCGGCTTCGCTCTGAGGAACATCATGGCAAACCACATCGCGGCCATCACCAAGAGGAACGCCATGAACGCTGCAGCCCTCTCTTCCATCTACGAGCAGATCGGAAACTTCGAGATGGGCAACGCCATAGGCATCTTCGAGAGGTACCAGATGCTCGGCCTCGCCTACCAGGGCCTCAACGCCAACAACATGGTCTACGACCTGGTCAAGTCCAACGGCAAGACCGGAACTATCGGAACCGTCGTCCACAGCGTCGTCGAGAGAGCCCTTGAGGACAAGGTCATCAAGGCCGGCGAGAAGCTCCCCTCCGGGTTCGTCATGTATGAGGCAATCGACGTCCCCATGTGGAACGCATACTGTGCCGCGGGCACTCTCGCAGCCACCATGGTCAACTGTGGTGCTCTTCGAGGCGCTCAGGCTGTCTCCTCAACCCTGCTCTACTTCAACGACGTAATGGAGAAAGAGACCGCTCTGCCCGGCTGCGACTGGGGCAAGGTCATGGGAACCGCCGTCGGTTTCTCCTTCTTCAGCCACTCCATCTACGGCGGCGGCGGACCTGGCGTCTTCAACGGCAACCACGTCGTGACGAGGCACTCTCGAGGATTCGCCATCCCCTGCGTGTCCGCGGCAGTTGCTCTTGACGCCGGAACCCAGATGTTCACCCCAGAGATGACTTCCGGACTGGTCGGAGCCGTTTACGGAGAGATCAAGGAGTTCCGCGAGCCTATCGTAGCCGTTGCGGAGGCTGTATAGATAGGTTGAGTATGCATGGTCACTAAATCAGACACGGAACCGGTCCAGATAGAGATCTTCCCTCAAAGGTTTCTGAAGCCGGCGACAGCCCAACGCCTCCTCGACGAGATCTATCGGTCGGGGGGGGTTTTGCGGATCATGATCCAGGGGCCCAACCTGCCGAAGGCTGTGCCCTACGGTCCGGGGAAAGGCATTCCCATTGAGGAACATAAGAACATGCTCCTAGAACTCGGAGATCAGGCCCTTGAGCTCCGGGTGAAGGTGGGAAGGGTCTGGCTGGAGCTAGAGAGCGAAGAGCGCATTGAAGATGTAAAGGCGGCATGTGAGCGAATGCTGCCCTGTTCCTTCAGCATCAAGAGAAAGCAACTATTTCACACCAAGCCTACCGTCTCGGATTACGCGAAGTACGGGAGCGAGGTGGAGGACAAGAGGATCCTTGGACTGGTCGATCCGAAGGCCAAGAGAGAGAGAGATCTGGCCATTTTGTCTGATACAGGTGGTGACTCATAACATTTTCACAAGGAGGTTTAGGATATGGCATACAAACCCCAATATTATCCCGGCACTACGTCTGTTGGTGCGAACAGACGCAAGCACTGTTCCGGTGATCTGGAGAAGCTGAGAGACATCTCCGACGCGGACATAGTAACTATAATGGGCCACAGGGCTCCCGGCGCAGACTACCCCAGCACCCACCCGCCCCTGGCCGAGATGGGCGAGCCCGACTGCCCCATAAGGCAGCTTGTAGAGCCGACCCCCGGCGCAGCCGCTGGAGACAGGATCAGGTACTCCCAGTTTGCTGACTCCATGTACAACGCTCCCGCCATCCCCTACTTCAGGAGCTACTGGGCAGCCATCAACTGCAGAGGCTCTGACCCCGGAACCCTCTCCGGTCGACAGATCGTGGAGGCGAGGGAGAGAGATATCGAGCAGTACACCAAGGTCATGATGGACACCGAGATGTGCGACCCCGCTCTGGCCACTATGAGAGGCTGTACCGTCCACGGCCACTCCCTGAGGCTCGACGAAGACGGCATGATGTTCGACATGCTGGCGAGGACTGAGCTCGGATCTGACGGAAACGTCTACTATGTTAAGGACCAGGTCGGTATCCCCCTGGACAGAAAGGTCAACGCCGGAAAGCCGATGAGCGAGGCAGAGGCGAAGAAGAGGACCACCATCTTCAGGTGCGATAACATCTCCTTCGGCGGACCCTGCACCGCAGAGAAGAGGACCCTCGATGAGGGACTGATCACCCTGCACCACATGTGGGAGCGCAGAAGCAAGTGGGGATTCAGGCCAGAGTAAATGGTGGTGAGATAAGATGGGAAAGATTCACACTAAAAAGCTGTTCGTAAAGGCTTTGAACAAGAAGTTCGGCAAGGACTTCGACCTTAGTGGCACAAAGACCGTCTATGAGAGGCTGGGTCCCGAGCAGAACGCCCGTAAGAGAGAGTTCATGGAGGCCTCCAAGAAGCTGGAGGGCAAGCGTGGCATCTCCATGTACAACCCCTACCTCCACGCCGGCGGCGTACCGCTGGGCCAGAGGCAGCTCGTCCCCTACAAGCTCTCCACCACGGAGTACATCGTAGAGGGTGACGACCTTCACTTCGTCAACAACCCCGCCATGCAGCAGATGTGGGACGACATCCGGAGGACCATCGTGGTCGGTCTGGACATGGCCCACGAAGTGCTGGAGAAGAGGCTGGGCAAAGAGGTCACTCCCGAGACGATCAACAACTATCTCGAGATTCTGAACCACGCCATGCCCGGCGCAGCTGTGGTCCAGGAGCACATGGTTGAGACCCACCCCGCCCTCGTCGACGACTGTAACGTCAGGATGTTCACCGGCGACGACGACCTCGCGGACGAGATCGACGACCAGTACATCATCGACATCAACAAGCTCTTCCCCGCCGAGCAGGCTGAGGAGATCAAGGCCGCCATGGGCAAGACTTCCTGGCAGGCCATCCACATCCCGACGATCGTCTCGAGGACTTGTGACGGCGGTACCACCTCCAGGTGGAGCGCCATGCAGCTGTCCATGACCTTCATCGACGCCTACAACATGTGCGCCGGTGAGGCCGCTGTGGCTGACCTGGCCTTCGCCGCCAAGCACGCTGCGGTCATCCAGATGTCCGACATGCTCCCCGCGAGAAGGGCCAGAGGCCCCAACGAGCCCGGTGGACTCTCCTTTGGCTTCCTCGCCGACATGGTCCAGACCTCCAGGATCAAGGCCTTCGACCCGCCACAGGTATCCCTGAACGTCGTCGCTGCAGGAGCCATGCTCTACGACCAGATCTGGCTGGGCAGCTACATGTCCGGTGGTGTCGGGTTCACCCAGTACGCCACGGCAGCCTACACCAACGACGTCCTGGACGACTTCTCCTACTACGCCTGCGACTACGGCGTGGACAAGTTCGGCGACTGGGCCAAGGCTCCCGCCACCCTGGAGACCTCCAAGGACATCGCCACCGAGACGACCCTCTACGCCATGGAGCAGTACGAGGCCTTCCCGACCCTGCTCGAGGACCACTTCGGCGGTTCCCAGAGGTCTGCGGTCATGGCCGCCGCCAGCGCCATCGGCTCTGCCTGCCTGACCGGTAACAGCCAGTCCGGTCTTGCTGCCTGGTACCTCAGCCACCTGATCCACAAGGACGGCTGGGGCAGGATGGGCTTCTTCGGATACGACCTGCAGGACCAGTGCGGTCCGACCAACGTCTTCAGCTACCAGGGCGACGAGGGCAGCCCCCTCGAGCTGAGAGGCGCGAACTATCCGAACTACGCCATGAACGTCGGTCACCAGGGCGAGTACGCAGGCATCTCCAGCGCCGCTCACGCGGGCCGCATGGACGCCTACGCTTGCAACCCGTTGATCAAGGTCTGCTTCGCGAACCCCGCTCTGATCTTCACCTGGGACGACATCCGCAAGGGATACGGAATGGGTGGCGCCAGAGAGTTCCGCGCAGCCGGCGAGAGATCCCTGGTCATGCCCGCAGTGTAGGCGCGAGCCTGCACATCCTTTTTTCTTTTTTTCCCAAAAATATCTGCAAAATAAGATGCGTTTGATTTAGGCTTCTTGATTTGTTTTTTTTGATTTCTAGACGACTTCTGGAGAGGTCGACGATCACGTTCCGGCGTTTCTTAGGTATAATTTGTCGAATTTATAGTCCTGAACCTAACTATTAGAACTTATATTTCCGTCCAGGAATTTCTCAATCCAGCTTTTTGCGAAGCTAAGACGAGAGCTGAATTCGAGAAAATTTTTGCGAATAATTTGTTTCATATATTCCAAATCTTTTATAAAAGACTGAGATATAATCCGCTTGATGCTTTTCCAAATGAATTCAATCGGATTCAGATCGGGCGAATATGGAGGTAAGAATATTAAGGCTCTTCGCTATTCCGTGTGGGGCCCGCCTGTGAGGGATGGAAAGACGCGGATCTACCAGGCGGTCCAAGCTTGGGTCGCGGAGGCTGCGGTATAGGCGGTCCAGAGTTCTTTTGTCCCGACGAGGATCTTGAGAGGCCGAGTCCTAAGTCTCGGAGGGAGGAGGGCTTGCGCCCGAAGACGATCGAGAAGAAGGCCCGGATCGGACCTCTGCGGAGTTCCGCCTGGAAGGGGACGGGGATTCCCGCCGAGGGGGAGAAGGCCCGATCCCGATCCGCGCCATGGGCGAGGGCGCCGACGTCCGACGCGAGCGGCCTCCCGGCTCGTGACGTGCTCGACTAACCGGTGATCTCGGCAGGGGTTGCGGAAGAGACGTTATCCTCGGGCGATGTTATGGTTTCTTCCATATCAGCGGGGGTATCCTCTGCTTCCTGAAATTTCTCGCTAGTTAACTTTATGGGGATCTTATTAACTATCGACGTCCAGCCGCTGGCTTCGACCTGGTTCTCGTCTTCCCAATTGGAGCAATCGCCAATGCTGCAATTGACATTCAATTCGATCGATTTTCGTGTCCTCGAATCAAAGTCGCCTAAGAACCAGCTGACGCTCTCAGTGGTGCCATCGAGGTTGTTTACTATCGTCGGTTCTGGAAGGGTCTTTTCTTCCACCGGTTCGGTGTATCTCGATCTGATATATTTCATATCGGTGGGCAAGGTGTCTTTTAGGACCACATCCGTCAGCTTGGTTTTGCCGGTGTTCTCAACTGTGATCTTGCAAGTCAAGTTCTCCCCAACATTTTCTTCGATAACGATGTCGTAGACTGATATGCCAGAGATCTCTTCCGCTGCCGTCTCAAAGCCCTCCTTTTCGGATTGGCTTAAGGCGGTGGCCTTGACGTTTACCGCATTTTTTGGGTCATCAGCGCGATCGTTGAGATCATAGCGATCAACGGATACCAGGATCTTCTTTTCTTCCCCTGTTTGTAGATCTCCGAGATGCCATCTGAGGATCTTTGTCGTGCCGTCTCTTTTGCTCACCACATCTGTGAGGGTGAGATTTTTGTCTACCGGATCGAAGTAATACGATCTGCCATAAACGACATACTCAGGCAAAACGTCCTCCAGTATCACGTTTGTAAGTTTCGTTTGACCCGTATTTTTAACAAAAATATAGTAAATGACACTTTTCGTAGAAGAGTCGAATGTCTGGTTTATACATATGGGCGAGGTGGCCTCATCCTCAAAAATATGTTTCCCCTTGGGGTTATGCTCATCTACGGCGCCCATTTTAGCATCACTGACGATGGGACTCATTTGTGACTGGGACGGCGCAATTAACGCTGCCGCCAGAACCAACACCAGAAATAAAGCCTTCATGACCAGTTTCCCTCCGACCTATCCTTTAGCATACTTCTCAACGTTTATGCCTACTGACCCAGTTATAATCTCAAACTTTTATGACAACTTTCCGCTCACGAAGTCCGAATCCAAACGAGGGTGGGTCATCTCCCAGCATATACGCGAGACTGCATCAAACCTCCTTCTGATTCGTACTTTCAAGAGAGCTGACTCGATCTCAGAGTCTTTTTTCCCTCATTATATTTTAAGTTTTTGCAGAGTGTATTCTGTATAAAAATCGGCTTAGTTCTAATCGATTTGTTACGTTTTTTTGGCGTAAACATACTCTAGTCGAAGACAGCCTTCGGCAGTGCTCACCTCTTTGGTTCGGCTTATTTTTCGCTTTAGATTTCTTGTAAACTCTAAACGATAGCGCTTTTGATTGCAAGACGGATCTGAAGGGACATACCACAATCAGAACCTCTTTTGGATATATCAACCAATTCCACGCGTACCACCCAAATCCTTTGAGTCAGACAATAAAAATATATAGCTTGAAGAGTACCTGTTAAAAATTATGCGGCGAGATTTGCAGGGGCGCTGGATAAGTGGATGCGTTGCCTCAAGCCCGTCGTGCTTGTGGGCTGCAGAGGGAGGATAAAGCAGAAGTTTTGGGGTGTCATTCATGAGGCTGAAAGTCATCATATTAGTATCGATGGTAGCTATCTGTGGGGCGGCAGACGCTCTCGAGTTCGTACAGGAAATCTCTGTTGAAGGCAACGGGGGCCTTTCTGCCAGAACGACTACCGATGCTGCAAAGGACGCTATCAATGGGACTGGCGAACAGGAATACGTGAGGAACTTGAACTTACAGGAAAGTGCGACGAACCTGAGATCTGAATATCATCTCATCAGCAACCTGCAGGAGAAAACAAATCGCTACTATGCCCAGATGAACAGCCCAAGCGGGCTAGAACATTTCATTTCAGTTGACTCCGCTTCAAACATAGATTCGGTCAGTACCATAACCCAATCAGAATATGTGGTCTCTACTGATTATGACATTACGGCCAAAATGGCCGAGATGTCTGAGAGAATAACGAGTTGGGACGACAGCGACGACGGCAAAACTGGAAATAAAATAGCCGAGACCGAGACGTCAGGCAACTTCTCTGTAAAATCACAGCTTACGGATGACGGCGGAATGGTGGATAAGCCGACCGGTTTCAGCCCGGCTGAAATGCTCGAGATGCTGGAATCCGTGGAAATAATCGGAGAGTTTCCAGTACTGGGTGAAGAGGACGAAGATATCTTCGTCGGCGAAGTGGTCAGCGAAGTCGAGGCTGAAGTGGAAAAGGGCTTTATTCCTTTAGGCAGCAGATCCGAGCTTTTCCGATCTGAAGACGTGAGCAAAAGATCGATAGTCATCCTGGGAGGATACCGCAGTCGGACTTAGATAAAGAAATACTCGATATAAATTTGACTTCTGAGGTACAGATATTTGTCCAGACATCTGGATAAATATGTTATATGCATCTTAAATGATGCATATAACCTTGGACTTTTTTCCATTCGGTGTTCGGCTTGGCCGGAATCAAAATTTTCACATCAATATATAAGTATCTTATATCCAATATGGGGCCGGTTGACGGCATAGAACTGGAACGCATTATCGCCATCAACAAAAAACTTATATGTTAGTAGAATAACACTGAGCTTAAGTTTGCAGAGGTCGATCGCATGGGTGACGAGTACTTTTACTGGCGCTGTGAAAACTATGATTGCCGGGCGGAAAATCGGATCAAACGTGAAAAGATTCTGGATTCGGTAAATAAGGGAAAGTCGGTGACCATCGTCTGCGGTAACTGCGGAATGGTGAACGATTCTGAACCCGGGGCGAAGCCTGAAGAAGGGCCGAAGACTTGGCTGCCGTGCATACCCTTTGAAGGCTCTGAGAGAAAGCTGCCATCGGGGCGCACGCCTGACGGATGGAAAGATTACAGAGGAATGACCTTTAGCAAAAGTAATTTTAGGAAAAAGTATAAGGTCGACCCAGAAATAAATTGGGAGTGGCGAAAAAGAGGCAGTCCCAAAGCCAAAGATTAACCATGTCAACGCTCTTTAAGGATCCATGCGCCGATGGGGCGCATCTTTTTACTATTTTCCTTTAACCGTTTTTAAAACAAAAATAATGCGCCAACACGTACGGTGAAGCCCCTCCGTTTCACACAAAACCCCTCCTTCCAAAAGACAAATAAACTTGCCCATCCCTGCCACAAAGGACATGACGCGATTCATCGTGGTCCTGGGGACCACCTCCCACTCAGGAAAGAGCACCATCGTCGCCGCCCTCTGCAGAATCCTCAAAAACCGGGGCCTGAAGGTTGCCCCCTTCAAGTCCCAGAACATGAGCCTCAACTCCTGGGTCACCTCCGAGGGGAAGGAGATGGGGATCGCCCAGGCGGTCCAGGCCTGGGCCGCGGGGGTCGAGCCGAAGGAAGTGATGAACCCGATCCTCCTCAAGCCGAAGGGCGACCGGACAAGCCAGGTGATCGTCTTCGGCGTCCCCGTCGCCGACAAGTCCGCCGAGGAGTACTACCAGGAGATCGACGGACTGAAAGGGGTGGTGGACAGGGCCATCAAGGAGCTTGAGAGGGATTACGACTACATCGTCGTCGAGGGGGCCGGCGGCGGTGCCGAGATCAACCTCTACGACCGGGACATCGCCAACATCTACGTCGCAAGAAAGCTCGGAGCCCCCATCATCCTGGTGGGAGACATCGAGAGGGGCGGGGTCTTTGCGAGCCTCTACGGCACGATGAAGCTCCTCCCGCCCGAGATCAGACCCCTCGTCCGGGGGCTCGTGATCAACAAGTTCAGGGGCGACCCGACGATCCTGGAGCCGGGGCTAGATATGCTGGAGGAGCTGACCGGGGTTCCCGTTCTCGGCGTCATGCCCTACCTCGACCTGAACCTGCCTAGCGAGGACTCCGTCTCCCTGGGAGACAAAGGGGACAGGGGGTGCAGGGGCAAGGGCAGAGAGGGTGGCAAAGAATATGGCAGCGAGGACGAGGTCGAGATCGCCATCATCAGGCTTCAGAGAATATCGAACTTCACGGACTTCGAGCCCCTGGAACGGGAGGCGAAAATCCGATACGTCAGCCCAGGCGAGCCTCTGGGAAGGCCGGACGCCGTCATCATCCCCGGAACCAAGAACACCGTCGCAGATCTGGAGGATATGAGAAAACGCGGGACCGACCGGGAGATCCTGGCCCTCCGCGAGGAGGGGGTCCCGATCCTGGGGATCTGCGGCGGCTACCAGATCCTGGGAAAGACGATCGTGGACATGGGGATCGAGAACACCACAGACTCCATACCGGGCCTCGGCCTCCTGGACCTGGAGACCCGGTTCGACCGGTACGAGAAGAGGACCGTCCAGGTGGAGAAGATGGTGACCGGCGACGGCCCGATCCTGGGCCCGATAAAGGGGGAACGGGTCCTGGGCTACGAGATCCACATGGGCGTGACGACCACCCAGGACCCGCCGGCCTTCGGGGACGACGGCGCCGTGGGCGAGGGCGGCCTCGTCATGGGAACGTACCTTCACGGGCTCTTCAACAACCAGAACTTCAGAGACGCCCTTTTGAACTACCTCTACGCGAGGAAGAACCTTGACCGAAGATCGGCCCTGGCGGGCGACGGGTACGACGAGCTGGCCTCTGCCACCGAGAAGTACCTTGACATGGAGAAGATCTGGGAGATGATCGATCTCGAGCCAGAAAGGTCGTAGAGCCGAGTCGAATTTCAGAGTAAGATATTTTAAAGTAAAATAATTCAGCAAAAATGGGGATAGGAAAAGGAGGGCTTGCCAGGAGGAGATCACTTCTCGGCCTTCAGCTCCTCCAGCCTGGTCTTTATCCTCTTCAGCTGGGCTTCGAGGCTTTCAGCCATCTCCTCCAGGGTTTCCATCTCCAACTCAGGAGAGGGGACAGGTGTCTGATAGGGTCCGACGGCGACGCCAGGCCATGCAGGCCAGACTCGAATGCATCTGCCCCGGCCTCGCCCGCCGCCTCTGCCAGCGCCGAAAGGCCTGCCAAAGCCCGCGTTGAAGTAACCTGGAGCATCAAACCCTGAACAGTATCCCATGCCCCTGCCTGTTCCGGGTCCAGATCCCGCAGGGCCAGTTCTATCTCCACCAGGCATTCTCGTTTCACCTCATTCAGCTTTTTGATGAGGTCGCGGTGCTCGTCCACGACCACGTTCCAATAATTCTCTTATGGGACCTAATATTTAAACATTGCTGCGAAATGCGAATAAGCTTCAAATATAACGTCCCAGATACGACCATTTCATGAGCCCGGGCAGAGGCAGACGGCGCGGCCAGCGCTGGATCACGGAGATCCCCGAGAAGAGACGGTTTGAGCCGGTGGGCGGGGAGAAGGGCGAGGACGTCAAGATCACCCTGGAGGAGCTGGAGGCGATACGCCTGGTGGACCTCCTGGAGCTGCAGCAGCAAGAGGCGGCCCTCTACACCGGCGTATCACGCAAGGCCTTCTGGAACGACCTTCGGAGCGGAAGAAAGAAGGTCGCTTCGGCCTTGGTCTACGGCCTGGGGATAACGATCGAGGGCGGGAGCTACCTCCTGAGGGAGAGCGCCCAAAATCCGGGCAGGGGGCAGGAGACGAAGCCGCAGGCGGTGGCGTCGGCTCCGGCGGAAGATCAGATCCGCCTCCTGGAGCTGGAGATGCTCGCGATCGAGGAGAGGCTTGATCGGATAAGATCGAGGATGGCGGCCCTGAAGGAGAAATCGGCTGAAGACGAGAGGGAATGATGAAACTAAAGCATATGATGGATTTTGAGGGGCGAGTTCGATTTCGCCTTATCTCGCTATCGGTTCAAAAACCAGCTCAGATAATCTGGATAGGACGAAAGGTTCCAACTCCTGCTGCTAAGGTTCTCGGAACTCTGGTTCAAAAACCGGCTCAGATAATCCGGATAGGGTGAAAGGTTCACGCGCCTTCCTCTGCTCTGATTCATGAAGATCTCGAAGGCCGGGGAGTAGAGGCTGTAGTTCGTCGCAGTCCTCTCCGGCCCCTCATCCAGGAATTCGACGAGGTAGTCTGGATAGGAAGAGAGGTTTCGCTCGGCTGAAGCTCTGCCCATGAACTCCTCGAAGGCAGATCCGTACTCGGAGTAGTTGGCGCCAGCTATGGTCCCAGAAGGCCCGACTACGTTCAGGTAGCCCTCATCCTCCGCCCCAGCTATGGCCGTGGCAAAGAGGAGGATGAGACAGACCAGAATAAACGACCGAGATATCATGCTCTCGAATACATTTTAGATGATCGATCTATAAAGACTTAACCGGGACAAGATGGAACCCGACAGATCGCGGTAGGCGTCGCCTGTTAATTGAAGCTGCCCGACTCGAAAAGGTAGATAAGGGGGTACGGAAATCCAGTCATCTCAACCGGGGAGAGAGACAAAAGATGATCGATTACCTTAGAATGCTTCGCATCAGAGACTGGATCAAGTTCTATCCTTTATTTCCGCTGGCGGGGGCCTATCTGGCCGGAGGGGGACCGGACCAGACGCTAATCATCTTGATCATATACATCTGCCTCATAAGCTACGCCTTCGTCGTCAACAACTACTTCGACGCCGAGATCGATAGACAACACCGTCGCAAGGTGGCGTCGGGAACCAACCCTCTGGCCGCGGGAAAGATCGATGAGAGGGGTGTCATGCTGCTGATGTTCATACTGGTCTCACTCCCCCTTATCCTCTCCTTTCGCCTGGACCTCGCGGGCGCCATCTTCGTCGTGATCAACCTGCTGCTTTTGACCGCATACTCGGCAAGCCGCATCCGGCTGAAGGAACGATACCTCCTGGATGCGGCGAGCCACGGCCTGATGTTCGGGGCGATCCCCTTCCTCTCCGGGTTTCTCCTATGTGGTGGAGACCCCTCAAGAGGGATAATCTTGATATCTCTGGTCCTCTTTATAGTCGGCTGCGAAGCCCTGATAGCCCATCAGATAGTGGATTACGCTGAGGATCTGGGGTCGACGACGACCACCGTGACGAGGATCGGAGAGAAGAACGGCCTTCTGATGCTGGGGGGCCTTTCGGTCCTATCCTTGGCATTCGCCTTCGCCGCGGCTCGTCTCTACCAGATTTCTCTGGCGGCGGCAGCAGCTTCGGCCCTTTATCTGATGGCTTATCCGACCTATTCGGTCAGAGGTATGTTGAATGATATCAGTCATCGTTCCCGCGCTGAACGAAGAGGAGCAGATAGAGGCGACCCTGAGGTCCCTCATAAATCAATCCCTGGAAATAGAGAGCTACGAGATCATAGTAGTCGATGGGGGCTCCGATGACGGGACCGTCGAGATCGCGGAAAGGTACGCCGACAAGGTGATCTTCCAGACCCACCCGGGGATCGGCGGGGCACGGAGGGATGGGGCCGAGGCGGCCAGTGGCCGGATCATCGCCTTCACCGATGCCGACACCGCCTTTCCCAGCGGATGGCTTGAGGTCATAAGCAGAAACCTTGAGCGGCACGAGGCGAGCACGGGGCCCGTGATATTCCAGGATAGAGACCTCAGGACAGAGATTCTGAGGGCCGTTCGAAGCTCCTACAAGCTCCTCAAGGCGTTGAACTTCTGCTACATGATCGGGTCCAACATGGCCATGAGGAGAGAGACGTACCGGCGGACGGGCGGCCATCGGGACATATCCCTCCTGGACGACTACGACCTCTCGGTGAAGCTCTTCAAGATCGGGGCTGAAGCTGTCTACGATCCCGACCAGGTGGTCTACACCTCCTCTCGACGAGCCCACAAGCTCCTCACCTACGGCGTGACGGTCGCCTACGGCCATTACAACTACGCCGTCACGAAGGACTACGATAAGCTCCTGAACTACCCGAAGGTGGACGATATGACGGTCAAAGACGTCCTGAACGGGATCCGCTGGGGAAGAAACGTCGTATCGGCGGTGGAGACGGTCCAGTCCACCCTGAAAAGAGAGCAGTAGGCCCATCCAAACTCGTCGCATTGCGGCGGGGTACCGACATCTTTATTTGATAGGTCTGCGTATGCCCCGCCCAGCGGGCCGGTAGATCAGGGGTAGATCGCTACCTTGGCATGGTAGAGGCCTCGGGTTCAAATCCCGACCGGTCCATGGGGCTTTTCAGCCGTTTAATAGCACGAAGTCGTTTTGAATTTGTCTTTCTTTCGTATTTTTCACCCGTTTTGGCCCAGGGCGGCGTTTTCAAGTTTGATAGGTCTGATATCGATCTTTACCAGTTCAAATCAAAATTCAAACTCGCATTCTCCCGGAATTCGTACGATATTTCCAGGTCGAAAGGTTCAGATACCATAGAAGTGCTGGAAGACGGATATGCAAGGGGCGATAGAGACCCTGATTTTGGCCTTCACCATCGGGCTGACGGGAGCCCTGGCTCCCGGCCCGACCCTGGTGGTCACCATAAACTCGTCCCTTCAGAGGGGGTGGACGATGGGGCCGAAGGTGGCGGCGGGCCACGCCCTCGCTGAGGTGGTGATATTCCTCCTCATCGTCGGAGGGCTGGCCGCTGTCGCTGAAGAAGAGACCGGCATCGTCGCCGCCGTCGGCGGGACGGCCCTGATCCTCTTCGGCCTTCTGACCTTGAAGGGGAGCAAGACCGCCACCATGGAGATATCCGAGAAGGGGGCGACCTCTAACCCGTACCTGGCGGGGGCTCTCACCAGCGTCGCCAACCCCTACTTCTGGATCTGGTGGCTCTCCGTCGGGTCGGCCCTGGTTTTGGCGGAGCTTCGAGAGGGTCTTGTTCTCGCCATGATATTCATGATTGGACACTGGGGCGCGGACTTCGGCTGGTACACATTCGTCTCGACGAGCCTGGATCGGGGAAGGACCCTCCTCTCCGAGGCGAACTACAGGAGGACCCTCGCCCTCTGCGGCGCATTTCTCGTCCTCTTCGGGGCGAGCTACCTGGCCGGCGCCTGGTCCGGTTAGCCGTTGGCCGTCTTTCAACCGGCACGTTTCGGCAAAATCGCCAGAATCTTATATAATGCGGGAGGGTGAGAGGGGAGGAGATCTCGCTTGAACTGGAAAGAAGATGCCGCATACCTCAGGTCCATCCGCCCCTACATACTCCTGTCCGTCTACCTCTTCTGTGCGACGGCGGCCCTCGGGTTCGTAGTCTCGGTTCGAAACCCGGAGCTTGCGGCGACCTACGTCGGAGACGTGGCGGAGAAGCTGCAGTGGATCCTGGACCTCTCCCCGCCCAAGATGATGATGGCGATATTCCTGAACAACCTCTTCGCGTCTTTGATGGCCCTGCTTTTGGGGGTGGGGTTTGGGATCGTCCCCTTCATAGTGGTGGTCATGAACGGCCTCGTGATGGGGCTCGTCGTCCATCAGGCGATGCTGGCCGGAGGTCTCGCCTTCGTGATCATTGCGCTTCTCCCTCACGGCATAATCGAGCTTCCCACGGTCCTCGTCTGCATAGGGGTTGGGTTTAGGCTCGGCCACCTCATGATCAGAACTCTTCTCGGGAGAGGCGGCGACCTGGAGGGCGAACTCTTGGCTGCGATACGCCTTCTTCGGTGGGTCGTACTCCTCCTATTCGTGGCGGCGGTCATCGAGACCTTCATAACCCCCATCCTCATTCAACCTTTCATCGAGCCCATTTTAGAGTCACAATCATCGCCGGTGATGTAATGACCGAATCCAAACTACCGAGCAAAGAAAACTTCAGCGAATGGTATCACGAGCTTTTGAAGGCCGGGGAGATAATCGACGTGAGGTATCCCGTCAAGGGGATGTGCGTCTGGTATCCCTCGGGCTTCGCCCTCCGAAGGAACGTCTACGACCTGATGAGAGAGCTTCTCGACCCCGACCATCAGGAGACCCAGTTTCCCCTTCTGATCCCCGAGACGGAGTTCATGAAGGAGGCAGAGCACATCAAGGGCTTCGAGGACGAGGTTTACTGGGTGACCCACGGCGGGACAAGCCCCCTCGACATCAAGCTCGCCCTTCGGCCGACGAGCGAGACGGCTATCTACCCCATCTTCAAGCTCTGGGTGAGAAGTCACGCCGACCTGCCCCTCAAGATCTATCAGATCGTCAACACCTTCCGGTACGAGACGAAGCACACCCGGCCCCTCATAAGGCTCCGGGAGATCACCTCTTTCAAGGAGGCCCACACCGTTCACGCATCCTGGGAGGAGGCGGCTGAGCAGGTCGAGGCGGCCCTCACCATCTACGCCGAGTTTTACCGGCGCCTGGCCATACCCTTCCTCTTTGCAAAGCGTCCCTCCTGGGACAAGTTCCCGGGCTCTGACTACTCCATCGCCCTCGACACAGTGATGCCGGACGGAAGGACGCTTCAGATCGGGACCGCTCACCTTCTCGGGACGAACTTCGCCACCACCTACGGGATAACCTTCGAGAACGAGGCTGGCGAGCAGGAGTTTGCCAACCAGACCTGTTACGGCGTCTCCGAGAGGTGTATAGCTGCGCTCATATCGGTTCACGGCGACGATAAGGGGCTCGTCCTGCCCTGGTCGGTCGCCCCGGTCCAGGTCGTAATCGTCCCGATCCTCTTCAAGGAGAAGGAGGCGACCCTGGAGGTCTGCCAGAATATCAAAGCGAAGCTTGCGGCCGCCGGGATGAGGGTTGTGATCGACGAGAGCGACGAGAGGCCGGGGGCCAAGTTCTACAAGTGGGAGCTGAAGGGGGTTCCCATTCGAATCGAGATCGGGCCGAGGGACATAAAGAATGGGGTTGCTGTCCTGGCTAGAAGGGACGGCAAAAAGCTGACGGTGCCCCTGGATGACCTAGAGCAGACGATCCAGACGGAAGCCGCCGACCTCCACGAGGCGATGATGGCCAAGGCCCAGGCCTTCCAGGAGAGCAAGGTGAAGGACTGCGAGACGGTCGAGGAGGCGAGGGTCCAGACCCAAGCCGGGGTCGCTCGGGTTGGGTGGTGCGGCTCAGAGGAGTGCGGCCACAGGATCGAGGACGAGGTCAGCGCCGCGGTCCTCGGCGAGCCGTGGCGGTCTGAAGAGACCTACCAGGGAAGCTGCATCGTCTGCGGCGCCAAGACCGAGAAGTGCGCCCTTCTCGCCAGGCAGTACTGAGATACCAATCGAAAATCCCGGCAGAAGAGAAGATCATGAAGGTTCTGATCGCCGAGTACGCCGTCGCCACGAATCTAGCGGGGACCTACCAGGTCGAGGGGAGGGCGATGCTCTCGATCCTCGCCCGGAGCTTCGAGCGGCTCGGCCACGACGCCATCTACCCGACGGCGGGGGCCTCCATCGGCGCCGGGCGGCCTATCGTCCTCGGCGGCAGAACTGACGAGGATT
Organism: Methanothrix sp.; assembly: GCA_035380685.1. Classification (GTDB taxonomy): domain Archaea; phylum Halobacteriota; class Methanosarcinia; order Methanotrichales; family Methanotrichaceae; genus Methanocrinis. The sequence goes on along the minus strand of DAOSXX010000001.1, from coordinate 30,765 downwards.
TCGAGGAGTTTCTCGCCGGGACTGACGCAGATGCGGGCCTTGTGATCGCTCCCGACGAGCTTCTGCCTGGATTTCTGAAGATTCTTGAAAAAAGCACCACAAACCTCGGCTGCTCCCCCGCCGCCGCGAGGCTCTCCGCCGACAAGCTCGCCTGCACCCGCCGTCTTGAAGAGGCGGGCGTTCCCGTCGTCGAGATCGCCGATTCGAATGACGAAGGCCCCTTCGTCCTGAAGCCGAGGTTCGGCTGCGGCTCGGAGAGGATGGAGCTTGTCGACAAGCTGCCGGAGAACCTGGGCGACCGGATAGCGACAAAGTTCCACCAGGGCGAATCCCTCAGCGTGAGCCTCATCGCCGCAGGCGACCGGGTCCTCCCCCTGACGGTCAACAAGCAGCTCGTGAGCATAGAGGCGGGCTTCGAGTACCAGGGCGGGATCGTCCCCTACCGTTCGGACCGGGAGGAGGAGATCCTGAAGGCGGCGAAGATGGCGGCCCTTGCCCTCGACCTTCGCGGCTACGCAGGGATCGATCTCGTCGTCGGTGACCTCCCCCGGGTCGTGGACGTGAACCCCCGGCCCACCACCTCCATCGTCGGGATCGCTAAGGTGATGCGCGAGGAGCTGGCGGATCTGATCTTGCGGGCGAGGTTCAGCAGCCTGCCGGAGAGGGTGACGGTGGAGGGGGAGTGCGAGTTCAGGAAGGGGGAGATGTTGATTCACGGGGGTTAAGTTGTCGATCTTTAATCTCTTGAGTCTAAATAGAAATCCCAATCTGTATTCAATAACAATCTTAAGGAGAATTATGTGTGGAAATGCGCCCTAAGTGCGGGCGCTTTTATGTCTCATTCAGTTGGCATTATACATCTAATCTATGGCTTTGGGACTGCCTTTTTTCCTCCACTCCCAATTTATTTCTGGGTCGACCTTGTACTTTTTCCTGAATTCACTTCCGCTGAGGGTCCTGCCCATGTAATCTTTCCACCCATCCGGCGTCCGTCCTGTCGGCAGCTTTCTCTCAGAGCCCTCGAAGGGTATGCATGATAGCAAAGTACCTGGTCCACGCCCTCCATATACATCACCAGTTTGCGGACAATTCACAAAGCCACAGTTAGCGCAAACAAGAGCTACGCTTTTTGCTTTTTTTGCTACCTCCTCAATCATTTCACGTTTAATTCTATTTATCGCTCTGCAGTCCTGGTTTTCGCAACGCCAATATACGTACTCTTCGTGCATACAACCACCTATATTCGATAATTTAATAACAATGCCCTTTGCTATTAATACTCGAATAACTTCGAGATCGTTCAAGTACTCTCATGAGTCCTGCATCTAAGGGGATATCTTGTGATATATTTCGTTATCTTCCGAGTTTGCGCTAAGTGTAACATATATGTTAACTTTAATAGCTTAACCCACCCGAAACATCAGCGAATCTTCTACGATTTCACTAGGTAAATATTCTTCATCTGCGTAATCATAATACTCCGGCTCAATATCTAAAATTGGACTGTTGTATATGTTTAACGAATTATTTTCCGTTTTCAATGTAAAATAATAAATTTTTTTCCCTTCGATTTCAAGAATTACCTCATTTTTCTCATCGTTACGCTTCAATGAAAGGGATTTTGGTTCTGCTCTTGCTTCAATGGTCATATCATCATCTGATTTTTTTATCTCTGCAGATTTAATCCAAACAATGCCAAATTTCGTCGCTAAAACTTCTATGAGTTCATTATCCTTTCCTGGAATTTCGTTCCATCTAAATAGATACGTATATTCTATTTCAAAATGTTTTTTTTCTTCGCTAGAATATCCTTATCCTTTTCAGATATAAGTTCTAGTAGATCGTGCGAAATTGGTCTAAGTATTTCATTTATGCTCTTCTCGTAATCTTTACGAGCCATTTTAACACGATTGTTTAATTGAGATCTTAGGTTCGATGTCAGATATTCATTTTCGTTTTTATAATAAAATGATGCTATATCTGATTGAGTATTTGCTAGGAGTCCCTTGAACATGACTTGTTCTTCTTTCTTGAGTTTAGTCAAAACTATCTCAAAAAATGGTCTAACTGATGGATCATAACCGTAAAGTTCATCATAAGCTGTTTCAATATCTTCCTTCAGCATTTTTTCAGAAGTTTTATTCTTTATCACAAGTAGCTGCATGGATAAGAAATCTTTTACGGCTTCGGTATCATAATTTTTCTTAAGCATTTCGCTTGCTTTAGCAAAAACAATATCCATATAATGAAACATCGATATGGATGCTTCCTTCCAGCGATCCAACTTGCTGATCGTCTTTGCTGCAGCATTTCTTACATTATCAGCCTGTTGTTTTCTGCGTAAATTTCTATCTTTATTCATAGAAATTATAAAAAAGATTAATGATACAAAGATGGTTAGCGAGGTCAATATGTCTCCTACTTTAACGGTTTTTTCAATTGCAAGACCGAGTCCATCTAACATAAATCTCTCGACCTCAATTCATCTCAGAATCATTTTATCATAGAAAATTGACTTGTAACCCTGGTATCGCAATTTTCGTATATGTAGTTTCCGCAAAAAATGATTGGGGATCCGACCCAAGCGCGACCAAAACCTAATTTTATCCGGTCATCTCATGCCATCAAGTTCCGCCAAGAAAAGTCAAGAGATGAAGGATTTTTGGTCGGAATAATCAAGTTCCAGTGTCTCTTCCGAGTCGAAGCCGCCCTCTCTCGGACCTAGGCGAGTTTTGCCTCAGCTGACGAGATCAAGAGGGCAGCTGAGGGTGCGAGCCCCCGATCCGGAAGGAGATTGTTGACTAAATCAAATACCTGGATGATAAACGTTACACCCTTGCAGAGTCCTGCGAGTGGACTGGAGATTGTTTTTACCCCATAACTACACGCGAGCTTCTCCTACCAACCTCCCATCTGAATCGAGCTCGCCACGACGAAGACGAAAAGAGGACGAAGATCACAGTAAGGTGTCGAGAAAAGCGAGACCCTCCTCCAAACCGATCTCGATCCCGTCCCAGGAGAGACGTGAATATCAGCATGCTCACCGCCCATCCCCACCGCCGCGCCGGTCGGGCGCATCACCTCCACCTTCCCGAAACCCACGCCGCAGATCACCCGGCCGATCGAGCCCAGGGTGCCCTCGACCCGCGGGCGGCGTGCTCGGCCACGAAATAACCTGGCCTTTATGGCGAAAAACCTCGGCTTCATCATACGACCAAGTATTTAAAATCTCGACGCAAAATAGTCGGGAGATGAAGGCAAAGTTCAACGTCCTCGTCGAGAGGGACGAAGACGGATATTACGTCGCCACCGTCCCATCCCTCCCCGGATGCCATACCCAGGCGGAGAGCCTGGACGATCTCATCGAACGGGCGAAAGAGGCTATAGAGCTCTACCTTGAGGTGGAGAAAGAGATCGTCCCTGGGGAGTTTGTGGGGGTCCAGGTTGTCGAAGCTGAGACCGGTTAAGGCGGAGAAGGTCGTAAAGGCCCTGAGCAAACTGGGCTTTGAGATCGCAAGACAGAAGGGAAGCCACCTGGTGATGAAACATCCAGATGGCAGAATAACGGTGATACCGATTCACAGCGGCGAAGATTTGGGCAGGGGCATACTGAGGCAGATAGCCCACGATGCCAAGATCGGAAAAGATGAGTTATTAAAACTTCTTGATCAGACTTAGCCTGACAATGCTGACGAATAGAGTTCTTCCGCTTTTTATCGTACTATTCAAGCCGAAGGCATTTTGATTGCGATTTTTGCCAGGGTTTCTGATCAGACGGAAGAGCATCCTCGCCGCTACGCCGATCGTGCGCATCATCCCCGCCGCCCGAACCCCACGCCGCGCGCGTCTTCCAATCGATCGAGCCCAGGGCGCCCTCGACCCGCGGGCGGCGGGTGGGAGGCCGGAGGCCCACGACGGCGTATCCGACGCCCATCGGAGGAGCATCCCTTTGGATGTGACGAGTACGCTCGGAAGAGAGTCGGTCGTGGATCGCGGAGATGCGGGAGATGGTGGGGCGGAGTTTACAGCCGTAGAGACGGGAAGGCCCGAAGGGAAATAGCATAAACTGGACGAAAATCAACTTCAAATGTCAGTTCGTCGACTTTGGCGCTGGCAAGATCTTCAGTTTTCAGAGGGATTTAATTAGGTTCAGGCTCATAAAGAACTCTGGTGATCCTCAGATGATGAGGGCTAAACTTGAAGGCGATAAACTCCTGATCCCCGAAAAAATCATACAAAAAGTGGGTCTGAAGGACGGCGATGAGGTGGAGGTTGGGCTAGAGGACGGAAAAGTTGTGATCAAGCCTTTAGCGAGCCTAGCCGAATTCAAACGGGAGCTGAGAGGTTGCGTTGAGAGGTCAAAGATAGATCCCCTCGAGGCGAAAAGGATATGGGAAGCCTGATCTTCGTCGACTCCAACATCTGGTGCTACTACTTCGACCGATCCACCAAGGAGCACGATATAGTCTCGGAGAAGTTGGAAAACGCCCTCGGAAGCGAGTGGCCATAAATACCGTGGTGGCGATGGAGGTCGCCCATTACCTCATCAAGAACCTCGGACCTGACGGGAAGAAAAAGATGGACGTCTTCCTATCCTACCCGATGAAAATCGTCGACTTCGATCAAGACATCGCCCGAAGATCAATAGAATACCTGGCAAGGCTCTCGCATACTGGAATTGGTGGTCGAGATGCCACAATATTGGCCTCGATGGAAGAGCTTGGGGTCGAGAAGCTCATGACCCACGACCGGGCATTCAAGAGGATAGATTTCATCGATGTGGTCGATCCAATAGTCTAGATGTCAAGATGGGCATGCGCCATCGGATAAGTGCCTGAAGCTGCTCCCGCCTCAGATAGATCGCTTTCGAGAAAAATAAACTGCCGACGAATTCGTCGATCTTATGAGATAAAGGGCGGGTCATCTTTTTCAGCATTCACGCCGCCATCCCCTTGCAGCGCCGTTCGTGCGCATCCCCCCAGCCGTCCTGAATCCACGCCGCGCACGTCTCCCGATCGACCGGTCCTCGGGCGCCCTCGACCCGCGGGCGGCGTTCCCGGCCACGAAATGACGTGACTTCGAACAAAAGTGTGTAAGAGGACTTTGGGAGGATGCCAAAAAGGGTGGCACATTTCTCAGGTCAAGAGGGATCGGCGCCTTTGAGATTGGCTTGAACACCCGCCCAGTATTCGCGAGCTGACTCGTAGCTCTCCCAGATTATGAAGTCGTCCCACTCGTCGAACGACTCGGCGCCCTTCCTCGATCTGATCCGCTCTTCGAACTCCTCAAAGCTCATATCGTACTTGGCACGCATCTCTTCGATCAGGGAGTCGAAGTGGCGGATCTTCGATGCGGCCTGATCCATAACGAGGCTTCTCAGGGCGTCTTTCTCATCCTTGAAGAGGCCGTCTCTTACGAGCATGGAGATCGGCTCGAAGACCTCCCTGGACACCTCAACAGTCTCGCTCATTCTCTTCACCGACCTGGAAAATAAGGCCTTTAAGAGATATAAATGCGGCGAAGATACGCCTACGTCGGGATCGAACTCGTCATCGGCGACCCTCCCCCGAGTCGTGGACGTAAACCTGCATCTCCGCCGCCACTCCGGTCGTGCGCATCATCTCCGCCGACCCGATCCCACGCCGCCCGCCTCCCGGCCGATCGATCCCGGGGCGCCCTCGACCCGCAGGCGGCGTGCTGCGCCACGAAATGACCTGGCCTTTATGGCGAAAAACCTCGGCCTCATCAAATAACCAAGTATTTAAAATATCGACGCAAAATAGTCGAGAGATGAAGTCAAAGTTCAACGTCCTCGTCGAGAGGGACGAAGACGGGTATTACGTCGCCACCGTCCCATCCCTCCCCGGATGCCATACCCAGGCGAAGAGCCTGGACGATCTCATCGAACGGGCGAAAGAGGCTATAGAGCTCTACCTTGAGGTGGAGAAAGAGATCGTCCCTGGGGAGTTTGTGGGGGTCCAGGTTGTCGAAGCTGAGACCGGTTAAGGCGGAGAAGGTCGTAAAGGCCCTGAGCAAACTGGGGTTTGAGATCGCAAGACAGAAAGGAAGCCACCTGGTGATGAAACACCCGGATGGCAGAATAACGGTTATACCGATCCACAGCGGCGAAGATTTGGGCAGGGGCATACTGAGGCAGATCGCCCACGATGCCAAGATCGGAAAAGATGAGTTCTTAAAAATTCTAGATCAGACTTAGCCAGAGAACGCTGACGAATCGAGTTATTTCGCTTTTTATCTCACTATTCAAGCTGAAGGCATTTTGATTGCGATTTTTGCCGGGGCTTCTGATCAGACGGAAGGGCGTCGTCGATGAAACTGGAAAAACTGGAAGGGAGAATCTCGGCCCTCGCCCCAGGCGCGAGGCGAATATCGGGCGCCCGCCATCCACACCACCACGCCGATCGGGCGCATCATCTCCATCGTCCCAAAACCCACGCCGCGCGCGCCTCCCAGCCGATCGATCCCAGGGCGCCCTCGACCGCGGGCGGCGGGAGGGAGGCCGGAGGCCGCGATCGCCGTCTCCGCCGTCATCTGGGTTCTTCGAAATACTCTTAAGGTATTAGACCAGAATCTGATGAGCACAAATGGTGAAGGCATGAAGAATTATCGCTTTTCCGTGGTGATCGAGAAGGACAAGGACGGGTACTTTGCCTTCTGTCCCGAACTTCAGGGCTGCTACACTCAGGGAGATACTTACGAAGAGGCCCTGGAAAACGTAGAGGACGCGATATCACTGCACGTTAAGGATATCCTTGAGGCCGGAGAAGAGCTTCCTGAGGTCGAATTCGTCAGCCTGACATCTCTTGAAGTGGCCGTATGACGGATAAGCTTCCACGAGTCACCGCCGATGACGCCATAAGAGCCCTGGAGAGGGCAGGCTTCTACCTGACGAGGCAGAGCGGGAGCCATAAAATCTTCAAGAATGAAGGGGGACTAGGATAACCATTCCATACCACTCAGGAAAGATCCTCCATTCAAAAATCCTGAAAAGCATCCTGAAAGATGCGGATTTGACCGTGGACGAATTTAGGGATCTTATGAGATGAAAGGCCGTAAAATCTTTTCAGCGCCACCGCCTTCATCTCCGCCGTCCCCGAAACCTTCGCCGCGCCCATTACCCGGCCGATCGGTCCCAGGGCGCCCTCGACAGCAGGCGGCGGCAGGAGGGAGGTGAAGGAGACGATCGCAACGCCAGTAGGACGCGATCATCGGTAGCCGCCCTTTGAGCAAAATCGGCCTCTCATGGAAATCCATTAACGTCCAAAGACCCGTTTAGTGGCCGGTAAATTCAGGTAAACTAAAATGATCCCGGCGATTACAGCATGCCACAATCCCGCAGAGCTTCCGCCGAGGTAGATATTTGCCAACACTAATACAAGATATACAGCAGATCCGGCCGTGGCCAGCTTCCACCCTCGGGGTTGAAGCGAAATCAGCCACGAACCACAAAGTACGAAGAGACCGCCCATAACAGCATAAATAGATACTTCCAGAACAAGCTCTGTAATGTATGCCATATCTGCCTCGAATCCCTCTCTCAAGAGAGCTATAACAAAAACAATGATGCCGAAGAGCACAATCAATAAGCTGTGGAATCCTCTTAAGAAGAACAATCCGGCAAGAATGAAAACTCCGGTCGGAACGTCTCTGCCTGATCTTTTCATATTATTGTCTCCGGCATAGTTCTCTAACTTTGATAAATAATGTTGGACTCACTCTTATTAAAATCTAATCATCGCGAAGATTCTCAAAAAACCGCCACAAACCACAGAATATTTTTATATAATATATAGACTCTTTTACTGCCAGGGAACTATGAATATCCGCGCCACCGCCGCCCAGCCATCCCCGCCGTCCTGCTGTCGGGCGCATCATCCCGCCGTCCCCGAATCCACGCCGTGCGTCTCCCGACCGATCGAATCAAGGGCGCCTTCGACAGCGTGTAGCGGCGGAAGGGAGATTCGATTAATAGGAGTGAAGATCAAGCCCGCCCCTGGCGAGCTCGATGTGAGCGGCTGCACCGACAGTAGATCTGAAGATGAGGGGCTGAGGCTCAGGCCCATCACCACCGTCGACGGCCCGCAAAGCCGCGGGCCGAGCCCCAATTTGGGTGCCCCAGGCATGGGGTGGCAAGATTGCGATCAGAAAAACGTCGAAAACGCGTAAGAAAAAAAATCTTTTTATATACAACTTTTAATACTCTTTAAATCATCCTCAAGTAGGTGGCCCCACGAAGAAATTTTTAAATACGCTTGTGAATATGGCTTTTTCATGAATTTGAACGGGATCCCCAAAATACCATTATGCGTATTACTCTTAGGGATGTTTTTTATAAATACCAATTTAATAATTATAAATGATTCGTATGCTGCTACTGATTCATCGGAGCTTCAAGAGTATACATATGAGGATTGGTTTGGAGAAGGTAAAACCTTCTTTCAATTAGGAAAATACGAAGATGCCATTCGATGTATGGACGAAGCAATCAAAATTGATCCACAGAACGCAGAGGCATGGAAATATCGAGCAGATGCCCTCTATTTCTCCGATCGGAGCGAAGAAGCTCTCGCGAGCTACGATCGCGTTCTGGAAATTGATCCCCAAAATGAAGGAGCTTACAACAACAAGGGCGCCATTCTTGAAGAAATGAACCTGCACGATGAAGCTTTGGCGTGTTATGATAATGCCACAGAAATAAACCCTCAGGACGATGCCGCCTGGAACAACAAGGGCTTTCTTCTGATGGGCCAGGGACGACTCGATGAGGCAGTCGAATGCTTTAATATGGCCATCAAAATTAATCCTCAAGGGTTGGCCTGGTGTAACAGGTATGCTGCCCTGGAAGAATTGGGTCAGAGCCAGAATGCCCAGGTAGATAGATGCATATGTCTCGAGCGCCTGGGCAGGCATCAAGAAGCACTATCTAGCGCTAATTCGATTCTCAGTAACGATCCAGATAACGATACGATCTTGGTCGTTAAAGGTGATGCCTTATCGGGACTAAATCGACCCCTTGAAGCCCTCGAATGTTACGAAAGGGCGATTGGAATTAATCCTAATAATTCATACGCCTGGATCAACAAAGGAACCTTGCTTATTGAATCGAACATGCCTCAAGAGGCAGTTAATTGCTTTGACAGAGCCCTCGAGATAAATCCACAGAATGCACAAGCATTGGATAGAAAAGCTATCGCCCTTGCCCTTTTGGGGGATTACGAAGGGGCTATTGATTGCTGTAATACATCTCTGGAGATCGATCCCCGAAATTCGATCGTCTGGGATCTAAAAGGAATGGCTTTGAACAACATGGGACGATTTAACGAGTCTATAGATTGTTACGATAAAGCCCTGGGCATTGATGCTACTAATGCAGATATTTGGTATCATATGGGCATTTCCTTAGCTGCCCTGGGCAGAGATGATGAGGCATTGGAATGCTACGATAGAGCGCTGGAGATAAATCCGGCACATGTGGGTGCCAGAAATAAAAAGAACTACCTATCCGCTCGCAGATCAAACATCGACCCCAACTCACAGACAAGCTCACAGAGGGTCATGAGTCTTTCCAGTCTGCCCTATTATTAGGCGTTCAAAATGGGTCAAGCGCCGCTGATGCAGCCAGGCGCAATTGGCCTATCTATTTAAGACGTTACACCGCGATTATCGTCTTAGCCGATGGCTGCCGAATGTTTTTTTTCTCTCAAATCAATCCATCTTCTGCCCGCACCACCATGAGCGTGCTCGCCACGAAGAGGCCGGTCGAGTGCATCATCTCCGCCGCCCCGAAACCCACGCCGCCCATCTCCCGGCCGATCGAGCCTAGGACGCCCTCGACAGCTGGCAGCTGGGGGGAGGCCGAAGGGCGGTGAGCGAGGAGCTGGCCAGCTCTTAAGCAGAAGCGAGTTTCATTTGGGTCTAAGGGCATAGCAGATTTCATTCATCCATCGCCCTGGGACACCCCTTTCGTCTCCACTCCCAGTATATCTGCGGGTCGACGCCATACTTCTTCATAAATTCTGTACGGCTAAAAACTCGACCCGTGTCATCCACCCACCCGTGTGGAGTGTGCCCTATCGGAATCCTTCTTTCAGAGCCTATGACGGGTACGCACTCAAGCCATGCCTTCGGTTCGCGCCATTTGGCACCGGGCTGAGGGCTATTTACAAATCCGCAATTGGGGCAGACCATAGCTATCGATTTTCCTCGTTGAATCGCTGCCTCTATATGTTCGCGTTCGATTTTATTCGTTGCTTGACAGTCATAGTTTTCACAACGCCAGTAGAAGTACTCGTCACCCATAAAAATCACTCCTATTTAATTAATTTACAATTTTCGCCGCATACAACCTTACTATTTACATATCGTTTAGTTCAAAAAAGTTGCGGTTCTTTAAGCCGTCTCAAAAGGGTGTTACTGGGGGGTGAATTAGCATCCTCTTATCCAGTCGGGCGTATCCCCTCCACCGACCCGTAACTACGCCGCGCGCATCTCCCGGCCGATCGGTCCTCGGGCGCCCACGACCCGCAGGCGGCGGGAGGAAGGCCGAAAGGCCGTGATCGCCACAGTCTCATCTACGTTAATTATTTGCATTATTTCGGGTGAATCTCTCGCAATTTCTGGCCGTAACATGTCCTAAAAAGATCCCGCCACTTAAATCTGTCCCGCTCACGTTTCGAATTTAAGATGCAGCTAAAAAAGGAAAACGAGCTGAGAGATCCCGACATCCCGTTTCCTTCCTTCATACCCTCGCTATCACCTCTATCGGCCTCGCCTCTCGGATCGCAGATTTCATCCCACGGATCAGCTCCTCCAGCCCTTCGAGGTCCCCCCTCGATATCAGGTCGACGCAGGCGGACCCGACGATGGCGGCGTCGGCCCCAGCCCGGATCACCTCGGCGGCCTGCTCTGGTGTCGATATCCCGAAGCCGACAGCCTTGGGCAGATCGGTCTTCACCCTCTCGATGAGGGCCTTTGTGGACTGCAGGACCTCAGCCCTCGCGCCCGTCACCCCGGACCGAGCGACGAGATATAGAAAGCCGCTGGAACTCTCGGCGACGTAGGGGATCCTCTCGGCGGGGGTGTTCGGTGCCACGAGGTAAATCAGGTCCACGTCGGCCCGCTGGCAGGCCGCCCTCAAAGGCCCCGCCTCCTCCGGCGGCAGGTCCGGGACTATGAGGCCGGTGATGCCGCTCTTGGCGCAGTCTGTGGCGAATTTGTCAAGTCCCCGCTGGTAGATCATGTTGTAGTAGCCCATGAAGACGAGGGGCAGGTCTGCTCCCACCCGAGAGGCCATCTTGAAGTACAGGTCGGTGTTCATTCCTGCCTCGATCGCCCTCTGGGCCGCCGCCTGGATGACCGGCCCGTCGGCGATGGGGTCAGAGTGGGGAAGGCCGATCTCCACCACGTCGGCTCCAGCCCTCGCCAGAAGCTCCACGATTTCAGGGGTCGATTCGGGGGTCGGATCGCCAGCGCAGATGTAGGCGATGAGAAGCGGCCGGTGACGGAAGGCCTCGGCGAGCTTCATCTTCCACTCCTCCCCTCAAACTCCATCACCGTGGTCAGATCCTTGTCCCCCCGCCCCGAGAGGTTGATTATCGCAAGATCGCCGAGAGATTCGGGGTTTCTGAGGGCGTATCCGACGGCGTGAGACGACTCCAGGGCGGGGATGATCCCTTCGAGGACCGAGAGGCGCCTGAACCCCTCCAGGGCCATCTTGTCGTCGGCGATGGCGGGCGTGACCCTGCCGATCTCCGCCAGGTGGGCGAGCTCAGGCCCGACCCCCGGATAGTCGAGGCCCGCGGCCACGGAGTAGGACTCGAGGATCTGGCCGTAGGGGTCCTGGAGGATCTTGGTCATGGCTCCGTGGAGGACCCCCTCCTCGCCGAGGTTGAGACAGGCCCCGTGGTCTGCGATCTTATCGTCGTGGGAGGTGCCCCTTCCCCCCGCCTCGACGGCGATGAGCTTTGTATCGTCGGCCAGGAATCCCGAGAAGATCCCCATGGCGTTGCTGCCCCCACCGACGCAGGCGGCGACAGAGTCGGGAAGCCTTCCTTCAGCTTTCAGGATCTGCTCTCTCGCCTCGGTCCCGATGACGGACTGAAGCTCCCTCACCATCAGGGGGTAGGGGTGGGCTCCCGCCACCGTCCCCATCAGGTAGTGGGTGTTCTCGTAGCTGGCGGCCCAGTCCCTAAAAGCCTCGTTGATGGCGTCCTTGAGGGTCCTCGACCCCGACTTCACCGGGATCACCTTCGCGCCCAATAGCTCCATCCGGTAGACGTTCATCTTCTGCCTCTCGATGTCCACCTCGCCCATGTAGACCTCGGTCTCAAGGCCGAGGTTTGCCCCCACCATCGCCGAGGCGACGCCGTGCTGTCCCGCCCCGGTCTCGGCGATGAGCCTCGTCTTTCCCATGGCCTTCGCCACCAGGCCCTGGCCGAGGACGTTGTTCAGCTTGTGGGCCCCGCCGTGGACCAGGTCCTCCCTCTTCAGGTAGACCTTCCGGTCCAGCTCTCGGGAGAGGGACCGGGCATGGTAAAGGGGGGTCGGCCTTCCGGCGTAGTGAGTGAGGAGGCCGGATAGCTCCCGCCTGAACTCGGGGTCCTCCTTCAGGCGGCTGTAGGCCTCCGCCAGCTCCTTTAAGGGCTGCATCAGGGTCTCGGGGACGAACTGGCCGCCGTACCTCCCAAACCTCGTATCTGACGTCGTCGTGATCTTCATCAACTGTAATCCGCTCCGATGAAATGTATGTTTAGTGCGATATTTAGTGCGTTCTAAGGCCCATTATTAAGGGCATTCATCCCGTTGAGGGCGATAAGGAGCTCTGGCTCCTTCATCAAAGAGGTTCCGACGAGGAGGGCGTCGGCCCCGGCAGCCTCCATCCTCAGTACGTCCTCCCGGGAATAGATGCCGCTCTCGGCCACCACGAAGAGGCCCGCTGCCTTCGCCATCGGTCCCAGCCGCTCGAAGGTCTCAAGGTCTACCTCCAGGGTCGATAGGTTCCTGTTGTTTATTCCCAAGATCCGGGCGTCGGTTTTGAGGACGGCCTCAAGCTCTGCCTCGGTGTGAACCTCCACCAGAGGCTCCATATTTCTGGACCGGGCCGCCTCCACCAGATCGTCGAGAGGATGGGAGAAGGCGGCAATGAGGAGGACCAGGTCAGATGCGACCTCGTCAAGCTGCCTTTCGTCCAGGATGAACTCCTTTCTAAGGATGGGAATGGTGGAGGCCTTCCTAGCTATCCTGGCGTTCTCTGGGGAGCCGAGAAAGTAGGTGGGCTGGGTAAGGACCGAGATCCCGCACGCCCCCATATCCTCGTAGCCTCTAGCGATGTACGCCACCTCCGAGGGCGATAGGAATCTATTCAGGATTCGGGGCTTGATCTCGGCTATGATGGGGCTTATCCCCCTCGACCGAAGGGAGGCAGCTTGGGCCGCCAGATCACGAGGATCGGCGACCTTCACCCGGTTCTCTGGACCCGACTTCGGGATCTCCTCCAGCCTCACCTTTGTATCTCTCAGGATCTCTCTGACGACATTGGAGGTCACCTGACCAGTCCCTCCAGCCAGTTGATTATCAGCCTTTTTCCATTGGGGGTCAGGACCGACTCCGGGTGGAACTGGACACCCTCCACGGGAAGGCTTCTGTGCCTCACCCCCATCACCACCCCTTCGGAGGTCATGGCCGTTATCCCCAGAGGCGGCGCCAGCTTCTCGACGGCCAGGGAATGGTAGCGTCCCCCTTTCAGGGGGTTTTCGAGCCCCCGGAATATGCCCCGGCCGTCGTGGAAGATCTCGGAAGCCTTGCCATGGACCGGTGTCGTCCTGTTGATCGTACCGCCGTAGGCGAGGTTTATCGCCTGGTGGCCGAGGCAGACCCCCAGGATCGGGGTCCCCTCAAACCTCTTCATGATCTCGATGCAGCTTCCGATGTCTCTTGGGTTTGCGGGATGGCCCGGTCCTGGAGAGATGACGATCCCCAAAGGTTCGATCTCCCTCACCTTGGCGGGCTCGATCCGGTTTGATACCACCTCGGTCTCGGGATGGAACTGGGAGACGTAATCCACCAGGTTCCAGACGAAAGAGTCCTGGTTGTCGATGAAGAGGATAGTCTTTTTTGTCACAGCTCCACCCCCAGGGCCCGCTTCATGGCGGCCATCTTCCGCTCCGTCTCCATAAACTCCCGGTGAGGATCGGAGTCGGCGACGATCCCCGCCCCCGCCTGAACGATCGCAGTCTCGCCCTTGATCACGACGCTTCTGATGGTGATGGCGAAGTCGGCGGACCCGTCGGCAGAGAAGTAGCCGACCCCCCCGCCGTAGATGCCTCGCGGCCCCCCTTCCAGGTCGTCGATGATCTCCATCGCCCGGATCTTGGGGGCTCCTGATAGGGTTCCTGCCGGGAATATCGCCCTCGCCGCATCGAACTGGTCGCACTCGTCCCGGAGGGTCCCCCGGACCGTCGTCTCGATGTGCTGGACGTGAGAGTATCTCAGAACCGACATGAAATCCTCCACTTGAATCGATCCCGCCTTTGATACCGACCGAACGTCATTTCTCCCCAGGTCTACGAGCATCACGTGCTCCGCCCTCTCCTTCTCGTCCTCCAGCATCTTTGATGCGAGGAGGTCGTCTTCCTCGGGAGATCCGCCCCGAGGGCAGGTTCCAGCGATGGGGTTTGTCGTGACCACTCGGTCGCGAAGGCTGAAAAGGGTCTCCGGCGACGCCCCCACCAGGCTTTCGTCTCCGAACTCAAAGATGTAGGTGTAGGGGCTCGGGTTGATCTCTCTCAGCCTCCGATATAGGATGACGGGATCGGGATTTGCGAGCCTCACTCTCGTCCTCCTGGATAGGACCACCTGGAATATGTCGCCGGCAAGGATGTGCTCTTTGGCCGTTCGAACCGATTCCTCGAAGGGCTCAGCAGGATCGGAGTCGAAGGATATCGTCGCGAGATCTCCGGCCTCAGGCTCTTTCAACTCGAGGTCTCTGAGCTGGCCGATGGCTTCTTTGGCGATCTTTTCAGGGTCGTCCTCGGGGACCAGGGGGGCGACCGCAAGACAGACATTTCCCGTGAGGTGGTCGAAGACGAAGCTCTTCGAAAAGATCCCGAACTTCGCGTCCGGCGCGTCCGAGTTTGTGGGCCGCTCGATCCTCTCCCCCACCAGGTCGTAGGCGAGGTAGCCGATCCCGCCTCCTAAGAAGGCCTGCCTCCCGAACTTCGAGGGACCGAGGCTTGCGGGAATGGCGGACCGGAGGAGATCGAAGAGGTCCATCCCCCTCCTGATCTCGCCTGAGAGGACGGATACGTCGTCACCTCTCCCGTCCCCACCTGCTCCGTCCAACCTGGCGGAGGTTTCAAGCCTCCTTTCCAGGACCTCTTTGAGACCGCCTTTTCCGTCGAAGATCTCGATGTTGAACCTATCTCCCTTCACCGTCACCACGGCGGCGGGGCTTGCTCCGACGAAGGAGAACCTGGCCCTCTGCCCCGACTTCTCCACCGACTCCAGGAGGAAGGGGTACCTCTCCATTCGGAGGGCGCAGTAGAGGTTGAGGGGGGCCTGGGGGTCTACGAGGTCCGTGACCTCGAAGAGCCGGGGCACGGCCCCCATCTCCAAAGCATTATGCGCCCTTTCGGGGAAGGAACCTATCGTTGTGGGCATGATTTCACCTCTCTCAAAAAGGCCTCGATCTTCTTGGGGTCCTTCGCACCATCGGTCTCGACGCCGGAGGATACGTCCACGGCGTAGGGGCGAACGGTCTTTATGGCCGCCGCCACGTTCTCTGGGTTTAGGCCGCCGGCCAGTATCACGGGAACGTCGACCTTTCTCACCAGATCTGCGCTCAGGTTCCAGTCGTGAACGGTTCCGGTTCCGCCGAGCTTTCCCTCTTCGAGGCTATCGAGGAGGATGGCGTCGGCGACCTCGGCCATCCGCCGGGCATGGTCCAAACCGCCCGGCCTCGCGGGAACCGTCGCCACAACCCTCGTGGGCACCATTTCCTTGAGAGTCGCCAGATCCTCAAAGCTCAACGAATCGTTGACCTGGATCACGTCGGCACCGGTGTCGAGGGCGAGGTTTGCCGCCTCCGCCACAGACTCGGGCTCCACCACGATCACGCTGGAGACGAAGGGCGGAAGACCCTCGATCAAGTGTTTCGCCTTCCCCCGATCGATGCTCCGTTTTGATCGGGGGATCTCCACCACGAAACCGACGGCGTCGGCCCCCGCGGCGACGGCGACGTCCCTGGCCCCATCGTCCCTGATCCCGCAGATCTTGGCCCTGGTCACAGAAACCGCTCCAGCTTCCCGGGGCTCCCGCAGGCAGAAACCATCCTCTTAAGCGTATCGAGGGACCTTCCCGAATCGATCGCCTCCTCCGCCATACTCGCACCGGCGAAGAGGGTCTCGGCGATCCCGCTGACGTACAGGGCGGCCCCTGAGTTCATGGCTACAATATCTCTGCCTGGGTTTTGGGCTCCCGAGAGGATATCGACGAGCTTTCTCGCGTTCTCCTCGGGGCTTCCTCCCCTGATATCCTCCAGGGAGGCCTGGGGGTAGCCGAACTGCTCTGGGGTCATGGTGTAGGTCCTCAGGCTCTCCCCCTTCAGCTCGGATATCAGGGTCGGTCCGGTGTTGGTGATCTCGTCGAGCCCTGAGCCGTGGACGACCATCGCCCCCTCAGACCCCAGGATCTTGAGGGCACCGGCGAGCTTCTCGCAGAGGGACGGATCGTAGACGCCCATCACCTGATACTTCGCTCCCGCCGGATTCGTCAAGGGTCCGAGGATGTTGAAGACCGTCCTCATGCCGAGCTCTCTTCGGATGGGGGCGACCCGCTTCATGGAGGGGTGGAATATGGGGGCGAGCAGAAAGCCGATCCCGAGGGTCTCGATGCTCTCACACGCCTTCTCGGGCTCCGAGGCGACCTCGACGCCCAGTTCGGAAAGAACGTTGGCGCTTCCGCAGGCCGAGCTGACGGCGTAGTTTCCGTGCTTTGCCACAAAGGCGCCACAGGAGGCGGCGACGATCGCCGCAGCGGTGCTGACGTTGATGGTGTTCGTCCCGTCGCCGCCCGTGCCGCAGGTGTCGACGAGAGGACCGGCCACCTCGGGACTGATCCGGATCGCCGAAGACCTCATGGCCCTGGCAAGCCCCGCGATCTCTGTGACCGACTCGCCTTTCATCTTGAGGGCGATCAGGAGCGCCCCGATCTGGGCGTCCGTCGCCCCTTCGAATACCTCGCCGAGGAGCGCTTCAGCCTCGGAGACGGATAGGTCCCTCCCCTCCACGATCTGTTGAAGATATTTCATAGGATCACCATAATGTATGATTTTGTACTATAATGTCTAAATATCAACGTTATATATAAGGATTGTGCATTGCATCGCCATAGCCGATTAACGCCACCTGTCTGCTGGACGTGACTGGCGAAAAGGCTCCGGCGATGAAGGGAGCATCGAGAAGATCGGGTGGGTGAAGGTTTTGTTCTCAGGCTGGGATCATCATCGCGTTGAAGATGGTCGACGAAGGATGAACGATGACGCTGTTTGGCGGCATCGTTGCGCCCTCCTGTATGGGTACCGTTTATCTCCCAGAAGCGCTGAAAACATACCCGCCATCACCGGGATGGGTCGCACCCAAATTCGGGCCTTCAGAAGAAAGTATTCCCGCAGGGGAAGAGCCGTGGGTCGGTAAGGAGCGACGATGCCCTGCTCCACAGGTTGAGCTGATCCCTAAGATTCGGACTTCGGATCCAACGGGCCTGAGGGTCTCCTGGGAAGCATCTGGGCTCGTTTACGCCGGTTTGAAATATACGACTGTAAGCGGGGTCCAGAAATAGGTCCAGAAAAAGATCTTGTTCCGCCATGGGAGGATAGAGATGATATTTAAGGTCAAGCTGGCTCGGTACATACTTGCGCTTTTCTTGATATTGTCTCTCAACTTCGCCATCCCCCGGCTAATGCCAGGGGATACCCTCACCAACCTCTTGGGGGAGGACGTTTCCCTGACTGGACCCGCCGCCGATGCCATGCGACAGAAGATGGGTCTGGACCTGCCCCTCTCCGGCCAGTACTTGAGCTACTGGAAGGCTCTTGGTCGGATGGACCTTGGCTATTCTTACCACTTCCACTCCTCGGTGGCGGACCTGATATGGAGCAGGATGCGGTGGACTTTGCTCTTGGTATTCCCATCCATCGTGCTCGGTGCCCTTTTAGGCACATACCTCGGGGCCCTGGCCGGGTGGAGGGAACGGACGCGGTCATGCAGGTTGCAGACCTTAATCGCCATTATCCTATACAGTTCCCCACCGTATTTCGTTTCCTTGATTGCAGTTTATCTATTGGCCTTCAAGTTTGGTTTGTTTCCCCTCAAGGGCTTCTACCAGACCGGTGACCCGCTGGACGTGCTACACCACCTGTTCCTGCCCGTTGCGGTAATGACCCTATTCTCTGCATCCCGCAACTTCATGATAATGAGGGGAAGTGTGATCCAGGAGAAAAGGTCCCTCTATGCCGCTTACGCAAGAGCCAAGGGCCTTTTTGGGGACAGCATACTTTTTGCCCACGTCTTCAAGAACGCCCTGTTGCCCATCATAACCCTCCTGGCCTTGGACTTCGGTTTCATCTTCAGCGGTGCCCTGTTCATAGAGATCGTGTTTTCCATGAACGGCATGGGGCTTTTGATATACGATGCGGTGCTTTGCCGAGACTACCCCGTGCTCCAGGGCTCCCTTCTGGTCATAACGGTGATGGTGATCATCGCTAACTTGTTGGCGGACCTGGTTTATGGCATCGTGGATCCGAGAGTTGGATTTGGTGGAGATGGGCCATGAAAGGCCCAGATTCGGCCAGGAGCGGCGGTGGAATTGGCGTATCCATCAAAGCTGTAGGGTTGGTGGTGTTCACCATATTTCTGTCTGCAGCCCTTCTGGCGCCAGTGATCTCCCCGGCGGATCCCAGGACCAGGTTCGACCCTTATCAGCCCCCCTCCTGGCATAATCCTCTGGGAACAAACGATATGGGCAACGATCTGCTATCAGAGCTGATCTACGGGTCCAGGATCTCGATAGCCGTGGGTTTCGGGGCAGCCATCCTGGCCACGGTCCTGGGGGCGATGGTGGGGCTGGTCGCCGGTTACTATCGAGGATGGATGGACGAGGTTCTCATGGGTTTGACCGACGTAGTGCTCATGATTCCCCAGATCCCTCTGATCATTACCCTAGCGGCTTTCCTGCGCCCCAGCTTCTGGATGATCGCGCTGTTGATGGGGCTTTTGTGGTGGACTTCCATGGCTCGGGTGGTCAGGTCCCGGGCGATGCAGGTGAGGGAGATGAACTTTGTTGAGTCTGCCCGATGTCTAGGTTTCCCTGCCCATCACATAATCCTGAGCGACGTCCTGCCCAACACCATCCACGTAGTCCTTCCCAAGTTCATGCTCACCGTGGCCTCGGCCATGATCGCGGAGGCCTCTATAAGCTTCCTGGGATTGGTGGATCCGAGCGCCAGGAGCTGGGGGACCACCATCAGTTTAGCCTTCAGCCGGGGCGGATTCATAAACGGCTACTGGTGGTGGTACCTGCCTCCCGGAATGTGTATAACCCTCTTCGTCCTTTCGCTGGTGATGATTAGCCTTGCTCTGGAGGAGGACGAGGTAGATACCGGAATTAAGGGTTGAGTTTTGGTTTGAAGGTCATCGTTCTCATGATAGTCATCGCAAAATCGGATTTTTGGTGGGATTCAGGGTTTTGGGCAGTTTGGGCGGAGATATATGAAACAGGGTATGGAAATATGAACCGGGGTATGGAAATCTCAAGAGAGATTGGCTCAGCAGAAAGGTGCCCCCGGCAATCGGTGCTCTCCATCCGCGATCTCCATGTGAGGTTCCCCACATCCGGGGGAACGGTTCATGCCGCTGTGGACGTGAGCCTGGATTTGGCGAACGGCGAGACCGTCGCCCTGGTGGGGGAAACGGGTTGCGGAAAATCGGTCGTGGCGGGGTCCATACTTCAGCTTCTCCCGAGCTACGCCCAGGTTGAGGGTCAGATCATCTACGGCGGGCGGGACCTTTTAAGCCTGGGGGAGAAGGAGATCGCAAAAATCCGCGGAAGGGAGATCTCCATAATATTTCAG
Organism: Methanothrix sp.; assembly: GCA_035380685.1. Classification (GTDB taxonomy): domain Archaea; phylum Halobacteriota; class Methanosarcinia; order Methanotrichales; family Methanotrichaceae; genus Methanocrinis. Next base: position 10,619 of record DAOSXX010000001.1, on the reverse strand, counting down.
AACCCGTCTTTGGCCCTGAACCCAGTTTACACCATCGGACATCAGGTCGCCGAATCAGCTCTGCTTAAATGGGGCACGTCCCAGACCAAGGCGCGATCCATGGCAGATTCGATGTTATCCAGGCTGGGACTTGGTGGTCTAGAGAGTATGTATCCGTTCCAGTTATCTGGCGGGATGAACCAGAGGGTCATGATCGCCTGCGCCGGCGTGACGGGGCCGAAGCTTCTCATCGCCGACGAGCCGACCAAGGGGCTGGATCAGGAGCTGGTATGGGAGGTATGCCGGGAGATCGATGCAATAAAGGATCTACACTTCTCGTCTATGCTCCTCATAACCCATGATCTGGAGGTGGCCCGTCGTATTTCCGATCACCTAGCTGTGATGTATGCGGGAGAGGTGGTGGAGATGGGGCCTACCCGGGATCTCTTGGAGCTGCCGCGCCATCCTTACACCCTTTCTCTCTTAAAGAGCCTGCCGGGGCAGGGCTTCCATCCTATACCCGGAAATTCCCCTTCTACGATCCACCGACCTTCGGGTTGCCCCTTTCATCCCCGCTGTCCTTTTGTTGGGGAGGGTTGTGAATCCAGGGTGCCGCCACTGAGGACCGATGGCAGAAGGCGCTGGAGGTGCTGGCTACGCTGCTGAAGGGGCTGGGAATCGGCAAAGTTTTCTCCAGGGGCCACTTCCGACGAAGCGTCAGGGTTGTCCTCGATGATGCGACCCTGGAGTTGGAGGAGGGAAAGACTCTGGGGCTGTTGGGTCCATCGGGCTCCGGCAAGACCACATTGGCCCGGATCATTGCCGGTCTGGAGATGCCTACCACAGGTCAGGTGCTGTACAGGGGCCGAGACATTCGGGATCTTAAGGGAAGGGATTATGCGGTTTTCCGCCACAAGGTCCAGATGATATTTCAAGATGCAGAGGGCTCCCTCAATCCGAGGAAAAGCGTAAGACGAAGCCTCGACGAGGTTCTGGACCTTATGAGGTTTCCAGGAGGCCGGACGGCAAAGGTTCAGGAAGCGTTGGAGGTCGTGGGGCTATCGGACGAGGTTCTGGACCGCCGTCCTTCCCAGCTTTCTGGGGGTCAGAACCAGAGGATAGTCTTGGCCCGTGCCCTTTTGATGGAGCCTGAGGTGCTAGTCCTGGACGAGCCGACATCGGCCTTGGACGTCTCCGTTCAGGCCCAGATACTGCACCTCTTGCGAGATCTGCAAAGGGATAGGGGGATTGGGTATCTGCTCATCTCCCATCATCCCGAGGTGGTGGGCTTTATGGCTCGAGATTTGGCGGTGCTCATGGAAGGCCGCCTGACACGCCTGGAAGACGCGGTGGTGCCGAAGTTTTCTCCCGAAGAACGAAAAAGCACGTCTTAAAAATTTCGGGTGGCGTCCTCCTCCCGTCTTTTCTGCTTCGGCTTTCTCAACCCCCGATCTCCTTTATATGAAAGAGCATCATAGACGCGTTTAGTTCAAATATTTACATAGAATGATGAGATTTTTTGTTATCTTTTTGTACCATTTACCAAAATGCTCATATATCCACTCACTATAATGCTACTAACTGCGAGGAAACTTTCATAGTGGTGTAAAGATTGTTCAGAGGATTTAGGACATCGGCCTAATCCAAGTTTGACTAAGGAAGTGAAAAAGGATGAAAGTGTTGGTATGCGGAAAAGGCGGCAGCGGCAAGAGCACAGTCGCTGCCCTCCTCGCCAAGAGCATGGCCCGGAGAGGATATGGAGTTCTGGTGGTGGACAGCGACGAGTCCAACTACGGGCTGCACCGCCAGCTCGGAATGGAGCTTCCTAGCTCCCTCATGGACCATTTCGGCGGAAAAAAGAAGATGATGGAGAAGATGAGGCGTTCCTTCACCGAGGGCGAGCAGGTCTCGCTCTTCGACCAGAAGTGGACCTTTGCCACCATCCCGGCGGATGCGATGACTGTGAAGGATGGCATCAAGCTTCTGGCCATAGGCAAGATCCACGACTTCGGGGAGGGGTGCGCCTGCCCCATGGGAGCCCTCTCCAAGAAGTTTCTGGACAACCTCGCGGTGGGCGAGAAAGAGATGGTGATCGTCGACACCGAGGCGGGAATCGAGCACTTCGGCCGGGGCGTCGAGGCGGGATGTGACGACATCATCGCGGTTTTGGACCCCTCTTACGAGTCGCTTCTCCTCTCAAAGAAGATCGCTGAGATCTCCGAGAAGATCGGAAAGACTCTCTACTTCGTTCTAAACCGGGTGGACGACGAGAGAAAGGCCGCCATGCTCGAGTTTCTCGACGGGAAAACGGTGGCTGCATCCATTCCAGAGAAGAAGGAGATCTTCAGGGCAGGGCTCGCCGGTGAGGAGTTCGACTTCTCGATGGAGGAGGTAGAGGGGCTCGCAGACCTTTTGACGGGATAGGGAGCGATGGGGGCCGAAAGTCCTCATTTCTTTTTTTGGGAGCTCTTGGGCCCTTGAAACCCGACTATGGGCGTTTGAAACAGAATCTCCGTTTCAAAACGGATTTAAGCTCGCGGCTCCAAGACTTGCAGAAACTTGGAGAGATCTCATGAAGCGCGGATCATCGGACCTATCCCTCACTTTCGCCCTTTCGCCTTGGATTAGGACCGTAGCTTTTTTCGTCGTCATTCTGACGATCTTCGCTCACCCAACTTCAGCCGTCCTGCAGGGCTCTCCCAACGCCCTGGAGAGGTTTCCTGGCGACTTCTATAAGGTGGAGGGCTCGCCCGATATCGCCGCCACTCTCGAGCGGGCGAGGGTCTATCAGGGCGAGGAGACGAGCCTCTACCTGACGCTGACGAACAGGGGACAGGTCACCTCCATCGAGGTGAACGAGGATCCCGCCCGGTCCGCCCCCGAGGAGGTCTATGCTGCAAAGGTCGAGCTGGAGCTTGAGAACGCCAGGACCAGCGCCCAGGACGTCTCGGTGAGCCTGCTGGTGCCGGGCAGCCGAGAGGACGCCCCCCTGGAGGTGAAAAGGCAGGTGGCCTACGCCGGAACCCTTCGGGAGGGGCAGGTCTCGCCGAGGCTCGAGTTTCCGATAGAGGTATACGAGAACGCGCCGCCCGGCGATTACGACCTTTTGGCCGTCGTCAACTACACCTACCAGTGGGACGTGGCGACAAAGCCCGAATCGAGCCGCCCCGAAAACCCCGACATATTCTACCTCTACGAGAGCAAGAGCCAGACCCTTCCCCTGAAGGTCCGGGTGGAGCGGGAGAGCGGCGCGGAGTTCGAGGTGCTGGAGATCGATCCTAAGGGCCTCAAAGTCGGATCGACGGATAACGTCGTCAGAGTGACTATCGAGAACGTCGGCGACGATTATGCCAAAGACCTCGTGGCGAGGCTGCGGCCCGAGAGCGGTATCTACGTCAGCGTCGACGAGTCCCCGATACCCCTCCTAAGGTCTGGAGAGACGGCAGAGCTCGTCTACAAGCTGGACGTCTCCAAAGACGCCGTCCCGGAGAAGATCTATTCGTTCACGATCCTCTTTGAGTTCTCCGACTCGAAGAGCGACGATCTGACCGAGACCGAGCACGCCTATCTGCGGATCGAGGACGACGGCTCCTGGGTCATTGTTTTCGCAGTCGCCCTGTTGGCTCTGGTGGCAGCGGGCGTTGTGGTCCATCGCCGAAAGAAGGGCAGGGTCTGATCAACCCGGCGGAAGGGGATGGGCTACTTGAACGACGGAGAAAATTCGGCCCCCTCGAACCCTATCTCTTTTGAGGATTACAGCATCGTCGCCCAGGGACTCCAAAAGAGCTTCGGCAAATTGAGGGTCCTCTCCGACCTCTCGGTCAGGATACCTCGGGGCACGACATACTGCCTCCTGGGGCCGAACGGGTCGGGAAAGACGACCTTCATCAGGGCCGTGGCCGGCCTCCTCCGACTCGACGGAGGCGACCTTTCGGTCCTGGGAGAGCAGATTTCCAACATCAGAAGGGTCCGCCCTCGGATCGGCTACATGACCCAGCACAAGGCCCTCTATCCGGACCTCACCCTCCAGGAGAACATGGAGTTTTACGCTGGCCTCTACGGGATCGAGGGGAGGGAAAGAGACGAGAGGATATCTGAGCTTTTGGAAATGGTCGACCTCGCGGAGCACAGCCAGAGGATCACGGGCGCTCTCAGCGGCGGGATGTACCAGAGGCTGTCACTCGCCTGCACCCTGATCCACGAGCCCGACCTCCTACTTCTCGACGAGCCGACGGTGGGGGTCGACCCGATCCTGCGGGAGGCCTTCTGGCGGTTCTTCGACGACCTCGCCGAGGGAGGGGCGACGATCCTCATCACCACCCACCTGATGGACGAAGCCGAGAGGTGTAAGATCGTGGGGTACATGAAGGGAGGGCGGATGCTGGCGGAGGGCGGCCCCGAAGAGCTGAAGAGGCTCGCAGGTCTCCGGCCGATATTGAAGCTCTGGGTGAAGGAGCTAGATGCCGACGCCGCCGACCTCAGAGCCAGGGGATTTGAGGTTGACGTGGTCGAAGAAGTGCTTCACGTGAAGGTCGAAGATCACGGTCAGATCAAAGAGGTCCTGGAGCTTGTCGATCCCATTGACATAAGAATCGTCGAGCCCACCCTCGGGGACGCCTTTCTGAGGCTTGCGGAGGAGGTGCAGAGATGAAGGGCTTGGGCCTTGCCCTCAATTCGAAGAGGGTTCTCGTGGTGGCGAGAAGGGTCGTTCGCCAGCTGAAGCGGGATCGAAGGACGATCGGCCTCATCACCTTCGCGCCCATATTCCTGATGATCCTCTTCGGCTACGCCCTATCGGGGGAGATGTCCGGCATAAACCTCGGGATCGTCGACTTCGGCGGCCAGGACGATCTTAGAGACCACCTCGCGTCCGTCGACGACTTCGACCTCCTCCGCCTGGGGTCTGAGTCGGACGCCGAGAAGCTGATCGTCGAAGGGAGGCTCCACGGGGCGGTGGTGATGCGAGATTGGGAGGTCAGGATCTTGCTCGACGGGTCGAGCCCTCAGATCTCAAGCTCCATCATGGCCGAGGTTAGGGGCGGCCTTCTGTCCAATAGCGGCCTCCAGAATGGCGAAAGGGGTGGAGGTGAAGGGGAATCCGGAGGCGCTGTAAACGTTGCCAGCCTAGGGCGCGATGGCGGAATCGGAGGCGTCGGTGGCGAGGGAATCTTTGGATCGGATGTCGGCGTCGGAAGGTATGGCGCCCTTGGAGAATATTCTGCCGTTCGGGCGAAAAGCCCCGAGATCGTACAGCGCTACATATACGGATACGACCTGGAGATGATGGACTCCGTCGGCCCCGCCGTCCTGGGCCTGGTGGTATTCTTCTTCACCTTCATCACCGCCGCCATCTCGTTTCTCCGGGAGAGGACCCAGGGGTCTCTTGAGAAGTTCATGGTCTCGCCTCTCAGCAGGCCCGAGATGGTGGCAGGCTACCTTCTGGGCTTCAGCCTCTTCGCCCTCCTCCAGTCGGCGACGACCTTTCTCGTCGTCGTCTTCGTCTTCGGCGTTCCCATGAACGGAAACCCCCTAACAGCCTTTGCCGTAATCCTGCTCCTGGGGGCGGGGGCCCTGGTCCTGGGGGCATTCTTCTCGAACTTCGCGAGAACAGAGTTTCAGGTCGTCCAGTTCATACCGATGGTGATCCTGCCACAGGTCGTCCTCTCCGGCGTCTGGTGGCCCCTCGAATCGATCCCCGCCTTCATCAGGCCGATCTCTTACATCCTCCCCCTCACATACTCAAGCGACGCCCTGCGGGCTGTGATGCTGAAGGGGGCGGGGATATCGGAGATACTGGTGCCGGATCTGCTGTTCCTCCTCGCCTTCTTCGTCATCGCCTTCGGGGCGGCGACGCTGATGCTGAAGCGGGAGGTGGGATGATTCCAGTCATGTGCGGCATAGGGGAATACATGATTAGAGATTGGAGGAGGGACGACGCCCCTTCTTTAGCACGATATGCCAACAATCGAAAGATCTGGCTCAACCTCCGAGATGCCTTTCCCCACCCGTATACTCAGGAGGATGCTGCTATTTATATCGCCAGATCGCTACAAAAAGTGCAGAGAACTGCTTTTGCCATCGCCACTGAGACAGAAGCCATCGGAAGCATAGGACTGATGCCGGGGCAAGATGTCCATCGCTTCACCGCAGAATTGGGTTACTGGCTGGGGGAGCCCTTTTGGGGAAGGGGAATAATGACGGAAGCGGTAACGGCGTTGAGCGAATATGCCCTCGATGAGCTTGGATTTCGCCGCATCTTTGCGGAGCCGTACGCCACAAATCAGGCTTCTGTCCGGGTACTCGAAAAATCGGGCTTTATTCGGGAGGGGATACTGCGCGCAAACGTCGTAAAGGAGGATAGGACCCTGGACCAATTTTTATATGCCAAGATAAAATGATCCCGGACAAAATATCGTAGTTACCTATCTAGCCTTGCCGTCGCCGCTTTCTTCACGCTCTGATCGCCATCCTCGGCTAGAGCTCTCACGACCTCTTCGGGGGCGGAAGGGTTTTGCGCCACCTGCTCTCTAACCTTCCAGGCCCAGTCCCCGGATAGGGCCACCAGGGTCTCGGGGTCCGCCTTCGGGTTCTGGGCGACGGCCACCCGGATCTCCACGTCTCGATCCGCAGCAAGGCCCCCCAGGGTGTCGGCCGAAGTGCTGGGGTTTTTTGTGACGGCGGCCCGGACGTCCTGGATCCTGTCCGCGGCGAGGTAGTCCAGGATCTCGACGGAGACCTGGGGGCTTTTTGCCACCGCCGTCCTTACTGTCCAGGACTGATCGATCCTCCTTTTGAAGAGGATGTCTCCTGGAACCCGTGGATTTGAGACCGCCGCTGCCCGGACGCCCTCGTCGGCGTGCTCTGAGAGGTCTCTGATCACCTCTTCGGGGGTGTTCGGGTTTTTGGCAACGCCCTCCTGGGTGATGTAGCGGTTCTTTGAGAGGGAGTAGTCAAAGTCCATCATCTCGTCCTCCGATAGATCCTCCAGGATCTCGGGAGACGCCGAGGAGTTGAGGGCGACGGCCGCCCGGACGAAGCCGTCTCCGTCTTGCGAGAGGAGGTCGAGGATCTCAGCGTCGGCCTGGGGGCTGCCGGCCACCGCCTCCCGGACCCACTGGACCTTGTCTTTCGCCAGGTCTCGCAGGATCTCGAGGGGCGCGCTGGAGTTGAGGGCGACGGCCCTTCTCACGTGCCAGTCCCAGTCTCCCGCCAGAGCCTCCAGCTCTTCTCTCTCAGTATCCGGATCAGATGCCGTCTTCTCCTTTCCCCAGTCTCTCATCTCATAACCCTCCGCACCTCATAGTCCTTCCATGCACTTTGCCGCCTCTTCTCGTCATCTTCCCGCTCATCCTGTTCCAGCTCGTTTATCCTCGGAGGCAGACGAAACCGTAGACCTCCTCCAAAAGCTCGTCGGGGTTCTTTTGATCGAAGCGGTCGATCCTCGCCTCCAGGATCGGTAGGTCGATGGCTGGGGCGATCATCTTGACGAGGGCGGGGTCGCCGCTGACCACGGCGCAGGCGGGGATCGACCGATAGCCCTCCAGGATTTGAGGTAGCCTCTCCACAACCAGGTCAGCGTGCTGGCGGATGTCCTCTTCTCTCAGCCGCTCAAACCTCTTCTGGCTCCAGCCGCCCTTGGTGTGCTTCTCCTTGACGGTGCTTTTGACGACGGCGTGCTCCGCGAACCCCTCCGCGCCTAGGGCCACCCCCAAAAGGGTCTCGCCGGCGTGGGCCGCCACCACCAGGACCGGGGTGTCCAGCATCTCTCTCAATGGGCCCGTCTGAAAGGACCCGGCCCACCTAACCTCGTCCTTTTTCAGGGGGAAGGGCGGGACCAGGGCGATGGTGAAGAGGAGGGGGTCGGAGAAGACCGCAACCTCCTGATCCGAACCGGCACGCTTCACAAGATCGTCGATCTCGGGGGATAGCTTCTGAGCAGCGTTCGACCCGCTGGCGATATAGGCCGATAGAAGTTCGTCTCGCGGTGATCGGACGGCATCAAGCCTTTCGAGGAGCCGCTCCATCTCTTTCGGCTTGAGGACGCGGCAGAAGTCCGTACTTCGATCTTTTGTCACGGCCTCTTCCCTCGCGCCCTCGCCCGCACCCCGCTCGTGGGCGGCGGCGATCCTCTGCTCTGCGGCCTTGAGGGCGAGGCTCGTCTCCTGTTGCGCGCTCGTCAGCTTTCTGATCTTCTCCTCGCGCCTCTCGATCTGGAGGGAGAGGGAACTGTTCTCCTCCTCCAGATCATTCACCCTGGACCGCAACCGCTCTATCTCCTCTTCCAGCTTCTTTTTTCCCAGAAGGTCGACCAAACCCTCACCACCGCCCTTCTGATGGACCTTTTGGCAAAAAGGGTTTTCCGCCAGGTTTTGATCTGCTGCTCGGATATGTTTAGTTTGAGTTGAGTTGAATTGAATTGAACTGTATAATCGAATCGAAACGAGCAAAAAAGGTGGACGGACCCGCTGGGAGTCGAACCCAGGTCAGCGGGTTTCTTCGAGAGATCTCTCCGAAGCCCGCTAGGATATCCTCTACCCTACGAGCCCACGGGCAAACCTTACCCCTCAAACGCTATTAACCTTTTCCAGAGCCGGACCCCTGCTGAGCAGCCTCATGGCCGTCGGGTGCCGCTACGTCCACTGGGCAAAGGTTCAAAAATCGTGGTCTTAATTTAACATGAAGCAGGAGCCTATGAATATTACTCAGATTTAAATGCAGTTTAATATGCATCTTTTGAATCGATGAAAGAAATGGTTTGGGAAACTATTTGAACCATCAGATCGAGGGGACGTAATCGCGAAAGGCCCCCATAAGCTCTTTCGGCCACCAGGATGGCAGGTCCGGAGGCGGGCGCCTTATGCGATACGAAATTCGGATCGTTCCACGAATTCGGACGGTTCGCGTCGTATGGTGGGAGAAAACCCTCATGGAAGAAACCATTTGCGAAAGGTCTGTCGGCTCTGTCCCAAACGAGATCGTCCGAAAAGAGACGATCGCCCCCGGCTTCAAGCTGATGGAGATCAGAGCGCCCGAGATCGCCGAGAAGATTCAACCAGGGCAGTTCATGATCCTGCGAATCGACGAGGCGGGGGAGAGGATACCCATGAGCGTCGCCGACTGGGATCGCGAGAAGGGGACTGTGACCTTCGTCTTCCAGGAGCTGGGCCTATCCACAAAGAAGCTCGGCTTCATGGAGGCGGGCCAGAGGCTGGCGAACCTGGCGGGGCCCCTGGGAAAGCCCGCGGATCTGGGGCGATTCGGGACGGTCGTCGTCGTCAGCGGCTGCTTCGGCGCGGGACCCGCCTACGCCCTCGCCAAGGCCCTGAAGGGGGTGGGGAACAGGGTCATCTCCATCGTCGAGGCGTTGGAGGGCGAGCTTCTCTTCTGGCTCGACCGGCTGGAGGTGGTCTCCGACAAACTGATCATCACCTCCGGCGATAGATCGGTGGGGGTCGCTCGATATGCCAAGGACCCCCTTAGGGAGCTTCTCGAATCCGAAGAGGTCGATCGGATTTACCTCATCGGCTGCACCTTCATGATGGCGACCTGCTCTCGGGTGATAGAGCCCTTCGGCGTCAAGACGAAGGTTAGCCTGATGCCGATAATGATCGACGGCACCGGCATGTGTGGGGCCTGCCGCGTCAACGTCGGTGGCGAGATCAAGCTCGCCTGCGTCGAGGGGCCGGAGTTCGACGGCCACGAGGTGGACTGGAACGAGCTGATGGAGAGGGCGCGAGGCTACCTCAAGGAGGAGGAGCGGGCCCTCGACCTCTGGGAGATCGACAACTGGCACCTGGTCCGCTACCGGAACCGCGAGCCTGAGAAGAAGAGAAAGAAGAGGGGCGGGCCGCGGCGGTGCTGATCCCCAAAAGTGTCGCCTACTGATTTTCGCATGAGAATAGGTCTTCCAGAAACTTGCGGCCAGCTCGGTCTGGTTTTCATCTTTCGATCCTGATGGCTGCTTTGTGGAGAGGCTATAGGCCTCGAAGCCCTCATGTTCAGTGCTCATCTCCACCTTCACTCCTTGAGCGCCAACCTCCAGTCTGGCCAGTTGATGGGCGAAGAGCACGAAGATCAGCAGGCCTGCTTAAATGCTGGACTGGACCACGAACATGGTCTCGGAAAGAAGTCTGGTCTCGCCCGCAGTCTCCCAAAAAGGAATAAATAGTATCAAAAAGTATCAAAATATGACAAGAATTATTTTTATAAGATCCCACAAATCTGCTGCGTCTCTATTCCATGTGGCTAACTTCAAGATAACGATAAGTGGACTCAATCATGCAAATACCTGCCATGAACCTCATAACAGTTCCGATTCTTGGATGTCATGAAGTTGTTACGACCGAGGCACAGGATTACTGATCCCTTGAAATCCACCCACACAAAACAGCGAGGTGCCCTAAAAGATGTCAGAAAGCGTTTCACAATACGAAAAATTTATCGAGTTTATGTGTATTTGTGTCATTGGGTGGTGGGTGCAGGCCATTGAAAACAAGACCCTAAAACCAACTTCGTGCACTGCACTCATCTGAGCTCATCGGATTAGCTACACGTTAGCGGTTTTCAATGGCTCTCACCCACGACCTGTCATTGGAGGGTCACACTGAGTACTTCGCCAGACTGATTAAAAACTTTTTGGA